>NZ_SNWS01000021.1:0-183077 GCF_004362255.1 Kribbella sp. VKM Ac-2571
CAGACGATGCGAGACGCGGACGCGGTCGTGCGTAACGCACGCAGGGCGCTGCGCCGGGCCACCGGGCCGTCGGGTCAGGCGAAGGGCCGGCTGCACCGCGCGCTGGACGAGCTGGACACGACACTGGAACGCACCCGCCGGGTGGTCGCGCAGACCCGGACCCGGCTGGGCGGCCAGGTGCCGGACAGCGCGACTCGGCTGGTCAGCCTGCACGATCCCGATGCCCGGCCGATCCGCAAGGGCCGGCTGGGCAAGCCGGTCGAGTTTGGCTACAAGGCGCAGGTCGTGGACAACGCCGACGGGGTGATCCTCGACCACAATGTCGAGATCGGAAACCCCGCGGACGCACCGCAACTGGCTCCGGCGATCGAACGGATCACCCGCCGCACCGGGCGCCCACCGCGCGCGGTCACCGCCGACCGGGGCTACGGCGAAGCGAGCGTCGAACGCGACCTGCACGATCTCGGCGTGCGCAGCGTCGCGATTCCCCGCAAGGGGAAACCCGGTGCCGCACGCCGCGAACTCGAGCACCGAAGAGCCTTCCGCGACAAGGTCAAATGGCGCACCGGATCCGAAGGACGGATCAACCACATCAAACGCAGCTACGGCTGGAACCGCACCGAACTCACCACCATCACCGGCGCCCGAACCTGGTGCGGATACGGCGTCTTCGCCCACAACCTCACCAAGATCGGACCCTGGCAGCGTCAGAAACCACGCCGAGGCGGACCCTGCCCACCCGATCCGGTCACCCGCACCCAAACCAAGCACCAGCCGCACCCACCCTCACGACGACCGACACTTTTCAGGTCGAAGTAGCTAGACAGGTACGACGCACACCGGCTTCGGCCAGACGGCCGGTTCGCCCACCTGGGTGAGCCGGCCGTCGGCGATGGTGAACGTGGCGATCTGGTCGGAGCGCTCGTTCGCGGCGTACAGCGTTTTCCCGTCGTTGCCGAAGGCAAGGTGCCGCGGCCAGTCCCCGCCGGAGGAGATGGTCTGCACCAGCTCGACCGACTGCCCGTCGGCGGCGGTCTCGAACACCGCGATGGTGTTGTCGCCCCGGTTCGACCCGTACAGGAACCGGCCGTCGGCGGAGATCAGCAGCTCAGCGGGGAAGTTCTCGCCGGGCGAGTCGGCCGGCCGGGTCGAGGCGGTCTGCACGACCTGCAGCTTCCCGTCGGAGTAGTTGCAGACGGTCAGCGTCGAGTCGAGCTCGTTGATCACGTACGCCGCGTCCGCCGTCGGGTGGAACACCATGTGCCGCGGGCCGGCGCCGGGGTGGACGCGCAGCTGGTCGACCTCGTGCAGCACGCCGTCCTCGCCCAGCGTCGACGAGTAGACCGTGTCGGAGCCGAGGTCGATGTCGAACACGTACGCACCGGCCGGGTCGAACGCGATCTGGTGCGCGTGCGGTCCTTCCTGGCGCTCCGCGTTCGGTCCGGTGCCGGAGCGCTGGACGAAGTACGCGCGCTCGCCGAGCGAACCGTCCTCGTTCCGGGGGTGGACGGCGACGGACCCCGACGTGTAGTTCGCCGACAGCACGAACCGGCCCGACGGGTCGATGTCCAGGTGGCACGGGTGCACGCCACCGGTCGGCTGCTGGTTGAGCGGCTCGAGCCCGCCGTCCGGCTGGATCGCGAACGCCGCGACCCGGCCGTTGTCCTCCTCATCGCATGCGTAGAGGAACCGCCCGTCCGCGGAAATGACCAGGAACGACGGGTCGGCGATGGTCGCCACCGTCTTGATCCCGTCCAGCGGACCGAACGCGATCCCGTCCCCGCCACCGGCCTGACTGGTATAGCTCCCGACATAGATCCGCTCAGAAGTCATGCCCCATACCCTGCCAGGTCGTGGGGCTTAGGGCACACCCCTGTCCAGACCGTAGAGCGCGGAGCCCCAGCCGAAGTCGGGACGACGAGTTGCCATCCCAACCGCCGGTACAGGCGCGGTGCCGGACGGTCGTCTCCGTCATCGAACGAGGCGGCGAACACGTGCCCGAGCTCGTCGGCGATGGCGAGAGCGGTAACTCGGTCGAGGACGGTGATCACCTCGCTTAGCCTAAGGCGCATGGACACCAAGGCGCTGCTGCAGCGAATCGGAATCGACCGGTACGACGGTCCGCCGCGGCTGGAGGCGTTGTCGCAGTTGCACGCCGCGTACGTGGACCAGGTGCCGTACGAAACGGTGCAGTACCAACTCGCGCCGGGCGGTCCGTTCGAGCCGGAGGACGTGGCGAAGCGGATCATCGCGCGGGAGACCGGCGGGTACTGCTTCCAGCTGAACGGCACGTTCGCGCTCCTGCTGACCGAGCTCGGGTACCGCGTTCAGATGCACCGTGGCGGCGTACAGACCGTCAACCACCCCGGCGACATCGACGGCAGCCACATGGTGCTGACCGTCAGCGGACTGGTCGAGGACCCCGAGCGCCAGTGGCTCGTCGACGCCGGCCTCGGCGACGGGCTGCGTTACCCGATGCCGCTGGAGCCAGGCGAGATGGAGCAGTACCCGTTCACGTTGCGGCTCCGCCCGTCCGAGAAGACCGACGGCTGGCGGCTCGACCACGATCCGCGCGCGAGCCTGATCGGCATGGACTTCGAGTCGGCCCCGGTCACCATCGACGCGTTCGCAGCCCGGCATGCAGCGCTTTCCGCGGACCCCGAGTCCCCCTTCGTGCGGCTGGCATCCGCGTTCCGCCGTACGCCGGAATCCGTTGTCGTACTGCGTTCCGTCGGCCTGAGCGAAACGTTTTCCGACCGCGTCGACAGCACGCTGCTCGAGAACCCCACGGACTACTTCACTGCGCTCGCGGACGTTTTCCGGCTGCCGCTCCCCCACTACTCCGCCGCCGACCGCGACACCCTCTGGCGCCGCGTCTGGGCCCAGTACGAGGACTTCCAGGCGCGGGCTACCGCGTCGTAAAGCTCACGATGACGGCGTCGCCTTCGGCGTACGTCAGGGTGGCGATGTGAAGCGGGCCGTCCTGGTCGCTCCAGCTGACCGCAGCGAGGCCGCCGGCCACGCCTCCGGCACTGCCGCCGCCGCTGCGGCTGACGTCGGTGCCGCTCCTGCTCAGGGAGATGTAGCCCTTCGAGTCGGTGAGCTTGAGCGTGCCGTCCGCCACCGTCGCCGTGAACTTTGCCCCCTTCAGGTTGATGACGGCCTTCTTGCGGATCATCACCTCACAGACGCCGTCGACACACGCCTGGTAGTTCTGCCCGTCCTTGGCCGCGGGCACGGCTGCGCTGGTCGGCGTACCGGCGGGCGTACCCGACTGTGAACTCGGCGGTGTCTCGCTCTTGCCGGACCCGCCGCAGGCGACCAACGTGAACATCAGAAGCAGCCCGGCGATTCCTCGTGTGATCACCCGCCAGAGGCTATCGAGCGAAGCGACGACCGCCCCGGCTGTGACCGGAACCTGTCAGGTCGCCAGCGCGAACATGATGCTCGGCAGGACGGAGAGTACGGCGGCTACCGCGGTGCAGAGGGAGATCATCGTGACAGCCGGGGTTTCGATGTCGACCGAGAACGGGGCGTCGGCGGGGAGGCGGAAGAGTTCCGCGATCCAGCGGAGGTAGACGGCGAGGCCGATCATGACATTGAGGGCCATGACGATCGCGAGCCAGCCGAGGTGGCCGTCGATGACGGCCTGGAACGCGGCGAACTTGGTGAACAGGCCCGCGAGACCCGGCGGGAGGCCGGCCAGCACGACGAGGAAGAAGATGAGTGCCGCAGCCAGGCCGGGCTCGGAGCGGACCATGCCGCGGTAGTCGGTCAGCAGACCAGCAGGGCGATGACGCTGGACGACGGCGACCGCCCCGAAGGCGCCGAGCGTGACCACGACGTACGCCGCGAGGTACCCGACAACGGCCTGCGCGTTGTCCACGGCCAACGGCGCGAGCAGGAAGCCGATCTGGCCGATCGAGGACCAGGCCAGCAGCCGGACCGCCTCGACCTGACGCAGCGCTGCCAGGTTGCCGACCGTCATCGTGACCGCCGCCAGGATCGCGATCACCGTCCGCAGTTGCGAGCCGTCCGGCGCGATCCCGGACGTCACCAGCACGAGCAGCCCGGCCACACCGGCCGACTTCGATACGACCGCGAGGAACGTGGTCACCTCGACCGGCGCGCCGACGTACGTGTCCGGCAGCCATGCGTGGAACGGCACCGCCGCGATCTTGAACCCGAAGCCGACGATCACGAACAGCCCGGCTGCGAACGCGACCCGCGCGAGATCCGGATCCAGCCCGTTCAGCCGGTTCGCGATCGTGGACAGGTACAGCGACCCGGTCACGCCGTACAGGTAGGAAATCCCGAAGAGCATGACGGCCGTCGACAGCACCGACACCAGGAACGCCTTCATCGCGCCCTCGGAGCCACGCCGGTCCCGCCGCAGCGCAACCATCGCGAAGCTGGGCAGCGACACCACCTCGAGCGCGATGACCAGCGTCGCCAGATCCCGCGCACCCGCCAGCACCGTCGCACCGGTGAGCGCGCTCAGCAGCAGGAAGTGGTACTCCCCGATCGGCACGTCCGCTGCCAGCAAGCGGTACGCCGACAGTCCGACGACGCCGAGTCCGCCGATGAGCAGCACCGCCCACAACCCGGCCGTCAACGGTTCGAAGACCAGGCTGCACTGTGCCGGCCCCTCAACCGCGGGCCGGCAGAACGCGGGCATGAAGTCGTCCCGACGGGCCCACACGAACACGAGCCCGAACAGGATCACCACGCTGGTCAGCACCGTGACCACGGTGTGGCGGAGCTCGGCCGAGGCACTCTTCCAGAAGCTGTCGACCAGCAGCACGGCAACGGCGCCGATCGCCAGCACCAGCGGTACGGCGATTGCCTGCCAGTCGGTCCAGGTCAGGGTCATAGGGCAACCCACTGTTGCAGAAGGAGGCCGGGCCAGACGCCGAGTAGCACGGTCAGCGTGATCAGCGGGGCCCAGGTGACCAGCTCGATGCGGCTGAGGTCGACCGCGAACGCGGCCGGCGGGTTCTCGGCCGGATCGCCCTGGCACAGGTTGCGGACCAGGCGCAGGAAATACGCGGCAGTGAGCACCGTTCCGAGTCCGGCGATCACCATGAACACCAGGAACGTTGTCCGCGGCAACCACGGCGCCGGGTGGTACGCACCGAGCAGGACCAGCATCTCGCCCCAGAACCCGGCCAGCCCCGGCAACCCGAGCGACGCGAGACACGCGAACGTCAGCAGTGCGGCGATCCGCGGCAACCGTGCGTACAGCGCCCGCCCGATCGTCCGCAGGTCGCTGGTGTCGTGACGGTCCTTGATGGCACCGGCCAGGAAGAACAGCAGCCCGGTGATCAGCCCGTGCGCGATGTTCGCGAACAACGCGCCGCGCAGACCGGCCGGCGACAGCGTCGAGATCCCGAGTCCGACGAATCCCATGTGCCCGACGCTCGAGTACGCGATCAGCCGCTTCACGTCGGTCTGCGCCAGGCAGGCCAGTGAACCCGCGACGATCGCGACCGTCGAGAACGCCCCGAGGTACGGCGCGATCGTCGCCGTCGCGTCCGGCAGCACCGGCACCAGGATCCGGATCATGCCGTACGTCCCCAGCTTCAGCAGTACGCCGGCCAGCAGCACCGAGCCGACCGTCGGCGCCTTCGCGTGCGCGTCCGGCAGCCAGATGTGCAGCGGCCAGAGCGGCACCTTCACCGCCAGCCCGATCGCGATCAGCAGCGCCGCGACCAACGGGATTCCGTGTCCGCCGGCCACCGGCGACCGGGTCAGCTCGACGATGTCCAACGTCCCCGCCACCCGCTGTACCAGCAGGAAACCGAGCAGCATCAACGCGGAACCGAACACGGTCATCAGTACGAAAGTGTTCGCGGCGCGTTTCCGTCCGACCGGGTCGTGGTGGTCGCCCCAGATGTCGATGACCAGCCACATCGGGATCAGCACGATCTCGAAGCAGACGAAGAACAGCACCAGGTCCAGCGCGGAAAACGTTCCGATCACGCCGGTCTCGATCACCAGCAGCAGCGCGATCAGGGAACGGGTCCGGCCGATCCGCGGCGTGATCTTCAGCGAGTACAGGCAGCACAGGAAGGTCAGCAGCGCGGTGAGCACGATCAGCGGCACCGAGATCGAGTCGACCCCGAGATGGAACCGGACGCCGAGCGACGGGATCCACGCAGTGTCGATCTCGGCCAGGGGCCCGTCCTGCGGCGCGTACGCGACCCAGCCCTCGGTCCGCGGCCAGAGCAGCACCGACCCGATCAGCACCAGCCCGGAAATCACCGATCCGTACGCCGCCGCCAGCCGGTCCCCGATCGCCGCCGGGATCGACCACAGCGCGCCCGCGGCCAGGAGCGGCAGCACCAGGATCGCCAGCAGGACGGCGTTCACGAGCCGATCACCCCCGCCAGCACAGCCAGGGCGACAACGCCGATGACGGCCGCGGTGAGATAGGTCTGCACGTTCCCGGTCTGCAGCCGCCGGAACCCTTGTGAGGCCAGCGTCCCCGTCCGGCCGACCGCGCGGACATAAGCCCCGATGACATCGCGATCCCCCGCCACGGTCAGTTTCGCCAGCCACCGCACGGGGACGACGACCAGACCGTGGTACGCCGGGTCAGCGCCGAACTCACGCTCCAGCAGGAGCGGCCGCGGATCCGCCCCACGCCGCCACAGCGAGTACGCCGGGATCGCGCCGAGGAGCACGAGCGCGGTCGAGATCAGCCCGATCACCCAGTTGAGATGCACGCCGTCGGCGTACCCGAGCGCGATCGCGGCGACCGCCAGCAGAACGAGCGGCGCCAGCATCACCCAGGGCGCGTCGCGCAGCTTGGAAGTGTCGGGCTCGTCGAGGTCGGCCGCCGCGTCGCCGTCCTCGAACGCGCCGATGCCGCCGGCGAGCGCCGGCGTACGGAAGAAGGTCCACAGCCACAGCCGCACGCAGTAGAACGCGGTCAACGCCGCCGTCAGGCAGACCGAGACCAGCACGAGCCACCCGACGACCGACCCGTCGCGCGCCTTCTCCCAGGCAGCTTCGATCACCGTGTCCTTGGAGAAGAACCCGGCGAACCCGGGGACGCCGGCCAGCGCCGCCAGACCGACCGTCATCGTCAGGAACGTGACCTGCAGCGCTTTCCGCAACTTTCCGCGGCGCGTGTACCGGCGCAGGACGACGAGGGCCGCGCTGCCGACCTGGTGCAGGAGTACGCCGGCGCAGAGGAAAAGCAGGCCCTTGAACGCGGCATGCGTGACCAGGTGGAAGAGCGCCGCGTGCCGGCCGTCCGCCGTACCGAGGGACAAGGCGGAGAACATGATCGCCAGCTGGCTCACGGTCGACCAGGCGAGGACCCGCTTCACCTCGACCGCCGCGGACGCGCAGAGAGCGGCGAACAGCATCGTCACACACGCGACGATCGCCAGCACCGTCAGCGTCGTCCCCGACGCGGAGAACACCGGGTAGAGACGGGCGATCAGGAAGACGCCGGCGGCAACCATCGTGGCCGCGTGGATCAGGGCGCTGACCGGGCTCGGGCCCGGCATCGCGTCCGGGAGCCAGGTCTGCAGCGGCACCTGTGCCGATTTCCCGACCACACCGACCAGGAGCAGCAGCGTCCCGGTCGTGAGCACCCCGGGGGAAATCCGCGCCGGATCGATTTCGGAAATCCGGAAAGTGTGCGCACCGAGGCCGAGCACGAAGATTCCGAACAGGAATCCGACATCGGCGAACCGCGTCATCAGGAACGCCTTCACCGCGCCCGAGCGGGCATCACGGCGTTCCCAGTAGTGGCCGATCAGCAGGTACGAGCAGGCGCCCATCACTTCCCAGCCGATGAGCAGGAAGAACAGGCTGTCCGAGACCACCACGGTCACCATCGCCGCGGTGAACAAGGTGACCAGAGCGTGGTACGACGCCGCGCGCTGATGCAGGTATCCGAGTGAGTAGACCTGGACGCACGTCGCGATCACGCCGACGACCGCGAGCAGCAGGACGGTCAGGTCGTCGGTGCGGACCGCGAAGCCGATGGTCAGGTCGCCGACCTGGGAGTTCATGAACGCGTACTGGTCCGGGGTGGCGCCGTACAGGAGCGCGGCGATCAGGAGGATCAGCAGCGAGAAGCCGACGCCGGCCACCCGCCAGACGGTGGCGATCACGACGCCTCCTCCAGGTCGCGGGCCGCATCGGCGTCGACATGGCCGTGACCGCGGAACAGCAGCAGGACGATCGCGAGGCCGAGCCCGATCTCCGCGGCGGCCAGCGTGATCACGAAGATCGCGAGCGTCTGACCGGTGGCTTCGTCCACGCGCCACGCGTCGAAGGCGACCAGGTTCAGGTTCACGGCGTTCAGCATCAGCTCGAACGACATCAGCATCGTGATCACGTTCCGGCGCGCGAGCACGCCGTACACGCCGATGCAGAACAGGACCACGGCCAGCAGCAGCGGGAGGACCAACGGCATTTCGTCAGTCCTCCTTCTTCCGTTGGGACAGGGCGATCGCGCCGATCAGTGCCGCCAGCAGCAGCACCGAGAGGACCTCGAACGGGAGCACCCAGTTCTTGAAGATCTGCGTACCCACGGTCTTCGCGGATCCGTCGGTCACCGGCTTGATCTTCTCGTTGCCGAAGGCAAGCACAACACCGGCGCCGAGGATCAGCGCGAGCACCGCGGCGAGACCGGCCGCGAACGAGCTCCGGCCGGTGGTGAGCTCGGGCAGCGGCTTCATCGGCGCCTTGGTCAGCATCAGCGCGAACAGCACGAGAACGACGATCGCGCCGACGTACACCAGGATCTGGACCAGCGCGACGAACTCCGCCTGCAACGCACCGAAGCAGCCGGCGACCGCGCCGAGCGCGAGCACCAGCCAGAGCGCGGCGTGCACGATCCGGCGGGACACCACCACGACAACGGCGGCCACCACCGCCACCGCCCCCGCGACGGAGAACAGAGCAGTGGTCACGCTTCGTCCTCGGAAGCCTGTGGAGAGTCGGAGGCTCCGGACGCCTCGGACGCCGCCGGACCAGGGTCGATGGGCTGCGCCGCCGGACCGGGGTCGATGGGCTGCGGCGCGGGGACCGTCCACATCCAGTCGCGGAGCCGGTCCTTCTCGTGGGTCAGGTTCCGGATGTCGGTCTCGGCGTACTCGAACTCCGGCGACCAGAACAGCGCGTCGAACGGGCAGGCCTCGATGCAGATCCCGCAGTACATGCAGAGGCTGAAGTCGATCGCGAACCGGTCCAGCACGTTCCGGCTGCGCTCGCGGGCCTGCTCACCGACCGACGGCGCGGTCTCGGTGTGCGAGTCGATGTAGATGCACCAGCTCGGGCACTCGCGGGCGCACAGCATGCAGGAGGTGCAGTTCTCCTCCAGCAGCGCGATCACGCCACGGCTGCGCGGCGGCAACTCCGGCTGGACGTCCGGGTACTGCTCGGTGACGGAACGACGGGCCAGGGTCCTCGCGGTGACCTTCAACCCCTCGACCAGGCCCTTGCCAGGCAGTCCCACGCTCCACCTCCCGTCTCTTAGCAGGACATTAGCCGATCCGCGCGTCCTACAGCTCGCGTTCCAGGCGGGCCGCGACCTGGCGGTACCGGCTGACCGGTATCAGATGAACACCCTCGAAGGCCCCGGAGTCACGGATCTTCAGGATCTGCTCGCAGGCGTGGTCCACGCCGGCGTCCCGGTCCCGCTCCACCGCCTCGATCAGCTCGGCCGGGATGTTGAGCTGCGGCAGCCCGGCGAGGTTGCGGGCCATCTGGGCGGAGGCGAGCACCATCACTCCGGCGTACACCGGGATGTCGAGCTCGACCGATTCGCGCCAGCGGAGCAGCTCGTCGAGGTCGTAGCTGACCTGGACGTACAGGAAGTCGGCCTCGGCCTTCCACTTCGGCACCGGCCGGAGACGGGTGGCGGCCCCGACCTTGAACGGGTCACAGCCCGGGTACGTCGTCTCGCGGGTCTGCTCGATCATCCGCCGTACCGTCAACTGACTCGTGCGGGCGCCCTCCGCCGGGTCGTCCCCGTGCACGAACAGAAAACGCTGGACGCCGTACGCCGCCGCGGTCAGCAGGTCCCGCCGGAAACCGAGCAGATTCCGATCACGCGAGTTGAGGCAGGCGATCCCCTGCGCGCCCATCAGCTGCACTTCGTTGGCCACCGCAACACTCGAGACGGTCGCCCGCCCGATGTGGTTGTCCGGGATCAGGAACGCGTCGGCGATCGGACTCATCACCCCGATCTGATGCCGCACCTTCTTCAGATCCGGCCGCGTCGGCGGCTCCACCTCACAGATCAGCTCGAACACCCTCCGGACCCTACAGAAGGTCGGCAGACCGGGGTGGGCTATCTCATCCGCGTTCGGAGGAAATCCTGCTCGGCCTGGTTCGGGGTGCGCTCGAGGGCGGACTGGTAGGCGGCCTGGGCCTCGGGGATGCGGTCGAGCCGGGTCAGCAGGTCGGCTCGGATGGCGTGGAAGAGGTAATAGGTGTCGAGCGACAGGGCGTCGACGAGGGCGAGGGCGGCGGCGGGGCCTTGGACCTCGGCTACGGCGACGGCTCGGTTGAGGGCAACGACCGGCGTGGGTTCCAGCGTGAGGAGGTGGTCATAGAGCTGAAGGATCTGGCGCCAATCGGTGGCGTCGGGGGTTGCGGCGTCAGCATGGACGGCGTTGATAGCGGCCTGCAGCTGGTAGGGGCCGGGTTTGTTGCGGCGCAGGCATCGGCGGACGAGCGCCTGGCCTTCCTGCAGCAACGCGCGGTCCCACAAGTCGCGATTCTGGTCGCTGAGGCGGACGAGGGTGCCGTCGGACGCGACACGGGCCGGGCGACGGGATTGCTGGAGGAGCATCAGCGCGAGCAGGCCGACGGCTTCAGGCTCGTCCGGCATCAGCTCGACCAACAGCCGACCCAGCCTGAGAGCCTCGGTGGCGAGTTCGTCGCGGACCAGGGTTTCGCCGGACGAGGCGGCGTACCCTTCGTTGAAAATCAGGTAGACGACGGCGAGTACGCCGCGGACGCGCTCGGGCAGATCGGCCTCGTACGGGACGCGGTACGGGATGCCCGCGGTACGGATCTTGGCCTTGGCGCGGACCAGTCGTTGCGCCATCGTCGGCTCGGGCACCAGGAACGCGCGGGCGATCTCGGCCGTGGTGAGGCCGCCGAGCATCCGCAGGGTGAGCGCGACCCGGACGTTCAGCGCCAGCGCCGGATGGCAACACGTGAAGATCAGCCGGAGACGGTCGTCCCGCACGACGCCCTCCTCCACTGGCTCGTCCTGGGCATGCAACAGCGCAGCCCCGGCCTGCTTGTCCGGCCGCACCGATTCCCGGCGCAGGCGGTCGATCGCGCGGTTCCGCGCGGTCGTGATGATCCATCCGGCCGGGCTCGGCGGTACACCGTTTTCCGGCCATTTCTCGACCGCCGCGGCGAAGGCGTCCTGGACTGCGTCTTCGGCGATCTCGAGGTCACCGAAGACGCGCGTCAGTACGGCCACCGCCCGCCCGTGCTCGGCCCGGAAAATCGCGGCGATGTCAGGGGTCACGACTGCGAAGGCCTCACCTCGACGGGCAGGCCGAGGATCTTGGTGAGCCGGCGGGCCCAGTGCAGCGCGGCGTCGAGATCCTCGACCCGGATGACGATGAAGCCGCCCAGGTGTTCCTTGCCCTCGGTGAAGGGTCCGTCGGTGACGAGGATGTCGTCGCCGGACGCCTTCACGACGGTGGCGGTGTCCGGCGGGTGCATCCCGGCGTCGAACACCCAGACGCCGGCCGCCCGCAGCTCCGCGTTCAGGACCTCGAGGTCGCGCATGATCGGGTCCAGGATCTCGGGCTCGGGAGCCGGACCATCGGGCTGGTAGATGCTGAGCACGTACTGGTTCATCGTTTGCCTCCTTCTCGCCCTCTACACGAACAGCCTCAGCCCGGATCGACAGGCAGCGACACCCCACTTATTCGGCGCAGGGTGGATTCGAGGTCGAACGTCAGCCAGCGGGAGAGTTGGGGGTGGGTGGGGTGCTGCCAGAGGCCGTAGGGGCCTCGGCGGGATTCAAGCCAGGTGACCAGGGCTTGCACTCGGCGGTCGTCGGTGGAGGTGCCGCAGCGGGAGGCGAGGTCGAGGACGAAGGCGGGATCGGCGGTGACGTAGAAGGTGACCTGTCCCATCGCGCGTTCGAGGCCGACGAGGCGGGAGACTTCCCAGCCGAGGCCCGACTCGTCGCGGGTCTCACGGGCGAGGAGGTGGTCGACGCCGATGCGAGCTGCGTCGGACCGGTTGCGCTGAGGGTGCAGTGCGAGGCACGCCACCGCACCAGTTGTCGCCGATCGGCAACCGTCGCCGCGGGTGAGTCGCCGGTAGTCCTTCTCTGGCGGCGCAGGCCGTCCCGGACCACCGAGGTCGGCTTTGGGTCCTGAGGGCCACGAGCCGTCGTGGAATCGCTCGCGCAGAAGCCATTCGTATGCGCGTTCAGCGCGAGGATCGGTGGCGAACCCGGCTGCGGCGATGCCCCGCAACGGTACGACGGTCTGCATGGTGACGAACCGCGGTCCATCCGATGGTTTGCCAGCGGACCGGTCGTCGAGCCGCAGCGACCACGAGCCGTCCGGCTGCTGCTGGGAGAAGATCGCGTCGACGGCAGCGGCAAGCTCGGGGCCGCGGTAGCCGAGGTACACGAGTTGGCAGAGCAGGTACCCGGCGTCTTGAGGCCGCTCAGCCGCCGCGAGCCGCCCGAGGAGTGATCGTACGGCGTGGCTCGCTGCGATCTCGCCCTGCCAGGCCTTGACGTCGTCATCGTCATCGGTGGCGCCTTCGAGCTCGACAGCCGCGCGCCACCGCAGCGACGGCGACGGGTCTCCGAGCAGGAGCGTGTTCATGGCAATACCGCCCGTACGAACGGCGCCGTTGCCGTCTCGGCTTCGGCCAGCTCTTTGGGTGCACCCTCGAAGACGATCCTTCCGCCGTGAGGTCCACCGCCCGGGCCGAGTTCGATCAGCCAGTCGCAGGTGCCGAGCACCATCGGGTCGTGCTCCACCACCAGGACGGTGTTGCCTGCGTCAACGATCGCGTCGAGCGCGCACAGGAGTACGGCGACGTCGGTGGCCTGCAGGCCGACCGTGGGCTCATCGAGTACGTAGAGGCTGCCGGCCTTGGACGGACGGGCGAGCTCCTTGGCGAGTTTGAGTCGCTGCGCTTCACCGCCGGAGAGACTCCAACCAGGTTGGCGAACGACGAGGTAGCCGAGGCCTAGCGCGAGGGCCGCGTCGCCGACGCGACGTACGGCGTCGATGTCGCCCCACTCGTCGACCAGCTCACCGATGGTCAACGCTTCGATGTCAGCGAGCGTTCGGTCCCGCTCGCGGAGGGCGGCGACCTCGCGGCGGTAGCCGGAACCGCCGCAGGCGTCGCAGGTCTGGGTCACCGATGGCAGGAACGACATGCTCTGTTGCCAGGTTCCTTTCCCGCCGCACGCGTCGCAGCCGTAGCGGAGGTCCTTCATCGTCATGCCCTGCTCACGGGCCGCGTCGCTCGCGGCGAACGACCTGCGGACCGCGGTGACGAGCCCGAGGAAGCTGCCGGGAAACGTGATCTCCGCGCGGCTCTGGTCGGCGACGATCGTCCGCGCGGGAGCACCCGAAATAGCCTGGTGAACCCCAGGTTCGATGCGGACGAGGCCGCCGCCGGAGACATTGGTCATCGGTCGCGCCAGCCCGGGCGCGATCGTGTCGACGACGAGCGAGGATTTCCCCGACCCGGACACACCACACACGCCGACCCGCACGCCGAGCGGGAAGCGTACGTCGAGGCCGCGCAGGTTGTTCTCCCGCGCTCCCGTGACCTGCATCCAATCGGTCGGCACGCGGCGGTCACGCTGCGGGATCGCGATCCGTCCGTCGCGCACCGCACGGGTGACCGACTCGGCGCTGTCGAGGTCGACGAGCCGACCGCCTGCTCGGCCGGGACCGGGACCGATCTCGATGACGTCGTCGGCGGTACGAATGAGGGTGGCGTCATGTTCGACGGCGATGACGGTGTTGCCGGCGTCGCGCAGCTCGCGCAGGGTGCCGGCGAGCGCGTCCACTTCGGACGGATGCAGACCTCGGGACGGTTCGTCGAGCAGGACGGTCATGCCGACGAGGCCGCCGCCGAGCACCGACGCCAGCTTGATCCGCTGCGCCTCCCCCGCGGACAGCGTCCAGGTCGTCCGGTTCATCGTGAGATAGCCGAGCCCGACGCGGCCCAGGAATCCGAGCCGGTACGACGCAACGGTACGGGCGTGGGCCGCGTGCGGATCGTCCGGCTCGTCCATCGACGCCAGTACGTCGTACAGCTCGGCAAACGTGACCGAGAACAGGTCGTTGCGGTCGCGACCCGCGATGCGAATCGCCAAGTACGGAGCGCGGAGTCGCTTGCCGCCGCACTCCCGGCACGGAAACGCCTTGGTTTCCAGGCCGCCCAGGTCGAGCCTGGCCCAGTGGTTCAGCCCCACCCAGGACGAATCGCCGTACAGGATCCCGTGCCGGACTTCGTCGCTCAGCTCCGACCACGGCGTCGTACTCGGGTCGAACTGGTACCGCTCGGCGAATGTCCGCATCACGTCGTTGCTGCCGACCACCTCAGGACGGAACCACGCCAGGCCTCCGCCGAAGCAGCGAGCGAGCGGTGCGTCGGGCTGTATGAGCGCGGCGAAATCGAACTCCCGCTCGACGCCGATTCCCAGGCACTGCGGACAGACGGACGCGGGCGACCCCATCAGGTGACGCGGCTCGATCGGCACCGCGCTCGTCGCGCAGTCTCCGCAGACCCACGCTGCTTCCGTCGTCGGCGCGGACCGGCGAACCTGGTCGCCACCGCATTCCAGGCACGACCGCACGCCGGCGCGCGCCAGGACGAGGGAGATGAGGCGGTCGAGGTCGCTCGACCGGCCAACCGTCGTACGGGCGGCATCCCAGCGCCCGGGTCCACCCGGCGGGAAGGTCGTGCCGGAGGCGTCGATGCTGATCGTCGGACCCAGCCCGGTGAGCGAGTCGACCGGCGCCTCCGGCCCTTCGCGCACCGACTGTCGCTCGTACACCGACAGGCTCTCGAGCAACCGCCGGTCGGCCTCCGCCACGAGTACGTCGCCGACCAACGACGACTTGCCCGAGCCCGAGACGCCGGTCACGACCGTGAATCGTCCCTTGGCGAACTGGACGTCGATCCCTTGCAGGTTGTGGGCCCGGGCGCCGCGCACCCGGATGACCTCACTCGAGCGCCGGTCGGCCCGCGGCTTGGCGCGGGGCGTCACCCTCGGCCGCTTCTCGGCGACGGCGGGGCCGCAGTGCTGCAGGCGTCCGCCGTCGGGGCCACCACCCGGGCCGAGCTCGATGCGCCAGTCGGCAGCGGCGATCACGTCGGCCTGGTGTTCGACGACGACCACCGTGCAGCCGTCGGCCGTCAGCTTGTCGAGCACCGTGAGGAGCCGGTCCAGGTCGCCGGGGTGAAGCCCGGTGGTGGGCTCGTCGAGCAGCACGAGATTGCCGGCCTTCGCCTTCGTCACCTCGCGGGCCAGGCGGACGCGTTGCGCTTCACCACCGGACAGACTCGGCGAGGGTTGTCCAAGCGTCACGTAGCCGAGCCCGACCTCTTGCAGGGTCTGGAGGATGCGCGTCACCGCGGGGTGCTCGGCGAACAACGCGGCGGCCTCGTCAACGCTCAACTCCAGCACGTCAGCGATGGACCGGCCCTCCCAAGTCGCCTCGAGGACCTCGGGCCGGTACCGGCGGCCTTCGCAGATCTCGCACGGCACCCAGATCGGCGCCAGCTCCCTGAGGCTGATGGCAACCGCGCCCATCCCCTCGCAGTCCGGGCACGCACCCTCGCCGCGGTTGAACGTGAACTCCGACGCGGACCGACCGGTCTGCTGCGCGAACACGTCGCGGATCCGATCGAACACCTTGGTGTACGTCGCCGGATTCGACCGCGGGTTGTTGCCCAACGGTTTCTGATCGACGGCGATCGCCCGCATCGCAGGCGCGTCAACGGTCGAACAGCCGACCGGCGCGCCGGCTCGGATCGACCCCAGCAACACGTCGCGAGCGAGCGTGGTTTTGCCTGCTCCCGAAGGGCCTGTGATGACGGTCAGCGCCCCGAGCGGGATCTCACAGTCGACAGCGCGCAGGTTGCGCAGGCCGGCGCCGGTGATGCCGATCCGTCGTTCACCGATCGCGCGGGCCGCGCGCCGTACCCGGGTCGGCGCTGAGAAGCCGCGGCCCGAGGCGGTGTCGGCGCGCCACAGTTCGGCGGGGGTCCCTTGGAAGACAAGTTCGCCACCGCCGCGGCCGCCGGCCGGGCCGATCTCGACGACATCGTCCGCCAGCGCGATCGCCGTACGGTCGTGCTCCACCATCAGGACCGGGCCCGGCAACGACGCCATTGCCTCGAGCAACGGTCTGAGGTCGGTGTGATGCAGGCCGATGGTGGGCTCGTCGAGGACGTGCAGCAGATCCTCGAGACGGCCGCCGAGGACGACCGCGAGTCGGGTCCGTTGCGCCTCCCCCCGCGACAGCGTCGGCATCGGCCTGTCGAGGGCGAGATGGCCGAGGCCTAGCGTGACCAGCGGCCGCAGTCGCCGCAGCAGCTCGTCCTGAACGCGTACGGCGCGCGGACCGATCGCCAGGTCCTCGACGAACTCGAGGACTTCACGCACCGAGCGGGCGTGCAACTCGGTCAGGGCGATCCCGGCGATGCGATGCGACGACGTGTCGATCGCGGCGTCACGGAACGCCGACGGCTCCAGCGGCCGGACCCAGTCCGAGCAGCTCGGACAGATCGGTGCTCGGAGTACCGGCGTACCACCGAGACGAACCTCGTGTGAGCCCAATCCGTCGGCACGCTCAAGGACGCCACGAACCTCTGCCGCAGACGCGCTCGTCTGCAGGGTGGCGACGCGTACGACGACATCGTGCGGGACCATCGGGTCGAGCCGAGGCACTCTGCTCTTCGCGGCCCACGGACGCCCGTCGATCGTGACCGCGGCGAACTGGCCCCTGAGGCCGGCGAGGAGTCGCGCGTGACTTCCGTTGAGCTTCCGGACGACCGCCACTTCCACCGGGAGGCGGCCCTTGGCGGCGAGCAGGTCCAGGGCGATGGCGAGCCGTTCTTCTCGCGAGACAGCGTGCACCGGTACCTGGCACCGCGGGCAGGTGACGTCCGCGAATCGCGCGTACAGAATGCGGAGGAACGGGTGCAGGCCGACCGATGTTGCGACAGTCGAGGCGGGGTTGACGTTCAGTACGTTCTGAGCGATCGCCACCGCCGGACCCAGGCCATCGATGCTCTTCACCTGCGCCGCCGGCACGCGTGTCCCCGGACGCCCCAGTCCCAGCGACTCGACGAACCGGCGCCGCGCCTCGGTGTAGACCACGTCGAACGCGAGCGACGACTTCCCTGAGCCCGACACACCGACGACCGCGGTCAGGCCGGGTCCGAACGTGACGTCGACGTCCCGCAGGTTGTGCTCCGCCGCACCCTGAACTCTCATCGCTTACTTCCGGAACGCGGCTCTGGTCGCGGCCGCGGTGGAGCGGTAGTACTCCGGTGGCTCGATGAAGGCCCATTCGTCGAACGGCACGCCGTTGGTGACCGCGCGCCGGTAGCTGAAACAGACGAGGTACAGGGTGCGGATGTACATGACCGCCCCGAGCCGATCGAGCTCCTCGGCGGTCGGCTCGACGTGGCGGCGGTACGCCTTGACGGCCGCCTCGATGCGCTCTTCATTGGTGAGTCGCGTCGGAGACCAGTCCCCAGTCCCCCAGATCAGGTAGGCGAAATCGGCGAGGCGCGGTCCGCGTCCGGACGCCTTCCAGTTGATTGCCACCGGCCCCCGATCGCCGATCACCGCATGATCGGGGGCGTGCAGGAGGTTGCCGTGCAGCAGGCCCTCGGGAAGGCCGTGACCGTCGTCGGCCGAACGGACCTGGTCCCGGAGATGTTCGAAGCGCTCGCGATCGGCCGCGGCGACCTTCGTGTCGACCGCGTCGAGAAACGCGAGGCCCGCCAGCAGGTCCTGCCGCGGCGCACCTTCACGGCTGGGGTCCTCACCACTCGCGCCACCGGCGCGGCTGACCGACTCGTCGAGGGGTAGCGCATGCAGGCGTCCGAGCAGATCGCCCATGATGGCGAACTTCTCGGCACCATCGGGGAGGTGATCACCTTCGACGAAGCGGGTCACGAGGACCGTGCTTCCGTCGAAGTCGGACACCGCGTCGTCGACCGCGAGACGCTCCGCCGGAAAATCGTGCCGCTCCAGGAATCGCAGAATCGCGGCATCGCCCTCGACGCTGGTGCGCGGACGAGCAGGAGGGAAGGCCCGCGCGATCCACGGGTCGCCGTCGTTGCGGTCGATGCGGAACACGTAGGTCTTGTGCACACTGACCTTCGTCGCTGCGACCGCGTCGATGCCGTAGCGGTTCCGGAGGTGGGCGAGCAGCCGAGCGGCCACGGGCTCGTGGTCCATGCGGGAGCCGAGCCCCTCGAGATCGGTCAGCGCCTCGGTGTAGCGCTGCCCCGTCGCCGCGGCATGGCGCCGTACGACCTTCTTGAAGTTGCTGTCCCTGGTCATGACAAGCCTCCTCCGACACCCTCGTCCCCAGCGACGCGGTGTTGAGAGATGGCCTGCAGACATCGACGACCGAGAGGGCAAATCCCCTTCGCCACTGGAACCCCGGCTGGGCGGACGTTCCACAGCTCGGCGACCGGTCGACGCCGTCCCGCCAATCTCCCCGACCGGCATCGCCCTTGTCAAGAAGGGTCACGGGGCAGACTGACGGTTACCTGGAGGCCGCCGCCTTCCCGGGGGACGGCGGTCACAGTGCCGCCGTGGGCTTCGGTGACCGAGCGGACGATGGACAGGCCCAGCCCTGCCCCCTTCCCGCCGACCAGCCGCTCCGCACCGAGGCGGTAGAAGGGCTTGAACAGGCTGTCCACCTCGTACGGCGGGACCTCCGGACCGGTGTTCGTCACCACCAACTCGACCCGGTCGTCCGCCGTCCGGCTGAGCACCTGGACCCAACGCCCGGACGCCAGGCCCATCACATCGGCGGTTTCGCCGGCATCTCCCGCCTGCGCGCTGCCCGATCGGTCAATTGTGATGGCCTGGCGGTCCGCGTCCACGTTGTGGCGGATGCCGTTCTCGACCAGGTTGTGGACGAGGCGTTCGAGGAGGAGCGCATCGCCGCGGGTCGGCGCGTCGCCGGCTCCTCGGATCACCTCGACGCCGGCGGTGGTCGCCTCGCTCGTGAGCTGAGCGGTCACGTGGGTCACCACGTCGGCGAGGTTCACCGGGTAGACCGTGGTCAGCTGCTTCTCCGAGTCGGCCAGGATCAACAGTCCTTCGATCAGCTGCTCGTGGCGGGCGTTGATCGTCAGGAGGCTCTCGCCCAGTTCCTTGACGTCCGCGGACGCCGTACGTCGATGCATTGCCACTTCGACCAGCGCGCGGCCGAGGGTCAACGGCGTACGGAGTTCGTGGGAGGCGTTGGCGACGAAGCGGCGTTGGCCGTCGAAGGAATGGTCCAGGCGCTCGACCATCGTGTCGAAGGCGTCGGCCAGGTTCTTCACCTCGTCGTCGGGACCCCTGAGCGCGATCCGCTCGTGCAGCGCGGACGGTGATGCGGCGATGCGGCGCGCGGTGTCGGTGACTTGATGCAGCGGGGCCAGGACCCGCCCCGACACCAGCCAGCCGAATCCGGCCGCCAGCGCCCCGACCGCCAGGAGGGCGATGCTCCCCTGGGTCAGCAACGACTTCACCGCAGCCTGCCGTACCTGCTCGCGCTGCTGCTGCAACACCCGCTCCGCGTCCAAGCCGGTGAGGACATCGCCGTCCTTGTTGATCACGTAGGCCTGATTCGGCAGCCGCGGCGGCCTGCCGACCGACGGCGTACCGGTCGGCGCGGTGACGTAGGTGCCCTGGATGACCACCCGGTACTGCTGGCTCAGGTTGTTGGTGAACAGCACGTAGATGACTCCGAGCAGCAGTACGCCGGCCACCATGAACAGGCCGCCGTACAGCAGGGTCAGGCGGCCGCGCAGCGACAGTTTCCTCAAGGGATGCGGTAGCCGACGCCGGTGACGGTCTCGACCAGTGCCGGCTCGCCCAGTTTGCGGCGCAGCTTCAGGATCGTCAGCCGGACCGCTCCGGTGAACGGATCCACGTGCTCGTCCCATGCCTTCTCCAGCAGTTGTTCGGCCGACACGGTCGCGCCGTCGGCTCGCAGCAACTCCACGAGTACGGCGAATTCCTTCTTCGACAACGGCACGTACCGGCCGTCCCGGAAAACCTCGTGCCGCGCCGGGTCGAGGGTGACCCCGGCGCGGCGCAGTACGGGCGGATCGGCCGGGCGGCTCCGACGGCCGAGCGCCAGTACTCGCGCGGCCAGCTCGGCGAACGCGAAGGGCTTGGTCAAGTAGTCGTCCGCGCCCAGCCCGAGCCCCTCGACGCGGTCGGTCACGGCCGCCGCGGCGGTCAGCATCAACACCCGCGTGGCAGATCCGGAAGCCACCAACTGTCGGCACACCTCGTCCCCGTGGACGACCGGAATGTCGCGGTCCAGCACGAGTACGTCGTACGCGTTCACCGACAGCCGTTCCAGCGCCGCGCCGCCGTCACGGGCCACGTCGACGGCATGTGAGTCGTCGCGCAGCCATTCCGCGATCGCTGCCGCCAGCAACGGCTCGTCCTCGACCACCAGTACCCGCACGCACCCATGATCTCCGACATCGGTGTTTCCGCCGTGTTTCCGTACTCGGAAACGGTCCGGAAACGGCCGACCGAGAAGGGTTTGGCGGAAACGAGAGGAGCACCGATGCGCAACACCATTCTGGCCGTTTCCGTTCTGGTCGCCGGCCTGAGCCTGACCGGCTGCGGGGCCGACGAGCCCGATGCCCAGGTCGCCTCCGGGGGCGGAGGGCAGCAGTCGACGGCGCCGAGCAGTGCGCCGGCCAGCCTCAGCCGGGACGAGATGGCGGTCAAGTTCACCCAGTGCCTGCGGGAGAACGGCCTGAACGTCCCGGACCCGGAACCGGGTAAGGGCCCGATGCTGAGGTTCGACAAGGGCTCCGGAGTCACGCAGGAGCAGGTCGAGAAGGCCATGCAGGCGTGCCAGCAGTACAACCCGCAGGCCCAGGGCAGCGCGAATCCGCAGCAGGCGGAAAACGGCAGAAAGTACGCCGAGTGCATGCGGAAAAACGGCGTCGAGAAGTTTCCGGACCCGAAGCCGGACCAGCGCGGCATCATGATCGGGCCGGGCGTGGCGGACGATCCCGACTTCAAGAAGGCGCAGGACGCCTGCCAGAGCATCCTGGCGGGACGCTGATGCGTAAGGCACTCACGGCTGTGGCCGTCCTGGCGGCCGGGGGCGCAGCAAGCGCGTTCCTGGTGAGCCGGGGCGACACCAGCCAGGCATCGAACCCGGCTGCGCAGGCCGTGCCGATCAACACGACCAAGGTCACGCAGCAGACCTTGAAGGACACCGAGACCCAGGACGGCACGCTCGGATTCGGTACGTCGTCCTCCGCGGTCAACCGGGTCGCCGGCACGGTCACCGCCGTACCGGACAGCGGGCAGGAGCTGCGCCGCGGAAGCACCGTGTACAGCATCGACAACAAGCCGACGACCTTGCTGTACGGCGCGCTCCCGGCATATCGCAGGCTCGCGGTCGGGACCGAGGGCACCGATGTCCTGCAGCTCGAGCAGAACCTGAAGGCGATGGGCTACACCGGGTTCACCGTGGACGACGAGTACACCGACGCGACCGCCGCCGCGGTCGAGGAGTGGCAGGAGGGCCTCGGTGTGGACGAGACGGGTGTCGTCGAGCTCGGCAGCGTCCTGTTCGCGCCCGGTCATCTGCGGGTCGACAGCGTGCAGGCCGAGGAAGGTTCGCCGCTCGGCCCGAACCAGCCCGTGCTCACCTACACCGGCACCACCCGGGCCGTCACCGTCCAGCTCGACGCGGCGGACCAGCGGCGGGCGACGCTCAACGCGGCGGTCACGGTCGGACTCCCGGACGGAAAGTCGGTGGCCGGAAAGATCCAGAAAGCTTCCACGGTGATCATTCCGGCGGAAAGCCCGGACAAGGATCCGGAAACCAAGGTCGAGGTGATCGTTGCCGTCGCCGACCAGAAGGCGGTGGCTGCCTGGTCGTCCGCGGCCGTCGACGTCACCTTCACGGCCTCGGAACGCAAGAACGTGCTGACCGTTCCGGTCGCGGCCCTGGTCGCGCTCCGGGAGGGCGGCTTCGGCGTCGAGGTCACGGACGGTACGACGTCGCGGTACGTGCCGGTGAAGACCGGGCTGTTCGCGAGCGGGCAGGTCGAGATCAGCGGCACCGGCATCGCGGCCGGCACCACGGTGGGGATCCCGAAGTGATCGAGCTGAGCGAGGTGACAAAGGTGTACCCGGGCGGGGTGAATGCGCTCGCCGGCGTGAGTCTGCGGATCGATCCCGGCGAGCTGGTCGCGATCGTCGGCCCTTCGGGCTCCGGTAAATCGACGATGCTGAACGTCCTCGGCACCCTCGACCGCCCGACCTCCGGAACGGTCCGGATCGACCGGTACGACGTGGCGCGGCTGTCCGACGCGGGGCTGTCGGCGTTGCGCGCGACGCGGATCGGGTTCGTGTTCCAGCAGTTCCATCTCGCGGCCGGCGTACGGGCGGTCGACAACGTCGCCGACGGGCTGCTCTACTCGGGCCTCCGCCTGTCGGTACGCCGGAAGCGTGCGGCGGCTGCTCTGGAACGGGTCGGGCTCGCGCACCGCCTCGATCATGAGCCGCACGAGCTGTCCGGCGGCGAGCGGCAACGCGTCGCTGTCGCGCGGGCAGTCGCCGGCGAACCCGCCGTACTGCTGGCCGACGAGCCGACCGGGGCACTGGATTCCGCGTCGGGTGCAGGCGTGATGCAACTCCTCCGAGACCTGCACGCCGCCGGTACGACGGTCGTCGTCATCACGCACGACCGCGACATCGCCGCCTCCCTCCCCCGCCAGGTCCGAATGCGCGACGGCCGCATCGTCGAGGAGGTGCACGCATGAACGACGACTTTGTGCACCAGGTCCGTACGACAACCGGCGAAAAGCACGGACGTCGTGCACAAGGTGCCCGGGAACTCAGACCCGCGACGTTGGGTGTGCGGGACGTGGTGCGGGTGGGTGCGGTCGGGTTGCGGACGCGGCCGATGCGGGCGTTCCTGTCCGCGCTGGGGATCGCGATCGGGATCGCCGCGATGGTCGCGGTGGTCGGCATCTCGTCGTCCTCGCGGGCCGAGCTCGACGGGCAACTCGATGCCCTGGGCACCAACCTGCTGACCGTCACCCCCGGCACCCGCCTGACCGGCGAACAGGCTCAACTCCCGCTCGCCGCCGAATCCATGGTCCGCCGGATCCCACCGGTCCGCGCCGAGTCCGCGATCGGAAAGGTCGATGAAGCATCGGTCTACCGGACCAACAAGATCCCGGACGTCCAGACCAACGGCATCATCGCGTACGCCGCCCGTACCAACCTCCTCGACACCATCGGCGCAACCATCCGCAGTGGAAAGTGGATCGACGCCGCGACCGGCAGTTATCCGGCGACCGTCCTCGGTGCGAGCGCAGCCGAGCGGCTGGGGATCACCAAGGCCGGCCCGGATACGCAAGTGCTGATCGGCAACCAGTGGTTCACCGTGCTCGGCATCCTCGAACCGGCCGCGCTCGCACCCGAGCTGGACAGCGCCGCACTGATGGGCTGGCCTGCAGCGAGCGATCTCTCCTTCGACGGGCACCCGACCACGATCTACACCCGCTCGGACGACACTCAGGTGCCGGCGGTCCGATCGGTCCTCGGGGCAACGGCCAACCCGGAAGCGCCGAACGAGGTCGAGGTGTCGCGCCCGTCCGACGCACTCGCCGCGAAGCAGGCCGCCGGCCAGGCATTCACCGGACTACTGCTCGGCCTGGGCGCGGTCGCGCTGCTGGTGGGCGGCGTCGGGGTCGCGAACATCATGGTGATCTCGGTGCTCGAACGCCGCGCCGAGATCGGTCTGCGCCGATCGCTCGGAGCGACCCGCGGCCAGATCCGCACCCAGTTCCTGACCGAGTCGCTGCTGCTGTCCGCGCTCGGCGGGGCCGGCGGAGCATTACTCGGATCCGCGGTCACCGCAGCCTATGCGTCGTACCAGAACTGGCTGACCGTCATCCCGGTCTGGGCACTGGCCGGCGGGGTCGGGGCGACGCTGGTGATCGGTGGCCTGGCCGGTCTCTACCCCGCCATCCGCGCCTCCCGCCTCTCCCCGACAGAGGCTCTCGCGACGCCATGACGGTTGGGGAGGATTTCGTCCCGCTCCGGGAAGGAATCCTCCCCAACCTGTCAGAACAGGGTGACGCCGATGCCCGTGAAGGCGAGCTGGATCAGCGCCACTGGCACCAGGGCCTGCCACGCCAGCTTCTGCAGCTGGTCGGCGCGCATCCGCGGGAACGAGACCCGCACCCAGATCACCACGACCGAGACGAAGGCGACCTTCAACAGCGTCCAGATCCAGCCGATCGACTCCGGCCCGGGGCCGCTCCAGCCGCCGAGGAACAGGACCGTGGTGAGACCCGCGAGTACGACGATCCCGGCGTACTCGGCGAGCAGGAACATCGCGAACCGGAGCCCGGTGTACTCGGTGTACGGGCCGAAGATCACCTCGGAGTCCGCGACCGGCATGTCGAACGGCGGCCGCTGCAACTCGGCCAGGCCCGCGATGAAGAACACGACCAGACCGGGCAGCTGCCAGAGCAACCACCACGGGTTCCAGGCGTGCGCGATGCCGGTCAGGCTGAGCGACCCGGCCGCGACCGCGACACTCGCCGCGGAAAGCACGAACGGCAGCTCGTAGCTCATCAGCTGCGCCGCGACCCGGAGCCCGCCGAGCAGGCTGTACTTGTTCCCGCTGCCCCAGCCGGCCATCAACGACCCGAGGACACCGATGCTCATCACCGCGAGCACGAAGAACAGGCCCGAGTCCAGGTCGGCGCCGACGATCCCCGGCGCCAGCGGGATCGCGGCCAGCGCGGCCATGTACGGCAGGATCGCGACGATCGGGGCCCACTCGAACACCCGCTTGTCGGCGGCGGCCGGGACCACGCTCTCCTTCTGGACGAACTTCACCCCGTCCGCGACCAGCTGCGCCCAGCCGTGGAACCCGCCGGCGTACATCGGGCCGAGCCGCGACTGCATGTGCGCCATCACCTTGTGCTCGGCCTGCCCGACCAGCAAGGGCGCCACCAGGAAGGCGACCAGAACGCCCACCACCCGCACCACGAACTCCAGCATGACTGCCAGCCTAGTGGCTTCTGCTTGACCTCAACCAACGTTCAGGTCCCAGGCTGGGCCCCATGACTGCATTGATGCCACGCCTCCGGCGCGGCGGGTCATGGGGCTTTTGCTCCCGGCCTTCCCTCGTCGCTCCTGTCGCTCCGCCCCCTCCACTCCTCAGTCCAGGCCGGGAGGCCCCATGACCACGATTCTTGTTACCGGAGCGACCGGCCGCGTCGGCCGCCATGTCGTCGACGGGCTGCGCGCTGCGGGCGTGACCGTCCGAGCCCTCGTCCGTACGCCGGACCTCGCCGGCTTCCCGCCGGACGTCGAACTGATCAAGGGCGATCTCTACGATCCCACCGCCGTACGCCGGGCTGCGGCGGACGTCGACGCCGCGTTCCTGCTCTGGCCGTCGTTCAGCGCCGACGGAGCCGCCGACGTGGTGACCGAACTGCCGCGGCGGGTCGTCTACCTGTCCTCGTTGAGCGCGCCGTCCGGCGGGGTGTGGGGTGACGTCGAAGAGCTCCTGCGGGACAAGGATTGGACCTTCGTGCGCCCGGGTGGATTCGCGGTCAACGCGCAGACCTGGGCTGAGCAGTTCCGCAGCGGTGACGTCGTCCGAGTTGCATCGCCAGAGGCCGGGCGGTCGTTGATCCACGAGCGGGACATCGCCGCGGTCGCCGTACTCGCGCTCCTGAACGACCAGCACATAGGCCAGACCTACAACCTCACCGGACCCGAGGTGCTGACGCAGGCCGAGCAGATCCAGACGATCGCGCGGGCGATCGGCAAGGAGATGCGGGTCGAGGCGCTGACCGACGCGGAGGCGCGGCAGGCGATGCTTGACCTCGGCGCCGACCCGATTCTCGCCGAGAGCTCGGTCGCCTACTGGGCCTCGCTCGTCGACAACCCCGAGCCGGTCACCACGACCGTCAGCGAACTCACCGGCCGCCCCGCGCTCACCTTCGCCGAGTGGGCGGACGAGCACGCCGACGAGTTCCGCGTCCTGTCCGCGGCTGAGGTCGCCCGGCGGTACGTCGACGCGCTGTCGACCGGCCGCCTCGACCAGGCACTCGCCCTCTTGGCCCCCGAGGTCGTGCGCGTCGCACCCCTCGAGACCGGTGGCGAGGAGATCGAGGTCAAGGGCGCCGACGCCATCCTCGAGAACGCACGCCGCCTGAACGCCGACATCGAGTACCTCGGCGTCGGCATCGTCGGCCCACTACTCCTCGACGACCACTTCGCCATCCGCTTCACCTTCGACCAACTCAACGTCCGAACCGGCACCCGCTCCCAAACCACCAAACTCTCCCTCTGCACCGTCGACGCCGGTCGAATCATCCGCGAGGAAGTCTTCTACTACACCCCCGCCACCCTCTTGATATCATCAGATATCGAATAGCAGGAGGTATCTCATGAGCGACGTATTGATTCGCGACGTGCCTGACGACGTGCTCGCGGTGATCGACAAGCGAGCAGCCAGCCAGGGCTTGTCCAGGAGCGAGTATCTGCGCCGGCAACTCAGCCAGGAGGCCGGGCGCTCCGAGGTTACCGTGACCCTTGCAGATTTCCAGCGATTGTCGGAGCTGGCTCGCGATCTGGAGGATCCTGAGGTTATGCGCCAGGCTTGGTCATGACGCCAACTCTCGACTCCCGGCGCTGGCTGATCGACAAGTCAGCCCTGGTGCGCCTCAGCGACGCTCCCGATTGGGAGGATTGGGCAAACCGCGTCAACCGCGGGCTCGTCCACATCACCACCATGACCCTGCTCGAGGTCGGGTTCTCGGCCCGATCCGCGGACGAGCACCGCTCTCTCCTGCAGCAGCCACCCGTCGCAGCGATGCCGGTGGAGAACATGACCCCTGCGACCGAGCGTCGTGCCGTCGTCGTGCAGGCGCAACTCGCGTCAGCCGGCCAGCATCGAGCACCTTCGGTTGCGGACCTGCTGATCGCCGCGACCGCGGAGCAGACCGGCCTTGTCCTTCTCCATCTGGACAAGGACTTCGAACTCATCGCCAACCTGACCGGTCAGCCGACTGAGCGACTCGCTCAGGCCTAGCCGAGGGGGCGTTGAAGCCAGCCGCCTATGTCTTGGCGGCCGGATTTCAGGGCGGCGGTTCGGGCGCCGTGGTTGGCTTCGTGGATGGTGCCGATCAGGATGCGGGTGGGGTCGGGGAGGGACTGGGCGAGAAGGGCGCTGAGGTGGGGGCCGTAGCCGTGGCCTCGGTGTTGTGGGGCCAGGACCAGTTCGCGCACGACGTACGCGGGGAGGCCTAGTGCGTCGTCGGGCTTGATGATGGCGGCGGCGTACCCGGCCCACTCGTCGTTCACCGTGACGTCGAACAGCAGGCCTTCGTCCGCTGCCTCCTGGAGGTCCTCGCGATCCTGGATGGTTGCTTCCTCGGGATGGTGCGGGTGGTCGGCGTCGACCGCGGCGTACGCGCGGCGGGCCTCGTCGTAGTGGTCGACGGTCTTCGCGGGACGGAGCGCCAGGCCGGGTGGTACGTCGTGCGCGCGGAGCTCACGGATCGGCGCGGCGAGGAAGCGGCGGTCGGGGACCGTACCGGGGATGCCTGCGTCGGCGCTCCACAGGCGGACGTAGAGCGGGTGGTGGATGCCGTAGTGCTCTTGAGCGGCTGCGGCTAGGGCGGGTAGATCGGATGGCTTCGGCGAGCGGCTCATCGGGGTTGCGTCGACGAACGGCCTTGTGGGGTTCAGGTTTTCGAAGCGCATGCCGAACATCGCGTGCAGGTCGTTGCCTACGGCAATCCAGCGGTTGAGCATCGCCTCGGGCGGTTTTCCCGGGGCCAGTCGTTCGGTGCGCTGGGTGGCGATGTCCAGGTCCTCGGCCAGCAGGATGTCCAGCGCGGCATGCTCCTCGGCGAGCGTCGCCAGGCGTTGCGCGTCGTCCACCCAGGCCCGGGTGATCGGATGCTGCCGCTCCAGGGTGTACCGCGCCAGCTCGTCCGCAGACGGAATCACGACGACTCAGCCGACGGCGGATCAGCAGGCGGCGGGTCGGCGGGTGGTGCGGCGGGGGGTGGCTGGCGGCGGGTTCGGCGTTCGCCTCCTGCGCCTGCACGGCGGGGGCGGGCGGGAGTGGCGGCGGCTTCAGCCGGGGCCAGGGGGTCGGGGTCGGGGGATCCGGGTGGGCGGGGGCCCCAGGTTTCTGGGTCGGGGACGCCGGGTGGGAGCGTGCGGCGCCGGCTGGGGGCGCCCGACGGCGCGTGATCCGACTCGCCCGGCTCCTTCGCACCGGGCCACGGCTTCGCGACCCGCGACGCGAGCACGAACTCCTTCCGCAGCGGGTGCCCCTCGAACTCGTCCGGCAGCAGCAGCGTCGTCAGGTTCGGATGCCCCTCGAAGGCGATCCCGAACATCTCGTACGTCTCCCGCTCGTGCCAGTTCGCCCCGGCGAACAACTCCGACAATGTCGCCAGTACGGCGTTGTCGCGCGGCACCAACGTCCGCACGAGCACGTGGTCGACATGCGACCCGCCCCAGAAGTCCGCGAGGTGCGACACCACCCGGAACCCGTCCTTGAGCTCGTCGGAGGCGCTCAGGAAATCGAAGAACGTGAGACCGACGGCGTCCCGCAGTACCTCGTGCGCCGCGACCCACGACTCCGGCGGTACGTCGAGCGCGATCGGCCCGAAGCTGTCCGCCGACGTCGCGGCGATCCCGGCACTCGTCAGCGCCTCGAGAGCGTCGGTGCTCAAGGCTGCACCAGCCCCCGGGTGAGAGCGGCCGCGGACGGCTCGTCGTACCGGCTCGCCAGTGGCTCCCCGGCGATCTTCTCCTGCAGCTTGAGGATGCCCTGCAGCAACGCCTCCGGCCGCGGCGGGCAACCCGGCACGTAAACGTCGACCGGGATGATCTGGTCGACGCCCTTCGTCACGCAGTACGAGTCCCAGTACGGGCCGCCGGAGTTCGAGCAGGAGCCGAACGAGATCACGTACTTCGGCTCCGGCATCTGGTCGTACAGCCGCTTGATCGCCGGCGCCATCTTGTCCGTCACGGTGCCCGAGACCACCATCAGGTCGGCCTGCCGCGGTCCGGGCGCGAACGGGATCACGCCGAGCCGGATGAAGTCGTGGCGGCCCATCGACGCCGCGATGAACTCGATCGCGCAACACGCCAGGCCGAAGTTGAACACCCAGAGCGAGTACTTCCGGCCCCAGTTCAGCAGGTACCGCACCGGCTCCGGTGCGAGCCTCGCCAACGCACCCACCGCCGGCCGCACGGTCGGCATCCCCAGCTCGATCTCACCCACGCACCTCACCCTAGTCCGCTGATCGCGACTAGGCGCATCTTTGAGAAGCCACCGATCATTTCAGGTCACGAAAAACGGTCGGTGGCTTCTCAAAGTTGGCGGGTTGACCGTGACGTCGCGCCAGGCCTACCGTGATTGAACAGGACTGAACAGGTCCTTCGAAGGAGCCGAGATGACCGACCAGGTCGAGGTGCAGCAGCCCCGTGCGCTCGCGGTGGAGAGCAACGGGCTGAACGTGATCGCGGACGCGGAACGGAGGGGCCGTCCGAACCAGCTGTTCTGGCCGTGGTTCGGCGCCAACGTGTCCGTGCTCGGGCTGAGCTACGGCGCGTTCGCGCTCGGGTTCGGGATCTCGTTCTGGCAGGCGGTGATCGCCGGGCTGCTCGGGGTGGTGTTCTCGTTCCTGCTCTGCGGGCTGATCGCCCTCGCCGGAAAACGTGGTTCGGCGCCGACGATGGTGCTCAGCCGGGCCGCGTTCGGTGTCCGCGGAAACAAGATTCCGTCGCTGGTTTCCTGGCTGTTGACCGTCGGCTGGGAGACCGTGCTGACGATCCTCGCGACGCTGGCGACCGCGACCGTGTTCGAGCGGCTCGGCTGGGGCGGCGGCACGCTGACCAAGGTGATCGCGCTGCTCGTGGTCGGTCTGCTGACAGTCGCCTGCGGCGTACTCGGGTTCGACCTGATCATGCGGGCGCAGACAGTCATCACGATCGTCACCGGCGTACTCACGGTCGTCTACATCGTCCTGGTCGCCGACCAGATCCACTGGAGCACCGTCTCCGGGCTGCCGAGCGGGTCCGCGCAGTCGGTGATCGGCGCGCTGGTCTTCCTGATGACGGGCTTCGGGCTCGGCTGGGTGAACGCGGCCGCCGACTACTCGCGGTACCTCCCGCGCCGGGCGTCGAGCGGCGGCGTGGTCGGCTGGACCACGTTCGGCGGTTCGCTGGCTCCCGTCGTACTGCTGGTGTTCGGTCTGCTGCTGGCGGGGTCGTCGGAGGATCTGTCGAAAGCGATCGCCGCGGACCCGATCGGGGCGCTGGCGGCGGCGTTGCCGACGTGGTTCCTGGTGCCGTTCGTGATCGTGGCGGTGCTCGGGCTGGTGGGCGGCGCCGTACTCGACATCTACTCGTCCGGGCTCGCGTTGCTCTCGCTCGGGTTGCCGGTGAAGCGGTACGTCGCGGCGTTCATCGACGGTGTGGTGATGATCGCGGGGACCGTGTACGTGGTGTTCTACGGCGGCGAGTTCCTGGGGCAGTTCCAAGGGTTCCTGATCACGCTCGGCGTACCGATCGCGGCGTGGTGCGGGATCATGCTCGCCGACATCGCGTCCCGGCGGCGCGACTACGCGGAGGACGACCTCTACCGGCCTGCGGGGCGGTACGGCGATGTGCAGTGGCTGCCCGTGGCGACGATGGTCGTTGCCACCGGCATCGGGTGGGGTCTGGTCACGAACACGCTGGCGTCGTGGCTGACGTGGCAGGGGTACCTGCTCGGAGCGTTCGGTCTCGGCGGCAAGGAAGGCGCGTGGGCCTACGCGAACCTCGGCGTACTGGTCGCGCTGGTGCTCGGTTTCGTCGTGCAGTGGTTCGGCGGGCGGTCCGCCGTACGGCGTCAGGAGACCTGATGGTGCTGGCCCTCATCGATCTGCAGCGGATCTTCGCGGATCCGGCGTCCGGGTGGGCGGCACCGGATTTCCGGCGGGTGGTCGAGCCGACCCGGGAGCTGATCAAGCTCTTCGCGCCGGATGTGGTGTTCACGCGGTTCGTCGCGCCGGAGCGGCCGGACGGAGCGTGGGTCGGGTACTACGAGGAGTTCCCGTTCGCGTTGCAGCCGGCGGACTCGGAGGACTATCAACTGGTCGACGAGTTCAAGGGCGCTCCAACTCTCGACAAGACCACGTTCGGTGCCTGGGGCCCCGAGCTGGCGGCGCGAGCCGACGGGCGGCTGGTGCTGGCCGGGGTGTCGACCGACTGCTGCGTGATCAGTACGGCGCTTGCCGCGGTGGACGCCGGCGTACAGGTCCAGGTCGTCGAGGAGGCGTGCGCCGGGTCGACCGCGGAGAACCACGCCAAGGCGATCGACGTGATGCGGCTGTACGCCCCGATGCTGGAGATCGTGAGCGTGGAGCAGTTGCGGTGATGCGCCGGATCTCCCTGAAACACGAGCGGATCGCGCGGGTGCTCGCGCGGGAGATCAAGTCCGGCGTGGTACGGCGGGGCACGCAGCTGCCCGGTGAGGTCGAGCTGGCGAAACGGTTCTCGGTCAGCCGGAACACGGTCCGCGCCGCGCTCGCCGTACTCGCCGAGGACGAGCTGATCGCGACGCACACCGGCAAGGGGTCGTACGTGCTGTTCGACGGGCGGCCGCTGGACGGGCGGCTCGGGTGGACGCACGCGTTGTCCGAGCAGGGCGTGGAGACCCGGATGCGGACGGTTCGGATCGAACTGGAGGAGGATCCCGCGCTGGCTGATCGGCTCGGGCTGGCGTCGCCCGAGGTGGTCGTGATCGAGCGCGTCCGGCAGCTCGCGGACGGTACGGCGATCTCGCTCGAGCGCAGCCGGGTTCCGGCGATCGAGTCGCTGCGGGACCTGCCCGAACGCGGGTTGGACAACGGGTCGATCAGCGTCACGCTGAACCGCGCCGGCCTGTACCTCGACCACTGCGAGCAACGCCTCCGCGGCCGTCCGCTCACCCCCGTCGAGGCCGGCCACCTGGCCCGCCCGGACGGCACCTGGTTCCTGCACACCACCAGAACCAGTTGGACCGCCACCGACACCTTCGCCGAACACACCGACGAACTCCTAGACCCCACCCACTACGAACTGAGCCTGACCTACCGCAGCTAGCCCGGTGGTGGACGCGCACGCAGGCAGAAGTAGCTCCCGCGCGGCGTGTCACTGCCGTGTTGGGGGGTTATGCCTGCGTGGCGGTCCACCTAAGGAGGTTGTTGCCTCGGGCATAGGGAGTTGTGCTGATGTGGGGGGCTGCCTCAGGCGAGCACTGTCTTCTCATCGACAGGAGCTCGGAGGACATCATGTTTGTTTACTCGACTGACGCGGTGCAGGCAGAGATCAAGTACCGGCAGGACCGGATCCGGCGGGACTACCAGCGTCCGCTGTGGTTCCTGCCCAAGCGTGCGCCGCAGCCGCCCCAGCCCTGCGCGCCCGAGCTTCGGGCCCGTCCCGCGATGTGACCGCACGATCACCGCCCCAGCCCCCCTTCCCCAAGGCGCGGCCGGCTCTTCGGAGCCGGCCGCGCCACCGTCTTTTCAGGCGTCCCCAGGCACCCCCTAGGACCCCCTCAGAGCACCTAGGTACCGCCCACCCCCGGGGATAGGGAGGACTTCCGATGTGCCGGCCCTCCTCAGACGAGCAGATTTACACCTGTCGGCAAGCAGCCGGCACAGACAACGGAGGAACACATGTTCACCAACGCATCGGTCAAGGCAGAGGTCGACTACCGCAGGGAGCGCCTCAGCCGTGACTTCCGGCAGACCCGGAACACCCGGAGCCGCCGGACCATCAGCCACCTGTTCGGCCGGAAAGCCTGAAGGGAGGGAAAACCATGATGATCAACATGCCACTGACCCCGGACGCCGTGAAGGCGGAGACGACCTACCGGCTGGAGCGCGCCAAGCGTGACTTCCGGGTCGCGAACCGCCGGCAGCGCACGGAGCGGACCGCACAGTCCGAGCCGCGCCACGCCCTTCGACCCCGCCCGGCCGCATGACCGCCGAAACCGCCGTCCCCGATCGAGAACTCGTGATCAGGGACGGCGTTTCTGCGCCTGGGAGAAAGACCGGGAGCAGCCAGCGGACGGGATACCGTCGATTTGTGTCGGCGCCAGGGGCGAAGATGGACGACGTGCCCTGGAACTCGACACCTCTCGTCGGCCGCTCGTCCGAGATGGCCACTCTGCTCAGCGCCGTGGACGACGCCAAGACGCGTCGGGCCGGCGCCGTGCTGCTGTCCGGTGACGCCGGCGTCGGCAAGACCCGGTTACTGGACGAGGTGGCGACCGGTGCGCACGAGCGCGGGTTCGGCGTCCTGGTCGGGCACTGCACGGACTTCGGCGACGCCGGCCTGCCGTACCAGCCGTTCTCGGAGATCTTCGGCCGGCTGGCCGGCGACCGCCCCGACCTCGTCGAGGGCGTGCTGACCAACTTCCCGGCGATCGGCCGGCTGCTCCCGGCGCATCGCCTGCTGAGCGCGCAGCCGGTGCCGCAGGAGGGCCAGCTCGACCGGGCCGCCCTGTTCGACGCCGTCCTCGGCGCGTTCACCGCGCTGGCCACCAGCGAGCCGCAACTGGTGATCATCGAGGACGCCCACTGGGCCGACGACTCGACCCGGGACCTGATCGGTTTCCTGATCACCCGGCTGACCTCGCAGCGCCTGGCCCTCGTGGTGTCGTACCGCAGCGACGACCTGCACCGCCGGCACCCGCTGCGCCGCCCGATCGCCGAGTGGTCCCGCAACCCCCGGGTACGTCGCGTGAACCTGCTGCCCCACGACGCCGACGAGGCCCGGACCCTGCTGAACCTGCTGCTCACCGAACCGCTGTCCCCGGCCGAGGAGCGCCGCATCCTCGAGCGGGCCGGCGGCAACGCGTTCTTCACCGAGGAGCTCGCCGCCGCGGCCTCGATGGGTGACGGCGACGCGGTTCCACCCGACCTCGCCGACCTGCTGCTGGTCCGGCTCGACCCGCTGTCCGACGAGGCCCGCCAGATCGCTCGCGTGATCGCGGTCGCCGGCCGCCGCGTCCCGCACGACCTGCTCAGCGCGGTCGCCAAGCTGCCGGATCGTGAGCTCGACGACGCCCTGCGCGAGCTGATCGACGCCCACATCATCGACGTACCGACCAGCGATCGGTACTACTTCCGCCACGCCCTGCTGGCCGAGGCCGTGTACGACGATCTGCTGCCGGGCGAGCGTGTTCGCCAGCATGCGGCGTACGTGCAGGAGCTGGAGAGCCAGACCGTCGCGGGGACCGCGGCCGAGCTGGCCGGGCACGCCACCCGATCCCATGACCTGGCCACCGCGTTCGAGGCTCGGGTCCGGGCCGGTCAGGAGGCGCTCTCGGTCGCCGCGCCGCAGGAGGCGCTGAAGCACTACGAGATGGCCCTCGAGCTGTTCCCGAACGCAGCGCCGACGAGCACGGTCGACAAGACCTGGCTGATCGTGGACACGGCGATGGCAGCCACCCTGTCCTCCCAGCACCTGCGTGCCGTCAAGCTGCTCCGGAAGGCGCTGGCCGACCTGCCGCCCGACGCGCCGAAGCTGCAGCGGGCCGAGCTCCTGCTGCCACTGGCGGACATCGCGCTGGTCATCGACCAGGACAAGGAGGCGAGCGAAGCGATCTCGCAGGCCCTCAAGCTGGTCCAGGACGAGCCGGCCAGCGTGTTCAAGGCGCAGGTCGCGTCGCTCTACGCCCGTGTGTCCGACGCCCTCGGCCGGCCGATGGAGGCGGAGCGCTGGGCGCACAAGGCGCTCGAGATCGCCCGCGAGGCCGGTCAGGAGTCCGCGGCCAGCGACGCCGGGATCACGCTGGCCCAGCTGCGTCGCCGGGCCGGCGATCCGGAGACCGCCGTGAAGCAGCTCGAGGAGGCCGCCGTACGGGCGCAGCTCACCGGCGACTCCGCCGCCGAGGTGCGCAGCCGGTTCCTGCTCGGGTCGACGCACTACGAGCAAGGTGACCTGCTGAACGCGAAGGCCGCGCTGTCGTTCGCGATGAAGCGGGCCGCGGAGCTGGGGCGGCAATGGGCGGCGTACGGGTTCGACGCACGCCGGATGCTGGCGCTGACCCAGTTCATGCTCGGCGAGTGGGACGAGGCGGCGGCGACCGCCCGGACGGACGCGATGACACCGGCTGCGGCCGCGGCGGCGTTGCGGGCGGTGGAGTTCTCGGTCCGCAGCGGCCGGGGCGACACCGCGGTCGCGGAGGAGTACGAGCTGTCCCGGAAGTGGTGGGACCTCGACGTGATGCTGCCGATCATCGGGCTGCAGCCGGCCGTGGAGGCGTACCTGCAGCTGGACAAGCCGGCTGAGGCGGAGAAGCTGATCGTCGACGTCCACACGCTGGTCTCCGACGTGTTCCAGACCGAGTGGCACCTCGCCCGGATCCGGTTCTCCGCGCTCGGTATGCAAGTTTTGTGCCACCGGGCGGCCGGGGAACCGTCAGCTGCCGCCGACCTGGTCGCCCGCGGAGCCGAACTCCTCGCGATCGGACAGACGACCGCGGAGAAAGGGCTGCCGCCGGGCCGGTTGATGGGTGTCGAAGGGCTCGCCTGGCTGGCGCGGGTGGAGTCGGAGTGGGACCGGCTGCGGTGGCTGACCGGGATCGACGCGCCGACGCCGGAGGAGCATGTCGCCTCCTGGACGCGGACCACGGACGCCTTCGGGTACGGATACGTCTTCGAGCAGGCGTGGTCGCGGGTCCGGTTGTCGGCCGCGTTACGCGCCGCGGGGCGGGTCGCCGAGGCGAACGAGCAGTTGGCGCTGGCGGCCGAAGTCGGCCGGGAGTTGAACGCGCGGCCGCTCCTGGAGGAGGCAGGCGGCGTGGACACCGGTGGCGCCAGTGCGCTGACGTCGCGGGAGACCGAAGTACTGCGATTGCTGGCGGAGGGACGCACCAACCGGCAGTTGGCGCGCGAGCTGTACATCAGCGAGAAGACCGTCAGCGTGCACGTCTCGAACATCCTCGCGAAGCTCGGCGTCCGCTCCCGCACGGAAGCAGCCGCGGTAGCCCGCCGCGACGGACTCCTCGACGCGGATTAGGCCGCTAGCCGTGCTTGCGGGGCCGGTCGCCGGATTCGGTCTGCAGATGCCGGGCCCGGGCACGGGCCAGGTCGTCATCCGCAGGCATCGGTTCGGCGGGAGGCGCGGCCTTGGGACGGTCGAGCTCGGTGATGTCGTCGAAGACCTTGCGGGCGTGCCGCATCCGCGCCGCGGCCAGCAACACGATCCCGGCCGCAGTGAGAGCAATCAATACCCACAGTTGCCACGCCATAGCCTCACCGCCACGTATTCGCCCCGTGTCCCCGAGTAATCACCATAGTCCTGATATGGGCGCTTGGCGACCAGTTGTAAGCATTCCGTCATTTCGGCGCTCGGAACTCACGTTTTGTTGCCTACTGCAAACACATACGGTGATCGGGCAACAAGCCAGGAGCGGCGAGAAGTGACTACTTTCCGTGACTACGTGGCGTGAGCCGGCCACCCCGGAACAGGTACGTAGCGCGGCCGTCGACCGCCTCGCGGAAGGCGAGCACCTCGTGCGTCCCGTGCTCCGCCTCGGCCGCGATCAACCGGGTATCGTCGAGGGCGACGAATCTGGTCCGGTGCGGCTCCGGGTACAGCAGCCGTGCCTCGTCACTGACCGCCTCGTCGAGCACCCAGAACTCCCCGTCCTGGACGCTGATCGTGGCCTGTGCCAGTACGCCGGTGTAACGACCGGTGACCAACTCCGGTGAGATGTCGACCGGCTCCGTCGGCGGCAACGGCCGGGCCGGCAGCTCGACCCCGGCCGTCTCGCGGAGGATGTGGCCGACCAGTTCGTCGTGCAAGGGTCCGGTGCTGCCGCCGTTGGTGAGGAGCACGACCGCGACGCCCTTCTCCGGCACCAGCCGGAAGAACGCCGACTGGCCGACCGTCCCGCCGTCGTGGCCGTACAGCGGCCCGCCCTCGACGTCGAAGATCATCCAGCCGACTCCCCAGCGCTCCGCGAACCCCGCGGTCGCCGGTACGTCGACCTGCGGCTCCCACAACCCTTCGATCGTGGCCCGGTCGAGCAGCGTCGCGTCCATGTAGGAGCGACCGAACGTGAGCAGGTCCCGAGCGCTCATCGCCAGCAACGACCCGGCCGGGGCCATCGCATGCACCAGACTCCACACCGGCGCGGTCTGCAACGACGCACCCGGCTTCGGCGCCACATGCCCGAGCGCCGCGCGGTACAGGAGAGCCTCGTCCGCGATCGTCGCGACGTGCTCCAGCCCGAGCGGTACGGCGATACGCTCCCGGATCAGCTGGTGGAACGGCTTCCCGAACAGCACCTCGGCGATCCGCCCGAGCACCACGAAGCCGGCGTTGTTGTACGAGAACCCGGCGCCCGGTGGCACCTCCTGCGCCAGCCCCGGCAACACATCCCGGACAAACAACTCGACCGCGTCGTCACCACGCGAGGTCGGGGTGAAGGCGTCGCCGGAGAACCCGCTGGTGTGGGTGAGCAGCTGCCGCGGCGTGGTCCGCGCGGCGGCCTCCTCGTCGGCTAGCTTGAACTCGGGCAGGTAGTCCCGCACCGGCCGGTCGAGATCGATCTTGCCGTCGGCAACCAGCTGCACGATCAGCGTGGTCGTCCAGAGCTTCGTGATCGACCCGATCTGGAACACCGAGTCGACGGTCGCCTCGACCCCCGTGTCGAGATTGAGGACGCCCGCGGCCGCCGTACTCACCTCGCCGTCGGCCAGGACGGCGACCGAGGCGGCCGGTACGCCGTGCTTCGTGATCAGGTCCGCGAGGTTGCCGTCCAGCCAGCTCTGCACGTCGTCACTCCTTGGATGCGAGAACCCGGACCAGGTTCTGGCCGAGAACCTTCCGGATGGTTGCTTCGGGCAGTCCCCGGGCCAGCAGGGCGTCGGTCACCAGGGGCATCCCGGCCGGGCCTTCGAGGCCGGGGACATACAGCTCGGCGTCCAGGCCCTGGATGACCACCGGCCGGTCGCAGGCCGGGATCTTCTCGCTGAAGACCTCCGCGACGAAGTCGCTGCCGAGCCCGACGTGGTCCTCGCCGGCGACGTCGAGGAGGTGCAGGACGTGGTCGGCCAGGTGGTCGACGGTCGGCTTCTCGGCGGTGGTCAGGAAGCCGGCGAAGAAGTTCACGCAGATCACGCCGCCGGTCGCGGCGATCGCGCGGAGCTGGTCATCGGTCAGGTTGCGGTGGTGCTCGCGCAGGGCGAACGCACTGGAGTGCGAGGCGACGACCGGCCTGGTGGCGAGCTCGAGGATGTGCTCGGTGCCGGCGCGGCCGACGTGGGAGACGTCGATCAGTACGCCGAGATCCTCGAGAAGCCGTACCGCCTCGACGCCGGCGTGTGTCAGCCGGCTGCCGGTCGCGTCCTCACCGGATCCGTCGCCGAGCGCGCTGCGCCCGAAGTGCGTGAACGAGACCATCCGGACGCCGAGTCGCTGGAGGGTCTGCAGAAGCTCGACGTCGGTGTCGATCTGCGGGCAGCCTTCGAGCGCCAGCACCAGCGCGATCTTGCCCGCCGCGGTCGCGGTCTCGATGTCGCCGGGCGCCGTACACAGCGCGACCTCGTCGGCGTTCGCGTCGGCGATCCGGTGCGCGGCCTCGATCATCCGGAGCGTCTCGCGCAGCGCGCCCTCGGGCAGGAACTCCGAGTCGATGAACACGGGCAGGACCTGTACGTCGATCCCGCCGTCCCGCAACTGCGGGATCCACCGCTCCCGGAAGTACGCGGACCAGACCTGCTTCGGCCGCCGCGCGACCAGCATCAGCAGGTCGTTGTGCGCATCCGCCACCACCGCGTCGCGGTGCAGGTCCATCGTTCCCCCCTCGACGTCAGTGGTCAGGTCCAGCGCCTCAGGTCCAGCGCAGTACGCCCTTGCGGTACGCGTACAAGAGGCCGACGGCGACAAAGGCCAGGAAGACGAACATCTCGATCAGGGTCGCGACGCCGAGGGTCGCGAAGATCGTCGCCCACGGGAACAGGTAGATCGCGTCCACGGCGAAAATCACGTAGAGGTACGCGAACAGGTAGTACCGGATGTGGACCTGGGCCCAGCCCTCGCCGACCGGGTCGACGCCCGACTCGTAGGTCTTGAGCTTGCCCTCGGTCGGATACGTGACCGTCAGCGCCTTGTTCAGCGCGAACGCGCCGAGCAGCCCGACGAGGCCGAGCGCGACCACCGCGGCGATGACGCCATAGCTGTCCGACACGGGCAGCAGTCTAATTGGTGCAGAGCAGCAGGGAGTCGATCGAGACGTACGGGCCGTAGCCGGAGCGGACGTCGGCGACCTGGAGGCGCAGGCGGGTGACGCCGGTGATGTCGTGGTTCAGCCAGGTCTCGGTCTCCTGCTGCATCCGGACCGAGGTCAGCGCCTGCGTGCCGTTGTGCAGCGACACCCGGACCAGCCCGTCGGTGAGGTTGCCGAGCCAGTTCCGCGAGTACCGGCAGCCGGTCGAGTCGACGTCGCCCCAGACGTACCCGCCCTGGTCCGCCAGCAGGTCCGCCTCGGATCGCCGCGGCCCTTCCTTCGGCGGTACGACGGTGAACTGCGGCTGGCCCGCCCCGCCCGCGGCCAGCAGCCCCTTCTTGAACATCCCCCGCCACACGTAGTGCTTGAAGCTGATCATCGGCGAGATCGCCGCGGCGTACGGCGCCTGCGGGCCGATCGCGATCCGATACGTGCGGATCGACCCGGGCTGCACGGTGGTGATCGTCACGCTGCTGCCCGACGAGTACCCGTGCGCGACTTCCTGCCAGCGCTTCAGCGACGGGATCCATTGGTGCAACGGGATCCTGGTGCCCGCGGCGGGCGCCGGCGAGAGCGTGCCGACGACTGTGATCACGCCCTTGGTCGCGTCCGTCGTACGAATGCTTGAGATCGTCGCCGTCCGCGCCGGTGACGGAACCGCGGACGCGATCGGCGCAGCGCACCCCAGCATCAGCAGCGTCAGCAGTCCGATCAGCTCACGGCGCATGCGGCAACTCCCTGAATTCACAACTAGATGACGCCACCCTGCCGGTTCTCACTCCGGATCGCAAGCGAGCGCTTGCACACGGTGACGCGCGCGGGTTTCGCCACTACCTGAACCGACCACCTGTTAACACCGCGTCCCAGGCTGTGGACCACCGGGGCTTCCGCATGATTCCGTTCTAAGGGCGAACTAATATTGGGGTTATCGCCCTGCACGGGGGGATCGACCTGTCGCTCACACGGTGGCAAGCCGACCCAAGCTTCGACTTGGAGATGAACAGAACAGTGACCATCGAGGTCAAGCAGCTCGACCGCGTGGTGATCCGCTTCGCCGGCGACTCCGGCGACGGGATGCAACTCACGGGGGACAGGTTCACAGCGGAAACGGCATCGTTCGGCAACGACCTGTCGACGTTGCCCAACTTCCCAGCAGAGATCCGGGCACCAGCCGGCACTCTGCCGGGAGTCAGCTCGTTCCAGCTCCACTTCGCCGACCACGACATCCTCACGCCGGGTGATGCGCCCGACGTGCTGATCGCCATGAACCCGGCGGCGCTGAAGGCGAACCTCAAGGACGTGCCGCGGGGCGCGACCCTGATCGTCGACACCGCCGACTTCACCGCGCGCAACCTGAAGCGGATCGGGTACGACGAGAACCCGCTGGAGACCGGCGAGCTCGACGGCTACCACGTCGTACCGCTGAACCTGACCGGCATGACGGTCGAGTCGGTCAAGGAGTTCGGCCTGTCCCGCAAGGACGCGTCCCGGGCGAAGAACATGTACGCGCTCGGCCTGGTGTCCTGGCTGTTCCAGCGGCCGGTCGAGTCGACGATCACGTTCCTGCAGACCAAGTTCGCGTCCAAGCCGGACATCCGCGACGCGAACATCGCGGCCTTCCGCGCGGGCTACAACTTCGGTGAGACCGCCGAGGAGTTCTCGGTCCGGTACGAGGTGAAGCCGGCCCACATGGCCACCGGCACCTATCGGAACATCTCCGGCAACCTCGCGCTGGCGTACGGCCTGGTGGCGGGCGCCCAGCGGGCCGGGCTGCCGCTGGTCCTCGGCGCGTACCCGATCACCCCGGCCTCCGACGTACTGCACGAGCTGTCCAAGCTCAAGCGGTTCAACGTCACCACGATCCAGGCCGAGGACGAGATCGCCGGTGTCGGCGCCGCCCTGGGCGCGTCGTTCGGCGGCGCGCTCGGCGTGACCACGTCGTCCGGTCCTGGGATCAGCCTGAAGTCCGAGACGATCGGCCTAGGGGTGATGCTCGAGCTGCCGCTGGTCGTCTGCGACATCCAGCGCGCCGGCCCGTCGACCGGTATGCCGACCAAGACCGAGCAGGCCGACCTGCTCCAGGTGATGTTCGGCCGCAACGGCGAGGCGCCGCTGCCGGTACTCGCCGCCCAGTCCCCCGCGGACTGCTTCGCGATCGCGGTCGAGGCGGCCCGGATCGCGATCACCTACCGCACACCGGTGATCGTGCTGTCCGACGGCTACCTGGCCAACGGTTCCGAGCCGTGGCGGATCCCGGTCATCGACGAGCTGCCGACGATCGACCCGGACTTCACCGTCGAGCCGAACGCGACCGACGACAAGGGCGCCCCGAAGTACCTCCCCTACCTGCGCGACCCGGAGACCCTCGCCCGAGCCTGGGCGATTCCCGGTACGGCGGGCCTGGACCACCGGATCGGCGGTCTGGAGAAGGAGGACAAGACCGGGAACATCTCCTACGACCCGGCCAACCACGACCTGATGATCCGGACCCGCCAGGCGAAGGTGGACGGGATCACCGTCCCGCCGGTGCAGGTCGACGACCCGGACGGTACGGCGAAGGTCCTCGTGCTCGGGTGGGGTTCGACGTACGGCCCGATCGGAGCGGCTGTCCGCCGGGTCCGCAAGGTGGGCGGCAAGATCGCGCAGGCCCATCTGCGGCACCTCAACCCGTTCCCGTCCAACCTCGGCGACCTGCTGAAGTCGTACGACAAGGTCCTCGTGCCGGAGATGAACCTCGGCCAGCTGGCGATGCTGCTGCGCGCCAAGTACCTGGTCGACGTCGTCTCGTACGCGCAGGTCCGCGGTATGCCGCTCGGCGCCGCGGAGCTGGCCGAGGTGATCGGCAACCTGGTCGAGGAGACCGAGGGCATCGACGACGACGCCCGCCACCTGGGGGCGGCCGCGGCCGCCGTCAAGCACGGCGAGGCACTGGCCGACCAGAACGGTCATCTCAAGACGGAAGGTGCACGATGAGCGCCGTAGAGCTCGGTATGCCGAGCCTGCCGAACGGACTGCAAGGCGTCCCGGCCGCGACCGAGCCGCAGAACCGCAAGGAGTACGTGTCGGACCAGGAGGTCCGCTGGTGCCCGGGGTGCGGTGACTACGCCGTACTCGCGGCCTTCCAGGGCTTCCTGCCCGAGCTCGGGATCAAGCGCGAGAACGTGGCGATGGTGTCCGGGATCGGCTGCTCGTCCCGGTTCCCGTACTACCTGTCGACGTACGGCATGCACTCGATCCACGGCCGGGCGCCGGCGATCGCGACCGGGCTCGCGACGGCCCGGCCGGACCTGAGCGTGTGGGTGGTGACCGGTGACGGCGACGCGCTGTCGATCGGCGGCAACCACCTGATCCACACGCTGCGGCGGAACGTGAACATGAAGATCCTGCTGTTCAACAACCGGATCTACGGCCTCACGAAGGGGCAGTACTCGCCGACGTCGGAGCCGGGCAAGGTGACGAAGTCGACGCCGATGGGATCGGTCGACAACCCGTTCAACCCGGTCTCGCTGGCGCTCGGCGCGGAGGCGACGTTCGTGGCGCGCACCGTCGACTCCGACCGCAAGCACCTCACGTCGGTCCTGCGGGCCGCGGCCGAGCACCGCGGGACGGCGTTCGTCGAGATCTACCAGAACTGCCCGATCTTCAACGACAACGCGTTCGAGGCGTTCAAGGATCCGGAGACCCGGGACGACGCGATCATCCCGCTCGTGCACGGGGAGCCGATCCGGTTCGGCACCGACGGGCATCTCGGCGTGGTGCGCGACGGCTTCGCCTCGCTGGCCGTCCGCGAGGTCGCCGACCTGCCCGGCGGCGAGTCGGACCTGGTCGTCCACGACGCCCACACCGACGACCCGGCGTACGCGTTCGCCCTGTCCCGGCTGACCGACGGCGGTGTCCTGCACCAGGCCCCGATCGGCGTCTTCCGGTCCGTCGAGCGTCCGGCGTACGACGACCTGGTCCGGCAGCAGATCACCACCGCCCAGGAAACCCAGGGCACCGGCGACCTGCAGGCCCTGGTCACCGGCGCGGACACCTGGACCGTGAACTAGAGGAGCTCGAGCAAGGTCTGCCCGGCCGCGCGGTCCAGATGCCGCGCGGTCAGGCCGGCCGCTTGTGCCGCCACGACGTCCAGCTCGAGGTTGTCGCCGATCATCAGCGCATCGGACGGTTCGACTCCCAGGGCTTCGCAGACCTGGTGATAGGCCCGCGGGTCGGGCTTGCTGAAGCCGAGCGATTCAGATGTGCAGACGACATCGATCAAATCGGCCAGGCCGATCTTCTCCAGCTTCGCGTTCTGCTGCCGGGTGCTGCCGTTGGTGAGCACGCCGATCCGCCATCCGTTGCCCCGAGCAACTTCCAGCGCGGGCCGTGCGTCCGGGTAGGCGATCCAGTTGTTCGTGTACTGCGTGAGGTACCCCGTGAACACCTCGTCCAGCTCGGCCTCGCTCGCCGGCACCGGCAGACCGAGCACCGGAAGGAACGCCCGCAGCCGCCCGCGCCGCTGCCCCTGATGCGTGAGCTCTCCCGCCAGAAACCGGTTGAACTGATCCTCCTCGATCACGAACCACTCGGCGATCAGCTCATCCGTCGGCACGATCCCAAGCCCGGCCACCCAACTCCGAACCCCCGCCACCGCACACCCCGTGTGATCGAACAACGTGTTGTCCAAATCAAAAACAACCGCCTTCACAGCCCAGCGCCCCTGCTGCTTGACTCCCACGGGTCGGCCAGGTTTTGGTCGATCAACTCCCGGTCGGACGTCCAACGCTCATCGGTACGCCGACGCAAAACGTCCGCGATCCCGTCGCAGCTGTTGGTGTCGTGATCCTTCTCAGCCACCCGTCCTCCTCCGTCTGCCCGGGTCCGCGAGCCTGAGCCGGACTGCGAACAGGAGGCGGAGTCTGCGGACAGGCTATTACGGCTCTTGTGTTGCCGGGGGACGAGACATCTGGTGGGGGCTGCGGACAGGGAATATCAGGTCCCGGCCCACCAGAACCTGTCTGACGCCCCGGCAGTTCACCCACGCATTATGCGCGGGCTACCGAGTCGCGGTTTAGTTCTCGGTGGTTGGCGTGGCCGGAGAGGGCCAGGGTCAGGTCCAGTTCGGCGAGGAAGCAGCGGAGGACGTGTTCTACGCCGGCTTGGCCGGCCAGGGCGAGGCCGTAGAGCAACGGGCGGCCCAGGAGGATCGCCTTCGCGCCGAGGGCGAGTGCTTTGGCCGCGTCGGCGCCGGTGCGTACGCCGGAGTCGAAGAGGATCGTGAGCTGTTCGCCGACCGCGTCCGCGATCGCCGGGAGTGCGTCCAGTGAGGCGATCGCGCCGTCGACCTGGCGGCCGCCGTGGTTCGAGACGACGAGGCCGTCCACGCCGTGCTCGGCCGCGAGCTTGGCGTCCTCGACGTGGGTGATGCCCTTGAGGACGATCGGGCCGTCCCAGTTGTCGCGCAGGAACGACAGGTCGTCCCAGGACAGGCCGACGTTCGGGAACATCTGCGCCCAGTGCATCACCGCCGCACCAGGATCCTCCTCGATCGGCTTGGCCAGCTTCGACCGGAACGCCGGATCGCTGAAGTAGTTCGCCAGCCCCTCCCCCTTCAGGAACGGCAGGAACCCGCGGTCCAGATCAGTCGGCCGCCACCCGATCGTCCCGGTGTCCAGGGTGACGACGAGTACGGCGTACCCCGCGGCCTTCGCGCGCTGCAGGAAACTCAGGCAGACGTCGCGGTCGGTCGGGTAGTACAGCTGGAACCACTTGCTGGTCGCCTCGATCTGCTCGATCGCGTGGCTGGCCTGGGTCGAGTGCGTGTAGGTCAGGCCGAGGGTGTTCGCGGCGCGTGCGGTCGCCAGCTCACCGTCCGGGTGCGCGAGGGTCTGTACGCCGATCGGCGCGATCAGGACCGGCGCGGGCATCGCCGTACCGAGGACCGTGCAGGACAGATCGCGTTCGGTGCTGCCGCGCAGCATCCGCGGCACCAGTCGCCAGCGCTCGAACGCCGCCTGGTTGGCCCGCGCGGTCGCGCCGCTGCCCGCGCTCGGCACGATGTACCCCATCGCCTCGAGCGGCAGCTTCCCGGCCGCCTGCGACTCCAGCCGCGCCAGATCGGTCGTGATCTCCGGCGTCACCCCCTGCAGCATCCCCTGCAGGTAGATCTGCAACTGATAGTCCCCGAAGTTGGCCATGCCGGATGCTCCCACAATGCCATGACATCCGTCAGCACAGGATCCGGACGGATCGCATCCGCGCGACCGGTCGCCGGCCACGAGAGTGATGGGTATGACGATGACCGCCCCAAGGCAGAACAGCGTGAAGCGCAGCCTGCCCGCCCTCGGCCTGTTCTTCCTGTCACCCCTGGTGGCGGAATTCCTGCTCGGAAACATTCCGATCAGCGCGCTGTTCGCCTTGCTGGGCCTGGCCCGCTGTACGGCGGCGGCGCGGTCCTGATCCGCGAGATTGTCCGGCGACGCGGCTGGGGCTACCCGAGCGTGATGATCCTCGCGCTCGCGTACGGCGTTCTCGAGGAGGGCATCACCACGCAGTCGTTGTTCAACCCGAACTACGCCGGCCAGCGACTCCTGGACCCGGGACATGTCGGCTTTCTCGGGATGGGAGCGCCGTGGACGCTGCTCGTGCTCGGACTGCACACGATCTGGAGCATCACGGTGCCGATCGTGCTGGTCGAGTCGATGTCGCGACGGCCGCGCGAACCCTGGCTGGGCAAGGTCGGTCTGAGTGTGTACGGCGCCTTGTTCGTGCTCGGCATCGTCGCCACGACCGCCATCCAGCTCGGGACGGACCCGTTCGTCGCATCCCCGGCCCAGTTCGCGGGCGTAGTGGTCGCCGTTGCCGTCCTGGTCGTCCTCGCGGCACGCGTCGGCCGACGTGCCCCGCGTCGTACTCCGGGAACCGTGCCTTCGGCGTGGGTGTTCGCGGTGGCAGGTCTGGCGGTGAGCTCGGGATGGATGCTGACGAGCGACCTGGTGAAGAACGGCCGGCTGGGTGCTGCGGTAATGCTCGCCATCGACGTCCTGGCGGCGGTCGTTCTGGTGCGCTGCTCGCGCCGTACGGGCTGGACGCCGAAGCACGCGATGGCGCTGGCGGGCGGCACCTTGCTGACCTACGCATGGCACGCGTTCCCCGAGGAGCCGGTCTTCCCCGCGCCGCACACGGTGGACCTGATCGGGAACGCGGTCTTCGCCCTGCTCGCGGTGGCTCTGCTGGTCTTTGCGACAATCAGGTGTGACAACTTCAGTCGGTCCTGACACCGCGCGGCACGTCAATCTGGCGTTGTTCGCGTTGGCGACGGGTGGGTTTGCGATCGGGACCACCGAGTTCGTCACGATGGGGCTGCTGCCGCAGATCGCGGAGGGCGTACACATCTCGATCCCGACGGCCGGCCACGTGATCTCGGCGTACGCGCTGGGCGTCGTGGTCGGCGCTCCGGTGATCGCGGCGCTCGGCGCGCGGACCGGGCGCAAACGGTTGCTGCTCGGGCTGACGGCGGTGTTCGTGGTCGGCAACGTGCTGTCGGCGGTTGCCTCGAGCTACGAGTTCCTGCTGGCCGCACGGTTCCTGTCCGGCCTGCCGCACGGCGCGTTCTTCGGGATCGGCGCGGTGGTCGGCGCGTCGCTGGTGCCGCCGGACCGGCGCGCCCGCGCGGTGTCGGTGACGATGGTCGGGCTCCCGATCGCGAACATCATCGGCGTGCCGGTGACGACGCTGCTGGGCCAGCAACTCGGGTGGCAGGTGCCGTTCCTCGCGGTCGGCGTACTGGGCCTGCTGACGCTGGTCGCGGTCTGGTTCTGGGTGTCGCCGCAGCCGGTCGGGAGCGACGTCAACGTGCGCAGCGAACTCAGCGCGCTGGCCCGGCCGCAGGTGTGGATGGCGCTGCTGGTCGGGATGGTCGGGTTCGGCGGGATGTTCGCGACGTACTCGTACATCACCCCGACGATGACGGAACTGGCCGGTTTCTCCGAGTCCGCCGTGACGATCGTCCTGGGCGTGTACGGCGTGGGCATGACCGCCGGCACCGTCCTCGGTGGACGCCTCGCCGACCGGTGGTTGATGGGCAGCGTGTACGGCGGGCTGGTCGCGGTCGCCGTCGTACTGGGAACGTTCGGCTGGCTCGCGCAGACCCGGCCGGGCGCGCTGGTCGGTGTGTTCGCGATGGGCTGCTCCGCGAGCATCCTGGTGCCGGCGCTGCAGACCCGCCTGATGGACGTCGCGCACGAAGGGCAGTCGCTGGCCGCGTCGCTGAACCACTCCACGCTCAACATCGCCAACGCGCTCGGTGCCTGGCTCGGCGGCGTCGTACTGGCCGCCGGCTACGGCTACGAATGGCCCAGCCGCCTCGGTGCCGCCCTCGCCGTCGCCGGGCTGATCCTGGCCGCGATTTCCGGTCTCATGGAACGACGCGGGGCCACTCAGGTACTTGCCTGAGGGGTTCCTCACCGCCGACTTGGTTAGATCGGGGTATGGCGACCTTGACGTTGGGCACGGCCGATCTGGTACGGCGGCGTGGGCTGCGGCGGATGCGGTCGGTGGCGTTGGCGCTGCTGGTGCTGGCCGCGGTGATCTACGTGGTGACACTGCACCGCAGCGGCGGCTGGGCGTACGTGAACGCGGCGGCCGAAGCGGCGATGGTGGGTGCGTTGGCGGACTGGTTCGCGGTGACGGCGCTGTTCCGGCGGCCGCTCGGGCTGCCGATCCCGCACACCGCGATCGTGCCGACCCGGAAGGACAGCCTGGCCGAGAGCCTGGAGCAGTTCGTCACCGAGAACTTCCTCTCCGAGGAGGTCGTCGGGGAGAAGATGCGGACCGCGGAGGTGAGCCGGCGGGCCGGTGAGTGGCTTGCGGCCGGCAACCACGCCGAACGGATCGTTGCCGAAGGCGCGCGCACGGTCGGAGCGGCGCTGCCGAAACTCGGCGACGACGACGTGACCGCGTTCGTCAGCGGGTCGTTGCTGCCGCGGTTCGTGAAGGAACCGTTGAGCCCGATCGCCGGGCACTTCGTGGAGTCGGTGGTCGAGGACGGCGCCCACCACGCGCTGCTGGATCTCCTGTTGGTCGAGGCGCACGACTGGCTGGCCGACAACCGGGACCTGCTGGCGGATGTCGTCGGGCCGCGGGCGCCGCGATGGTCACCGCAGTGGGTGGACCGGATGGTGATCGACCGGATCCATCGCGAGGCGCTGGCGTGGCTGGCCGACGTCCGGGACAACCAGTCGCATCCGGCCCGCCGGGCGATCGACCGGCTGCTCGCGCAGCTGGGGGCCGACCTGCAGCACGACGCGGACACGATGGCGCGGTTCGAGGCGTGGAAGGCGCGGATGCTGACCCATCCGGACATGGGCTCGAGCCTGACCGCGGTCTGGGACGCTCTGCGCACCGCTTTGATCGACTCGATCAACGATCCTCAGAGCACGCTGCGGGCCCGCGGGGTCCGGGCTCTGCAGGAGCTGGGGCAACGGCTCCAGGACGACGAGGCGCTACGTGCGAAGGTCGACAGCCGCGCGGCCGAGGCCGTCGGGTACGTCGTCCGCACGTACGGCCAAGAGATCGTCTCGGTCATCTCCGACACCATCGAGCGCTGGGACGGCCGCGAAGCCGCCGCCCGCATCGAACTCCACGTCGGCCGCGACCTCCAGTTCATCCGCATCAACGGCACCGTCGTCGGAGCCCTGGTCGGCCTCACCATCCACACCGTGAGCCAACTGCTGTGAACCCGAGGGCCACCCCCACCCCACCTACGCAGGCTCCTCCCCAAACCAGTTCGGGGAGGAGCCTGCGCATCAACCGGGGAGTCCTACCTCCTGATCCGGGGAGGCGCTCCTCCCCAAACCGGTTTGGGGAATGTCTGCGCACAGACCGGGGAGTCCTACCTCCCGATTCGGGTAGGCAGGACTCCCCAAACCGGTTTGGGGAGTCCTCACGAGCACGTCACGCCGCCGTACGGGCATACGACGCTGACCGGCCGAGCTGACGGACTTGCGACCCGAACGATTCTTGTCGGGGCACTAGATGCCGCAGTTGGGGGCGCTCCAGGAGTTGGTGGTGCGGATGTCTACGTGGGTGTGGTCGTTGTGGTCCGGGTAGCCGGGGCCGAAGATGCCACCGAAGCCGTGGTAGCGAGCTTGCTTGGCGAGAGTGCAGAGCGAGGGACTGCCGACCAGGTCCGCGGACCGGCCGTAGAGGTGCTGGCTGTTGCTGGCGCCGCCGACCTGGCTGTTGCACGAGTAGCTGCGGAAACCGCTGGTGATGTTGAGCGGCTGGTCACCGAGCGCGTGCCGCATCGCCTCCAGGTGCCACATCGTCTCGAGCGCGTTGGCCTTGGTCGCCGCCTCGGACAGCGGACCGCCGTCGTACCCCGATCCGCCGCAGCCGTCGTCGAGCTCGGCGTACGTGAAGTGGATCGGCGTGCAGTCGTCGTCCTGCAGCGCGTAGATCTTGCTGAACGTGGCCGAGCCGGCGACTCCGTCCTGGGTCAGCCCGTAGGCCGCCTGGAAGCGCTGCACCGCAGCCTTCGTGGCCGGGCCGAACTCGCCGTCGATCGCCAGGTGCGCGCCGTACCCGGGATATCCGGAGACCCGGATCTGCAGCTGCCGCACGTCCGCGCCGGACATGCCTTCGCTGAGCTGGCGGCCCCACGTGTAACAGCCGTCCGCATGGGCGACGGTCGTGGCCACGACCTGTGAAGCGGTGAGAGTCGCTACGAACAGCAGGAGTACGGCGAGCAGCCGCGGCAACGGTCGAGTGCTGGACATCGGACACCTCCGGGGCGGTGAAGGAATCTGTCCCGGAACAGCATTCCGTCATTTTCCGCCTCTTGGTCAGCGCTCACGGGAAATTTCCGACACGCAGCAGACTTTCCGACACGGCAGGCAACTTTCCGCAACGGCCGGCCGGTCCAGCAGGATGTGAGCATCGACGACGGAGTCCTGGCGACGGGGGTGACCGCGGTGCACGACGACGACGGCACGGACACCTTCGACACGTTCGTCACCGCGCGCTCGCGGGCCCTGCTGCGGACCGCCTACCTGCTGACCCGCGACCACGCGCTGGCCGAGGACCTGGTCCAGACCGCGCTGGCGAAGGCGTGGTTCCATTGGTCCCGGATCCGCGAGGACAACCCGGAGCCGTACGTCCGGCGGATCCTGGTCACGACGTACTCCTCCTGGTGGCGACGCCGCTGGAACGGTGAGATCCCGACCGAGGAACTCCCCGAGGCTCCCACCGCGGACGGCGACGACGGGCTCGACCTGTGGGACGCCATCGGCCGCCTCCCCCGCCGTCAACGCGCGGTCGTCGTACTGCGCTTCTACGAAGACCTCAGCGAGGCCGAGACCGCCCGCCTCATGGGCAGCTCCGTCGGCACCGTCAAGAGCCAGACCGCCAAGGCTCTCGCCAAGCTCCGCCTCGACCCTTCCCTTGCCACCCCAGCAGAACTGGAGACCCCGTGATGAACCTCCAGGACCTGCGCGACGAGCTCACCACTCGCGCCACCACCGCCGACCAGCACCCGGGCGACCTGTTGCCCGGTGTGCGGCAGAAGATCCGCCGCACCAAGCAGCGCCGTACCTTCGCCGCGCTCGGTGTGGTCGCCGTACTCGCGGCCGTCGCGGCCACCGTCGTCCCCACCATGCGGCCGACGCCACCGGCCGACAACCCACCCGAGGACTACACCCGCGACGGCCTCACGGTCCCCGGAACGGTCGGCAACGACAAGTTGCTCAAGGCATGGATCGGCGACCGCGGCCAGAGCAGTCTGTCGTTCGCGTGGACCCCGACCACCGACTCGATCACCGTCCACGCCAACTGCGAGGCCGCTGCCGGCATGTCCGCGATCCGCTTCCGCATCAACGGCTGGTACCTCGGCGACGCGAGCTGCGACAGCGGCCCGGACTCGTGGGCGATCGACAGCGGCGTCACACTTGCGCCCGACTCGGCCTTTTGGCTGGGCTCCCCGGTCGGCAGGCCGGCCCAGGTCTCCGCCGAGCTGATCGATCTCGAGTCCGGCAAGCCGGCCGGCGAGAGCGGCCGGATCTGGTTCGGCATCTACTCCACCTCGCCCAACCCGCCGAGCAGCAACGGCGCACCGGCACGGTACGCGCCGGTCGACGCGGGCGCGTACCAAAAGGACGGCGTGGTCTACCGGAGGACGATCGGTGGCGATACCTTGGCCGCCGCGAAGGTCGCCGATCCGGGACGCCTCGAGGTGCGGTTCAGCTTCACCTCAACGGGGGCCAAGCTGTCCTTGCGCCCGTTCTGTACGGCGAACGCGGGGTCCGGCGGCGACCGCAACCCGCCGTACACCGTGGAGATGCGTATCGGCCCCGGGCAGCCGTTCACGGCGACCTGCGACGCGAGCTCGACCGACGCCGGGAAAGGCAGCGGCTTCACGATCGCCTCGCCGGCACCGGCTGGGCAACGCGTCGATGTGGTCGCGAAGGTCCTGCCGACCAGCCCGAACCTGGTCGGCATGCCGCCGGATGTCCGGCTGGGTCTGGGCATCTACTTCCAGGGACCGCAGCGGGTCATCGACGGGATGGAACTCCCGGAGCAGACGGAGGTGGCCGGGTATCGGTACCGGCTCGCGCAGGTGAAGACCGCTCCTGGCCCGGACCGGCGTCTCGTAGCGGACACCCCGGCGGATCAGCCGTACGTCGTCGCCTATGGAGGCTCGATGCTCGGCACCGGCGAGTTCCGGGCCAGTCTCACGGTTGGCAAGACCGAGACCGGCCTCGGCGTCGCGCCGGACGCCGGCGGCATGGGCATCGGCTGGGACGCACACGGCGCCGCCCGCTCCGAGCGCGCCATCCTCACGATCGCCGAGGGCAAACCCACCAAGGGAACCCTGATCCTGGCGATCTACCTCCCGGACTAGGACCGGGCTGGGTTGTCAGACCCAGCTGTGGAGGTCGGCGGCGTCCTTGGTGAGCTGCTCGGGTGAGTCGTCCGCGACGAACTCCAGCAGCGCGTTGATCTCGCGCGGCTCGGCGGCGAGGCGGTCGAGGACCGGCCGCCACAGCGACTCCCGGGCCGCGAGCGGCAGCCGGTTGTTCGACGGCCACCACGAGAACACGTGCACCGTGCTCAGCCACGGCATCAACGCCTCGAGCTGCTGCAGGCACTCCGCGTCGTCGAGATCGACCGGCGGCTGCCAGTACGTCGTGAGGTTCGGCGCGCCGACGTCCAGCAGCAGCGTGATCGTCGAGTCGACCTCGTCGGTGAGCGTGTTGCGATGGAACTCCATCGCGATCTCGATCCCCGCACCGGCGGCCATGTCGGCGAGCTCGCCCAGTCCACGGGTCACCGCCATCCGGTCGCCGACGCCCGCCTCCGCCGTACCGACATTGCCTGCCCAGACCCGGATCCGGCGCGCGCCGAGCGCCTCGGCGGTGGCGACCGCTGAGCGCATCTCCTCGCGGTCCACGCTGCCCGCCCGCAGATAGGAGCCGTACGCCGCGACTTGCAGGCCGTGTACCTCGGTCAGGTTCCGGACCCGCTTGGCGTTGACCAGGTTGCCGAGCGGGACGTGCACGTCACCGCCCCATTCGATCGCCGCGAGCCCGGACTTCGCCGCCACCTCCACCACCTGGTCGACCGGCAACTGACGAAACGTCACCGAGACCAGACCGGTCCTCACACTCACGTGCGCCTCCTGGTGTCCACACCTCCATCCAACCGCATCACACCAGCGGCCTCACGTCACACGTCATCCGATGGACGGTCCACGCCTGTACACACCGACCTCTTTCTCTCTGGTAACTGCCACTCCGGCCTTGACGGCGACGACCGGAGCGGCCACCGCACCGGCTCCGGCGGCAGTACCGGCGGCCGCACCGGCGGCGGCACCCGCGGCGGCAGCAGGTGCCTGGGACGGTCCACCGGGCGCTTTCCTGGCCGCCGCCTCCGCGGCGAACACCACCGCGTGCGCGATGTAGTCCTCGGCGCGCCCGGTCCGCTGCGCGTCCATGGTGTTGGTCCGGCTGTCGGCGGCCAGCAGCTCCGCCGCCAGCTTTCGTGCCGCCGCTGTTTCCGGCCGTGCCTGGTCCTGCTCGACGTGCGGCCGGTCGTTGCTGTTCAGGTAGGCGCTGAACGGCTCCGCTTCAGGACTGTCCTGCTGGCCGACGGTCGCCGCGACCACATCGCGGTGCGCCCCCATGGCCTCCGCTGCGATCGCCTGCCGCACCCGCTGCCCGGCCAGCACCCGATCCTCCGCGGTGAGGTTGGCCGAAGCGAGCGCCGTCCGTGTGACGTCGTCGGTCAACTCGTCGATGAGCTTGCCGCGGGACTGCGCCATCCGATTCCTCCTGTGGGTCCGTGAAGTGCGCACAGGGTATCCACGCGGGAGGCCGCGCCCGTCTCACGTCATGAGCAAAGTGATTGGATGCGGCTGTCGGTCAGGCATAGGCTGAGCACCGTGCCAGAACAGCGAAAAGGATTCACCTACGGGTTCGCCGCGTATCTGATCTGGGGCCTGTTCCCGCTGTACTGGAAGCTGCTCGACCAGTCCGGGGCCCTCGAACTCCTGGCCCACCGGGTGCTCTGGTCGCTGGTCACGATCGTGATCCTGGTCGCCGTACTGCGGAAGTTCGCGGCCGTGAAGGCCCTACTGGCCGAACCACGGCGGCGGTGGCCGTTGATCGCGGCGGCGTTCCTGATCTCGGTGAACTGGGGCACCTACATCTGGGGCGTCGGCAACGGTCACGTCGTGGAGACCTCGCTCGGGTACTTCATCACGCCGCTGTTCACGGTCCTGCTCGGCGTCTTCGTCCTCAAGGAACGGCTCCGGCCGGTGCAGTGGACCGCACTGGGGATCGCGTTCGTGGCCGTCGCCGGGCTGACCGTCGAGAACGGGCGGCCGCCGTGGGTGGCGATCATCCTGACGTTCTCGTTCGGGTTCTACGGGCTGGCGAAGAAGCAGGCCGGCGCCGGCGCGATCGAGGGGATGGCGATCGAGTCCGGCACGGTCCTACCGTTCGCGGTCGCGGGGATCGTCGCCCTCGGGCTGCACGGCGACGCCACGGTCACCCACCACGGGACGGCGTACCTCGTGCTGGTGCTGCTGACCGGGCCGATCACCGCCGTACCGCTGCTGCTCTTCGGCGCCGCGGCCACCCGGGTCTCGATGACGACCCTCGGGCTGCTGAACTACATCGCGCCGATCATGCAGTTCATCTGCGGCCTGGTGATCTTCCACGAGCAGATGACGCCGATGCGCTGGGTCGGCTTCGGCCTGGTGTGGGTCGCGCTGGCGCTGTTCACGTTCGACAGCATGCACACCCGCCGCCGCAACCTCGCCCTCGAACGCGCGGCGGTCACAGCTTCCGCGATTTGAGGCGTCGGCTGCTGAACCACGGTTTTGTTACGGCGGTTGCAGGTTGCTGCAACCGCCGTAACAAACGTTCGAGTATCTCGATATACGGGCGAACGAGAACCTTCCGGTTCTCGCCGTCCCGATTCGAGGAACCCTGTGCGCACGACCTTCCGAGTGCTCGCGCCGATCGCGCTGGCCGCTGTCGGCCTGACCGCGGCCCTGCCCGCCTCCGCGCTGCCCGCCCCCACCAAGGTGACTCGAGCGGCGAAGTTGCCGTCCACCCCGCTGGACGTCAAGCTGGCCGGCACCCTGACGGGCGTCGATCTGCGCTGGACGGCGGCGCCGGACGCCAACGACGACGGCGTGACCGGCTACAACATCCACCGGGTCGTCGGCGGCACCGACACGGTCCTGCCCTGGCAGCCCGCCTGGAACGACGTCGGGTACCAGTGGCACGAGTCGGAGCACATTCCCGGCGCGACCTACTCGGTCGCCGCGAAGAACGCCGAGGGCGAAGGTTCGGCCAGTACGCCGATCACGCTTCCGGCCGCCCATCGGGCGATCACCGTCGGCCACACGATCTGGCTCGAGAACGGCAACACCCGCACGTACGCGGGCCAGATCGCCGTACCCGGCGGTCAGCAGGTCGTCCCGCTCGCGCCGGACGGCCCGACCCAGATCATCGGCGACGTCGTCGCAGCCTCGCCCGACGGACGGGAGATCGCCTTCGCGAAGGGGCAGCTCGCCATCTGGCGCGTGCGGGCCGACATCCCGCACGCGACGCCGGTGCAGATTCTCGACGGCTCCTCCGGCATCATCCGCCTGGCCTGGTCGCCGGACGGGTCGAGGATCGCCTTCGAGCGACTGCAGCCGAACGCCGGTTCCTGCGTGGAGATCGTGGCCGCAACCGGCGGGACGCCGATCCGGGTGGGCTGCAACCTGCAGATGCCGACCTGGTCGAGCAACTCGAACCTGATCGTGAAGGACCAGACCAGCGGACGGCTGGCCATCGTCGAGGCCAAGGCCGCCGGAGTCATGACCGGCACCTTCGCGGGCACCGAGCAGAGCACCATGCCGTCGGTGTCGCCGGACAACCGCTGGATCGCGTACATCGACGGCAACGCCCCCGCGATCCGCCCGGTCGGCAGCGGTACGCCGAAGCTCGGCACCGCGACCGAACAGCGGCCGGTGGGCATCACGTGGTCACCCGACGGCTCCGAGGTGCTGATGACACAGCCGATCGCGTTCGGCGGCAGCGCCCTCGTGACGTTGCCGGTCGGGGCCGACGGCACCCTCGGAGCGGGCGAGACCATCTACCGCACGCAAGGCACGGACCGCATCGGGTCGGCGGTGTGGCAAGGCGCGCGCGTGAGCATCGGTTCGACCTCCACGCCGATGGGCACCACCGTGAGCATCCCGTTCGACACCAACGGCATGGCAGGTCCGGTGACCACGACGTGCCAGCTGGACGAGACGCCGGCCGTTCCGTGCACCTCGCCGTACCAGAAGAGCGGAGTGTCGGTCGGCTCCCACAAGTTCCGGGTGAAGGCGGTCGACGCCGACGGGCACGCCAGCGTTGCCTTCCGGTACGTGCTGGTCGACATGAGCGCGCCCAACGTGTGGATCACCGGGCCGGTCTTCGACGTGACGAAGGCGGCGACCGCCACCGTCACCTACACCGCCTCCGACGACAGCGGCACGCCGGTCGCCTCGTACGACTCCCGCTGGCGGATCGCACCGACAGCAGGCAACTTCGGCGCGTACGCCCCGGTGAAGTCCGGTACGACGGCCACCTCGGTCACGATCGGCCTGGCGCCCGGGTACGAGTACTGCGTCTCGGTCCGGGCCCGGGATGTCGTCGGCAACCTGTCCACCTGGACTGCCGACCGCTGCTTCTCCCGTCCGTCGGACGATCGCGCGATGAGCGCCTCGACCGGATGGACCCGGACGACCAACTCGGCGTACTACCTGGGCACCGCGACGGTCACCACCAAGACCGGGATCTCCGTTGCGCGCAGCAGTGTCCAGGCCAAGCGCCTCTGGCTCGTGGCGACGAAGTGCTCGACCTGCGGCAGCCTGACCGTCTACTACAACGGGAAGTCGGTCGGCATCGTCGATCTGAGCAACCCGTCGCTCGCGTACCAGGCAGTCGTACCGCTGCCGGTCCCGTCGACCTTCCTGACCGGATCGGTGCTCCTGACCACCAGAACAGCCGGCAAGGTCTACCAGATCGACGGCCTGGCAGTCCGCCGCACCTGACCAACCCGGCTACGCCCGGCGCTCCGGCGCCGGGCTTAGCGCTTCGGCTGCCGGCTCTCGAGCTCGCGGGTCAGGTCGGCGGCCAACGCCTCCAGCCTGGCCGGGGCGGGAGCACCGAGCGACTCCGACTGGTCAAGATCCAGTTCGAGGACGAGGTTCTCGACGCGGACCTGCACGGTGAGACCGATGGTGTCCTCGGAGTCGATCGTGCCGTCGTACGGCCGGCGGAAGGATTCGGTGCCGAGGGAGAGGTCGGTGACGGTCTTGCCGAGGTCGGTGGCCGATTCACGGTCCCGTTGCATCTCTCGTACGGCGCCGCGCTCGGTGTCGTACCGGATGAGCTCGACCTCGAACTCGGCGGCGTCCTTACCCTCGCTCTCGTCCGATCGTTTCCAGTCACAGTCGATGAAGTCACCGGAACTGTTGTTCTCGGGGTCGGGCGAGCTTCCCATGACCTGATTGATGCGATCCCCCGACAGGACGTCGAACGAGCAGACGTCCGGCGCGCTCTTGAAGTCGTCGAGCCGCCCGACGTACCCGGCGACCGCCTGTCCGGCGACGAAGAGTGGGGCGAGGAGGCCGGCGGTCACGGTGGCGATCAGCGCACCGCGCTTCGGTGGTCCGGCCGGCTTCAACGCGGGTACAGCGATCAGCGCGGCGCCGATCACCACGAAGCCCGCAACGCTCAGCACGCCGACGATGTAGTTGCCGTCGACAAGATCGTTCTGCTCGTTCAGCCACAGGAAGCCGCCCGCGACGACGCCACCGATCAGCAGTGCGGCGACCGCGATCCTGCGATGGAACGCGGTCACGCTGCCGAGCAGTTCAGCCGGTACGACGCGCTCCCGCAGCGACCGGCTCACGCGATGCCAGCCCGCGAAGAACACCAGGGCAACACCGGCGGAGACCACCGAGACGACCGACGACGACAGGATGGTGCCGGCGCCCGCGGCAAGCATCGACCCACCGGTCAACAGCGCCGCACCGATGAGTGTCAGGGGCAGGCCGAGCGATCGTCCGATGCGCGGCACCAGCCAGGCCCCGAGCCCGCCGCCAAGCGCGAAGGCCACGACGAGCCCGACGAAGATACCCAGCGGCATTCCATCGGTCAGTCCGTAGACGATGAGGCCGAGCAGCGCACCGCCCGCGCCGTTCAACGCCACGAGCAGCAGGACCAAGGCGCGCAGTACCCGGTTCTGCGGTACCGGGCCAGGCTCCTGCTCGAGGAGCTTCGTGGATCCGCCGAGCTGAACCGTCGGCTGGTTCGCGGGCACGACGACGGTCGGGGTCTCGAAGGTCGGGTATCCCCCGGCGATCGCGGCCATCCGCTGCCGCGCCGTCGCGGCGTCCAGGCGCCGAGCGGGATCGCGGTCCATCAGGCCGGCGATGACCGGGCCGAGCGGCCCGGCGTGCTTCGGCAGCTCGGGGTCGCGGGTCAGCACGGACGCCAGCATCGCGGGCAGGTCTTCGTGGTCGTGCGCGGGCCGCCCCCCGACGGCGAAATACAGCGTCGCGCCCAGCGACCACAGGTCCTGCAGCGGACCCGGCTCGGCGCCCGACAGGCGTTCGGGTGCGATGTAGCCGAGCGTACCGGTCACCATCCCGGTGCCGGTGAGCGTCCGTGTCTCACCGGCGACCGAGGCGATGCCGAAGTCGGTCAGCATCCAGTTGCCGTCGCTGCCCAGCATCACGTTCTGCGGTTTGACGTCGCGGTGCAAAACGCCTTTGGCATGCGCGGCGGTCAGTGCGTCGAGCAGCCGCACGCCGAGCTCGGCCGCACGGCGCGGACTCAACGGCCCGTCGGTCCCGACAGCCTGGTCGAGCGATCGGCCGGGCAGCAGCCGCATCACGATCCACGGGCGACCGCCCTCGTCCACGACATCGTGGATGGTGACGATGCCGGGGTGGTCGAGGCCGGCCGCGGCCCGGGCCTCCCGCAGTCCCCTGGCCCGCACCTTGTCGCGGTCGGCAAGGCTCAGGCCCTCGATGATGCGCAGTTCCTTCACCGCGACCTCGCGGTGCAGGACGGTGTCGAACGCCTTCCAGACCGTGCCCATGCCGCCGACGCCGATCGGCGGCTCGCTGAGGACGTATCGGCCACCGGCAAGGCTGCGTTCAGTCACGCGGAGACGATAGCGGCGCTCGGTTCCACCACGAGCCCGTTGCAGACACCGTCCGTACGCCGACAGCTACCGGCCACGTCCGCGGTCAGTGATGTGCGACACGGGACGTCACATTCTCGCCGGTTGCGGGGTCGTATGAGTGACCGAGGGAGGTCGAGCATGCAGCTTCCTACGAGCAATCTGCGAGCGAGAGTATTTCCCAACCACTGGTCGTTGTTGTTCGGGCAGGTGGCCTTCTACAGCTTCGTCGTGATCCTGCTCAGCGGCGTGGTCCTGATGCTGGACTACAAGCCGTCGGCAGAACACGTCGTGTACGACGGGCCGTACGGTCCGCTGCGCGGAACGGAGATGTCGCGGGCGCTGGACTCGACGCTGGCGATCACCTTCGAGACCCGCGGCGGGTTGCTGATCCGCCAGCTCCATCACTGGGCCACGCTGATCATGGTGGCGGCGATCCTGCTGCACCTGCTGCAGTTGTTCTTCACCGCCGGCTTCCGGCGGCCACGACGCCTGAACTGGCTGGTGGTTTTCGGCCTCCTCGTCATCACATTGGGCGCAGCCCTCACCGGCACCTCGCTTCCGGACGACATGGCGTCCGGGACGAGTCTCGCCGTACTCGACGGTGTCCTGCAGGCCACGCCGTTCGTCGGCTCCTCCCTGTCGTCGCTGCTGTTCGGCGGCGAGTTCCCCGGCGATGTGATCTCGCGGTTCTACCCGCTGCACATCGCCGTCCTGCCCGCCGTGATCGTCGTACTCTTCCTTGCCCTCAGGCGGAAGTCCGACCAGACCGTCGGAGGCCGCGCGGCGACCGTCGCCGTGATCAAGCGCGCCGGCTTGTTCTGCTTCGTCGTCGGGGTCTCACTGGTCATGGCCGCGACGGCGACCATCAACCCGGTGTGGCTGTACGGCCCGGCCGACCCGGCGGACACCTCGGCCGGTGTCGGACCGGCCTGGTACCTCGCCTTCCTGGACGGCTCGCTCCGGCTCGCACCGGGCTGGGAAGTCGTCTGGTGGGGAAGGACGATCAGCTTCGCCGTCCTGTTGCCGGTTGCGATCTGCACGCTGTTCCTCGCGCTCGTCGCGGTCTACCCGTTCATCGAGGAACGGCTGACGGGCGACCGGGAGGAACACCACGTGCTCGAGCGGCCGCGTGCCAACCCGATCCGGACCGGCATCGGCGTCGCGGGCATCGTCTTCTACGGCGTCCTGTGGGCGGCCGCCGGCGCCGACACGATCGCCGTACAGTTCCATCTCTCGTTCAACACGTTGCTGCGGGTGTTCCAGATCCTCCTGATCCTCGGCCCGCCTGCGGCGCTACACATCACCCGTCGCATCTGCCTGGGCCTGCAGCAACAAGACACCGAGATCGCGACGCACGGCATCGAGACCGGCCGGATCGTCCGGCGTCCCGACGGCGGGTACGTCGAGGACCACCGCCCGTCGACCCGTCAGCTCATGCCGAGGTGACGAGCTCGTTGGTGCCGCCGTGGATCCGCCCGGTGGTCGTCGACAGCGGGCGGGCACTCGCCGCGTTACGGGTCGCGATGATCTCGGCCGCGATCGAGATCGCCGTCTCCTCGGGCGTCCGGGCGCCGAGATCCAGCCCGGTCGGCGAGGTCAGCCGGGCCAGTCCGTCCTCGGTAAGGCCCGCGGATCGCAAGCGGGCCAGGCGATCGTCGTGGGTACGCCGCGAGCCCATCGCGCCGATGTAGCCGGCGTCCGTCCGCAGAGCCAGTTCAAGCAGCGGTACGTCGAACTTCGGATCGTGGGTCAGCACGCACAACGCCGTACGGCGATCGATCTGGTCGAGTGCACCGGCCAGGAAGCGATGCGGCCAGTCGACCACGACCTCGTCCGCCTCGGGGAACCGTGCCCGGGTGGCGAACACGGCGCGGGCGTCGCACACCGTCACGTGATAGCCGAGGAACTTGCCGACCCGCGCCACGGCCGCCGCGAAGTCGATCGCCCCGAACACGAACATCCGCGGCGGCGGGGTGAACGCCTGCACGAACACCGACACCTCGGTACGCCGGCATTCTCCGTGTGCGCCGTACTGCTTGATCGCGGTGGAACCGTTGCCGAGCATCGCCACCGCGTCCTCGACCACCGCCGCGTCCAGCCCCGGATCGCCCAGGCTGCCGGTGACCCGGTCGGGCTCGACGACCAGGCGCCGACCGAGACCCGCTGTGACCACGGTCGCGACCGCGATCGGCCGGCCGGACTCGATCGCGGCGGCCACCAGCTCGAACTCCGCGAACGATGCCCGATCGATTGGTTCCACCAACACCTCGATCACGCCACCGCACGTCAGGCCGATCGCGAACACGTCGTCGTCGGACACGCCGTACCGGCGGACCGTCGGTACGCCGGTCCGGATGACGTCCTGTGCCACGGCGTACACGTCGGCCTCGACGCACCCACCGGACACACTGCCGACCGCCACACCGTCGCCGGACACTGCCATCGATGCGCCGGGCTGGCGAGGGGCCGAGCGGAACGTGTCGATCACCGTGGCGAGTGCGAACCGCTCTCCGTACCAAGGGCGGACGTGCGCGAGGACGTCACGCACCCATGTCCTCCGCGCCCGCCTTGACCGCTTCGCGAATCCGCGTGTACGTGCCGCAGCGGCAGATGTTGCGCAGCTCGTCGAGGTCGGCGTCCGTGATGTCGCGGCCCTCCGCCCGGGCCTGTTTGACCTTGGCGACGGCCGCCATGATCTGGCCGGGCTGGCAGTACCCGCACTGCGCGACGTCGTACTTCAGCCAGGCTTCCTGCATCGGGTGCAGGTCCTTGCCGACCGTCGCCGGCAGCCCTTCGATAGTGGTGACCTCGTCGGCCGGGTCGATGTCCTTCACCTGCACCGAGCACGGGTTGAACGCCTTGCCGTTGATGTGCGAGGTGCACGACTTGCACACCTCCAGCGCGCACCCGTACTTCGGGCCGGTGACGCCGAGCAGGTCCCGGAGAACCCACAGGAGCCGGACGTTGTCCTCGGCCTCGACGCTGATCTGCTTGCCGTTGAGCTTGAAAGTGTGCGTAGGCATGGATTCCTCAGAACGTGTGGTCGAGGCCGTCGGTCGGCGACTGCGGGGTGGACGGCTGCACCGGCAACGGCTCGAAGCTCAGCTTGCCGTGGTTGATCGGGAAGTACGTCGGCATCGTGCCGGTCGCCCGCGCATAGGCACACGCGATCGCGGCGAACGCCGGCGCCACCGCCAGCTCACCGGCACCGCTCGGGCTCTCGCTCGTGTTCGGCATGATCACCACCTGCACGTCCAGCGGCGAGTTCCACTGCCGCGTGTAGAAGTAGTTGTCCCAGCTGCCTTCGAGCGGGATGCCGTTCTTGATGTGCAGGCTGGACGTCAGCGCCAGCGCGATCGCGTCCTGCAGACCGCCGAACATCTGGGCCTCCAGACCACGCGGGTTGATGCAGAACCCGGGGTCGACGACGATCACCGCCTTGGTCACCCGCGGACCGGTGACCCCTTCGCCCTCCACCGGGCGGTTCACCGTCTCCGGCCGGCAGTCGATCTCGACCAGCGTCGCGACGGCCGCCCGGTACTCCGAGTGCACACCGACGCCCTGCGCAGTACCCTTCGGCATCGCCTTGCCCCAGTCGCCGACCTCGGCCGCCTTGTTCAGGACCGCGAGCAACCGCTGGTCCTTGAGGAAGTTCCGGCGGAACCGGACCGGGTCCTGGCCCATCTTCGCGGCGAGCTGGTCGACCACCAACTCCTCCGCGCAGACCACGTTCGGCGAGTAGATGTTGCGCATGCTGCCGGTGTTGAACTTCAGCGGGATCTCGTTGAGCAGCTGCGTCGTGACGCCGAAGTTGTACGGCGACGACTGGGTGAGCGCGAAGATCGTCTCGGCGAACGACAGGTTGCCGCCGACCGGAATGTCCGCCGCGAACGCCGTGATCATCTCGCCGAGACCATGACCGAAGTCGGTTTCCACACTGGTATGGCGCTGCTCGTAGGTGAGTACGTTGCCGGCGAGGTAGTTCACCCGGACGCGGGACGTGCTCATCGGGTGCGTGCGACCCTGGCGGAAGTTGTCGGTGCGGGACCAGGACAGCTTGACCGGCTTGCCCATCTTCTGCGAGATCTCCGCCGCCTCGGCCGCCACGTCGTGGAACAGGTGCCGGCCGAACGAGCCGCCGCCCTGGATGACGTGCACCTTGACCGCGTCGATCGGCAGGCCCAGCTGCTTGGCGATGTCCTCCTGCGCCACGATCGGCACCTTCAGGCAGGACCAGATCTCGGCGCTGTCCGGGCGGACGTCCGCGATCGCGCAGTCCGGCTCGAGCGGGCTGTTGCTGGCGAACGCGAACACGAACTCGGCGTCGATCGTCTTCGTCAGCAGCGGCAGCGCCGGAGCGGCCATCGGCAACTGGGCCGCCCGCAGCTTCGCCAGCACGGTGGCGTCGGACTCGCCGTCCACCGTGCCCGGGCCCCAGGTCGCGTCGACCTTCTGGATCGCGTCGATGCACTGACCGAACGTCTCGCCCCTGATCGCGACACCGTGGGTGATTCCAACGACATCGGTGATCCCGGGCATCGCCCGCAGCGCCGCGAGGTTGTTGATCGACCGCAGCGTCCCGTTGATCGTCGGCGGCCGGGCCACCATCGTCGGCTTCGCACCGGGGACGTTCAGGTCCATCGCGAACTGCTTGCGCCCGGTGACGATGTCGTGGGCGTCGACGCGGTTCCGCGGCTTCCCGAGGACAGTGAACTCGGACGGTGACTTGAGCTCGGCGGACACCGTGATCGTCTTCGCGGTCGCCGCGAGCTCGGCCAGCGAGCCGTACGTCGCCGTGCGGCCGCTCGGACCGCTCAACACACCCTTGCGGGTCGTCACCTGGCCGGTCTCGACGCCCCAGTGCGCCGCGGCCGTCTCCACCAGGCGCTGCCGGGCGATCGCGGCGGCCGTCCGCACCGGGAGGTACATGCTGCGCATCGAGTTCGAGCCGCCGGTCAGCTGGTTCATCAGCAGCTCCGGCCGTGCGTCGGCGAGCGCGATCTCGACCTTGTTCATCGGGAGATCCAGCTCTTCGGCGACCATCATCGCGAACGCGGTGGTGATGCCTTGGCCGACCTCGGCCCGCGGTACGGCGAAGTACGCGGTGCCGTCGGACTTCAGCTGGACCGTGATCAGCCCGGACGTCGGCGCCGCCGCCAGGTTCTGCAGGTCGCCGAGGTCGAAGATGTCCGACGGCTGCGGCACCGAGGGAACCGCCGCATCGGCCGTGCGCGGGTCGGACTCGTTGGTCAGCCAACTCACGCCGACCGCGAGGGTCGGTGCGGCGATCAGGTACCCGAGGACCTTGCGCCGGCCCAGCAGACCGCGTCTGTCGGCCGGTTGATCGCTTGGTCGATCCAACGAACGACGATGTTCGGCCATCAAGGTTCCTCCGAGCTCTGAGCAATGCTGGGAACGCAGTCTGGCACCGTCATCGGCGCGGCGGCATGGCCACGATGCCCACGTTTTGCGCGGTCTTACTGTGCACAACGCACAGCCCGGCACTTCGGTCACGCAGAGGGTGTCGCAGGATCCTCAGACACCCTCCGGCGGCGGGAACAGCCTGAAAGCACGCAACGCAAGGCCAAGCTCCAGATGGAAGCCTTCGTCGCTGAGGTTACGGCCGGTGATCTGATGGACCCGGTGCAGGCGGTTGATGACCGTGTTGCGGTGACAGTGCGCGAGATCGGCGGTACGACGTACGGAACCCGCCGCGAGCACCCACTTGTCCAACGTGTCGAGCAACAGTTCGCGTTCGGCCACGGGTACCGTCATCAGCGGCAGCAGCCAGTGCTGCACGAGCTGCTCGGCCAACTCCGGTGCGCTGAGCAACAACGCCTCCGGCAGCCGTTCGGTCAGCGCCGCTACGTCGATCTGACCGGCCGGCAGCGTACGCCGGGCCAGCATCGCCTGCCGGTACGCGATATTCACCTCGGCCAGTCCGGAGACAACGCCGGACAGACCTGCCGGTGCGTGGACGACGTCACGCAGCGTGCGGAGCACCGTGACCTGGGATTCCGTGCCCACCGCAAGCAAACCGACCACGGTCTGCGGACGGACCTGCCAAGCGGAAGCGATCCGGAGGCCCGCAAAGCGCCGTACCAACAAGGATGTCGTGCACTCGTCGTCGATCAGGTTGTCGATGGCCACCACCGCGTAGCCGCCGTTCACGGGCACGTCGAGGACGGTGGCCGCCTCCTGAATGAAGGCCCGATCCTTCCGCGGGCCGTGCAGCAGGCCCTCCCAGAGCGTCGACCTGCGGCGCTCGTCGGCACGGACGAGTTGCCGTTCGGCGGCGTGATAGGCGGCCGCGACCTGCGAGGACGTTCGGTCGACGACCTCCCAGACCTTGCTCGCGACATCCAGCAACGCCTCGGAGTCGACCACGCCCTGCACACGGGCCTCGTCGATCAACGCCTCCCAGACCAGCCGCCCGCCGAGCCGGAACGACTTGAGTACGTCATCCAGCGGCATCCGCTGCTCTGCCCGGCGCCGCCCGGTCGCCTGCGCCGCGTCGAAGTGGTCGTCGTTGTCGGCAATCATCCGCACGACACGAGCAACGTTGTCATGACAGGACCGCCACAGATCCTGCTGCGGCACCGCACCCATCTCGCGGTATGCCGGGTTCTGCTCGTAGATCGTCTCGACCAACGCATCGGTCAACGCCGGCAGATGCAGCAACACACTCTCGGCCAACGCCTCAACCGTCAGCCCCACCACCGGCAACGCAACATCCCGCTCACCCATAGTCGGCACAGCATCGCACACAGTCGCTGCGCCGCCCAGACCTCGCGTCAAACGCTCGCTCACTCGCGCCGTGTGCAAGCTCGACAGGAGGTGTCGGGCGGTCGGCAGTGCACCTGAGCGTGGCAATGGTCGATGTGTACGGTGTCTCGGGGTGCTCTACCTGTCGAGAGTGCACATCCCGCACGCCAGAACACCGGCCAACCGTCCGGTTTCCCGACAGCTACCTCTGCAACTCCGCTCGGACCTTACGCAGAACGCCTTTCAGCTTCGTCTGGATCAGTTCATGGCGACGCTCGAGGTCGCGCTGATCCTTCGCCTGACTGAAGCGTGAACTGCTGTGTGCGCCGACTCGAAGTCGTCATCCAGACCGTCGCTGCCGCTCAGGTATCCCGCTTGGCCGATCGCCGATCGAGCCCTGGCCTCGCAGCGGTAAACCTCCTGCCGGAGCTCTTCCCGGATCGTCTCAGGCTGCCCTTGAATGCGAGCTCTCGCTCGACCGAAGTTCACCCGCGCATACTCGTACAACGCCTCGGTGCATTCGCCTAAGATCCGCACCTTGGCTTCGAGAATCTGCACGTCTCGAGCGCTCTTCCGCTGAAGTCGCTGGCTGAGCAAGATGCCGACGATCGACCCGACCAATGCGACCGCACCACCCACGAGTGTGCTGACCATCCGCCAACCTTACGGCCGGTGGACCTCTCACTCACGTCCCTAGACGGAGCGGGTGGCTACCAGGTCGCAGAGGGTGTCGAGGGCTTCTCGGCCGGGGCCTTCGGGGAGGGTGGTGAGGAGTTTGCGGGCGTCGGCCGCGCGGCGGCGTACGTCGTCTTCGGCTTGGCGGAAGGCGGCGTGCGAGCGGAGCAGGTCCAGGGTTTCCGCCAGGCGCTCGTCGTCGGAGAGGTCTGAGTCCAGGAGGTCCAGGAGGCGGGCGTCCGTGGGATCCGACGGGTCCGCCTGGGCGCGGAAGATCAGGACCGGGAGGGTCGGCACGCCCTCGCGGAGGTCGGTGCCGGGGGTCTTGCCGGACTGGCCGGACTCCGACGCGATGTCGAGCAGGTCGTCGGCGAGCTGGAAGGCCACACCGATCTCCTCGCCGAACGCCCGCAGCGACTCCTGGATCTCCTCGGACGCACCGGCGTACCGGGCGCCGAAGAGGGCGGACGTCGCGATCAGTGAGCCGGTCTTGTCGGCGACCACCGACAGGTAGTGCTTGAGCGGGTCCTGGCCTTCGCCGACGCCCATCGTCTCGCGGATCTGACCCTCGACCAGCCGGCCGAAGGTGCGTGCCTGGATCCGGACCGCTTCCGGCCCGAGATCCGCGACCAGGTCGGACGCCCGGGCGAACAGCCAGTCACCGGACAGGATCGCGACCGAGTTGTCCCACCGCGCGTTCGCGGTCGACGAGCCCCGCCGCAGCGCGGCCTCGTCCATCACGTCGTCGTGGTGCAGCGTCGCGACATGGGTGAGCTCGACGACGACCGCCGCCTTCACCACCTCATCGGACGCGACGTCGGCGCCGAACTCGGCCCCGAGCAGCACCAGCAACGGCCGGAACCGTTTGCCGCCGGCAACCATGACGTGCTGGGCGGCCGCGGTGACGAACGGCGCCTCCGACTGGGTCGCGTCGAGCAGGGCCTGCTCCACACGCTCCAGCCCAGCACGAACCCGGGACTCGAGGCCTGCGTCGGCGAACTCGAATCCCAGGCTCTCGGCCGGCAGCGGGGTCGGACTCAACGGATGAACTCACCAGCTCGGGCCGCCAGGTCGAGCACCGGTCCGGGAACCAGACCGAGAACCACCGTGGCGGCAAGACCCAGGGCGACCGCCGACGTGGTCTGCCAGCCCGGCAGCGCCACGTCCGGCGCGTCGGCCGGCAGGTCGGAGAAGAACATCAGCACGATCACGCGGACGTAGAAGAACGCGGCAACCAGGCTCGACAGGACAGCGACGACGACCAAAGGCCACGCGCCACCGGTCCACGCCGCGCTGAAGACCGCCCACTTGCCGGTGAAGCCCGCGGTCAGCGGGATCCCGGCGAAGGACAGCAGGAAGAACGCGAAGATCCCGGCCAGCAGCGGCGACTTCTTGCCCAGGCCCGCCCAGCGGGACAGGTGCGTCGCCTCACCGCCCGCGTCACGCACCAGCGTGACGACCGCGAACGCGCCGATGGTCGGGAAGCCGTACGAGACCAGGTAGAACAGCACCGCCTGCGTCGAGGTGATGCCGGTGTGGACACCGCTCCCGACCTGCGCGAGGCCGACGAACGCGGTCAGCAGGAAACCCGCGTGCGCGATCGACGAGTACGCCAGCATCCGCTTCACGTCGGTCTGGGTGATCGCGACGATCGAACCGACCACCATGGTGAGGATCGCGATGATCCACATCATCGGCGCCCAGTCCCAGCGCGAGCCGCCGAGCGCGACGTAGAAGACCCGCATCAGGCCGACGAACGCGGCGATCTTGGTGCAGGCCGCCATGAACCCGGTGACCGGCGTCGGCGCACCCTGGTACACGTCCGGCGTCCAGGAGTGGAACGGTACGCCGCCGACCTTGAACAGCAGGCCGACACCCAGCAGGCCGGTGCCGGCGAGCAGGATGGTGTCGCTGCCGAGGTCCGTGCTGAGCGCGTCCGCGATCCCGCCGAGCGACATCGTGCCCGCGTACCCGTAGAGCAGCGCGATCCCGAACAGCAGGAACGCCGACGAGAACGCACCGAGCAGGAAGTACTTCATCGCGGCTTCCTGCGAGATCAGCCGGCGACGGCGCGCCAGCCCGCACAGCAGGTACAGCGGCAGCGAGAACACCTCGAGCGCGACGAACAGCACCAGCAGGTCGTTCGACGCCGCGAACAGCATCATGCCGCCGACCGCGAACAGCGTCAGCGGGAAGATCTCGGTGTGCTCGATGCGCGCCGCCGTACCCTCGCGCTCGGCGTCGGAGCCCGGTACGGCAGCCGCCTGGCCGGCGAACGCGGACAGGCCGCCGTCGATCGAGCGCTCCGCGAACAGCAGCACGCTGATCAGGGACAGCGCCAGCAGGATCAGCCAGGTGAACAGCGCCGGGCCGTCGACCGAGATCGCACCCTGAGCGGCGAGCAGTTCCTTCTTGCCGTTCATCAGGATGCCGGTCAGCACACCGGAAACAACCACGGCGACCACCGTGATCGCCAGCTGCACCAGGTGCCGCAACGGCCGCGGCAGGAACGCCTCGACCAGGACGCCGACGCACGCCGCGCCGAACACGACGAGCAGCGGAGCCAGCTCGTTGTACTCGATCTTGGGCGCCGTGAAGTCCGCCAGCGGCAGCAACATCGCGCTCACTTCTGTCCCTCCGTCACGGGGATCTGCGGTGCCTTGTCGGTCACGCCGACCCGCTGCATGGTCTCGTCGACCGCGGGCTTGATGATGTCCACGATCGGCTTCGGGAAGATCCCGAGGCCGATGATCAGGACCACGAGCGGCGCGATCGCGAGGATCTCACGCCCGGTCAGGTCCTTCAGCTTCTCGATCCCGTCGCGGACCGGACCGGTCATCGTGCGCTGGTACATCAGCAGGATGTACAGCGCGGCCAGCACGATACCGACGACCGCGATCACCGCGATCACCTTGTGCCGGCTGAACGTCCCGGCCAGCACCATGAACTCGGAGATGAACGGCGACAGACCGGGCAGCGCCAGGCTGGACAGTCCGGCGAACAGGAACGTGCCGGCCAGCACCGGAGCGACCTTCTCCACTCCGCCGTAGTCGGCGATCCGCGCGGAGCCGCGCCGGGAGATCAGGTACCCGGCGACCAGGAACAGCGCCGCGGTGGACAGACCGTGGTTGAACATGTACAGCGTCGACCCGGTCAGGCCCTGCGACGTCAGCGCGAAGATACCCATCACGATGAAGCCGAAGTGCGAGATCGAGGTGTAGGCGATCAGGCGCTTGATGTCGGTCTGGCCGATCGCCAGGAGCGCGCCGTACAGCACCGAGATCAGCGCCAGCACCAGCACGACCGGGGTGGCCCACTCGGACGCGTTCGGGAACAGGCCCAGGCAGAACCGGATCATCCCGAAGGTGCCGATCTTGTCCAGGATGCCGACCAGCAGCACCGACGTACCCGGCGTCGCCTCACCGGCCGCGTCCGGCAGCCAGGTGTGGAACGGCACCATCGGCGCCTTCACCGCGAAGGCGAAGAAGAAGCCGAGGAACAGCCAGCGCTCGGTGTTCTGGCTGATGTCGAGCTTCATCATGTCCGACAGCAGGTACGACGGGGCGCCGTGCTTGGCCGAGACGACGTACAGGCCGACGACCGACGCCAGCATCAGCAGACCGCCGAGCAGCGAGTAGAGCAGGAACTTCACCGCGGCGTACGAACGCTGCGGGCCGCCGAAGCCGCCGATCAGGAAGTACATCGGGATCAGCGTGGCCTCGAACAGCACGTAGAAGAGGAACACGTCGGTCGCGGAGAACACGCCGATCGACAGCGCCTCGAGGCCGAGGATCCAGGCGAAGAAGGACTTCTCCGACCAGCGGCCGTGCTGCGCGTCGTTCCAGGACGCGATCATCACGATCGGCGTCAGCAGCGCCGTCAGCACCACCAGCACGATGCCGACACCGTCGAGGCCGAGCGCGTAGTGCGCGCCGAAGGCCTTGATCCAGGTGTGCGTCTCGGCGTAGTCCTCGCCGCCGTTGCGGTGGTAGCCGATCGCGACGATCGCGGTCAGCACCAGCGTCACGAGCGAGAACCCGAGCGCGACCTGCTTGGCCGGCAGCGCTTTCGCCTTCGGCACCAGCATCGTCGCGATGGCCCCGACGAACGGCAGGAGCAGTAACAGGGTCAGCCAACCGATGTTCACGACAACCTCACCGCGAGGAGGGCGACGACCACGAATGCGGCGCCGAAGACCATGCTGAGTGCGTACGAACGGACGAAGCCCGTCTGGAACCGGCGGAGCCGGCCGGACAGACCGCCGAAGAGTGCGGCCAGGCCGTTGACCAGGCCGTCGACGCCCCGGTTGTCGAGCCAGACCAGCGTCCGGGTCAGGTACTGCCCGGGCCGCATCAGGACCGCCTCGTTCAGCGCGTCGCCGTACAGGTCCCGGCGGGCGAAGACGGTGACCGGCGAACCGGCGGGCGCCTCCCGCGGGATGTCCCGGCGGTACTTGAGCACCGCGATGACGATGCCGACGGCAACCACCGCGAGGGTGATCAGCGTCATCACCAGGGCACTCACCGGCGGGTGCTCCTCCTCGTGACCGACGATCGGCTCCAGCCAGTCGACGATCCAGTGCCCCGCGAAGTACAGCGCGCCGCCGCCCAGCGACAGCGCCGCCAGGATGATCAGCGGCCAGGTCATCACGGCCGGCGACTCGTGCGGGTGCACGTCCTCGGCCCAGCGCTTCTTGCCGAAGAACGTCATCAGCATCACCCGCGTCATGTAGAACGCAGTGATACCGGCGCCGAGCAGCGCGCACAGACCGATCACCGTGTTGTCCGCGAACGCGGCCTCGATGATCTTGTCCTTGCTGAAGAAGCCGGCGAACGGCGGGATGCCGAGGATCGCCAGGTAGCCGAAGGCGAAGGTCACGAAGGTGACCTTCATCGACGTCCGCAGGGCGCCGTAGTGGCGCATGTTCACGTCGTCGTTCATGCCGTGCATGACCGAGCCGGCGCCGAGGAACATGTTGGCCTTGAAGAAGCCGTGGGTGAGCAGGTGGAAGATCGCGAACACGTACCCGGCCGGGCCGAGACCCGCGGCGAGCATCATGTAGCCGATCTGGCTCATCGTCGAACCGGCCAGCGCCTTCTTGATGTCGTCCTTGGCGCAACCGATGATCGCACCGGCGAGCGCGGTGACCGTTCCGACGATCACCACCGCGGTGGACGCGGCGTCGGTGACCTCGTAGATCGCGTGCGACCGGACCACCAGGTAGACGCCGGCCGTGACCATGGTCGCCGCGTGGATCAGCGCCGACACCGGGGTCGGGCCCTCCATCGCGTCCAGCAGCCAGGACTGCAGCGGCACCTGCGCGGACTTACCGCAGGCGGCCAGCAGCAGCATCAGACCGAGCAGCGTGGCCCAGGTCTTCGAGACATGCTCGGCGCCGGCGTTCACGGTCGAGAAGGCGGACGAGCCGAACAGCGCCCACATGCTCATCACCGCGAGCGAGAGGCCGATGTCACCGACCCGGTTGACCACGAACGCCTTCTTCGCGGCGACCGCGGCCGAGTTCTTGTGCTGCCAGAAACCGATCAGCAGGTACGACGCCAGACCGACGCCCTCCCAGCCGACGAAGACCAGCAGGTAGTCGGCCGCGAGCACCAGCAGCAGCATCGAGGCGATGAACAGGTTCAGGTAGCCGAAGAACCGCCGCCGGCGCGGGTCGTGCTCCATGTAGCCGATCGAGTAGATGTGGATCAGCGAACCCACACCGGTGATCAGCAGCACGAACAGGATCGACAGCGGGTCGATCAGCAGCGTGAAGTCGACCTTGATGTGGCCGACCGAGAACCACTCGAACAGCCGGACCGTCTCGGACCGCTCCTCGCTCGCCCGGCCCTGCATCTGGAAGAACAGCACGACGCCGAAGGCGAAGGAGATCACCGGCGCCAGCGTGCCCAGCAGGTGACCCCACGCGTTGGTGGCCTTGCCACCGAGCAGCAGGATCGCCGCGGACAAAGCCGGTACCGCGACCAGCAGCCACGTCAGCTCATGACTCATCGGTGCTTACCTCAGTACTTGAGCAGGTTGGCGTCGTCGACCGAGGCCGAGCGACGGGTGCGGAAGATGGCCATGATGATCGCCAGCCCGATCACGACCTCGGCCGCGGCCACCACCATCACAAAGAAGGCGGCGATCTGGCCGTCGAGGTTGCCGTGCTGGCGCGCGAAGCTCACGAACGCGAGGTTGGTCGCGTTCAGCATCAGCTCGACGCACATGAAGACGACGATCGCGTTCCGGCGTACCAGCACGCCGAGAGCGCCGATGCTGAACAGGATCGCCGCGAGCACGATGTACGGCTCGGTTGTCACCGCTTCTCTCCTCCTTCGGCAAACCCGGTCGTGTCGGTGCTCTCCGCCTCGGGCGGGTACAGCTCACCCGCGTCGAGCTTGCGGACCTCGTCGATGTCCGCGCGCTCCTCGGTTTCGGGGAACACGGTGCCACGTGCCTGGAGCACCCGCGAAACCGAGGTCGGTGCGATCGACCCGTCCGGCAGCAGGGCCGGGGTGTCGACGGCGTTGTGCCGGGCCAGAACACCGGGGGTCGGCAGCGGGCCGGGGTGGATGCCCTGTTCGGCGTACTTGCGGATCCGCTCCTCGGCGTGGTCGCGCTGCGTCTTCTTCTTGGTCAGCCGCTCGCGGTGCGCCAGCATCATGGCGCCCATCGCCGCGGTGATCAGCAGCGCCGACGTGACCTCGAAGGCGAACACGTACTTACCGAACAGCAGCTGCGCGAGGCCCTTGACGTTTCCGTCCGGCTGCGCGTCGGCCAGCCCGGTCGGGTGCCCGTAGATCGCGTTCCCGACCGCGGCGATCAGCAGAACGCCGAAGGCGAGGAAGGCGATTCCGGCGAGCAGCCGCTGACCGCGGATCGTCTCGACCAGCGAGTCGGACGCGTCGACACCGACCACCATCAGCACGAACAGGAACAGCATCAGGATCGCGCCGGTGTAGACGATGATCTGTACGGCGAACAGGAACGGCGCGTCCTGCGCGGCGTACTGCACCGCGAGGCAGATCATCACGGTCGCCAGCAGCATCGCCGAGTGCACCGCCTTACGGACCAGCACCATGCCGATCCCGGCCAGGATCATGACCGGGGCGAGCAGCCAGAACGCGACCTGCGGCCCGGTGACCAACCCGATCATTTGGCGTCACTCCCGTCGGCGTGCGAGGCCGCGCCGGTCAGACCGAGGTAGTAGTCCTTCTCGGTCTTGCCGAGCTGCATCTCGTGCGGCGGCTCCTGCATCCCCGGAAGCAGCGGCGCCAGCAGGTCCTTCTTCTCGTAGATGAGGGACGCGCGGCTGGAGTCGGCCAGCTCGTACTCGTTGGTCATGGTGAGCGCCCGGGTCGGGCAGGCCTCGATGCACAGACCGCACAGGATGCAGCGCAGGTAGTTGATCTGGTACACCCGGCCGTACCGCTCGCCGGGCGAGAACCGGTCGCCCTCGGAGTTGTCCGCGCCCTCGACGTAGATCGCGTCCGCGGGGCAGGCCCACGCGCACAGCTCGCAGCCGACGCACTTCTCCAGCCCGTCCGGCCAGCGGTTCAGCTGGTGCCGGCCGTGGAACCGCGGCGCGGTCGGCTTCTTCTCGAACGGGTACTGCTCGGTGAACACCTTCCGGAACATCGTCCGGAAGGTGACGCCGAACCCGGCTACCGGGTCCCAGAGGGACTCTTTGACACTAGCCACGGCTGCCTGCCTTCGATTTCGGCTCGGTCTGCTGACTGGGGAGCGGTGGTGGCACCGGGAACCCGCCGGCGAAGGCGTCGAACTCCGCGCCGTCGGCCACCTCGGCCGGCTCTTCCTTCGGCTTCCCCGGGACGAACATGCTGATCACCGCGATCACCAGCACGATCGCGGCCGCGACCAGCAGCGTCGTACGGCTGAAGTTGGTCTCGCGGCCGACCGCGCGGACGGTGGCGACCAGCAGGATCCAGGCCAGCGAGATCGGGATCAGGACCTTCCAGCCGAACTTCATGAACTGGTCGTAGCGCAGTCGCGGCAGCGTTCCGCGTAGCCAGATGTAGAAGAAGATGAAGCCCATCAGCTTGCCCATGAACCACAGCACCGGCCAGAAGCCGGAGTTCGCGCCGTCCCAGATCGAGATCGGCCACGGCGCCCGCCAGCCGCCCAGGAACAGCGTGGTGGCCAGCGCGGACACGGTCGCCATGTTGATGTACTCGGCCAGGAAGAACATCGCGTACTTGATCGAGGAGTACTCGGTCAGGAAGCCCGCGACCAGCTCACCCTCGGCCTCGGGAAGGTCGAACGGCGCCCGGTTCGTCTCGCCGACCATCGAGATCACGTAGATCACGAACGACGGGAAGAGCAGGAACGCGTACCACCCGGGCAGCGGGATGTCGGCCCCGAACCAGTGCACGGTCTGGTGCGACTGCGCCGCCACGATCTCCGAGGTGGACAGCGAGCCCGCGAACAGGAACACCGTCACCAGCGCCAGTCCCATCGCGACCTCGTACGAGATCATCTGCGCGCTGGACCGCAGGCCGCCCAGCAGCGAGTACGTCGAGTTCGACGACCAGCCGCCGAGCACGATGCCGTAGATGCCGATCGAGGCGATCGCCATCACGTACAGCACCGAGACCGGCAGGTCGGTCAGCTGCAGCCGGGTGTAGGTGTCGGTGAACGGGATCTTCACCGTCGGGCCGAACGGGATCACCGCGAAGGTGAGGAAGGCCGGTACGGCGACGATCGCCGGCGCCAGCACGAAGACCAGCCGGTCGACGCCCTTCGGCATCAGGTCTTCCTTGAGCATCAGCTTCACACCGTCGGCCAGCGACTGCAGCAGACCCTGCGGGCCGTGCACGTTCGGGCCGATCCGGTGCTGCATCCGCGCCACCACCCGGCGTTCCCACCAGATGTTGAAGAGCGTCAGCACCACCAGGAAGACGAAGATGAACAGCACCTTGATGAGGATCACCCACCACGGGTCGTGACCGACCCCGGCGTCAGGCACCGCTAGCGAGATCATGCGTTTCCTCCGGCGATCGTCACGATCGAGCCATGGTCTGCGTGCAACGACCGGCGGACGTGGGAGTCGGCCGAGTTGGTCGGCAGCCAGACCACGTTGTCGGTCATCGGGGTGATGACGACCGGCAGCCGGATGCTCCCGGCGTCGGTGCTCACCACCAGCTCGTCCCCGTCGGCGACGCCGATCCGGCGCGCGGTGGTGAGCGAGACGCGGGCGACCGGCGTCCGTGCGGTCGCGGTCAGGTGCGGCTCACCGTCGCAGGCGCGGCTGTCGTCGATCAGCATCCGCCAGGTCGCCAGCCGGGTGGAGTCGAACGCGCCGAGGGCCGGACCGGCCTGGTACGTCGGCTCCTGGGCCCGGTCGCCGTCCCAGCGGCCGAGCTCGTCGTACTCGCGCTTGGCGCCGTCGGTCGTGCTGAAGCCGAGCGGGTTGCCCATCTCCTGCGCCAGCGCGGCCAGCGCGCGGACGTCCGGCATCGCGGCCGGCACCTTGAGCACGACCGGGAACGGCCGCTCGCGGCCCTCCCAGTTCACGAAGGTGCCGGACTTCTCCACCGGCGGTACGACGGGGAAGACCACGTCGGCGTACTCGGTCACCTGCGAGTTGCGAACCTCGAAGCTGACCACGAACGGCACCGCCTTCAGTGCGGCGAGTGCCGCGGCCGGGTCGGGCAGGTCGTCGATCTCGACACCCGCGACGACCAGCGCCTGCAGGGATCCCGCGTTGGCGATGATCTCGGTCAGGTCCTTGCCCGGCTCGCCCGGCAGGTTGTCGACACCCCAGGCGGCCTGCAGGTCGACGCGCGCCTGCGGGTCGCTGACCAGCCGCCCACCGGGCAGCAGGCCCGGAAGACAACCGGCCTCGAGGGCGGCCCGGTCACCCGCACGCCGCGGGATCCAGGCCAGATCGGCGCCGGTGTCGAGCGCCAGCCGCAGCGCGTTCGAGTAGCCACCCGGTACGGCGGCCAGCCGCTCACCGACGACGATGATCGAGTCCGGACCGAGTGCGGCCCGGGCTGCTGCCCCGGCCTCACCGGCGTTACCGAGATCCGCGAGTACGGCGGCCTCGGTGCCCGGCGACGCGTGGACGACAACGCCGTTCAGCTTCTCCACACCGCGGGACGCGTACGACGCGATCGTGAACACCTTGGTGCCGTGCTTCTTCACGCCCTTGCGCACCCGGAGGAAGACCGACGGCGCCTCTTCCTCGGGCTCGAACCCGACGAACAGGATGGTGCCGGCCTTCTCCAGGTCGGAGAACGTCGTCCCCAGGCCGGTGCCGGCCACCGCGGCGGCGAGGAAGTCCGCCTCCTCCGCGGAGTGCGGGCGGGCCCGGAAGTCGATGTCGTTGCTGCCCAGCGCGACCCGGGCGAACTTCGAGTACGCGTAGGCGTCCTCGACCGTCAGCCGGCCACCGGTCAGCACCGCCGCATTGCCACGGGCCGCGGTCAGCTTCTCGGCCGCGAAGGTCAGCGCCTCCGGCCAGGACGCCGGCCGCAGCTCGCCGTCCTCGCGGATCAGCGGGTGGGTCAGCCGGTCACCGGTGTTCGCGTACTGGAACGCGAACCGGTCCTTGTCGGAGATCCACTCCTCGTTGACCTGCGGGTCGTCCCCGGCCAGCCGGCGCATCACCTTGCCGCGCCGGTAGTCGACGCGGATCGCCGCACCGGACGAGTCGTGCTCGGCCACCGACGGCACCGACACCAGGTCGAACGGCCGCGAGCGGAAGCGGTACGCCGCACTCGTCAGCGCACCGACCGGGCAGATCTGGATCGTGTTGCCGGAGAAGTAGCTCTCGAAGGGTTCCTTCTCGTAGATGCCGACCTGCTGCAGCGCGCCGCGCTCGATCAGCGCGATGAACGGGTCACCGGCGATCTGCTCGGAGAAGCGGGTGCAGCGCGCGCAGAGGATGCAGCGCTCACGGTCCAGCAGCACCTCGGCCGAGATGCTGATCGGCTTGGGGTAGGTCCGCTTGATCTCGTGGAAGCGGGTCTCGCCCGCGCCGTTCGACATCGCCTGGTTCTGCAGGGGGCACTCGCCGCCCTTGTCGCAGACCGGGCAGTCCAGCGGGTGGTTGATCAGCAGGAATTCCATCTGCCCGTGCTGAGCCTTGTCCGCCACCGGCGAGCTCACCTGGGTGCGGACCACCATGCCGTCGGCAACGGTGATCGTGCAGGAAGCCTGCGGCTTGGGCATCCCGCGGCCGTTCCCGGCATCGGTGATCTCGACCAGGCACTGCCGGCAGGCGCCGACCGGGTCGAGCAGCGGGTGGTCGCAGAACCGCGGGATCTGGATCCCGATCTGCTCCGCGGCCCGGATCAGCAGGGTGTTCTTGGGAACCTTGACCTCGATGTCGTCGATGGTGACCGTCACCAGATCGGTGCGCTCCACCTCGGACCCGGCCGGCGGGTTCGCTTGGATCGTCATGCGGTTGCTCCAGCAGTCGCGAAGACAGTGCTTGCCATCGGGTCGAACGGGCAGCCGCCGTTCTCGAAGTGCGCCAGGTACTCGTCCTTGAAGTGCGCGATCGAGCTGGTGATCGGTGCGGTCGCACCGTCGGCGAGCGCGCAGAACGACCGGCCGAGGATGTTCTCGGACAGGTCGAGCAGGACGTCCAGGTCCTGGTCGGACCCCTGGCCCTTCTCCAGCCGCTCGAGAATCTGCACCAGCCACCACGTGCCTTCGCGGCAGGGCGTGCACTTGCCGCAGGACTCGTGCTTGTAGAACTCGGTCCAGCGCAGTACGGCGCGGACGACGCACACCGAGTCGTCGAAGATCTGCAGCGCCTTGGTACCGAGCATCGAGCCGACCGCGCCGACGCCCTCGTAGTCCAGCGGTACGTCGAGGTGCTCGGACGTCAGCAGCGGCGTCGACGAGCCGCCCGGCGTCCAGAACTTCAGCTCGTGACCCTCGCGGACCCCGCCGGCCAGGTCGAGCAGCTCCCGCAGCGTGATGCCCAGCGGGGCCTCGTACTGACCCGGGCGGGTGACGTGCCCGGACAGCGAGTACAGCGTCATGCCCTTGGACTTCTCGGTGCCCATCGAGGAGAACCAGTCCGCCCCGTTCTTGATGATGGCGGGAACGGAAGCGATCGACTCGACGTTGTTGATGACAGTCGGGCAGCCGTACAGACCGGCCACGGCCGGGAAGGGAGGACGCAGCCGAGGTTGACCGCGACGTCCTTCCAGCGAGTCGAGCAGCGCCGTCTCCTCGCCGCAGATGTAGGCGCCGGCGCCGGCGTGCACGACCACGTCGAGGTCGTAGCCGCTGCCGAGGATGTTCGTGCCGATGTAGCCCGCGTCCTTGGCCTCCTGGACCGCCTGCTGCAGCCGGCGGATCACGTGCAGCACCTCACCGCGGACGTAGATGAACGCCACGGACGCGCGGATCGCGTAGGACGCGATGACGACGCCCTCGACCAGCGTGTGCGGCGAGGCCATCATCAGCGGGATGTCTTTGCAGGTGCCCGGCTCCGACTCGTCGGCGTTCACCACGAGGTACTTCGGGTTCGGGTTGTCCTGCGGGATGAACTGCCACTTCATGCCGGTCGGGAAGCCCGCGCCGCCACGGCCGCGCAGCCCGGAGTCCTTGACCGTGGCTACGACATCGGCCGGCTGCATCGCGAGCGCCTTGCGCAGCCCGTCGTACCCGCCGGACCGCTGGTACGACGACAGCTGCCAGGACCTGATCTGGTCCCAGTTGTCGGACAGCACCGGAGTCAACGTGTCAGCCATGGTCAGTCCTCCTTCTGGGTGTCGGCGTTGGAGGAACCACCGGGCGCGGTCCAGCCGCGCTCGCGGGCCAGGCGGAGGCCGGCCAGCGTGGCCTTGCCACCGGTCGGGCCCTCGTCGGCCCGGCCGTCGGGGTACCCGGCCAGCACCCGCTCGGCCTCGCGCCAGGTGCAGACCGTCGCACCGCGCGGCGACTTCACCTCGGTGCCGTCCCGCAGGTCGTCGACCAGTTGGGTGGCCGACTCCGGCGTCATGTCGTCGAAGAACTCCCAGTTGACCATCATCACCGGCGCGTAGTCGCAGGCGGCGTTGCACTCGAGGTGCTCGAGGGTGATCTTGCCGTCCTCGGTGGTCTCGTCGTTGCCGACGTCCAGGTGCTGCTTCAGCCGGTCGAAGATCAGGTCGCCGCCCATCACCGCGCACAGCGTGTTGGTGCAGACGCCGACGTGGTAGTCGCCGACCGGGCGGCGCTTGTACATCGTGTAGAAGGTGGCCACCGCCGACACCTCGGCGCCGGTCAGCCCGAGCACGTCGGCGCAGGCCTCGATGCCCTCCGGGGTGACCCGGCCCTCGACCGACTGCACCAGGTGCAGCATCGGCAGCAGCGCGGACCGGGCGACCGGGTACCGCGCCGCGATCTCGCGCATCTCCGCGATCGTGGCGTCGGTGATCTTCGAGTCGCCGGTGCTGTACGGCACCGTCTTGTCGGTAGCAGTCGTGTGGTTCTCGGCCATTTAGCGGTCCACTCCACCCATCACCGGGTCAAGGCTGGCGACGGCGACGATCACGTCGGCGACCTGGCCGCCCTCGCACATGATCGGCATCGCCTGCAGGTTTGCGAACGACGGGTCACGGAAGTGCACCCGGTACGGCTTGGTGCCGCCGTCGGAAACGACGTGGCAGCCCATCTCGCCGCGCGGTGACTCGAGCGCGACGTACGCCTGGCCGGCCGGGACCCGGAAGCCCTCGGTGACCAGCTTGAAGTGATGGATCAGCGCTTCCATCGACTCGCCCATGATGTGCTTGATGTGGTCGAGCGAGTTGCCCATCCCGTCGGCGCCGACGGCCAGCTGGGCCGGCCAGCCGATCTTCTTGTCGGCCACCATCACGGGCTGGCCGTCCATCTTCTCCAGCCGGTCGGCGCACTGCTCGACGATCTTCAGCGACTCGTGCATCTCCTGCAGCCGCACCCGGAACCGTCCGTACGCGTCCGAGGAGTCCCAGGTCGGTACGTCGAAGTCGTAGGTCTCGTACCCGCAGTACGGCTGGCTCTTGCGCAGGTCCAGCGCGTAGCCGGTGGAGCGCACCGTCGGGCCGGAGATGCCGAGCGCCATGCAGCCGGCCAGGTCCAGGTAGCCGACGTTCTGCAGCCGCGCCTTGAAGATCGGGTTGGCGTTGCAGAGCTCGGCGTACTCCTTGAGGTGCCGGTTCATCCACGTGATGTACTCGCGGATCTTGTCCAGCGCACCCGCCGGGAGGTCCTGGGCGACACCGCCCGGCCGGATGAACGCGTGGTTCATCCGCAGGCCGGTGATCAGCTCGAACAGGTCCAGGGTCTTCTCACGCTCGCGGAAGCCGATCGTCATCACGGTCAGCGCGCCGATCTCCATACCGCCGGTGGCGATGCAGACCAGGTGGCTGCTGATCCGGTTGAGCTCCATCAGGAGCACCCGCATCACGTTCGCCTTGTCCGGGATCTGGTCCTCGATCCCGAGCAGCCGCTCGACCGCGAGGCAGTACGCCGCCTCGTTGTAGAACGGCGACAGGTAGTCCATCCGGGTGCAGAACGTGACGCCCTGCGTCCAGGAGCGGAACTCCATGTTCTTCTCGATACCGGTGTGCAGGTAGCCGATGCCGCAGCGGGCCTCGGTCACGTTCTCACCGTCGAGCTCGAGGATCAGCCGGAGCACGCCGTGCGTGGACGGGTGCTGCGGTCCCATGTTGACGACGACGCGCTCTTCGGGCTCCTCGCCGAGACCGGAGACGACCGAGTCCCAGTCCTGGCCGGTGACGGTGAAGACCTTGCCCTCGGTGGTGTCCCGAGTGGTCGCGTACGGGTCTGTAGTGGTCATCAGTTGTACGACCTCCGCGTGTCGGGCGGTGGGATGACAGCGCCCTTGTACTCGACGTCGATACCGCCGAGCGGGTAGTCCTTGCGCTGCGGGTGCCCCGGCCAGTCGTCGGGCATCTGGATCCGGGTCAGGGCCGGGTGCCCGTCGAAGACGATGCCGAAGAAGTCCCAGGTCTCCCGCTCGTGCCAGTCGTTGGCCGGGTAGACCGAGACGATCGACGGGATGTGCGGGTCGCTGTCGGGCGCCGACACCTCCAGCCGGATCCGGCGGTTGTGGGTGATCGACAGGAAGTGGTAGACGGCGTGCAGCTCGCTGCCCGTCTCGTTCGGGTAGTGCACGCCGCTGACACCGGAGCAGAACTCGAACCGCAGCGCCTCGTCGTCGCGCAGGTGCTGGCAGACCTCGACCAGGTTCTCGCGCTTGATGTGCAGCGTCAGCTCACCGCGGTCGACGACGACCTTCTCGATCGCACCGTCGGCAACCAGGCCTTCCAGCCGGTCCACCGCGCCGTCGAACCAGGAGCCGTACGGTCTCGGCGTACTGCCCGGCAGCGCGACCTGGCGGCGCAGGCCGCCGAAGCCGGAGGTGTCACCGGTACCGCGGACACCGAACATGCCCTCGCGCTGGTCGATCACCTCGGCCTGCGGCGTCTGCGCGTCACTGGCCGCAGAGGTCGCCGGCAAGTTCTCGGGTTGCGTGTCGCTCATTTGCTCCCTCGCTTCGCTCGTCCACAAATGAGCGGAACGCTGCTCTGCTTTTGGGTGCCCTCGCTTCGCTCGGTCACCGGAGCAAGCCCTTCATCTCGATCGTCGGGGCGGCGGTCAGGGCCGCGGCCTCCTGCTCGGTCTGCAGCGCCTTCTTGTGCGCGCCGAGCTTCATGTGCTGGATCTGGTCGTGGATCTTCAGGAACGCGTCCAGCAGCATCTCCGGCCGCGGCGGGCAGCCGGGCAGGTACATGTCGACCGGTACGACGTGGTCCACGCCCTGCACGATCGCGTAGTTGTTGAACATGCCGCCCGACGACGCGCACACGCCCATCGCCAGCACCCACTTCGGGCCGGGCATCTGGTCGTAGATCTGGCGCAGTACCGGAGCCATCTTCTGGCTCACCCGGCCGGCCACGATCATCAGGTCGGCCTGTCGCGGCGAGGCCCGGAAGACCTCCATGCCGAACCGCGCGGCGTCGTACCGCGGGGCGCCGGTGGTCATCATCTCGATGGCGCAGCAGGCCAGCCCGAAGGTTGCCGGCCACAACGAGGCCTTGCGCATGTAGCCGAGCAGTCCTTCGACGGTGCTCAGCAGGACGCCGGCCGGAAGCTGTTCCTCAAGACCCATGTCAGTCCCACTCCAGTCCGCCGCGGCGCCACACGTAGGCGTACGCGACGAAGACGGTGACGATGAAGATGACCATCTCGACCAGCCCGAACAGTGCCATCTGGTCGAAGGCCACCGCCCACGGGTAGAGGAAGATGATCTCGATGTCGAAAACGATGAACAGCATCGCGGTGATGTAGTACTTCACCGGGAAGCGCCCACCACCGACCGGCTGCGGAGTGGGCTCGATGCCGCACTCGTAGGAGTCCAGCCGGGCCCGGTTGTAGCGCTTCGGGCCGACCAGGGCGCTAATGGTGATGCTGCCTGCGACGAAGAGCGCCGCGAGCACACCGAGAGCGAGAATCGGTGTATAGGGGTGCATCGCTGCGTGCTCCCTCCTTCAGCCGGTGGTCTGTGTGTTTCTCTGGATATCAGTACGCGTGTGGCTCAACTCACCCGCCCCGCCGGTCAGGCGGCGGGGGCGAGCTTCGTGAGGCCGTTGATGATCTTGTCCATCACGTCCCCGTCGCGCGGGTCGGTGAGGTTGGCGAGCAACTTCAAGGTGAACTTCATCAAGGTGGTGCGCGGCAGACCGTACTTCGTGCAGAGCCGCATCACCTCCGGATTTCCGATCAGCTTCACGAAGATCCGGCCGAGCGTGTAGTAACCGCCGTACTCCTGCTTCAGCGCCTTCGGGTACGCCGACAGTGCGCGTTCCCGCTGGTTCGGCTGCCGGCGCAGCGCCTGGGCGGCGACCTCGGCGGCGAACGCCCCGGACTCCATCGCGTACGGGATGCCCTCGCCGTTGAACGGGTTGACCATGCCGCCGGCGTCGCCGAGCAGCATCAGGCCGCGGGTGTAGTGCGGCTGCCGGTTGAAGCCCATCGGCAGCGCGGCGCCCCGGATCGGGATGGTCTGGAACTCGTCGCGGAACTGCCACTCCTCGGGGGTGACCTTGAGCCACTGCTTCAGCAGGTCGGCGTAGTCGACCTTGCCGAACGCGTCCGAGGTGTTCAGGATGCCGAGGCCGACGTTGACGGTGCCGTCACCCATCCCGAAGATCCAGCCGTAGCCGGGCAGCAGCACGCGGCCACCGGGCTGCTTCGGGTCGTCGGCCCACAGCTCCAGCCAGGACTCGAGGTAGTCGTCGTCGGTCCGCGGGCTGGTGAAGTACGTCCGTACGGCGACACCCATCGGGCGGTCGTCGCGCTTGTGCAGGCCCATCGCGATGCTCAGCCGGGACGAGTTGCCGTCGGCCGCCATCACCAGTGGCGCCCGGAACTCGACGTCGGCGCCGGCCCGGCGGCCGTTGTCATCGACCGGCTTCGCGGTGACCCCGACGATGTCACCCTTGGCGTCCAGGATCGGGCCGGTCACGTTGGTCCGCTCCCGCAGCCGCGCCCCGGCCTTCTCGGCCTGCCGGGCGAGCATCTCGTCGAAGTCCATCCGGTTCCGGGTCAGGCCGTAGTTCGGGTGGCTGGCCAGGTCCGGCCAGTCGAGCTGCAGGACGTGCCCGGCGCCCTGGATGCGGAGTCCGTAGTTCCGGATCCAGCCGGCCTCTTCGGAGATGTCGATACCCATGTTGATGAGCTGCTTGGTGCCGCGCGGGGTGAGCCCGTCGCCGCACACCTTCTCCCGCGGGAACGCGGTCTTCTCCAGCAGCAGGACGTCCAGCCCGGCGTTCGCCAAGTGGTATGCCGCCGCCGATCCGGCGGGTCCGGCACCGACGACGATCACATCGGCGGTCTCCGCCTGCTGCCCGCTCGGCACGCTCTGGCTCATCTCTCCGGCCTGGATGTTCTTGGGGGCGTGTGCGCTCGTGAACGACTTCACGAGCCCTCTTCACTCGACAGTCTAGGACTGCCTGACTCGGACACGAAACTCGCCCCAACCGCCTTGCAGGCAAGCCAATTACGCTTAATTTCCGTTGCGTAATTAACTGGCCTTCACGGCCCGGTGGATGGCCACCAGGCCGCCGGTCAGGTTGCGCCACTGGACGCGGGTCCACCCGGCACCCTCGATCGCACGGGCCAGCGGCTCCTGCGGCAGCCAGGCCCGCGTCGACTCGGCCAGGTACTCGTACGCCTCGGGGTTGGTCGACACCACCTTCGCCACCGCCGGCACCGCCCGCATCATGTACTCCAGGTAGACGACCCGGAACGGCTTCCACGTCGGATGCGACTGCTCGAGTACGACGAGCCGTCCGCCGGGGCGGGTCACCCGCAGCATCTCCTGCAGCGCGGCCCCGACGTCGTTCACGTTCCGCAGCGCCCAGGAGATCGTCACCACGTCGAACGTCTCGTCGGCGAACGGCAGCCGCAGGGCGTCGCCCGCGACCAGATCCAGCTCGGGGTGCCGGCGCTTGCCGACCCGGAGCATGCCGACCGAGAAGTCGCAGGACACCACCTCGGCGCCGGCCTCACGCAGGTTGATGCTGGATGCGCCGGTCCCGGCCGCCAGGTCGAGGATCTTCATCCCCTTCCGCGGCGCGATCTCGGCCAGCGTCGCGGGCCGCCAGTACAGCTTCTCCAGCCCCATCGTCGCGACCGCGTTGGTCCGGTCGTACCCCTCGGCCACGTTGTCGAACATGGCCGCCACGTCGTGTGGTTGTTTGGTCAGGTCTGCGCGGGTCACTTGTCTAGTTGATCACGCGAGGGGGAGTCCGCCGGACAGGAGGCATACGCTTGCATCTCGTGAGTGCATCTCCAGGGAGCCGTGCGGCCCTCGCGACCCGAGGCCCCGCACCGCAGTTGGTGGTTCGCAGTCAGTCGGTGGACGGGGTCTCGGCGCAACTGCTGGACCATCTGCCGGCCGACGGCGGACTCGCGTGGGTACGGCGGGGCGACGGGCACGTCGGCTGGGGCGTGGCCGCCCGGCTGGACGTTGCCGGTGGCAACCGCTTCCAGGAGGCCATGACCTGGTGGCAGGAGCTGACGTCGGCCGCGGTGATCCGCGACGAGGTCGGCGTACCGGGCTCCGGGCTGGTCTGCTTCGGCTCCTTCGGCTTCACCGATCAGGACCCGGGTGAGCTGGTGGTCCCCGACGTGATCGTCGGCCGCCGCGGCGACACCGCCTGGGTCACCACGATCTCGCCGGCCAGCTCGCTGGGCGCACCGCCCGAGCTCGTCGTCCACGAGCCGTCGCCGGTGTACGACGTGGCGTTCGCGGACGGCGCCCGGACCGGGACGGACTGGTCGGCCATCGTCGCCGACGCGGTCCGCCGGATCACCGTCGGCGAGCTCGAGAAGGTGGTGCTGGCCCGCGACCTGATCGCGATCGCCGCGCAGCCGATCGATCTGCGCTGGCCGCTGCATCGGCTCGCAACGGCGTACCCGAACTGCTGGACGTTCTCCGTCGACGGCCTGATCGGCGCCACCCCGGAGCTGCTGGTACGCCGGGAGAAGGGCCTGATCACGTCCCGCGTGCTGGCCGGGACCATCCGCCGTACCGGCGACGACGCGCACGACCTGGCGCTGGCCGCGTCGCTGGCCCGGTCGTCGAAGGATCTCGAGGAGCACGAGTTCGCGGTCCGCTCGGTCGCCGAGGCGCTGGAGCCGCACTGTACGTCGATGAACGTGCCGGAGACCCCGTTCGTGCTGCATCTGCCGAACGTGATGCACCTGGCGACCGATGTGGCCGGCGTCGCGAACAATGGCGCGTCCGCGCTCGGCCTCGCTGCCGCGCTGCACCCGTCCGCGGCTGTCTGCGGTACGCCGACACCGGTCGCGCGGGACCTGATCGGTGAGATCGAAGGCATGCGGCGCGGCCGGTTCAGCGGACCGGTCGGATGGATGGACGCGTCCGGCGACGGCGAGTGGTGCATCGCACTGCGCTGCGGCCAGGCCGACCCGGAGGAGCCGCGCCGGATGCGGCTGTTCGCGGGCGCCGGCATCGTGGCGGGCTCCGACCCGGACGCCGAACTGGCCGAGACGAACGCCAAGCTGGTGCCGATGAGAGACGCGTTGGGAGACTGACTGTGAAGCTGACGAAGTTCGCGCACGCCTGTGTCCGGCTGGAGAAGGACGGGAAGATCTTGCTGATCGACCCGGGCACGTTCGCCGAGGACGCGGCCTTCGAGAAGGCGGACGCGGTGCTGATCACGCACGAGCACCCCGACCACGTCGACGTCGAGCGGATGCGCGGGTTGCAGGTGCCGGTCTTCACCACCGCCGGTGTCGCGGCCGAACTGAACGACGAGCGGGTCACGGTCGTCTCGGACGGTCAGTCGTTCGACGCGGCCGGTTTCGCGGTCCGTGCCTACGGCAAGGATCACGCGGTGATCCTGCCCGAGCTCGGCGTACCGTGCGAGAACATCGGCTACCTGGTCGACGACGCGGTCTACCACCCGGGCGACTCGTTCACCCAGCCCGACCGCGAGGTGCACACCAACCTGGTGCCGATCTCCGGCCCGTGGTTCTCGGTGGCGCCGGCGGTCGAGTACGCGCGCTCGGTCAAGGCCGAGCAGACGGTCGGCATCCACAACGCCCTGCTCAGCGACATCGGCCTCGGCATGATGCAACGCTGGATCGGCGAGGCCGGCGGCCGCCCGTACCACGGCCTGACCCCCGGTCAGTCCCTCGAGATCAACTGAACCCAGCCTCGACGAAGTCGGCCACCGGCCGGTATCCCGCCTGGCGGTAGATCTTGTTGGACGTCGGGTTCGCCAGGCCCCTCCTGTTGCGTGAGGCGCGAGCCGGTGCCGGATGCCTGCCGGACCGGACCGGCAGCCATCCCCGCCCATGCATGCGTCACCAGAACCGGATTTACACTGCGGGCATGTCCACCACGCGGTTGTTGCTGCTCGGCGTCGTGCGGATCTTTCAGCCGGCGTACGGGTACCAACTGCGGCGTGAGTTGCTGACGTGGAACGTGGAGGCGTGGGCGAACGTCAACCCCGGCTCGATCTACACGGGGCTGCGCACGCTCGCGAAGCACGGGTACCTCCAGGAACTCGAGCAGGACGGCGCGCATCGCCCCGGGCGTACGTCGTACAAGCTGACCGCCGACGGCGAGACGGAGTACTTCTCGTTGCTGCGCGGCATGCTGTGGACCGTCGACGGGTTCCACCCCGACAAGATGCAGGCCACGATCAGCTTCCTGTGGTCGCTGCGCCGCGACGAGGTGATCGCCGCCCTCGAGGCCCGGATCGCCCAGCACGAGTCCTGGCTCAAGTCCGAGCCGTTCGCCGAACGCCAGATCCAGGAAGACCCCGGTACGCCGAACCACGTCGTCGAGATGTTCCGCATCACGAAGGCGCGCGACGCCGGCGAACTCCAGTGGACCCGCGAGTTCCTGGACCGGATCCGCGACGGCGCGTACGCCTTCGCCGGCGAACCGGCCGACTGGGAGCCCTACCCCGGCATGGTCACCCACTGGGGCGAAATCCCCGACGCGCCCACCTTCTAACCCCCACCCCGCCCGGCGCTCCCCCGCTCCCGCGCCCAACTTTGAGAAGCCACCAACCATTTTCGCGGCCCCGAAACGGTCGGTGGCTTCTCAAAGTTGGGGTTGGTGGGCCGATAATCAAGATTGACTAGTCAAAGTTGATTAGTCACACTGGCCCGCATGATGATCGAAGCGCGCGGGCTGGTGCGGACGTTCAAGACGAAGCGAGGACCTGTACAGGCGGTACAGGGGGTTGACCTCGAGGTGGCCGACGGGGAGATCGTCGGTTTTCTGGGGCCCAACGGGGCCGGTAAGACCACGACGATGCGGATGCTGGCGACGCTGATCCAGCCGACGGCGGGGACTGCGACGGTCGCCGGATGTGACCTCGCGAAGGACCCGGTGGGCGTCCGCCGCCGGATCGGGTACGTCCCACAGAGCGGATCCACCTTGCCCGAGGCGATCGCCGGCGACGAGGTCGTCGATCACGCCCGGCTGTACGGCGTACCTAAGGCCAAGGCGATCGCGGAGGGACAGCGTCTGTTCGAGGAGCTCGACCTCCCCGGCCTCTGGCGCCGCCAGTGCAAGACGCTCTCCGGCGGGCAGCGACGGCGCCTCGACATCGTGATGGGCCTGATCCACGACCCGAAGCTGATCTTCCTGGACGAGCCGACCACTGGCCTCGACCCGCAGGCGCGCGCCAACCTCTGGGAGCACATCCGCGGCCTCCGCGACCGCGGCGCGACGATCTTCCTGACCACGCACTACCTGGACGAGGCGGACGCGCTCTGCGACCGGATCCTGGTCATCGACCACGGCAAGATCGTCGCCTCGGGTACGCCGGAGAACCTCAAGCAGCAGGTCTCCGGGGACGCCGTCCGGCTGACGATCGCGGACACCTCGCAAGCCCCGGCGGTGATGAAGATCGTCCGCGAACTCGAGGGTGCGGTCGAGGTCGGGACCGAGGACGACGTGGTCGGTTTCCGGATCCCCCGCGGCGGTTCGGTGCTGCCCGCACTGCTCCGCTCGATCGATGCCCAGGGCATCGAGTTGCACGGCGTCGAGGTCCATCGGCCGACGCTCGACGACGTGTTCCTGACCATGACCGGCCGCTCCCTCCGCGACGAGGACGCCACCGGAACCGACGAGAAGAAGGAGACCGCGGCGTGATCGTCCTGCGCGAAACCTGGATCGTTTTCCATCGCCAGATGCGGCTGTCGCTGCGGAACCCGATGTGGTCGATCCTGATGCTGAGCCAGCCGCTGATGTACCTGTTCCTGTTCGGCCCGCTGCTCAAGCCGATCACCGCGCAGATCAGCCAGGGCGCAACCACGAACGCCTACCAGGTCTTCATTCCCGGCCTGATCGTGCAGCTCGGCATGTTCGGCGCGATGTTCGTGGGCTTCGGCCTGATCGCGGAGTACCGGGCCGGCGTGATCGAGGCCGACCGCGTCACCCCGGCCTCCCGGATCGCGCTGATGGCAGGGCGAGTGCTGCGGGACGTCGTCGTACTCGTGGTCCAGTCGGTCCTCCTGCTGCTCGCAGCACTGCCGCTGGGTCTGCGTGCCCCGTGGGCCGGCGTACTGCTCTCGCTGGTGATCGTCGCGCTCCTCGGCGCCACGTTCGCCTCCCTGTCGTACTCCGTCGCGCTCATCACGAAGAGCGAGGACGCACTGGCCCCGCTGCTGAACGGCATCGCCATGCCGCTCCTTCTTTTGTCCGGGATCCTCCTGCCGATGCGGATCGGTCCGACGTGGCTGCAGCGGCTGTCCGACATCAGCCCGCTGAAGCACGTGGTGAACGGCGTCCGCGCCCTGTTCCGCGGCGACATCAGCAGCTCGTCGTCGCTCTGGGGCCTGTTCTGGGTGGTCCTGCTGACCGTCATCGGACTGGCTGTCGGAGCAAGAACGTTCCGCAAGGAATCCGCTTGATGTTCATCGACGGGTCGCATGGTCGGGCTACGGTCCGGCCATGCGCTCGCCGATGGTCCGTGGGGTCGTCGGCGCTGTTGTAGTCGCGCTGGCGAGCCTCGTGACGTCGGTGGTGCCGGCGTCCTCCTGGGTCGCCGCCATCCCGCTACGCCATTCCCTGCTCGGCCGGATGGTCGGGCTGACGTTCATGGTTGCTGGGCTCGGGCTGATGGCCTGGGCCTGGCTGACCGTGGGCAGGCGCGTCATGGCCCGCGAACGCCTCCCACTGCTTCGTATGGCGGTGTGCTGGAGCGCACCGCTCCTGCTGGCCCTGCCACTGTTCAGCCGCGACGCCTGGAGCTACGCGGCCCAGGGCGCACTCGTCGCCGAGGGCTACAACCCGTACGACGTGGGTCCCGGCGTACTGTCCGGCCACATCATCGAGGCCGTCGACCCGATGTGGATGCAGACGCCCGCGCCGTACGGTCCCCTGCCACTCGCGTACGGCGGTCTGGTCGCCCACCTCACCATGGACCCGTATGTGCTGATGCTGGCGCACCGCCTCCTCGCCGTACTGGGCATGGTCCTCATCGCCTGGGCAGTACCGCGCTTGGCGATCGCATGTCGCGTCGACCCGGCTTTCGCCACCTGGCTGGTCGTACTGAACCCCATGCTGATCACCCACGGCATCGGCGCGGCTCACAACGACGTACTGATGCTCGGGCTGGCCAGCAGCGCGTTCGCGCTGGCACTGACTGGTCGCTGGGGTACGGCGGCAGTCGTGGCCGGTGCGGCTGCTGCAGTGAAGCTCCCGGGCGGACTGGTGGTGATCGCGATCGCCGCAGTGATGAGCCCACTGGCCGGACGGCTGCATCGGTTCGCCAGTCTGGTGATTGCGGGCGCCGTGTCTGTACTGACGCTCGTCACCATCGGTGCAATGACCGGTGTGGGCTCCGGGTGGCTCGGTGCGCTCGACGTACCCGGGCTGGTCCGTTCACCCTTCTCCATCGCCAACCTGATCGGTATGGCGGCTTCCGGCGTACTGGGCTGGCTGGGACAGGACACTGCGGCCGCACAAGCGCTACAGATCGTCCGCCTGGTCGGCATGGTCGCCGCACTCGCTCTGATCGCGTGGCTCAGCCTCCGGTCGTCGATCCACTACGCAGCAAGGGCTGTCGGAGTCGCACTGCTCGCGGTCGTCGTACTCGGGCCGAGCGCGCACGACTGGTACTTCCTCTGGTGCCTGCCGTTCCTGGCCGTCGCACGCCCCGGACGGCGGCTGACCACGATCATGACCGCGGTCAGCCTGATCTTCACGATCGCCGCTCCGCTCAACTCGTCGCTGCGCGGCGCGACAGTCCCGATCCTCACGACGACCGCACTGGTGATCGCGATGGCAGTGCCGTTGCTCAGCCACTTGCGGACGCTGCAGCCGGCGCGGAAGGTTCCCGTTACAGCTGCTTGAACGCCATACAGCTGTTTGAGCGTCTTACTGCTTGAGCGCCGCGACCATCGCCGCGCCGAGCGGCCGGTGATCATCCCGGGAGATCCGCACCTCGACGACATCCAGGCCGGCGACCGCGGGCGTCAGCGCGGCCCGCAGCTCGTCGACGGTCTGCACCAGCGTGTGCGCCGTACCGCTGGCCGCGCACAGTGCGCCGATGTCCACGTTGTGCGGCGTACCGAAGACGCGCTCGAAGTGCGTCGCGTGCGTCGGATCGCCCTGTTCGAGCGTGGAGAAGATCCCGCCGCCGTTGTCGTTCACGACCACGATCCGCAGGTCGGGGCGGGCCTCGTCCGGCCCGATGACGAGCCCGTTGCTGTCGTGCAGGAAGGCGAGATCGCCGATCAGCGCATGTGTCGGGCCGGCGTTCGCGAGGGCGGCGCCGATCGCGGTCGAGATCGTGCCGTCGATACCGGCCAGGCCGCGGTTCGCGATCGTGCGGATCGGGACGATCGGGGCGAGGTCGAGGTCGCGGATCGGGTTCGACGAGGCGACGACGAGCATGCCGTCCGCGCCGACGGCCTCACCGACGAGGGCAGCGACCCGCGGTCCGCTCAGGCCGTCCGCGAGGACCTTGTCGATCTCCGGGCGGGCGAGCTGGTCGGCCTCCTGCCATCTGGCGAGCCAGTCGGTCCGGTCGGCTCCGGTGACCTCGAGCGCGGTGAGGACTGAGGCTGCGCGCCGGGCCGGGTCCGGCCACAGTCCGATCGGCGAGACCACGACAACCTCGACGTCGGGCCGGGCGAGCAGCTTCGAAATCGGGCGGGACAGCGTCGGATGCCCGAACACCAGCACCCGCTCGATCTCGCCCGCCAACGTGTTTGCCTGCAGCAACAACCGGTACGCCGAGATGACCGAGGGACCGGTCCGTGCCCGACTGGACGGCTCCGCGAACAACGGCCACTGTCCGGCCTCCGCCGCCAAACGCGCGGACTGTGACGCACCGTCGCCCGCGACGACCACGGTCTTCGGTCCGGGCGACACAGCGGCCGGACGGCCCGCTGCTGCGTGAATAGAGGTCCATGGGCCGGTGCTGCGTCCGCTCAGTGGCTCAGGCCACTCTGGTCCCTCCGTCGGAGTCAGGGGCTCCGAGAACGGACAGTTGAGCTGCACCGGACCCGGGTCGGCGGTGCGGGCACCTACTGCGGTCGCCACGGCTCGGGCCACCTGCGAGCGCCAGTACGCGACCTGACCGATCTCACGGACCGGCGTACCCATTTCGTGGAACAGGCGGACCGCAGAGCCGAAGACCTTGATCTGGTCGGTGGTCTGGTTCGCACCGCTGCCTCTCAGGGCAGGTGGCCGGTCCGCGCTCAGCACGATCAGCGGGAGCCCGCTGTGCGATGCCTCGAGTACAGCCGGGTGCAGGTTCGCTACCGCAGTACCTGACGTAGTCACCACGGGTACTGGTAGGCCGCTCCCCCGCATCAGGCCGATGGCCAGGAATCCCGCCGTACGCTCGTCGATGCGCACATGCAGTCGGAGCCGCCCGTCACGGTCGGCGGCTGCGAGTGCCAGGGCGAGGGGGGCGCTGCGGGAGCCAGGCGACACCACGGCCTCGCGTATACCGCAGCGGATCAGTTCGTCGACCACTACAGTCGCAAAAGCCGTGGACGGGTTCATCCGGCACTCCTTACTCGGGACAGGCGTTCTTCCCACACCTTTGTCCGGTCCGCGTCAGCACGTGCAGCTTCCAGCAGTTGGGGATCCGGTACGACGCTTCGGACCGGCAGGAACCCGTTGATGGGCAGCAGCGGCTCGGCAACCACCTCTTGGCTGAACATCGAGACCGTGGCGAGACCGCAGGCGTAGGGCAGCTCCGGAAGCGCAGCAGCGAGTGCGACGCCGGCAGCGATGCCTACTGAGGTCTCTAGTGCAGACGACACCACTACGGGCAGTCCGATCTGCTCAGCGATCTCCAGACACGCGCGAACGCCTCCGATCGGCTGCACCTTCAGCACGGCGATGTCCGCGGCGTCGAGCTTCTTGACCCGCAGCGGGTCCTCAGCCCGGCGGATCGACTCGTCAGCAGCAACAGGTACGTCGGTACGTCGCCGTACGTCGGCCAGCTCCTCCACGGTCGCGCACGGCTGCTCGACGTACTCCAGGTCGAACCGCTGCAACTGTTTGAGGTTCTGCACGGCCTGGTCAACCGACCACAGCCCGTTGGCGTCGATGCGCACCTGTCCGCCGCCGATCGCGTCCCGCACCGCTTCGACACGCTCCAGGTCGTCGGCGAGCGTCTGACCCGGCTCAGCCACCTTCACCTTCGCCGTACTGCAGCCGGACGCTCTGACGATCTCCGCAGCTTTCTCGGGTCCAACGGCCGGCACTGTGCAGTTGACGGGCACGCGGTCGCGCACTGGTGCCGGCCAGCCGTCCTCGGCCGCCTCCCGGGCCGCCCGCAGCCAGGACACACAGGTGGCGTCGTCGTAGTCCAGGAACGGGCTCCACTCCGCCCAGCCCGCAGCGCCTTCGTACAGCATTCCCTCGCGCACTGTGATGCCACGGAACTTGTTCCTGAGGCCGATCGAGTACGTGATCACCGCACGCCCTCCAGCAACCGCTGCCGGTCTACCTTGCCCGAGGCAAGCATCGGCAACGCCTGCAGCTGTACGACGTCCCGGGGGGCCCACGTCCGCGGCAAGGTTTGACTGACCCAGTCCCTTAGCTCCTCGCGCGTCGGCTCGCCTACTACGAACGCGACCACCCGCGTGCCCCACTCAGCGTCCGGAACCCCAAGTACTACGGCGTCCGCGAGCTTCGGATGCTCGAGCAGCCGCGCCTGCACGGTCGTCAGCGTGACGTTCACTCCGCCGGAGATCACCACGTCGTCCACGCGACCGATCACGCGCAGCCGCCCGTCCACCAGCTCACCGCGATCCTGCGTACGGAACCATCCGTCCTGCAGTACTTCGGCGGTGAGGTCCGGCCGTAGCCTGTACCCATCGAACAGCGTGCTCCCCTTGATGAGGATGCGTCCGTCGTCCAGGTCGATCGACGTACCGTCCAGCGGCACCCCCGCATAAACACACCCGCTGCCGGTCTCGGTCATCCCGTACGCCGGGATCGCGTTGACGCCGGCCTCCGCTGCCTTGGCCTTCAACGGCTCGGGTGTGGACGCGCCGCCGATGATGATCGCGTCGAACGACCGCAGCGCGTCCAGATCCGTCTCGAGATAACGGGCCAGCTGCGTCGGCACCATCGCGGTGTACCGGCGTACACCGGTCATCTGACGCGCGGCCGCGGTGAAGCTGTCGTTGAGCAGCACCGGTGTGGTACCGGCGACCAGCGAGCGCGTGAGGATCTGCAGGCCGCCGACGAAGTACGGCTTCATCGGGAGCAGCCACTGCCCCGGCCCGCCGAGTCGGTCGTGTGTGGCGGTCGCCGACGCGATCAGCGCCTCCCGCGACAGCAGCACGCCCTTCGGCTCACCAGAGGACCCGGAGGTGGTCAGCACCACCGCACAACCGTCCTCGACCGGCTCATCCGGCTTGGCCGCGTCGTGTACCCGTGCAGCCGAGGCCGGGTCGCTCGGCACCGGTGCGAACGGCGTACCGCTGCCGTCCAGCACCCCGGCGAGCGCCGCCAACACCCCGTCCGGCGTCCCCGGAACCAGTCGCAACCTAGACATGACACACCGAGCGTACGGCCCGCCTCCGGACGACCGGATCCCGGCTGACACAATCGATGGTCATGGCCACCCCTGCCCAGTGGATCGAAGGCGCCCGCCCCCGAACCCTGCCCGCCGCGATCTCCCCCGTTCTGGTCGGAACCGGCGCGGCCGCATACCTGGACGGCTTCGTCTGGTGGAAGGCGCTGCTCGCCCTGGGCGTCGCGCTGGCCCTGCAGATCGGCGTCAACTACGCCAACGACTACAGCGACGGCATCCGCGGCACCGACGAGAACCGGATCGGCCCGCTCCGCCTGGTCGGCTCGAAGGTCGCCACTCCGCGGGCCGTCAAGACCGCAGCCTTCACCTGCCTCGGCATCGGCGCGGCGCTGGGCATCGTGCTGTGCGCAACGACCACCTGGTGGCTTCTTGTCGCCGGGGCCGCGTCGTTGCTCGGTGCTTGGTTCTACACGGGCGGCAAGAAGCCGTACGGCTACCGGGCGCTCGGTGAAGTCAGCGTGTTCCTCTTCTTCGGTCTGGTCGCCGTCCTCGGTACGACGTACGCCCAAGCGGAAACGCTGCACTGGTCGGCCGTCGCCGGCGCTGTCTCGGTCGGTGCGATCGCCTGCGCTCTCCTGGTCGCCAACAACCTCCGCGACATCCCGACCGACTCGGTCACCGGCAAGCGCACGCTGGCTGTGGTGCTGGGCGCCGCCCTCTCCCGCCGCTTCTACGCCACCCTGATCGCCCTGGCCTTCGCCCTCGCGGCAATCTCGGTCATCGCCACCCCGTGGACCCTCCTGGCCTTCATCGCCCTCCCCCTGGCCGTGAAGTCCACCCGAATCATCCTCAGCGACGCAGTAGGCCCCGCCCTCATCCCCGTCCTCAAACTCACCGGCCTAACCGAACTCCTCTACGCCATAGGCCTCGCCGCAGGCCTAACGCTAGGCAGCTGAGCCGCACTCCACCAACACCAGCACGGCACCGAACCAGGCTGCACACCAGCCGACCCGAGTGCCGCCGCTTGCGGCCTGTGCACCTCGTTCGGCTCCTCCACGACATGGTCGAACCGCGATCACAGTGTATCGACACGAAATACCGGAACCATCGCGTATCGCAGCAGTGCACCCTGGCCTGCCGCCTCAACCCCAGTTAGCGTGGCGCTGTATAACCTCTCAATCGAGCGAGGAGACGACACATGGGTGCACAGTTGGGCCACAAGGTCTCCGAGAGCAAGGCTGAGAAATGGGCGAAGGCCCTCAGCTCCTGTTTGTTGCCGGGCGAAGAAATTTTAGCGCTGCTGAAATGCAACAACCTCCGACCACAGACAGAAGCGATCGCTGTCACGAACTTCCGACTCGGCGGGTTCGCCAGCGCTGGTTGGAGCGTCGAATTTCCGTACAGCCACGCGTTCACAATGGAGCCGGACGCGAAAAAAGAGACCGTGCTGGTGACAGTTGCCAGTCCGGACTCGCTGCCGCAGGGGAGCAACACGCGTCGGTCCGACATGCTCTTCAAGATGGTACAGAGGGAGGATCATGAGTTGCTTGCGACAACTGTCTCGCAAGCGCAGGCTGCATTCGACCCAAGCCTGTATCAGGTGGCTGACACCCGGGCTGCCGTCGTCGTCTCGGCCGCCGCGACGCGAATGGACGCCGCCGCGCGTGGTGAGTGGCCCGCAGGAACCAGGCTGGTCGGTTCGACTGTTTCCAAGAAGGCCGCACTAGCCATCGTCCGACAGTGCCATGCCCCGGAGGACGCACCCTGGTTGATCCTTGGAGCGGGTACGGCAGGCGTCCTCGCAGCCTGGCAGGACCGGCTCGCAATTATCAAGACGGGTGCGATGACCGGTCTGATGGCCGGCAGCCTGGGAGGGGAGCGGTCGGCGACGTTCCACTTCGTGGATATCACTGGCATTGAATACAACTCTGGACTGCTGAACGGCGTCCTGGAGGTGCTTACCCCCAGCTACGCCGGCGGCAGGACGAAGGACTTCTGGGGGCAGGGCGAGAACGACCCGTGGAAGCAGTCGAACTGCCTGCCGTTGACAAAGGCCGAATTCAACCTGGTCAACTCCGACATCAACGAGCTGAGATCGCGCATCGCAGCGTCGAAACGGCCGACGGTGGCAACGCAGATGCCGGCTCCCACGAGCACGCCACCCGTGAACGGAGCCACGGCCGGCGGTACAGCTTCAACCGTTGCCGCATCAGCGGGCGGCATCGTGGCGCAACTGAAGGAATTGGCCTTGCTGCACGAGGCCGGGGTCTTGACCGACGAAGAGTTCACAGCAGCGAAGCACCGAATCATTTCCGAAGCTTGATGAAGCGCGCTGCATCAGACCCACCGAGGAGCACTATCTGCGGTTTGCCAGGTCGTCGATGACAGCGGCGAGGTCGACGACGGGCTGCCGAGCGTCCAGTTCGAGGGTTGCGCCCGCGCGGAGGAGGGGCTCGACCGATTGGGCGTAGTAGGCGATTTCGGCTTGTTGTTCGGGGGTTCGGCCGTACGGGTTGTTCGTACGGCGGGTCACGCGCTCGATGAGGACGCCGAGCGGTGCGGTGAGGAGTACGACGTGCTCGAAGCGGTTGTAGAACTTGCCCTGGTTCTCGACCGTGCCTGAGACGATCACGTCGCTGTGCCCGGCAAGCAGGTCGCTCATGCGTTGCTCGTGCCAGGTGCCGTCGGGTTGGGTCCAGCCGTCGTAGTCGGTGTCGACGGTGTGGTGGCCTCGGCGGGCGAGTTCGTCTAGGAGTGTGGTCTTGCCGGTGCCGGACATGCCGGTGATCAGGATGCGGGTCATGACGCGAGGGTTTGCCAGGCGGCCATGGCGCAGGTGATGACGGTCTCGAGTTCGGCGCGGGTGGCGCCGTCGCGGGCTTGGATCGAGAGGCCTTGTACGACGGTGGCGTAGTACCTGGCCATTGCGTCCAGGCCGACCGGTGGCGCGAGCAGATCGCCGTCGGTCACGCCACGGGACAGGCGGTCCCTGATCTCGGCGTACTGACCTTGGCGGCCGGCAGCCAGAAACTCTCGTACTGCGTGATTTTCCGTAGCTCCCGTCGGGGCGGCGAGGATCAGCATGCAGTAGTGCGGGTGCTCGGGATGGGTGATCTGGTCGGCGGTCGCTTGCAGCATGGCGTGGATCGCCTCGCGGGCGGTCGGTCCTTCGCGGAGGACGCGGCGGGGCGGTTCGCCGGCTGTTGCGCCGTACAGGGCCATGACCTGCCGGAACAGGCTTTCCTTACTGCCGAAGCAGGCGTAGATGCTGGCGGACTTGATTCCCATGGCCTGGGCCAGGTCGTTCAGGGAGGTGCCTTCGTAGCCGCGTTCCCAGAAGACGTCGAGGGCCTGGCGCAGGGCGACGTCCGGGTCGAACGTTCGCGGTCTGCCACGCGTGGCCATGCGGGTCCCTCCGGAGATTTCTTGGTCGATCGATCAAGTTTATCTTGACCACTAGGTCCAGTGGTGTCACTATTTGTTGATCATTCGACAAACAAATAGGAGCGACCGCGATGCGTGCGCTGCAGCAAACGTCCTTGAACGGACCCTCCGACCTTCGGCTGGTCACCGATGCACCGGTCCCGGTCCCCGGCCCGGGCGAGGTGCTGATCCGGGTCGTTGCTGCCGGCATCAACTTCGTCGATATCTCGCAGGCTCGCGGAACGTTCGCAGGCGGGCCCCAACCGCCGTACATCGCGGGCATCGAAGCCGCCGGTGAAGTGACGGCAGTCGGCGAAGGAGTGGAGCTGGAACTCGGCACTCACCTGGTCGGCGTCAGCATCCGGGGCGGGGCATTTGCGGAGTACTTGGTGCTGCCGGCAGTCGCGGCCCTTCCGGTGCCGGCTGGTTGGGACGACGAGCAGGCGCTAGGCCTCGTGGTGAGCTGGCCGACTGCCTCGGCCGCGCTCCGGCTCGGCGGGCTGGTCGCCGGACAGACCGTACTGATCCACGCCGCGGCCGGCGGGACCGGGCAGGCCGCAGTGAAGATGGCGAAGCACTACGGTGCGACGGTGATCGCGACCGCCTCCCGGAGAAGCACGAGGTGGTGCGCCGACTGGGCGCCGAGCACATCCTGAGCTCTCGCAGCGCCGATCTCGCCGCCGAAGTACTGCGCCTGACCGACGGCGTCGGCGTCGACCTGACGCTCGAGTCGGTCGGTGGCCCGACCCTCGACGCGAGCCTGGCCGCCACAAGACGCGTCACCGGCCGAGTAGTCGTCTTCGGCCTACCCGCCGGCGAGGCCGCACTCAGCAACTGGGACCTCGTCTACAAGCACCAGGTCCAGCTCATCGGCCTCAACATCGGCATCCTGATCCAGACCACGCCACAGCTGTACGGCGAGATCATGGGCGAACTGTTCCGCCTGATCGCGACCGGAGTACTCGGCCCCGCCGAGCCCACGACGTACGAGCTCGCCGACGGCCCGAACGCACTCACAGAACTCGAATCCCGAGCCACCGTCGGCAAACTCGCCCTACGACCCTGAAGCGCACGGCGGCGGACCGACGGCCAACCCCCAGGAAAGTGTGGGCGTGAACAGCAAATGACCTGTCCAACCCCACCACCACGCCGGCTACCGCACCAGAACATTCACCCAACAGCACGACCCAGGCCCCGGCGAAGCCGGCAACAAATCAGCCGCGCCGAAGGCGTGTCCTTCAAACACAACCGCACCTGGTCGTGCGGAAACCTACTCCGGTTCGGTCCAGTGGCCGGTGGCGGCGAAGGTTTCGAGGGTGGTGGTGTAGGGGGTGATGTCGATGCCGCTGGTGCGGAGCCAGGCGTCGTCGTAGTAGGTGTTGCCGTAGCGTTCGCCGCTGTCGCACAGGAGGGTGACGATGCTGCCGCGGGCGCCCGTACGGCGCATTTCGGCGGCCAGGCGTAGTGAGCCCCAGAGGTTGGTGCCGGTGGAGCCGCCGACGAGGCGGCCGGTGACGCGGGAGCAGAAGCGCATCGCGGCGATCGAGGCGGCGTCGGGGACCGAGATCATCCGGTCGACGACGCCGAGCACGAACGACGGCTCGACGCGCGGGCGGCCGATGCCTTCGATGCGGGACGGGCGGCCGGTGGAGAACTCGTGGTCGCCGGCTTCGAAGGCCGGGAAGAACGCCGAGTTCTCCGGGTCCACCACGGCGACCGACGTGTCGTACCGCTGGTAGCGGACATAGCGCCCGATGGTGGCCGACGTACCGCCGGTCCCCGCGCCGACCACGACCCAGGTCGGGATCGGGTGCTGTTCCAGCGAGAGCTGCCCGAAGATCGACTCGGCGATGTTGTTGTTGCCGCGCCAGTCCGTCGCGCGTTCGGCGTACGTGAACTGGTCCATGTAGTGGCCGCCGGTCTCGTCGGCCAGGCGCTTGGCCTCGCCGTAGATCTGGCCGGAGCGCTCGACGAAGTGGCAGCGGCCGCCGTAGAACTCGATCAGCTCGATCTTCTCCGGGCTGGTCGACGCCGGCATCACCGCGATGAACGGCAGGCCGAGCAGGCGGGCGAAGTACGCCTCGCTGACCGCGGTGGAGCCGCTGGACGCCTCGATGACCGTGGTGCCCTCGTGGATCCAGCCGTTGCACAGGGCGTACAGGAACAGGGACCGGGCGAGCCGGTGCTTGAGCGAGCCGGTGGGGTGCACGGACTCGTCCTTGAGGTACAGGTCCACACCGGAACCCTCCGGCATCGGGAACACGTGCAGATGCGTGTCCGCGCTCCGGTTCGCGTCGGCGTCCACGATCCGGATCGCCTCGGACACCCAGGCGCGCGCCTTCTCGTCCCGGCGATCGACCTCACGGCATACCCCGTCAACCTCACTCATGCGGGCCAGGCTAGGACGTCAAGCCCGATTTGAGTATTCCTACGCTCTGCAACCACCTCCTCGGGCGGCGAGGATCGCAGGCATGATCCCGCTCGGCGCCATCCACTTCTCACCCGAGGAGGTCGCGCTGATCCTCGCGATCCTCGCCTTCGGGTCGATCGCACTGGCACTGCCGGCCACCCTCACCCTCGCCTGGGTCGGCTACCGCCGCGGCACGACACGACCGGCCGCGAACGCCCTCGGCTACTGGCTCGGCGGTACGGCGCTCTCCGTCGCAACGACCGCACTGGCGGCAGGACAGGGCCTCGGCTGGTGGTCAGTGCCCATCGGGTGGGTCCCCACCTTGTTGCTGGCGGCAGCGCTCAATCGCTCGCCAAGGTAAACCACCTGCCTCGGTGCTCATTCGTCACGTTCCGGAGGCTGGTCGATGTTCTGCTCGCGTTTGCGCTGCTCAGCTCGCAGGCGCTCCACCTCCTCCACCAGATCCAGCAGAGCGAGTTCCTGAGACTTTCCCTTGTATCGCCCGATCCCAATGCCGAAGCAATTACGTTCGTATTCGATTGCGTCGGCCGTCTGCTGCAGATAGAAGCTCCGCTCTCTGAATTTGAAGTAGCCGGTGAAGCCGGCAGCGAGCCCGACAGCGAAAGTCGTCCCGACACTGGCCCAGCGCAAGGACTCTTCGGACAGCGCCAAACTCGTCATCGAGGTCGCGGCCAGCGATCCGACAATGATCACCGCCTGCAAGAAGTTGTTGATGCGTCGATAGCGGACGGCGCCCCGGCGAAGCGTCTCCAGATCCGACGCGATCTCCTCATGGTAGGCGTACTGGCGGAGCTTCAATTGAGGCTCCTGCTGTGAGAGCAGGTAAGCCTTTCGCTCACGCTGGACCACGATCTGCAACTCGAGGTCGCCGGGGCCCTCGACGTCGCCTTCGAATCTCTGGGCTCCGTAGACCAACAGGCCGATCGCGAGCAGCGCTATGGCGATACCGAGCGGCGTACCTATCAGCTTCTTTCCGACACCGAAGTCCGGAGATACGTACAGCGCATAGGCGCAGAACGCGAGGAAGGGCAAACCAACGAGCGCCGAACGCACCGACCGTCGTACAACACGGGCTGTGTGCAGGCGCCGGTCAAGCTCCAGCAGGGTGCGGTTGATCTCCAGCAGTTCCTCGGCACGGTTCGCCACGTTCTCCTCCGACTCGCCACCGATCCGTTGACGCGTCACGGTAACCGCCCAACCGCTCGACAGCATCTCGGGGCAAGCGCTCCGCCCCTTGGGCGAGCTAGGTTGGGAACCCATGACGAACGGGTTGGGGGAACGATGACCGAGAACAGTGATCGGCCGACGCGGCAGCGGGTGACGTTGACCGATATCAGCTCGCGGGCGTGGGAACACCCCGCTGACCGTGGTGCTCTGGTGGCACTGCGGCAGCTGAAGGGGTTCGACTACGTCCTGCGGAAGATGTCGGGACTGATCAACGAGCGCGCGTTCCGGCTGCAGTACCTCGGCTCGGCGATCCGGGTCGACGAGCGGCAGTTCCCGACCGTGAACCGGCTGTTCACCGAGGCGGGCTCGACCCTCGACGTCCGCCAGCTCCCGGAGTTGTACGTCACCAACAGCCCGATCTGGAACGCGGTCACGATCGGCATGGACAAGCCGTTCATCGTGGTGAACAGCGCCCTGCTGCAGGGTCTGGACGAGGAGGAGCTGCGCTTCGTCCTCGGTCACGAGCTCGGTCACGCGCAGAGCGGGCACGCGCTGTACCAGTCGCTCCTGCTCTGGCTGATGCGCCTCACCGGCGCGATCGGCTGGATGCCGATCGGAGCGCTCGGGCTGCGCGCGATCATCGCCGCCTTGCACGAGTGGTCCCGCAAGGCGGAGCTGTCCGGTGACCGGGCCGGCCTGCTCGCGGTCCAGGACCCGGCGGTCGCGCTGCGCGTCCAGATGAAGCTCGCCAGCGGCGGTCAGCTGAACGAACTCGACACCACCGCGTTCCTTGCGCAAGGCACGGAGTACGAGAGCGCCGGCGACCTGCGCGACAGCGTTCTGAAGCTGCTGCTGCTCGAGGCGCAGTCGCACCCGCTGGCCGTGATCCGCGCGCACGAGCTGCGCCGCTGGGTCGACGAGGGCGAGTACACGACGATCGTCTCCGGTGATTACCCGAAGCGCCAGGAAGACGGCGACGCGTCGATCTCGCAGGAGGCGAAGAACGCCGCCAAGTCGTACTCCGACGCGTTCAACCGCTCGCAGGACCCGCTGGCCAAGTTCCTCCGCGACCTCGGCGACGGCCTCGGCGGCGTCCGCGACTGGGTGTCGTCGAAGTTCCCGCCCCGGTGACGGTGGGATGCTGAAGACCGCCCGCCTGGAGGCGTTCAGTGACGGTGTCTTCGCGATCGCGATCACGCTTCTGGTCATCGAGATCAAGGTCCCCGAGGACACCGCACACCTCGCGGAGCAGTTGCGCCACCTGTGGCCGTCGTACCTCGGGTATGTCATCAGCTTCCTGGTGATCGGTCTGATCTGGGCGAACCACCACGCCATGTTCGACCACATCGCGAGCGCCGACCGGATGCTGCTGTTCCTCAACACCCTGTTGCTGCTCCTGGTCGCGCTCATCCCGTTCACCGCGGGCGTACTCGCCTCCGCCTTGCGCAACCACGAGGGCGAGCGGACCGCGGTCGTCCTGTACGGCGCCGTACTCGTCGCCGGCGGTCTGCCGTTCAACGCGATCTGGGAGTACGCGCGCCGCGGGCACCGGCTGCTCGGTGACACCATCAGCCCGGCTGAGGCACGCGCGATCAGTCGCCGCTTCCTCCTCGGACCGGTCCTGTACGGCGCGGGCACCGCGCTGGGGGCGGTCCTCCCGGTCCTCGGCATCATCGCGTTCGCACTGCTCATCCCGTTCTACTGGCTGCCGCCGCAGATGTCCCGCCTGACAGCGAAATCGGCCTGACGGCAACCGTCCGCACAGGAGATGCTGTGCACATGATCGAACTGCAACAGATCGGGCCGGACGACTGGAAAGCCTGGCGGGAGCTGCGGCTGGCGGCACTGGAGGAAGCGCCGTTCGCCTTCGGGTCGCAGCTCGCGGACTGGGTCGACGCTCCTGAGGAACGCTGGCGGGAACGGCTCTCCGTACCCGACGCCTATCAGGTGATCGCCTCGATCGACGGTACGCCGGTAGGAATGGCCGGAGGCTTCCTCAATGAGCACAGCACCGGCGAGGACCCGCGGATCGCCGAGCTCGTCTCGATGTGGGTCGCACCCGCCGGCCGCGGCAAGGGCGTCGGCAACGCCCTGATGACCGCGATCGAGGACTGGGCCCGCGGCATCGGCGCCGGCACGCTGCAGCTGTCAGTTGTCCCGGACAACGACCCGGCGCACAACCTGTACCTGCGCCACGGGTACGTCGACACCGACGAGCCCGGCGACCTCATGCCAGACGGCGTACGCCGCGAACTTGTGATGCGCAAACAGCTGTAGAACGAACGAAGGGCCCGCTTCCCCCCTCCCGGGGAAGCGGGCCCTTCGAGTACTGCGGCGATCAGCCCATGTGGACGGGCTGGCCGTCGTTGGCCAGGTCCTTGTGCTTGATCGACAGGCCGACCAGCGTGATCAGGGCCGCGCCCAGCGCCAGGAACGCCGACCAGATGAACGCCCGGGTGAACCCGTGCGTCGTGGCGAGCGCCGTGAACTGCCCCTGCAGCTGCTTGATCTGCTCCGGTGACTGCCCGGACTCGGCCGCCTTCTGCAGGCCCGGAGCCAGCTCGGCGAACTTGTCCTTGATCGCGTTGGCGGAGATCGTGCCGAGCAGCGCCAGGCCGACCGCACCACCGATCTGCTGCACCGTGTTCAGTACGGCGGATCCGACGCCGGAGTCCTCGTCCCCGACCCCACTGACCGCGGTCAGCGTGAGCGGCACGAAGATCAGGCCCATCCCGAACGCCAGCACGAGGATGTACGGCAGCAGGTGGGTCCAGTACGTCGAGTCCACCTCGAGCCGGCTGAACCCGAACATGCCGGCCGACACCAGCACGCCGCCGGCGCCGGAGATCCAGCGCGGATCCATCCGCGCCACCAGCGTCGACGCGACCTGTGCGGCGGCCACGATGCCGAAGCTGAACGGCAGGAACGACAGACCGGTCTTGATCGCGCTGTAGCCCATGATGCTCTGCACGTAGATGCCGAGGAAGTAGAACATCGAGAACATCGCCGCGCCCACGATCAGCATCACGAAGAAGCTGACGCCACGGGTCCGGTTCGCGAGGATCCGGAACGGCATCAGCGCGTGCCGCGACCGGGCCTCGATGACGAGGAAGATCGCGATCAGCGCGAGCCCGCCGAAGATGAAGGCCAGCGTCGCCGCGTCACCCCAACCGTTCGAGCCCGCATGCGTCAGGCCGTAGACCAGCGAGGTCAGACCCACCGTGCCGGTGATGGCACCCGGAAGGTCGAACTTGCCGGTCTGCCGGGGCGACTCGCCCAGGAACCGGAACGCCAGCACTGCCACGATCAGGCCGATCGGCGTGTTGATGAAGAAGGTCCAGCGCCAGGACGCCTCGGTCAGCGCGCCACCGAGGATCAGCCCGACCGCCGCGCCGGCCCCGGACATGGCGGCGTACACACCCATCGCGCGGTTGCGCTCCTTCCCGGCCGGGAAGGTGGTGGTGATCAGAGCGAGCGCGTTCGGCGAGGCCGCCGCGGCCGCGAGGCCCTGCAGGATCCGGCTGGCCAGCAGCACGCCCTCACTCTGGGCGATACCGCCGACGAGCGACGCCAGGCCGAACAGCACGACGCCGAAGACGAACACCTTGCGGCGGCCGAGGATGTCCCCGATCCGGCCGCCCAGCAGCAGCAGGCCTCCGAACGCCAGCGCGTAGGCGTTGACCACCCACGGCAGCGACGCGTTGCTGAAGCCGAGCGCGTCCTTGATGTGCGGCAGCGCGATGTTCACGATGGTGCCGTCCAGCACCACCATCAGCTGCGCCATGCAGATCAGCGCGAGCGCGATACCGAGATTGCGGTGGCCGTGCGCGCCGGCCACGGTCTCAGCGTCGACCGGCCGGCCCTCCGGCGGATCGGCGTTGATGACTTCTTCGGACATGGATTATTTCCCCTCTTGGGCAGACTTGCCTGGTTGAATCGCGGACCGGCCCCTCACCGGTCAGCTCACCTGCGACCCCCGCGCCGCAGGCAGGATCACGTTGTCGATCACTCGGAGGATCAGTTCGTCGGTCGGCTCGATGCCGAGGACATAGGCGTGGTGGACGATGACCGCGGGCAGCGTCGTCGAGAGCAGATCGACGTCGACGTCGGCGCCGATCTCACCGCGCTCGACCGCCCGTTCGAACACCTTGCGGGTCAGCTCCAGCCGCGGCGCGAGGAACCGCTCACGGAAAGCCTTCTGCAGATCGGCGTCGCGGTGCAGGGCGGTGATCAGGCCGGCGATCACCGACATCGGCATCTCGTCGGTGAAACCGCCGTCGCCGCAGGACATCGAGATCAGGTCGCCGCGGAGGCTGCCGGTGTCGACCTCTTCCGGCATCGGGCAGCCCTTGGCCCGGCTGATCGCGTCCACGACCAGCTCGGCCTTGGTGGACCAGCGCCGGTACAGCGTGGCCTTGCTGGCCTTCGCCGCCGTCGCCACCGCGTCCATGGTCAGCCGGTCGTAGCCGAGCTCGGCCACCACCGCCACGGTCGCGTCGAGGATCTCGTCCTCACGCCCGCCTTCGACCCGCGGCCGCTGCCGCACGCCTGCTGCCTCCACGATCATCACCCTGAGTAGCTAATACACCACGGATAGAACGAAACGGTTCCGTTTCATCCACCACGGTACGACTCATGTGAAGGAGTGCACAAATGATTTTGCGAGGAATTCGCTGATGGCATAGATCACTCTCCGTACCAGTCGACTACTGGTACGGCGGGATCAAGCAGGACTTACTCGTCGTCCTCGGCGGAGCGGGCCTGCTCGAGGCGGGTGGAGATCTTGGCGGCGCGGGTCTCGATCTTGCCGGCCAGGCGGTCGCGGGCGGCACGGAGGACGAAGATCGACAGGATGGACGAGACGATCAGGGCCAGCAGGGCGATCGGCCAGATCGACAGCCACGTACGCAGGGCGATCCAGAGCACCGCCAGGCAGACGGCGAACAGGGCCGCCCGCAGGCCGGTGTAGATCCCGAACTCCTTCATGTCAGACCCCGGCGTAGGAGTGCAGGCCGGAGACCAGCAGGTTCACCCCGACGAAGTTGAAGATGAAGACGAACCAGCCGACGATCGCGATCTTCGCGGCTCCGCTCCCCCGCCAGCCGGCGGTCGCGCGGGCGTGCAGGTAGGCGGCGTACACCACCCAGGTCACCAGCGACCAGACCTCCTTGGGGTCCCAGCCCCAGTACCGGCCCCAGGCGTGCTCGGCCCAGATCGGCCCGGCCACCAGCACCCCGAACGTCCACAGCGGGAACGCGAACGCCAGCACCTTGTACGCCGTACCGTCCATCGCCTCGGCGCTCGGAAGCCGGCGCAGCGATGCCGCCATCGTGCCGCCGGCCAGGGCACGGCGTTCGGCGCGGGCCTTGACCAGGTACAGCACGGAGAGCAGGCCGCCGACGGTGAACGCACCGCCGGAGATCGCGGCCGCGGACACGTGGATCACCAGCCAGTACGAGTGCAGCGCCGGAACCAGCGGACCGGCCGGCGTGTAGAGCGCGAGCGTCGCCAGACCGAGGACCGCGGCGACCACGAACGTCACACCGAGCCCGAGGTACTGCAGCTTGTAGCGCTGCACGAAGATCAGGTACACGATCGCCACCGCGAGTGACGCCGTGATGGAGAACTCGTACATGTTCCCCCACGGCACGCGCCCGGCCGCGAGTCCACGCGTCACCACACCGCCCAGGTGCAGCACGAAGGCCAACCAGGTCAGCAGCAGCCCGATCCGGCTCGCCGCATCAAGCCGCTCACTCGACGCCGGCTCCGCAGCAGCTGGCTCCTCAACAGCGGGAACATCAGGTACGTCGCCAACGCCGCCGGAGACTGCTGCGCCGTCAGACGCGACCAGCACCTCCTCCTTCACCGCAACGGTCTTCGCGACCGCGGCACGACCGAGGGCCCACTCCATCGCGTGGGAAACCATGGCGAGGGCGTAGATCACCGTCGCCGTCGGAATCAGCAAGTTGGAGACTTGCGCGTACGTCTCCGGGCTCATGGCTGCTCCTGGGTGCTCGAGCTGGCGGGTTTCAAAGCTGTGGTGATGGCCTGGATCTCGTCACCGAGGCCGCGCTCGGGGCCGCGGTCCAGACCGGCGACCTCGACAACGGTACGCCCGTCCTCTTCCCCGACCCGCACCCAGGTACGGCGCGGATGCACGAACAGCGAACCCATCAGGCCGAGGATCGCCAGCGAGATGCCCGCCAGCGCGAGACCCGTCCCCGGGGTGTGGCTGATCTGCAGCTTCACCCAGCGGCTGTAGCCGTCGAACGTGATCGACCCGGCCTTGTCCGGCAGCTGGGCGCTCTGCCCCGGCGCGAGCTGGAGCCGCCACTTGTCGCCGTTCGTCTGCTGGAACTGCGTCAGCTTCGACTTGTCCAGCTGGTACACCGACTCCGGCTTCCCGGTCTCCGGCTGCGGCCGGCCGTAGTACCCGGTCATCACCAGCTCCGGGTTCAGGTCGTCGGGAAACACCGAAACGGGCCCGTTCGGACCGATGTACGCGGTCGGCAGGAAGAAGCCTTCGAACCCGAGCGTCTCCGGTCGCGCGTCCGGCGCCTTGATCACCCCGAACGACGAGAAGTTGCTGTCCTGCGGCAGGAACGGCGCCGGGCCGGAAAACGCGACATTTCCCTGTCCGTCCTTCACGGTGACCCGCGGTGCGTACCCGTGGCCGAGCAGGTAGACGCTGCTCCCGTCCAGCTTCAGCGGGTGGTTGACCTCGAGCAGGTACGACTTCTCCGGCGCGTCCGGCGTCTGCTGGTAATCCAGCTGCGCCTTGAACTCCCGCGCCGCGCCCTTCTGCGGACCGTCCTCCTGGAACTTCGCCTCGAAGTCCTTCACGGTCAGCGAGAACGGCGGCAGGTCGTCGTCCCCGCTGAACGCGCGTCCCGGCGTGAAGTCGTCGTACTGCGCGACGGAGTTGGCGAACCCGTTGCCCACGACAACCAGTACGGTGCCGCGGTAGCCGAACAGCGAACCCCAGGCGACCCCGACGAGCGCCAGGATCAGCGAGAAGTGGAAGAGCAGGTTGCCGGCCTCGCGCAGGTATCCACGCTCCGCGCCGACCGCTCCGTCGTACGACTGCACCCGGAAGCGGCGTCTCCGGAGCTCGCGGGTCGCGACCTCGATGACGTCGCCGGCTTCGGCGAGCTCGAAGCGCTGGTACCCGGGCAGCCGGTTCAGGTTCCGCGGCGGCTTCGGCGGCCTGGCCCGCAAGCCCTTCACGTACACGGACAGCCGCGGTACGACGCAGCCGATCAGCGAGATGAACAGCAACAGGTAGATCGCCGAGAACCACGCGGACTTGTAGACGTCGAACAGCCCGAGCTTGTCGTAGAGCGGCCCGAGCGTCTTGTGCGCGGCGAGGAAGTCCGAGACCTTGATCGGGTCGATCGGCGTCTGCGGGACGAGCGACCCCGGCACCGCGCCGAGCGCGAGCAGGAACAGCAGCACCAGCGCGGTCTTCATCGACGTCAGCTGCCGCCAGGTCCAGCGCAGCCAGCCGACCAGGCCGAGCGCGGGCGGTCCGGACGGTTCCTCCGGGCCCGACGCGGCGGCGATCCGGTCCTTGATTTCAGTCATCAGACCGCCGATCCGAAGTTGGCGACCCACTGCCGCAGGTCCGCGGTCATCGCATCCCACACTCCCGTCAGCAGCAGCAGTCCCACCGCGATCATCAGTACGCCGCCGATCCTGATCACCAGCAGCTGGTGCTTGCGGACCCACGCCACCGCGGACAGCATCCGCCGGAACGCCAGCGCTGCCACGATGAACGGAATCCCCAACCCGAGGCTGAACACCAGTGCGAGCGTCGCCCCGCGCCCGGTGCTGCCCTCGGTGGTGGCCAGCGTCATCACGGTCCCGAGCGTCGGCCCGATACACGGCGTCCACCCGAATCCGAACAGTACGCCGAGCAGCGGCGCGGCCGCGATCCCGACCGCCGGGACCCGGTGCACCCGCAGATCCTTCTGCAGGAACCCGAACCCGCCGAGGAAGACGAGACCCAGTACGACGGTCAGGCCGCCGAGGACCCGCGTGATCGTCGTCTGGTGGTCGATGAGCAGGTCGCCCGCCTTGCCGAACACGACGCCGGTGAGGATGAACACCGCCGAGAACCCGGCGACGAACAACGCCGTACCGGCGAGCATCCGGCCGCGCTTGTCCGAGCCGAGCTCAGCCGCGGACAGACCGGTGACGTAGGACAGGTAGCCGGGCAGCAGCGGTACGACGCACGGCGAGAAGAACGAGATCGCACCGGCCAGCACCGCGATCGGCAGTGCGACCAGCATCGAACCCGTCATCGAGTCGGCGAACCACTGTCCCATTAGCTCAACCGGCGCCAGTTATCGAGCATCAGCGACCATTCCGAGCAGCGTCTGCTTCGTGACTTCGCCGACGACGCGTCCCGCGACCTTGCCGTCCTTGTCGATCACCAGCGTGGTCGGGATGGCCTTCGGGGAGATCTGGCCGCGGAACCGCAGCAGCGCCTTGCCGTTCGGGTCGTAGATGCTCGGGAACGGGACGTCGAACTCCTGCACGAACTTCTTCGCCTGCGCCGGGTCGAGGTCGCGGGTGTTCAGTCCGATGAACTGCACCCCGGACCCGAGTTCCTTCGACGCCGCGACCAGCTCGGGTGCTTCCTTGCGGCACGGCGGGCACCACGAACCCCACACGTTCAGTACGACGACCTTGCCGGTCTGCTCGGACAGCGTCCAGGTCTTGCCGTCGAGCGTTTTCCCGGTGAGCTCCGGCGCCGCCTTCCGATCGCCGGCCGCGAACGTCGACACGTTGCCGTTGCCGCTGACGAATCCCGACTGGCCCTGGCGGTTCTGCGCCGCCTGCTGACCGGAGCTGCACCCCGCGACGAGGAGCACTCCGGCGACCAGCAACGCTGTACGACGCATCACGCCCCTCCGACGAACTTCTTCGGGTTTTTCACGGGAAGTAGGTCTTTCGCCGGCTCCGAGTACCCAACGGACACGATCTGCTCACCGTGGAAGGTGAACGAGGTCAGGCTGGCCAGGCTGCACTGGCGCTTGCGCGGGTCGTGGAACATCCGGCGGCCCTCGATCGCGGACCGGACGATCCAGATCGGCAGCTGGTGCGACACGATCAGCGCCTCGTGCCCGGCGGCCTTCTGCCGGGCGGTCTCGATCGCGTCCCGCATCCGGCGTACCAGCTGCTGGTACGGCTCACCCCAGGACGGCTTCCACGGGTTCCGCAGCAGCCACCAGGCGCTCGGGTTCCGCAGCGCGCCGTCGCCGACGCCGAACTTCTTGCCCTCGAACAGGTTCGCCGCCTCGATCACCCGCTCGTCGATGTCCGGCGTGAGGCCGAACACGTTGGCGATCGGCTCTATCGTCTCCTGGGCCCGCTCCAGCGGGGAGCTGACCAGGTGCACGATGTCGCGGCCCTTGACGTGCTCGGCCACCCGATCGGCCATCGCGCGGCCGAGCTCGGACAGGTGGAAGTCGGGGATCCGGCCGTAGAGCACGCCGGTCGGGTTGTGCACCTCGCCGTGACGCATCAGGTGCACGACCGTCGTTTCGGTCACCACTGTCCCTTCAGTTCTCTACGGCCGCCGCCGCCCGAGCGGCGGGTGCCAGGGCGGACTCGAGCTCGGCCAGCGCGTCGTCGTCGATCGCCGCGCTGACGAACCAGGCCTCGAACGCGCTCGGTGGCAGGTAGACACCGGCGTCCAGCATGGCATGGAAGAACGCCGTGAACCGGGGCAGCACCTGGGCGTTGGCTCCGGCGAAGTCCCGGATCTCGGCAGGTCCCTCCGAGGACTCCACGAAGAAGACGCTGAAGAGGTTCCCGGCCGCGGAGATGACGTGCGGCACACCTTCCTTGTCCAGCGCGGTCGACACCAGGCGCTGGATGGTGAGCGAGGTCTCGTCGAGCTTGGCGTAGACCTCGTCGGTCGCCAGCCGCAGCGTGGTCAGACCGGCGGTCGTGGCGATCGGGTTCCCGGACAGCGTGCCGGCCTGGTAGACCGAGCCCTCCGGCGCGAGGTGGGACATGACATCGGCGCGGCCGCCGAACGCCGCGGCCGGGAAGCCGCCGCCCATCACCTTGCCGAACGTCATCAGGTCCGGCCGGACGCCGTCGACGCCGTACCAGCCCGAGCGGGTGATCCGGAAGCCGGTCATGACCTCGTCGGAAATGAAAAGTGCACCGTTTTCCGTGCAGATCCGGGCGAGGAACGCGTTGAAGTCGTCCCGCGGCGGAACGACGCCCATGTTGCCGGGCGACGCCTCGGTGATCACGGCCGCGATCTGGTCGCCGTACTGCGCGAACGCGGCGGCGACCGCGGCCTGGTCGTTGTACGGCAGCACGATCGTGTCCGCGGTGGTGGCCTCGGTGACTCCCGGCGTACCGGGAATGCCCAGCGTGAGGACGCCGGAACCGGCCTGGGCCAGCAGTGCGTCCACATGGCCGTGGTAGCAGCCGGCGAACTTCACGATCTTGGCGCGCCCGGTGAACCCGCGGGCGAGTCGGAGCGCGGACATCGTCGCCTCGGTCCCGGACGACACCAGCCGGACCTTGTCCACCGGTGTTCGCGCGACGATCTCCTCGCCGAGCAGGACCTCGGTCTCGGTCGGCGTGCCGTACGACGTACCCCGGGCGACCGCGGCCTGGACGGCGGCGATCACCTCCGGGTGAGCGTGTCCGAGCAGCAGCGGGCCCCAGGAGGAGACCAGGTCGAGATAGCGGTTGCCGTCGACGTCGGTCATGTGACATCCGTCACCGGAGGCCATGAAACGCGGTACGCCGCCGACGGCGCGGAACGCGCGGACCGGAGAGTTGACCCCACCCGGGGTCACCGTGGAGGCTCGGGCGAAGAGTTCGGCGGAGTGTTCAGTGTGTGCGGGCACGACGGCCATTCTCCCCTGCCGGTTCGGCGCCCTGATCGGCAGGGAGGGCGAATTTCAGGTCCTGATCGACCCCAAGGGGTTCACAGGCGCTTTGTTACGCGCCAGTATGGATACCCGGTGACCGCACGTACACGGTCTGCGTCCGACGCGTAACCCACGCAACGGGGCGGACGTTAGACCTATTACGACGGCAACCGAGAAAGACACAAAGACTGTCCGCTGCGTGGGGCCGGACCGGTCGATGAGTCACGGAGGGGAATCATCGATGGCGAAGGGCAAGCGCCGCGCCACGGGTAGCGGCTGGCGTCAGGTGGCGCCGCTGATCCCGCTGGCGCTGTTCGCGAGCGCGTTCACCGTCAGTGCCACGGACGACCCCGCGATCGCCACGGCGTCGCTGGACAACGGTCTGTCCGGAGGCAACCCGGTCGTCGTACCGAAGCAGCCGATCGCCTTCCCGGCCAATGTGCCGGTGCCGGGTGTCGTCGGCCACGGAGTCGACCCTGGTGAGCAACCGACGCAAGTGGTCTCCGGACTGTCCCGCAACGGCATCCCGAACGCCGCGCTGAAGGCGTACTCCCGGGCCCAGCAGGTGCTGGCTCAGGCAGACCCGACGTGCCACTTGCCGTGGACCCTGGTGGCCGCGATCGGCCGGGTCGAGTCCAACCACGGCCGCTTCGGCGGCAACTCGCTGAACTCGCAGGGCGTCGCGGTGCCGGGCATCTTCGGCCCGCGGCTGGACGGTTCGTCCGGGACGGCCCGGATCTCCGACTCGGACGCGGGTTCGTTCGACGGTGACGGCGCGTTCGACCGCGCGGTCGGCCCGATGCAGTTCATCCCCGGCACCTGGCGAGCCATGGGAGTGGACGGCGACGGCGACGGCGTGCGGAACCCGCAGGACATCGACGACGCGGCGATGTCGACCGGGGTCTATCTCTGCTCGGGCACGACCGACCTGTCCAAGGCCGGTGACCTGAACGCCGCGGTCCTGCGCTACAACCACTCGCAGCAGTACGTCGACCTGGTGGTCAGCATCGCGAAGGCGTATGCCGGCGGCAGCTGGATCGCGGTCGGCAACGGCACCGCGGGTGACGACGTGGACGAGGCAGGCGACCAGATCGACGACCCGACCATCGACGCCCCGTCGGACAAGGACCTGCCGAAGTCGATCGACATCCCGACGCCCACCGCGACAGCGACGCCGACTCCGATACTGACCGACGAGCGGGACGGCAACCGGCCGACGGACCGGCCGACCGCGACACCGACGGCAACGCCGAGCAGCCGGCCGACGGCGAAACCGACGACGGCCAGGCCGACCACCTCGAAGCCGACCACGGCCAAGCCGACGGTTCCGACCACGACCACGCAGAAGCCGGGTCTCACCAGCCTGACGACGGCCGTCGGGGTCATCGTCGGCACGGCGGGCAGCACGCTGGCCGAGCTGCAGAAGGCCACGACGTACTGCCAGTCCGAGATGGCGAAGGTGACGATCACCAAGCCGACCCAGACCCAGTTGCAGAACTGCGTGACCGCCTACCAGACCGGTGGCGCCAAGGCGGTCGACCAGGTCATCCGCGGCCTGCTGTCGGCCCTCGGGCTGCTGGGCATCCTCGGTGGAGGCATCCTCGGGAGCTGATCCCCACTGGACCGGCGCGCCAGCCCCCACCCCTCCCTTGGCGCGCCCTTGGCGACGCCACGAAGCAATCCCCCCGGCTTCGTGGCGTCGCTCTTTTAACGTTCAGCTGGCCCAGGCGCGGTCGATCGTCTGGGTGATGCTGTTGCCGATCAGGTCCGTCGCGGTCACCCGGATGCTCGGGTACGCACCGGCCGGTACCTGGGCGCGGAGCGTGCCGGTCCCGCGGAGCGACAGCTTCGTCCAGGTCTTCCCGTCGTACGAGATCTCGGCCGTGGTCCGGAAGATCCCGGCGCCGCGCACACCCGGCTGGTAGCGCGGGGTGAGCTCGAGCCAGCCGTTGGCGTGCTTGTAGTCGACCTGGACGAGCGGCAGCACCGCCCGGCTCTTGGACGGCACCGAGAGGAAATGCCACCGGGTGTGCGTCGAGGTCGAGGTCTTCGCCCAGCTGTTCGGGCCGCGCTGCTGGTCCAGCGTGAGGTCGTACCAGGCGGCGCGTTCCGGGACGGTGAACTGTGCGACCGACCAGTTCTTGCTACCCAGTTCGACGCCGTTGCTGCTCAGCTTCATGCTCGTCACGTCGCCGCGGTCGGCCCAGCCGAACGTGGTCCGGTCGCCGCTCACGTACTGCGGAATCGCGATCCGCAGCGCGTTCTCGAACCGCGCCGGCGGCCAGCCCTGCGCCTCGTCACCCGGAGCATCCGACAACCCCGGTACGGCGGGACGCGTGATCGACTCCCACCAACCGCGCGTGACCTGCTCGCCCGGCCGGTAGGACCGCGCGATCGTGGCCTCGAAGCCGGTCTCGTTCCACTCCCCCGCAGACGTCTTCTCGTCCCAGGTGACGCCCTTCTGGTCGGTGACGAGGTAGTCGGTCCGCTTCACCGCACCGGCCACCAGACGGGACGCCGACAGCCCGGTCGAGATGCCCGGAAGGTGGGCGACCCGCTGGTCCCGGTGCAGCCAGAAAGCGTCGTTCTGCTGGAAGTCCGTCGTCACCACGGCCGGGCGCATCTTCGCGACGTCGTACGTCAGTCCTCCCTTCACGACCGACGGGCCGAGCGCGACGTCGTACCGGTAGGTGCTGTCGAGCAGACCGTTCAGCTGCACGAACTGCGGGCCCTTCGCCAGCTCGGCGAGCAACTGCTTGCCCTGCTCGGATCGCAGCAGGTAGAGCGGGACGCCCTGATCGCTACCGGTCGACCAGAAGCCGGGTGCTTCGTTGTAGAGGAACACCACCTTGGCGCCGGCGGCCTTCGCGGCCTTGACCTGTGCGGTCGTCTTGTCGAAGCCGCCCCATCGGATCAGCACGGCGGTGTCCTTGGCGCCGGTCAGCTCGGCCGCGGTGCCGTCGCCACCGTTGTAGAGCGGGAGTTTCGCGTTGCCGACGTACACCGTCCGGGACGACCCCTCGGCCGGTGTGGCCAGCCGCACGCCGTTGATGTCGACGGTCAGCTTCGGCTGCGCGAGATCCCAGCGCTGCACGACCTGGAAGGTGCCGTTGGCAACCTTTCCGAAGTCCTGGACGTAGACGCCGTCGGCGACCCGGCCGTTGTACGCCCAGCCGGAGACCGCGTCCCGGTCCCCGACCTTGCGGTGCCAGGCGATCCCGATGCTCTGCGCGTCGGCCGGTCGCGGCGTCTTGACGGTCACCTTGTGCGCGGTCCGGGCGTCGAACGTGAACGTCCGGTCGCTGCCGATCCACTCGTCCGGATCGCCGAGCAGCGTGATCGAGTTCGCCCAGTTCGCCTCGTCGCCGCCGACGGCGTACGCCATCACGCTGTAGCGGCCGGTCGGTACGTCGAGTGTGCGGCTGCCCGTCTCGTCGAACGCGATCGCGTTGACGTCGCCGGTGTCCTGGTTCCACAGCTGCACGCCGCTCGCACCGGCCTTGGTGGTGGCGGGCTGTCCGTCGCGCCCGATCGCCTTCACGGTCACCTGGTTCAGCCGCCCACCGGCCGCGAACCCGAGGCCGGTCCGGTACGACGTGGCGCCGGCGCGGGCCGTCAGCACACCGGAGTACTTGGAGGGCTGGGTCTTCGCGAGGTCGAGGGTGACCGTCGCGGACCCGGTACCACCGGCGGGGATGGTCAGCCGGGCCGGGCTCACCGTCAGCCCGGCCTCCACCCCCGCCGGAGACTGTGCGTCGACCGAGAGCGTGAGCGTCACCGATCGCTTCGAGTTGTTGCTGTAGGCAACGGTGCGGGTAACCGGCGCGGGGGCGGCCGGGCCGGTCCAGGACAGGTCACCGAAGAACAGGTTGGCGGTGTCCGGGAGGACCGACGGGTCGAGCGCGTTCGGGATGTCGATCCGGCCGAGGCCCTGCTGGTCGGTGCGGGCGCCGGCGGACGGGACAGCCGTCGAGGCGAGTGCGGCCTTCAGCTGCGGGCCGGTCCAGTCGGGGTGCCGTTGCGCGAGGATCGCGGCCGCCCCGGCGACGTGCGGCGTCGCCATCGACGTACCGCTCATGGCTGTGTAGTACTGGCCGAGGACGTGGCCCTGCTCGGTGCCGGCAGCGCGCGCGGCGGCGATCTCCACGCCGGGGGCAGTCACCTCAGGCTTCAGGGCGCCGTCGCCGACGCGCGGACCGCGGCTGGAGAAGTTCGCGAGGCTGTTGTCCCGGTCGACCGCGCCGACGGTCAGCGCCTCGGACGCGGCGCCGGGCGATCCGACGGTTTCCTCGGCGCCGGAGTTGCCGGCCGCGATCACGAACAGCGCGCCGCTCGACTTCGACAACCGGTCGACGGCCTCGCTCATCGGGTCGGTGCCGTCGGACGGCCAGCCGCCGAGGCTCATGCTGACGACCTTCGCGCCCTGCTGGACGGCCCACTCCATGCCGGCGATCGCCTCGGAGTCGTAGCCGCCGCCGCTGTTGTCGAGAACCTTGCCGATCAGCAGTTCCGAGCCGGGCGCCACACCCTTCCGCTTGCCGTCGGACGCCGTACCGAGACCGGCGACGATCGACGCGGTGTGCGTGCCGTGTCCGTGCAGATCCTGGACCGCCTCGTCGGGCACGAAGCTCTCCGCCGCGACGACCTGCTTGGCGAGGTCGGGGTGGCCGGCGTCGTACCCGGTGTCGAGGACGGCGACCTTCACCCCGTGGCCGTCGTACCCCTGCTTCCAGGCGGTCGGGGCGCCGATCTGCTTCGTGGACTGGTCGAGGGTCGCGTGGGTGCGGCCGTCGAGCCAGATCTTCGTGACCTGGCTGGACTTGAAGGTGGTCGGGCCGCTGATGCCGTCCCAGAACGTCTTCGCGTCGGCCTTCTGCACAGTCACCGCGGTGCTTCCGACGCTGTCGAGAGTACGGCGGTACGTCGCAGCAGCCGGCGTACTCGGCGCGCTGCGGAGGGTGGCGGGCGCGGTGAGGAGGAGGGGAAGGCTAGCGTTGCTGGCGTCGTCGTACCCCTGCGCCGCCAGCTCGGTCAGGTTGAAGAGGCGCTTGTCGAGGCGTCCCGCGGAGAGCAGCGGGTAGGCGTCGGCCGGGACCAGGGTGAGGTCTCCGTCGAAGGTGCCGAAGTAGTACGGCTCGTCATCGAGCAGGCGGGCCGAGACCTGGCCGTTGGAACTGGTGGTCAGCTCGGCGACGTCGCCGGTGACGAGGGTGATCCGCTTGCTGCTCGCGCCGGGCATCGGGTTGCTTGCCGTAGGCCCGGCCGGTGTGTCGGGCGGGCCGGCATTCGCCGTGGTGGTCGTCAGCAGCAGGGAACCGGCGACCACCACGGCGAGCAGGCCGGCCGCGGACCGGGACATTCGAGACATCACAGGGGGAAACCTCCCGACGCCCCGACCCACGCGAGGCCGTCAGCGGGAGCCTGTCAGTTGCCCACAGCCCCAGTCCACCACTCCCCCTGACCTACACCCGCCATGACCGATACCAGCCAATTTGGCTGGCTTGCCAGCCAAATGAGGGGTTGTGCACCCTGGTTACGGGTGACGAACCCCCAATTTGGCTGGCGGACCACCCGAATGTCAGGCGAAGCGCTTGGTGATGTTCTCGACGCGCTCGAGGAGGTCCAGGTCGTAGGCGACGCCGGGGATGTAGAAGATGACGTAGTCGGCGCCGGCCTCGAGGACCGCCTCGACCTTGTTCGCGATCTCGTCCTCGGTGGTGATCAGGTTGTCCCGGTCGAACTTCTCCCGGTTCATCGGGCCGAGGGCCTTCTCGGTCGCCTTCTGCGGGTCGTCGCCCTTGTCGATCGGGAACACGTTGAAGTTCGTCGACTTGATGATGTCGTCGTAGTTCCGGCCGAGCTTCTCGCAGTGGCCGCGGAGGATGTCGGCCTTCTCCTTGAACAGCTCCGGGTTGCCGCCGCCGATGTTCGCGGCGTCGGCGTACTGCGCGACCAGCTTCAGCGTGACCTTCGGGCCGCCGCCGCCGATCCAGAAGCTCGGGTGCGGCTTGCGGACGCCCTTCGGCTCGTTGATGGGGGCGTCGATCGAGTAGTACTTGCCGTTGTAGACCGGCTTGTCCTCGGTCCACATCTTGTAGATGATCTCGGTCGCCTCACGGAACGCCGCCATCCGCTGCGGTACGTCGGTCCACTCGTAGCCGTACGCCTTCCACTCGTGCTCGTACCAGCCCGCGCCGATCCCGGCATACAGGCGGCCGTGGCTGGCGACGTCGACGGTGGATGCGATCTTCGCGTACAGCGACGGGTTGCGGTACCCGTTGCAGCCGACCATCTGGCCGATGTTGACCCGCTTGGTGTCACGGGCCAGCGCCGCCGTCGCGCTCCAGCACTCGAAGGTGGTGTTGTCACTCGGCTCCGGCACCGTGTGGAAGTGGTCGAACAGCCAGATCGAGTCCCACGACTGCTCGTCGGCCCGCTTGGCGACGTCCGTCATCGCCTCCCATTGCTCGATCGGATCGGCGATGCCGGCCAGGTCCATCTTCCAGCCCTGCGGTACGAAGACCCCGAAACGTGTAGTCATGCTGCCATCCTTTCCGGGGATGGCAGCATCGGTCCATTGCTACGAGTACTGAATTTGCACTCAATCGGACCACTACAGCTTCTTAATTCGCGCTCAGGACTCCCGCTCCGGTGCTGGGCTCGCTGCGATCCACGGCTCGGGCGGAGAGCAGGGCGTTCAGGATGAGCGGCGAGACGTGGCCGCCGAACTCCTGCCGGGTCAGGGCCGCCACGCCGGCGGCGGTCGGCGCCGAGGCCGACGTACCGAAGAAGCGGCAGCCGCCTTGGGTCGTGGTGGGGCAGGTCCCGGAGCCGAAGCCGCCGGCACCGCTGACCGACTCGCCGTCGGCCGCGAGCCAGTTCGGCGCCGGGAAGTTCAGCGCATCCGCGCCGGGGATCCCGCGGCACGGACCGGGCTTGCCGCCGGGGCAGCGGGTCGTGCTGACGAGTTGCGTCGGACCCGCGGCGCTGAACGCCTCCAGCGGAGCGGTCTTCGGGTCGGTGGACACACTCGAGTTCACGGCGCCCGCGCTGGTGGCGAAGACGGTGTAGTTCGAGTCGGGGTTCATCGAGCCGGCCCGCTCGGGCGGGTCGATGGTCTGGACGCCGGACGCCAGCGCCCGCCAGCGCAGATCCAGGATCGGAGCCTTGCGCGCGGTCGACGTGCCCTCGACGTCGACGACGAGCTTCACGGGCTGCGGCGCCTTCGTCGTGTTGAAGTACTCGAACTGCTCGATGGTGTCGCCGACGCCGTTCGCCTGGACGGCGGTGCTGGACGCGAGGCACTTCGTCCCGGTGCTGTCCATCAGATACAGGTTGAGGTCGGTGAATCCGCCCTGGCCCGCGGTCGGGTAGATCGCCCGCGGCTCGCTCCACTGCAGGGTCGGCAGGATCCCGGCGCCGGGCAGCAGATTGAGGTCGTACGACGTGTCGCTGCCGCGCAACTGCACCACGTTGTCGGGCGACTTCGGGCAGCCGGTGTACGGCCCGGTCGCGCCGTCCGCGCCCTGGCCCGTACCGGTCGCCGTCACCCGCGGGGCGTGCCGGTTGCCAAGGTTCCCGGCCGAGGAGCTGACCCAGATGCCGTGCTTGGCGAGCGCTTCGGCCGTTGCGGCGCCGAGACCCTGCTGGAACGCGGGCTCGTCGTCGAGTGCGATGTCCTCGGCAATCATCGTGACGCCGGACTTCGCGAGGAGGTGGAACGCCTCGAAGTAGTCGGCGTTGGTCTCCAGCGTGCTCGCGAAGGTCAGCTTCGCGTCCGGCGCGAGGTCGTGGATGATCTCCATCATCGCGGTGCCCTCGTCGTTGTTGTACGCCGCCGACTGCACCACCCGGGTGTCGGCCGGCAACTCACCCGCGGCGATCGCGTCCGCGACGTGGTCGGCGTCACCGGAGATCACGCCGATCTTCTGACCGCGACCGGTCAAGCCCTTGGCCTGCGCCTTGTCCGCCTGGTGCAGCTGGACGCCCTCGGCGGTGATCGGGCCGACGTCGACGGCGGGCCGTAGGGACGGCCGCAGGGCGGTCACCCAGTCGAGTGCCGCGAGTGCGTCCAGCTTGTCGTACGGGACCGTGGCGGAGACCAGGCCGGTGCTGGGGAGCTCGGTGCCGGCGACGGCCGGGAAGTCGGCGGAGTTCTTGAGGACCGAGGCCCCGAGTGCGGTCAGGTCAGCCTGCTGTTGCGCAGTGACCGGCGCTGCGGCGTACACCTGGACGCCCAGACGGCTGCCTTCGACGCCCAGTGAGCGGGCCTGCACGTTCGACTGCTTCTTCGCGGCGAGCGTCGCGGCGTCCCGCAGCATCGACGGCACCTTCGCCGCGGCCCGGCCGTGCGCAGCCGGTGCGGCCGCCTGGTCCGGCGGCGCCGCCGCGGTCGCCGGGGAGCCCAAGGCAACCACAGCCATCGGAACGACCAGCATCACGCTGCCCAGCACATATCGGAGCTTCATACGTGTCCCTTCCCCTCCAGCACGGTCGCGACCCACAGTCATCTACCCACCAACCGACTGTCCAGTCCTTGCGTCTACCGATCCGAGCACGGTCGATCCCGGGCTGCCCTGTCAGACGCGGTAGCCGAGGTCCTCTTCTTCGATGTCCCGGTCGATCCAGCGCAGGTACCCGGACGTCAGCTCGCACCGGTACTGCCCGGGTCCGCGTCCGCACATGCGGCCGATGGTGCTCGGCGACACCGTGAGAGCGCTCTAGTTCCGGAACCGGTGAGGTCTTGACCCGGGTTCTGGGAGGGCTGAGAGTCGGGCCGAGCGCTCGTGCTCGATATCCCTGTGAGGAGTCGCCCATGCTCTGGTGGTCTGGTTCTCGAGTGATGGATCGCCGGAGGGGGCGGGTGGCGCTGGTCTCGGTGGCTGCTCTGCTGGGCGGGCTGCTGGTGACGACGCCGGCGGCGGCCGATGATCCGGCTCCGGTGACGTTGGCGGCGTTCGAGGGTGCGGAGCCGTTCGCGGCGCCGCCGAACGCCGGGATCTTCACCTGGGGCAGCGACGCCGACGACCCGCCGATGCTCGAGCTGCAGACCCGGGCGGACGCGCCGGCCGGCGAGAAGGTGCTGCACGGGACGTACAACATCAGCGGCTGGGGCGGGTTCAGTCACGACGTCACGTACGACGTGAACCCCGGCGACTGGTCGCCGTACAAGGGGATCCGGTTCTGGTGGTACGGGCAGAACACTGCCCCGCTTCCGCCCGGCTCCGGGAAGCGGATCTTCTTCGAGATCAAGGACGGCGGCGCGAACGCCGAGGCGTCCGAGCTGTGGAACACCAGCTTCACCGACGACTGGCAGGGCTGGCACCTGGTCGAGATCCCGTTCAGCGAGCTCGTGTACCGCGGTGACTACCAGCCTGTCGGCGGGATCGACCACATCCTGAACCTGACCCAGATGTGGGGCTACGCGTTCACGATGCCGGCCGGTGCACCGGGTGAGTTCGCGATCGACCAGGTCGAGGTCTACGGCAAGGCCGACCCGGCGCTGAAGAACAGTGTCGTGACCGACGCCGACGTGTACCCGGTCAAGGAGGGCGGCACCGCGCAGGTGAAGGTCTCGGTCGCGACCACGGGCGGTACGCCGCTCGACGAGCCGGTCACGGTCGACTACAAGACCGGAACCGGAACGGCCGGTGCCGACGACTACACACCGGTTTCCGGAACGATCACGTTCCCGGCCGGAACAGTTTCCGGAACGTCGCAGAATGTTTCCGTGACCACCCGGAAAGACGGTTCCGCGGAAGTTGCGGAAACCGTTCCCCTCGAGCTCACGGTCACCGGGGCCAAGGCCCCGCAGACCCAGCCGGTTGTGGTGATCGACGCCCACGACCTGCCGTACCTGAACCGGAAACTCCCGATCGGAAAACGTGTTACCGATCTGCTGGCCCGGATGACGACGGCGGAAAAGGTCGGACAGATGACCCAGGCCGAGCGGAACGCGCTCCGGTCCCGCTCGGACATCGCGTCGTACGCGCTCGGCTCGCTGCTGTCCGGCGGCGGCTCCGTCCCGACCCCGAACACCCCGGCCGCCTGGGCTGCGATGATCGACACCTTCCAGCTCGACGCGCAGGCGACCCGGCTGCAGATCCCGTTGATCTACGGCGTCGACGCGGTGCACGGGCACAACAACGTGATCGGCGCGACGATCCTGCCGCACAACATCGCGATCGGTGCCACCCGCGATCCGGACCTGGCCCGGCGGACCGGCGAGGTGACCGCGACTGAGGTCCGCGCGACCGGCATCCCGTGGGACTTCGCGCCGTGCGTGTGCGTCGTCCGCGACGACCGCTGGGGCCGCGCGTACGAGGGGTACGGCGAGGATCCGGCGCTCGTGCAGTCGATGGCGACCGTGATCACCGGCCTGCAGGGCAAGGCCGACGGCAGTCAGCTCGCGGGCAACACCCACGTCCTCGCCACCGCGAAGCACTTCGTCGGCGACGGCGGTACGACGTACGGCAGCTCGACGACCGGCTCGTACAAGATCGACCAGGGCGTCACGCAGGTGACCCGGCAGCAGTTGGAGACCATCCACCTCGCGCCGTTCAAGACGGCTGTCGACCTCGGCATCGGCACCGTGATGCCGTCGTACTCGAGCATGTCGGTCGACGGCGCCGCGCCGGTCAAGATGCACGGGAACGGTGAGCTGATCAACGGCGTGCTGAAGCAGCGGATGGGCTTCGACGGATTCGTGATCAGCGACTGGCAGGCGATCGACCAGCTGCCGGGCGACTACGCGAGCGACATCCGTACGTCGATCAACGCCGGCCTGGACATGATCATGGTGCCGACGAACTACCAGGGCTTCACGCAGGGCCTCACCGAGGAGATCGGTGCCGGCCGGATCCCGATGACCCGGATCGACGACGCGGTCCGCAGGATCCTGACCGAGAAGTTCAAGCTCGGCCTGTTCGAGCACCCGTACGCCGACACGACCAACGCCGCGACCATCGGATCGGCCGCACACCGGGCGGTCGGTCGCGAGGCGGCGGCGAAATCCCAGGTGCTGTTGAAGAACGACGGCAATCTGTTGCCACTGGCATCGACTGCCAAGGTGTACGTCGCCGGAAGCAACGCGAACGATCTCGGCAACCAGATGGGCGGCTGGAGCATCAGCTGGCAAGGCGGATCCGGTCCGACGACAACAGGTACGACGATCCTCGACGGCATCAAGCAGGTGGTGCCGGACGCGACGTTCAGCGCGGACGCGTCAGCACCGCTCGAGGGTCACGACGTCGGCGTGGTCGTGGTCGGCGAACGTCCGTACGCCGAAGGAATCGGGGATGTCGGCAACGGTCACGACCTGCTGCTCTCGGACGCCGACAAGGCCGCCGTGGACAAGGTCTGCGGCGCGATGAAGTGCGTCGTACTGATCGTGTCCGGCCGTCCGCAGGTGATCGCGGATCAGCTCGGCGAGATCAACGCACTGGTCGCGTCATGGCTGCCGGGGACCGAGGGCGCCGGCGTCGCGGATGTGCTGTTCGGCAAGGTCCCGTTCAGCGGTCGCTTGCCGGTCAGTTGGCCGCGCGCGGAGGACCAGCAACCGTTGAACGTCGGCGATGCGTCCTACAACCCGCAGTACCCGTTCGGATGGGGCCTCACAACCCAAGCCGCAGCCCGTGCAGCACTGACGGAAGCGCGCAACACCTTGCTGCGCAAGCACGATCCGTACGCCGTGGCTGCCGGGATCGCTGCCGGTGTCGCACTCCGGGCCGACGACTGGTCGGGGCCGCAGGCAACCATCGCTCTGGCGGCCGCTGCCCAGGCCGCCAAGTTCCTGGAGCGCACCAAGGCGGACACCTTCGCCGAGGACGACGCCGTCGTCGGCGTGGCGCGGTGGATCGCGCAGAACCACGTCGGCCAGAACCTGGACGAGCCGGCGTCGAAGCTCATCTCCGACGCCGACCACGCCCTCCTCAGCGGGCAGCTGAGCACCGCGGTCACGAAACTGACGGCGGTTTCGAGGTAAGACAAGTGTTGGCCGGGACGGTGACCCCTCATCCGTCCCGGCCAACACCCCCCAGGCACGCTACTTTCCCCGCACGCCGTCCCGCGTCTTCTGCGCGAAGTTCAGCGGCTGACCTTCGCCGCCGCCTGACGAGCGAGCTTGTCGAAGTTCGGCGCGGGCATCCCCGGCCCCATCTCACTGAACGCCAGCACCGAGACGTTGCGTCCCTTCAGCGTCACGGCGTACGGGAAACCGCCCGCCTCGCTGCCCGGGTCGTTCGGCTTCGGGTAGTCGTACCAGCGGATCACCTGCGTGAGGTCGCCCGAGGCGCCCTTGACCACGCGGTTCTCGGTGATCTTCCGTGCGTGCGTCGGCGCCGGCTTGCTGTACGCGCAGCTCTTCAGCGTCGCGATGATCGAGTTGTACGCCGCCCGCGCGGTCGCCGCGTTCGCGTACCGGCTGACGTACTGCGCGCCGTACGCGTCCATCTCGTCGGTGAACCCGCGGGCCATCCGCGCGGAGACCCGCTTGCCCTCGGTCGACGCCGGCCCGCAGTAGGTCTTCGGCAGAATTCCCCTGTCGACCTGCCGGATCCAGTCCCGCCGCGCATCGGCCTTCTTCACCGCGCCGACCGTCAGCATCTGCGACCGGCTCAGCGCGGTGGCCGACGTCGTCCCGGCGTCCGCGCCCTGCGTTGCCAGGGCGGTGAGCCCCACGGCCAGCACTCCTGTCGCCACACCCGTCGCAACCACCCCTCGGCGCATGCCCCCAGCGAACTTCATGTCCCGTCCCCTCGTCGGTTGGTTGTACGAGTAGACGTGCGACCCGCGGGAAAAGTTGGTTCTGGTCTAGACGGAAGTTCGGCCGCGGAGGCGGCGGAGCATGCGGGCGTCCTCGAAGCCGACGATGCGAGCGGCGGACTCGACCGTGGTGCCGTGGCCGATGAGGTGTTCGGCTCGTTCCAGGCGGAGGAGCTGCTGGTACCGGAGCGGGGTGAGGCCGGTGGCGGCGGTGAAGATGCGGGTGAGGGTGCGTTCGCTGACGCCGACCTGCCCGGCCAGATCGGTCAGCGGCAGCCGATCGGCGTACCGCGCGTCGATGACGTCCTGGACGCGGTGCGCGAGGTCGTTGAGATGACCCCGGTGGCGGAGCATCGCGGATTCCTGGAATTCGTCGCCGTTGCGGCGGGCGTAGACGACCATCTCGCGCGCCACCCGGGCCGCCGCCTCGGCACCCCGGCCGACCGCGACGAGATGCAGCGCGAGGTCGATACCACTCGCGATCCCGGCGGAGGTGATGACGCGATCGTCCTCGACGTACAACACGTCCCGCACGATGATCGCCCGCGGGTACCGGGCCGCCAGCTCGTCGGTCAGGTCGTGGTGGGTCGTGAAGCGCCGCCCGTCGAGCAGGCCCGCCCATCCGAGGGCGTCGGCCCCCGAGCAGACACTCGCAACCGACCCACCACGCGCGTGGTGGGCACGCAATCGCTCCCGGAAGTCCGGCCCGATCGGCGGCTCCGGCGACAAACGCGGCGACCGCCATCCCGGTACGACGATCAGGTCCGCCACATCGAGCTCCGGCCACTGCAACTGGGCCCGCAACGGCACGCCCTGAGCGGTCGCGATCTCCTCGGATTCGGCGACGTACGACACCTCGTAGCCGTACCCGAAGTCGTTCGCCGTCGTGAAAACCTGTGCGGGCCCGGCGAGATCCAGCAAATGGAGCCGCGGCGCCAGGACGAAGACGACACGAGTAGGGCGCATCCGGTCAGGATGACACGGGTACGCCGGTGAGCTCGTCGAGCGTCCGGATCGCGGCGAACCGGCCGGCCAGCGCGTACTCCGTGCGCTCGACGACCTGCTCCGTGGTCAGGGTCCGCGGGTCGGCGAGGATCTCTTCGACGCTCGCCTCGTCGCGGATCGACCAGTGCGCCAACGCCATCGTCGCGGTCGCCTCGGTGACGAACACGACGTCGTACCCGAGATCGGACGCGACGCGTGCGGTGGTCTCGCAGCACTGCTCGGTACGGATGCCGGAGACAACGATCTCGCCGACGCCGTGCTGGGTCAGCAACTGCTGCAGATTCGTTGTGGTGAAGGCGTTGTGCGACGTCTTGGTGAGAATGGGCTCACCCGGCAACGGTTCGAGACCGTCGATCAGCTGGACGTGACCGTTGACCGGGTCGAACGCCCCGCCGGTCCCGGGCTCGGTGTGCAGCACCCAGACGACGAGGTCGCCCTTGTCGCGGGCCGCGCGCACCAGACGGTCCACGCGTTCGGCGATGTCGGGGTGGTTCACCAACTGCCAGTTCGGGCGGACCCGGAACGATTCCTGGACGTCGATCACGATCAGTGCGGTTCGGCTCATGACCTCATCCTCGCCCGCGGACGGCGTACCGCTGAAGGCTCGATCGGGCCCCGGACCGGACCGATCTGGTCACGAGGATCAGCAGCCTCCAGAGATCGGACGAATTCACACCCTTCCGAACTGTTCCAAACACTCCTCCAGCGTGCTTATCGTGCCCAGGTCTGGTTTCTCCAACGATTGAGGGGATTGCGATGCCCGATCACCTGCCCCGCCGCCAGGTCCTGCGGACCGCCGGCGCCCTGGGCCTCGGTGCCGCCGCCGCGGGCGCGCTCAGCACCACCGCTGACGCCAGTACCCAGGCCAGTTCGGCCGCTGGTACGCCGGATAAGTTGAGGACCATGGGCGCACACCACCACGGCAAGCTCGAGATCCGTCAGGACCCGTTCGGCACCACTCCGGACGGTCAGAAGGTGGACGTCTACACGTTCACCAACGGCCGGGTGACGATCTCGATGCTCACCTGGGGCGCGACCATCCAGAAGGTCGAGACGCCGGACCGCCGCGGCAGAACCACGAACATCAGCCTCGGCTTCGACAACCTGCCGGACTACGCCAAGCTCAGCCCGTACTTCGGCGCCACCATCGGGCGGTACGGGAACCGGATCGCCAAGGGCAAGTTCACGCTGGACGGGACGACGTACCAGATCCCGGTCAACAACGGTGAGAACGCGCTGCACGGCGGCACCCTCGGCTTCGACAAGAAGGTGTGGAAGGCCAAGGTCGTCCAGAGCGACAGGGCCGTCGGCGTCGCGTTCACCTACGTCAGCCCGGACGGCGAGATGGGCTTCCCCGGTGAGCTCACCAGCACCGTCACGTACACGCTGGACAGGCGCGACGACCTGCGGATCGACTACCACGCGACCGTGGCCGGCAAGGCGACGATCGTGAACCTGACCAACCACGTGTACTTCAACCTGCTCGGCGAGGGCAACGGCACCATCTACGACCACGTGCTGGAGCTGAACGCGCCGAAGTACACACCGGTCGACGCGACGCTGATCCCGACCGGCGAGATCGCCCCGGTCGCCGGTACGCCGTTCGACTTCAGCAGGCCGACCGCGATCGGCAAGCGGCTGCGCGGCGACCACGAGCAGCTGGTCTTCGGCCGCGGGTACGACCACAACTTCGTGCTCGGCGGGCAGCCGGACAGCAACGGGCTGCGGCTCGCGGGGCGTTTCTGGGAGCCGGAGCACGGCCGCACGATCGAGGTACTCACCGACCAGCCGGGCGTCCAGTTCTACAGCGGGAACTTCCTCGACGGCACGTTCCTCGGCATCGGCAACAAGGCCTACCGCCAGGGCGACGCGTTCGCCTTCGAGACCCAGCACTTCCCCGACTCCCCGAACCACCCCAACTTCCCCTCCACGGTTCTGCGTCCCGGCGAGACCTACAAGTCCACCACCATCTACTCCTTCGGCACCAAGTAGCGCCAAGGACAGGAGGTAGTCGGCCCACACCGGGCCGGCCGAGCGTGCGTACGGCGAGGTGGTCCCGTCCCGGCGGGACCACCTCCTGTCGTTCCGCGCCCTGCGCAACGGGAGCTAGGCCGTCTTCACGCTCCCCCCGTCAATGAGGAAGTCCGCACCGACAATGCTGGCGGTGAGCGGCGAGCACAGCTGGACGATCAAGGCGGCGACCTCGGCCGGCTCGATCAGGCGGCCGGTGAGCATGCCGATCTGCTGGGGTAGCGCGGCCAGCAGGTCGTCGTGCGAGACACCTAGCGTCCGCGCGAGCTGACCGCCGTACTTGTCCGGGTCCGTCCACAGCGCGGTGCGCACCGGGCCGGGCGACACGGTGTTCACCCGGACGCCTTGTGGGCCGAACTCCTCGGCGAGCGCCTTTCCCAGAGCAGTGAGCGCGGCCTTCGCGGTCGTGTACGGCGCCGGACCGCCCGACGGTACCCGCGCTGCGTTCGACGACACGTTGACGATCGCACCGCGCTGCCGGATCAGGCTCGGCAACGCGGCTCGCGTCGTCCGCACGGTGGCGAAGTAGTTCACCTCGAACAGCTGGCGCCAGACGTCGTCGTCGACCGCGAGGAATCCACTGGCCAGTTCACCGTCGCCGCCACCGACATTGTTCACCAGCAGATCCAGCTCCCCGACCTCCGCCAGCGCAGCGGTCACAGCCTGCTCCGGCCCATCCGCAGTCGCGAGGTCGGCCGGTACGACGAAGGCGCCGGTGTCACGCAGTTCCGGCGTACTGGTCCGCGCGACCGCGACCACCCGCACGCCCTCGGCGACGAGCTGCTCGACGGCGGCCAGCCCGATCCCCCGACTTGCACCGGTGACGAGCGCGGTCTTGTCCTTCAACTGAAGATCCATCTCATCGTCCCTAATCGCGTCTTGGTTGACACTGAAAATCTACTACTTGCTACATGACTGTTGCAAGTAGCGTCCAAGACGTACCTTCCGGGTAGTCTTTTCGCATGACCTCCACTCCCGCCCGCCCGCTGCGCGCTGACGCCGAGCGGACCGTGCGGACGATCCTGGAGGCGGCCGAGCGCGTCCTGAACCGCAATCCGTCCGCCTCGATGGAGGAGATCGCCGCGGCGGCCGGTGTCGCCCGGACGACCGTGCACCGTCGGTTCGCGACCCGCGAGGCGCTGGTGACCACGATGAAGGCCTGGGCGTCGAGGCAGCTCGCGAGCGCCGTCGACGAGGCCCGGTTCGACACCGCGCCACCCCTGGTCGCTCTCTACCAGGCGACCGCGAACGCCCTTCGGGTGAAGGTGTCCTGGGGCTTCTCCATGAACAGCGCTCTGGCCGCGAGCAGCGAGAGCGACGAGATCATGGCAGGCGTCGTCGCCTCGTGCGATCGTCTCTTCGCGCGACTGCAGAAGGCCGGCGTACTGCGTGCCGACGTCGACCTGGTCTGGGCCCGCCGCGTGTACTACGCCCTGCTCCACGAGGTCGCCCAGAGCAGCGATCCGGACGAGACCGACACCGACACGTTGGCGACCCAGCTCGTCGAAACCCTGTTGCGCGGCGTCGGCAGCCCGAACGCCCAGTTGTAGTCGCACCGACGCGCCGACGCCGCAGGCAAGGGCAACCTAACTTTGCCTAGGGTCGGGGTATGACTGAACCGGTGCTGCAGATTCCGTTCGAGGATGCGTTTCGGTTCGATCCGTCTCCGACGTTCGCCGAGTTGCGGGAGAACCGGCCGGTGGCGCGGGTGCGGACGCTGGCGGGCGCCGAGGTCTGGCTGGTGACGCGGTACGACGACGTGAAACTGGTGCTCGCCGATCCGCGGTTCTCCCGCGCCGCCGTGGTGAAGCAAGGAGCACCCCGGGTCGCGCTGGCCAAACCGATGCCGAACAGCCTGACCACCACCGACCCGCCGGAGCACAGCAGGCTCCGACGGTTGGTGGTGCCAACGTTCGCGCACCGGAAGATCGAGCAGACCCGGCCGTGGGTCGCGGAGCTGTCCGCACAGCTCGCGGAGGACGTCGCGGAGGCCGGCGACGGCGCCGACATCCGGCAACTGGTCGCGTTGCCGTTGCCGATCCAGGTGATCTGCCAGCTGCTCGGCGTACCGTACGCGGACCGCGCACAGTTCCGGGAGTGGACCGAGCTCGGGTACAGCATGAAGATGGCCGAGAAGGACCTCGTCGAGGACGCGATGACCAGCCTCACGGCGTACATCGAGGATCTGGTCACGAAGAAGCTCGCGAACACCTCGGGTCCCGCGGAGGACCTTCTGGACGAGCTGGTGCGCGCCCGTGAGGAGGGCGACCGGCTGAGTCAGGAGGAGCTGATCGCGTTCGGCGTGAACCTGCTGGTCGCCGGCCACGAGACGTCGGCCAACCAGATTTCGAGCTGCGTCGCCACCCTGCTGCGCTGGCCGGAGAACTGGGCGCGGCTGGTGGAGGAGCCGGAGCTGATTCCGTCGGCGATCGAGGAGCTGCTGCGGTTCAACAGGTTCAGCGAGGTTGGCCAGCTCCGGGTCGCGATCGAGGACGTCGAGCTGCACGGCGTACAGATCAAGGCCGGTGACGGGGTGATGGCCGCGCTCAACTCGGCGAACCGGGACCCGCGGGCGTACGACGCTCCGGACGAGCTACGGCTGGATCGTCGCGACAACAAGCACCTGTCCTTCGGCTTCGGACCGCACTTCTGCCTCGGCGCACAACTGGCGCGGATCGAGCTGCAGGAGTCGCTGGCGGCCCTCGTACGACGGTTCCCGCGGATGAGTCTCGCGAAGCCCGCCGAAGCGCTCGAGTGGCGTCGCGTACTGGTCAGCGGTCTCGCAGAACTGCCGGTGAACCTGGGCGGTCCACCGGCAGCTGAATGATCAGTTCTGCGAGGCGAACACGACTCCGTGCTCGGTCTCGTACTGCTCGATGAAGCGCGCCGCCATCGGCTCGCTCGAGGCGATCGCGTCGGCGAGCGTCTTCGCGCTGCGCTCACGGCCGGCCGGCCAGTCGGACAGCAGGGCGTAGGCCCGCATCCGCTTCTTCTCCAGCGCGGTCGGCTCCGGCTTGTCCTCCTCGGGCTCCGGCTCGGCCTTCGCCACGACAACCGGCGCCGGGTCGGGAAGGACCGGCTCCACCTTCGGAGTGGTGATCAGCGCCGGCGGCTGCGGATCGGCCGGGCCCGCGAACGGTGACGGCGGCTTCGGCTTCTCCACCAGCGGTTCCGCCTTCGGCTGCGGGGCGAACGGCTTGAGGCTGCTCGCCGTACCGTTGACGACGTGTTGCGGCTCGCTCTCGTCCTCGACGACAACGGCCTCGGACACGTTCCCGCTGTCGGTCGGGTCCTGGTCGACGATCGCCATCAGCTCGCCGGTCCAGGCGTCGTCGTCACGCAACCCGACCCCGGTGCCGTCAGCACGCCGCGGCTGCCCGCCCTCGAGCACCCACACGGCGGCGGGTACGGCGGGACGGTCCTCGGGCTGCTCCGGCGGCGGTGAGATCGCCTTGGTCAGCTTGTTGGTGATGACCTCGTAGTTGATCCGCTCCTCGAGCATCCCGGCCAGCCGGTCCGGGTCGTACGTCGTCTCGGCGATCTTCGCCAGCCGCTCGTCCTGGTGCTCGGAACGGATGTACTCCGCGACCGTGCCGGCGATCGCGTCCCGGCGGCTCTTGTTCCGGATCTGGTGCTGGGCCGCACGGAGGCTCTCGTACAGCCCGTAGCCGTGCTCGATCGCCAGCGACCGCGCCAGCCAGGTGACCCGCGGCTCACGGGCCCACTGGACGATGCCGTACACCGGGCCGGTCTCGCGCATCTGGCCCGCACGACGGAGCGCGTCGCGGCGTCGGGCCGAGCTGTGGATCAGCCAGAGCACGTACGCGAACGCGGACAGACCGCCGAAGCCGAAGGCCAGGAACCGCTCCTCCGGCCGCCAGTGGCCGACCACGTTGAAGACGACCGCGACGAGCGCCGCGAAGAACGACATCGCGCGGTACGCGTAGGCCTGCTCGCCCTTGCGGCGGCGCAGGTCGGCGAGCGCCGCGGTGGCGACACCGCCGAGCTCCAGCACCGCGACCGCGGGCGTGACGAGGACGATCTTGAGCAGCTGCGAGAAGCCGTCGTCCGGCCAGGGGATATGGGTCACGCCGGCCCAGACCTGGCCGACCAGCGCCGCGGCAGCCGCGGTCGCGTAGAAAGCGTAGGCGACTTTGTCCGCACCGGTGAGGGGTACGTTGACCAGTTCGCCAGTACTGGTGGTGCTGGTGTTCTCCTGCAAGACGTGCTCTCCTGACCGGTTTGGGCTCTCCGGCAGTTCGTCGGGTGGGTGGTACGGCGGCCCCATTTAGCGCGCTGCAAGAGGCTACCGGTTTCCGGCCCCGAACGGGGAGGCGAATCCGGAAACGTCTCGAACCTCCCCACTCCGGCCCCGGTTCTAACCTGCCAATTCAAACGCGTTGTGGGGTCGGCTCCGAGATTCGTAGGGTCGGCGCCATGATCCCGACGCTCCGCTCACTCCCCGACCCCGAGGCCCTGGCCGCGGAGCTCGGCACGCGTTACCGCCTCGGCTTCACCAGTTGCACCCTGCTCCGTTCGCTGGTGAACGACGTCTACGAGCTGGCCACCGACAACGCGCGGTACGTCCTCAAGCTCTATCGGTACGACGGCCGCGGACCGGACGAAATCCGTTGGGAGACAGGGCTTTCGGAGCATCTGCGCGCATCCGGCGTACTCGCTCCAATGGTCGTTCCGCTGCCCGACGGGGACACCGTCGGACTCCTCGAGACACCCGAGGGTCCCCGTCCGTTCACCCTGCTCGGGTACGTCGAGGGCACCAAGCCGCGACCGCCGTTCACCGACGAGGTGTACGCCGACTTCGGCCGGCAACTCGCCGCATTTCACGATGCCGCCGACAACTACACGTCGCCGTACTATCGGCCGCCGGCAGATCTCGTTCACCGGCTCGACCGGCCGCTCGAAGAAATCCTCGTGGTCGACAGCACGGAGGAAAACCTGCTCCGGTCTCTTGCGGGTGCTGTACGGAACAACCTCGCGCAGTACTCAAAGGCAGGAACCTGCCACGGCGACGTCACGATGGACAATGTTTTGTTGACCGAGCAGGGACTTCTGCTGCTCGATTTCGATCTCGCCGCGGTGGGGCCGTTGGCGGCGGATTTCGGCGGCGTCGCGACGACACCGCACTGGGATGCGTTCAAGGCCGGGTACGCCGCTCGCCGGCCGATCACGTCCGAGGACGAGGCGGCGATCCCGTACCTGCAGGTCGCCGGCAGAATCTTCAACCTGTACTTCCACCTCGTCGACAAGCCGCGCTGGCGCGGCGCCGAGTCGCGTGACGAGGGTTGGGCCGCGGCCGAGCTCGACGGGCTGCGCGCGGCGGCCGCCGTACTTCTCTGACGCTCACAGGAACGTCCCAGGAAACACGAAGGAACCCTCAGGGCCGGCCGCACATGCTGGGTGCATGAAGGTCGCGGCGCGTTCGTTGAGTGTGCGGGTCGCGGCGGCGATGGTGGCGCTGGTCGCGGTGGTGAGTCTCGTGATCGGCGTGCTGACGACCGCCGCGATCGGCTCGTACCTGACCAGGCAACTGGACGGAAAGGTCGCCGCCACCCAGGGCCGCGCGGTCGGTGCGCTCAAGAACGGCGGCCCGCCACCGGACGCCCCGCACGGGCAGGACGCCGGCACGGTGACGGTCTACACGGGATCTTCCACGGCTGTCGGCGAAGTGATCACCGCCGACGGCAAGCTCAGCGAGCTGTCCGACCAGGCGGTCGACGTACTCGACGATCTGGCCGACGGTCAGAACAAGACGGTCGACCTCCCGGACCTCGGCGAGTACCGCGTGCACGCAACGAGCGTCGGGCAGTTCACCGTGATCACCGGGCTCCCGACCAAGGACATCCAGAACACGATCAACAGCCTGATCGGGTGGGAGGCGCTCTTCGGCGGGATCGGCGTACTCACCGCGGGCGGCGTCGCGGTGTTCGTCGTACGGCGTCAACTGCGGCCACTGCGCCGGGTCGCGCAGACCGCCCGCGAGGTGGCCGGTCTGCCGCTCGACACCGGCGAGATCGGGATGACCGCACGGGTGCCGGATCAGCTCACGGACGAACGGACCGAGGTCGGCCAGGTCGCGGTCGCACTGAACACGCTGCTCGGGCACATGGAGAACGCCCTCGATGCGCGGCATCGCAGCGAGCAGCAGGTCCGGCAGTTCGTCGCGGACGCCTCGCACGAGCTGCGTACGCCGCTGACCACGATCCACGGCTACGCCCAGCTGAGCCTGCACCAGAGCGATCCCGAACTGTTCACGCACGCGATGGGCAAGGTGATGGTCGAGACCACCCGGATGGCGTCACTGGTCGAGGACCTCCTGCTCCTCGCGCGGCTGGACGCCGGCCGGCCGCTCGACAGTCGCCCGGTCGACCTGTCCCGGCTCGCCCTCGACGCGGTCACCGACGCGCGAATCGTTGCCCCCGGCCACCATTGGGAGCTCGACCTGCCGGCCGAACCGATCATCGTGATCGGCGACGAGCAGCGCCTGCATCAGGTCGTCGCCAACCTGCTCACCAACGCCCGCCGGCACACCCCGCCCGGCACCACGGTCACCGTCGCGGCCACCAGCAGCGAGCGCTCCGCCCTGCTCACCATCCACGACGACGGCCCCGGCATCCCTGCCGACCTGCTCCCCAACGTCTTCCAGCGCTTCACCCGAGCCGACACCGCCCGCAACCGATCCACCGGCGGCACCGGCCTAGGCCTCTCCCTAGCCCAATCCATAACCCAAGCCCACAACGGCACCCTCACCCTCACCTCAACCCCAGGCAACACCACCTTCACCCTCACCCTCCCCCGCTAGAGCGACCGCCATTTGCCTGGTTGACCCACCAACTTGGGGGTTCGCCACCCTGGTTACGGGTGGAGAACCCCCCATCGCGTGGGTCAACCAGCCAAATTGGTGGGTGGGCCAGGCAAATGCGATACGGCGGAGGTGGCGCCGCGGCGGGGGGGCGGGGGTCGCGCGGCGAGGTGGCGCGGGGCCGGGGTGGGGTTGATGTGGCTAGGGCCTTTGGGCTTGAGCGGCCAGGACTTGGCAGCCGAGGTTCTGCGGGGTCAGCTCTTTCGTTCCCCTGGTCTCGTCCACGGCGCCCCGATCTCGCTGAACAGGGCCAGCTCGTCCGAAGCACGGTCGATCCAGTCCTCGACGTCGAGAACGATCGGCCGGCGCTCCAGCCCTTCGCCTTCCCAGCGCACCAGCTCGGGCGGGATCGCCACCGGGTCCGGCGCCGTCCGCACGGCCTCGACCACGCGGGTGAACCCACCCGTCGCCTCCAGCGGCACGTACAACGGGACCGACGGATCCGCCCGATGCGCGAGCAGGTTCTCCAAGAGATCAGCTCTGCCGTACTTCGTGTCACCGATCAGGTCCGACTGGTACGTCAGGACCGCGCGCCCCTCCGACCCGTGCACGATCACGGTCGCCTCGAGATGATCGACGGCGCACAACGTCACCGCGATCAAGATCGGCGTACCGCGGCTGGTCGTGATCCGCACCGCGGAGGTGTCATCGGACTCGATCGGGTTCGCGCGGTACAACTCGGTCTCGATCGACCGTACGTCGTCCACACCGGTCGAACCGTCCAGCAGCAGGGCTGCCGCGGTGGCGTGGGCGAGCGGGTTCGTCACCGCGCCGTCGACGACATCGACACCGTCGAGCCGCCGTTTGCCGGACCACCGCGCGCGCTGGAAGTACCGGGCCTTGCGCACCCACTTCCCCACCGCGCTGATGCCCCGGATCTCGCCGAGCTGTCCTTCGGCGACCATCGCCGCCAGCTTCAGCGTGGCCTCCGACGCCTGCGCCTGGAAGCCCACCTGACACGCCCGCCCGGTCTCGGCCACCACCGCGGACAACTGCTCGAACTCGGCCATCGACGCCGTCGGCGGTTTCTCCAGCAGTACGTCGGCGCCCGCGCGCATCGCCAGCTCCGCCAGCGGGACGTGGGTCTGGATCGGCGTACAGATCACCACCACGTCGACCTCGGTTGTCGCGAGCAACTCGTCCAGGCCGCTGAAGACCTGGACGCTCGCGGGCAGGTCGTCGGCGCCTTGCGGATCGGCGACCGCGACCAGCTCGGCCCGGCCGGCCTCCGCCAGCCGGGCGACGTTGCGTACGTGGGAGGCTCCGTGGCCGTGGATTCCCACCACGGCCACGCGAGCCACCGTCATCGACAACCAGTTGCCGTCAGCAACACTATTTGAGCTCCCCGTTGACCTCGTCCAGGAACGCCTTGGCGGCCGCGTCCGGCGTCTGCCGGCCGAACAGTACCTCGGTCGTGTACCGCTGGATGATCTTCTCCACCTGACCGCCGCCGACCGGCGGCGCCGGCGACGGGTCGCCGAGCTCCTTGCCGATGTCCTGGATGAACTTGGCGGACGCGGCGTCGGCAGGCTGCAGCTTCGGCGTCACCTCGGCGCGGATCTCGGTGTTCGGCGGCACGCCCCGCTCGGCGAGCAGGATGTTGCCGGCCGCGGTGTTGTTGGCGAGGAAGTTGACGAACTCGACCGCTTCCTTCTGGTGCTTGCTCCGCGACGAGATCGACCAGAACATGGATCCCTTGTAGTACGAGCCGTTCGCGCTGGCCTTGCCTTCGACGCTCGGGACGCGGAGCAACTTGAGCTCCGTGCCGGCCGCCTTGCTCATGGCGTTGAGCTGGTTGCTCCACATCCAGGTCATCGCCAGCTTGCCGGTGGCCATCGCGGACTGGTCGAGTGCGGCGTTCATGTCCTGCGAGATGGCTTCCGCCGACGGGATGGCCTTCGCATCCCTCATCTTCAGCACCTGCTGGTAGAACGCCGTCACCTGCTCCGGGGAGACGCCGACCTTGCCGTCCTGGGTCCACAGCGACTCGCCGTGCTGGCGGGCCCACAGGTTCAGTGCGGCCTCGTTCGTGCCGGGTGCACCGGTGCCGAACGCCTTGCCGTTCAGCTTGGTGGTGAGCTCGGCAGCGATCCGGGTATAGTCGTCCCAGGTCCAGGTGGTGTCGTCGGGCATGGCGACACCCGCTGCTTTGAACAGCGCCGGGTTGGCCACGATCGCGAACGAGTTGATACCGGCGTTCAGGCCGTACAGACCGCCGTCGAACTCACCGGCCTTGAGCGTGTCGTCCTCGAACTTGCTGGTGTCGAGACCCTCGGACTTCTTCAGGTCCTGCAGCGCGCCGCGGTCGGCGTACTCGCGCAGGTACTTCTCGTCCATCTGGATGATGTCCGGGGCGTCGTTCGCCGCGACCTTGGTGGCGAGCTTGTCCCAGTACCCGGACCACTCGCCGAACTCGCCCTTGATCTTGATGTTCGGGTGGTCCTTCTGGAACGCGTCGATCGCCTGCTGGGTCAGCTTCGTGCGGGTATCGCCACCCCACCAGGTGAATCGGAGCGTGACGTCACCGCCGCCGCCGGCGGACGATCCACCGCCGCCGGAATCACCGCCACAGCCGCTCGCGGCCAGCAAGGTGGTGGCGACCGCCACGGCGGCCAGGGCGCGCAGGCGGCGGCCCGCGGTGCGTGGGATGTGCGGCCTCATGATGTGCACCTTTCAGGGGTTACTTGATACCGGTGGTCGCGATGCCCTTGATCAGGAATCGCTGGCCGACCAGGAATGCGAGGAAGACGGGGACCAGGGAAACGACCGACATCGCGAACATCGACCCCCACGACGATTCCGACGTGGCGTCGACGAACGACCGCAGTGCGACCGGAACGGTGTACATGTGCGGGTCGGTCAGGTAGATCAGCTGGCTGAAGAAGTCGTTCCAGGTCCAGATGAACGTGAAGATCGTCGTGGTGGCCAGCGCCGGCACCATCAGCGGGAGGATGATCCTCAGGAAGATCGAGGCCTTGCCGCAGCCGTCGATCCGGGCGGCCTCGTCCAGCTCGCGCGGGATACCGCGGATGAACTGCACCATCAGGAACACGAAGAACGCGTCCGTGGCGAGCAGCTTCGGCACGATCAGCGGCAGCACCGTGTTGATCCAGCCCAGGTGCGAGAACAGGATGTACTGCGGCACGATCACCACGTGGATCGGCAGCATGATGCTCAGCAGCATGATCGCGAACCAGAACTTCTTGCCCCTGAACTCCAGCCGGGCGAACGCGTACGCCGCCATCGAGCAGGACACCAGGTTGCCGAGGATCGAGCCGAGCACAACGACCGCGGAGTTCAGCAGGTAGCGGGTGAACGGCTCGGTCAGCGCGTGCCAGCCGATCCGGTAGTTCTCGATCCGCAGGTCCTTCACCAGGATCCCGGGATCGCGGAAGATCTCGTTGCCCGGTCGCAGCGAACTGACCACCATCCAGATCACCGGGTACAGCATCACCAGCGCCGAGCCGGCCAGCAGCACGTGGATCACCAGCGGCCGGATCCGCGCCCAGGTGATGACGCCGGAACGCCCGGCGGCGACTGTGGTGCGAAGCGTTTCAGTCGTCATAGAACACCCAGTACTTCGAGGCGAAGAAGTTCGCGGCGGTGAAGACCCCGATGATCACGAGCAGGAACCACGCCATCGCGGAGGCGTAGCCCATGTCGAAGTTCCCGAAGCCCCGGTCGTAGAGGTACAGCGTGAAGAACATCGTCGAGTCCGACGGTCCGCCGCTGCCCCCGGAGACGACGAACGCCTGGGTGAACGACTGGAACGCGTGGATGATCTGCAGCACCAGGTTGAAGAAGATGATCGGCGTCAGCAGCGGCAGCGTGATGCTGACGAACCGCCGCAGTACGCCGGCGCCGTCGACCGACGCCGCCTCGTAGTACATCGTGGGGATCTGTCTGAGTCCGGCGAGGAAGATCACCATCGGCGATCCGAACGTCCACACGTTCAGTACGACGAGGGTGCCGAGCGCCGTGCTCGGGTCGGAGATCCAGCCCTTGCCGTGGATGCCGATCACGTCGAGGACCTGGTTGAGCAGGCCGGTGGTCCCGAACACCTGCCGCCAAAGGATCGCGATCGCGACACTCGAGCCGAGCAGCGAGGGCAGGTAGAACACCGAGCGGTAGAACGCCATCCCGCGGACGCCGCGGTCGAGTACGACGGCCAGCAGCAGGGCGATCCCCAACTGCAGCGGCACCGAGACGAAGACGTAGGTGAACGTCACCCGGAGCGAGTTGTGCAGCCGCTCGTCGGACAACATCCGGCTGAAGTTCTCCAGGCCGATCCACTTCGGCGCCTGGATCAGGTTGTAGTCCGTGAAGGACAGGTACAGCGAGGCCACCATCGGGCCGATCGTGATCAGGAACAGCCCCAGCAACCACGGCGCCAGGAACAGGTAGCCCGCGAGGTTGTCCTTCTTCTGACCTACCGCTTTCTTCCCCCGGAGACTGCCCAGCTCGCCCAGCGCACTCATGGTCACCGCCTCTCTGGAAAGCGCTTGCCTTGGCCGGTCAAACTAGTACGAGAAACCGGTTTACGCAAGGGTTCATCGATGTAGGAAACGACCGGATCCGGACCGGCTGCGAGGTATTGACAGGACAAAGTTCCACGGCGACAGTTCTGAACATTTGGCAACCGTTTACCGACGGGAGATCGCGATGCTGCGACGTACGTTTCTCACCGGTTCGCTGACCACCGTTGCGCTCGGCGCGCTGCATCCGACCACGGCTCGTGCTGAGGTGGCAGCTGTGGACGAGGACTTCCTGACCCTGCTGACCGAGGCGAACCGGAAACAGATTCCGCTCGTGCTCGGCAACTTTCAGAACGTTTCCGACAGCGTCCGGACCGTGGCTCGCAAAGCCCGCCGGCTGGTTTCCGGCTATGTCTGGGGAAGGTCGTCGTACCACCACGACGCCACGCTCCTCGGTCCGCTCGGCTGGCTGGTCGACCAGCTCGCCGCACGCCAGCACGAGGACGGCCTGTACGACGTCGGCAACCTGCACTCGCCGCCGGACAGCGCCTTCGCGATCCAGGACGTCTGCATGCTCTACGCGTTGCTCGACGCGGACGCCGCTGCGGAAACCGTTTCGATGCGCGCGACGCTGGCCTCGGTGATCAAGAAGGCCGGGCCCGCGTTGGCGAGTGGCGGCGTACACACGCCGAACCACCGGTGGGAGGTGTCCGCGGCGCTGGCACGGGCGAACCACCTGTTCCCGGACCGGCGGTACGCGGCGCGGATCGACGACTGGCTCGACGAGGGCATCGACGCGACCCCGGACGGGATCTACAGCGAGCGGAGTTCGACGTACGCCGCCGAGGTCACGAACCCGTGCCTGCTGACGATCGCGTGGCTGCGCCACAAGCCGGCACTGCTGGATTACGTACGGCGGAACCTCGACGTGACGCTGTACTTGCTCGAGCCGAACGGCGAGGTCGACACGACCGCGTCCCGGCGGCAGGACCAGAAGGGCGTACGCGAGGTCTGGTGGTACCTGACGCAGTTCCGCGAGCTGGCTTTGCACACGCACGACGGGCGGTTCACGACCATTGCCAAGAGCATCGAGGCGCACGGCACGGGTGAGCTCGGCGATTTCCTGGCGGAGGTGCTGGAGCGGCCCGAGCTGTCCGCTGTCCTTCCGACGGCAGCACCGGCTCCGACGGACTTCGTGCAGCACTACCCGTCGCAGGCGTCGGTCCGGATCCGGCGGGAGGCCCGGACCGCGACAGTGTTCGGCGGCACCGACTTCCACGACCTCCCGGTGATCTCGTCGGGCCTCTCCACCAATCCGACCTTCTTCAAGCTCCGCAACGGCGCGGCGATCCTCGACTCGGTTCGCCTGTCGCCACAGTTCTTCAGCACCGGACATTTCCGCAGCAATGGGCTCCGCAGGCTTGGCGAGAACTCGTTCCGTCTGTCCCAAGAGGTCAAGGTTCCGTACCACCTGCCGCTCCCCAAGCGCTATCGCCGCTCGGACGGCCAGTACGCGCTCACCCCGGACGGCCGTTTCTACGCGGCGATGGATTTCGGGCACCGACCGAAGCAGTACCGGACGCTGACGACCGAGGTCACGGTGACCGAGGTCGGCGGCGGCTACGACCTGGTGTTCGAGTTCGCCGGCGACGAGACGGCGTACGCGATCGAGCTGTGTTTCCGCGCCGGCGGAACGCTTTCCGGCGTCGACGCATTGGATGCTGCGGGCAACTACCAGCTGGCGTCCGGGACCGGGACCTACACGGTCGGCGCGGATCGGATCGAGTTCGGCCCCGGAAACGGCGCCGCCCGCGTCGCCATGGACCCGGGCGAGCGCTACACCTACCTGGGCGGCAGCCTCACCCCGGACGGCCTCCGCGTCTACCTGACCGGCCGCACCCCAGGCCGCCAGATCCTGAGGCTGCGCACCTCCTGACACCGGCTCACCGACGACACGCGCCTCGAGCTGGCCGGTCGGTGTGAGCTGCTACCCGGCTGTCCGCACGACGGTCTCGAGCGAACCGTCGTGCGGAATCCGCAGTACGTGGATCCGGCGGCGCTGGTCGCGCAGATAGGTCCGCGACGAGGTGCTGAGCGTCGCCGTACACCGTCCCGACCAGGTGATCGTGATCGTCGCACGTCCGCGGCGGATCACGATGCCGTCGGCAGTGGCCGTCCGCGTCTCGCCGTACGGCACGACTGTCCCGTCCGAGAAGACCACCTCGTCGCCCGGTTGGAGCACCAGCGGGACCTGTTCGGTCGCGGCACTCGCCGCGGTCACCCGGCGGCTGACCGACTGCGAGCCGATCACGAGCTCGGTCGACACCGAGCCGTCGGGCGTGCGGTAGCGGACGCGATCCTTCGACGGGTACTCCGCGATCAGGTTGCTCTCGGCATCGGACTTGCCGTCGCGGACTGTGCCCCAGCAGCCGGTCGCGGTCTGCTGCGCGTGGATCACGGTGCCGGCCGTCGGGTGCCAGAGGAATCCGGTCCCGGCCCTGACCGCGCTGCCCTGCCGCTCGCCGAAGAAGGCGCCGAGGTACAGGCCAGGACGCCGTACGTAGAGGTAGTCCTGGTTGCCGTAGACGTCGTGGCGCCGCTCGGTGAAGTCGTCGCGGCGCAGGTACGGGAGGTTCGCGATCGCGGCGTGCTTGGCGGTCCGGGTCGGCAGCGTCTCGCCGTACGGCGCGTGCGCGATGATGCGCGGCGACGTGTCCTGCTTGGCGAGCGCAGGCACCGGAGCGGGGTCGGCGGCCCAGGCCTGCCGGGTCGCCGCCTTGTCCTCGCGGGACGTGAAGAAGGCTCCGAAGTCCGGTACGGCGGGGACGAAGTGTGATCCGAGGATGCTCCGGTCCGGGTCCGGGATGATGTCGTCGTAGAACGCGACCGAGGTCCGGTCGGAGACGGCGTAGTACGTCAGCCAGCCGGAGTCGTCCGGTTCGCGGAGCAGGTTGTAGCCGAACCAGTCGGAGAACTTGCGCGTCATCGAGACCAGCAGCGGGTTCTTGGTCTGCAGGTAGAGCTCGGCCATCTCCGGGAGCATGACCTCGAAGTTGTAGTTGATGTCCATCCCGCGCGGATCGTAGAAGAATCCGGCCGGGCTCTGCGCCCATTTCGCGACGAAGCGGATGCGGTCCTGCAGCTTGGTCCAGCGGGCCTGGTCGGGCAACAGACGGAGGGTGAGCGCCGAGCCGGCGACACCGGCGACGGCCTGGTTGGTGTACTTGAACGGGTCGTCCCAGACGACCGAGTTGCCCGGGTCCAGGTACCAGTCGACCCCCTTGCGGAGGACGCCTTCCAGCTGGGTCCTCCGGCTCGGCAACACATTCGCCTGGCGAAGGTTCGCCAGAGTCTTGGCGAGGTAGCCGATGCCGAAACCGCTGGACGCTTTGCCGCGCTCACCCGGGGAGTACTCGGGCCACGAGCCGTCCGGGTTCTGCAGCCCCAGGTAGTGCTGCAGCGCTGCGTCGAGTCGGCCGAGCAGGGCGCTGTCGCGGTAGTACGGGTTCCACGCGCGCTTGTTCGCGTAGAACCAGCTCAGGGTGAAAACGTGTTCCTGGACCCGCGAGTTGAACGGCTGCGACGGCGTCCGCCACCATCCGCCGCCCATGAAGCCGTACGGGTCCGTGTCGACGATGTCGTTCGTCATCGGCGCGAGGATCACCAGGTACCCCGCGAACCGCTGTTCCCCGGCCGCGAACAGCCGTCGATCAGGCAGTCCGGCCGGCAGCTTCGCCAGCAGTGGAAGGCCGGCAGCACGAGCCGGCGCCGAAATCATCCCGGGCGCAAGCCCGGCGGCGGCGCCGAGTAGGACAGTACGACGTTTGACGTCCATAACTGAACTCCTGAACTAGTTTCAGCGGATGGCGAGAACGGCGTCGTGGACGACGACCGGAACTGCGGCGAGTTTTCTGTGCCGGACCGACCGTGGTCAAGGCCTCGGCTTTGGTAATCCGGATTAGCAACCGAAGCCAGCCCTTGACGACGGTCCGGGGACTGTTCTAATGTCCCCGGCAATCCGTATTACCGTGAAGGATCGATCGATGCCGGACAAGGCGACCACTCGACTCACCCAACGCGACATCGCGCGGCTGGCCAAGGTCAGCCAGACGACGGTGTCGCTGGTGCTGAACAATCGCAGCGACGCGATCGCGCGGATCCCGGCCGAGACCCGGGACCGCGTGCTCAAGGTGATCCGCGAGACCGGCTACCAGGCCGATCCGCTGGCCCGCCGGATGACGAACCAGCGCAATCAGATCCTCGGCGTGTTCACCTACGAGTCGGTGTTCCCGAGTGCGAGCGGCGACTTCTACCACCCGTTCCTGGCCGGTATCGAGGACCGCGCCGAGCGCCTCGGATGGGACCTGTTGCTGTTCACCAGCGCTCCGGTGACCGACGGGCATCGGCGGATCTTCCACGAGAACAACCGGCTCCGGATCGCCGACGGCTGCCTGCTGCTCGGGCGCGAGATCCCTTCCGACGAGCTGGCTCGGCTGATCGCCGAGGACTACCCGTTCGTCTCGGTCGGCCGCCGCGACGACGCCGGCGCCCCGGTGCCGTACGTCGGTGCCGACTACAGCACCGCCACGCGCACAGTCGCGGAACGGGCGCGGGAGCTCGGCCACCGGCGGATCGCCTTCGTCGGGCTGGGCGTCGGCGCCGAGTCGTCGGCTGACCGGCTCCGAGGCTTTCGCGAGGCCGCGGGGCCGCGTGCACCGCACGTGCCGACGCTCGATCGTTCGCCGGGCGAGCTGCTCGACGACCTGCTGGAACGGCGCATCACCGCGGCGTTCGTCGAGGAGCGGGCCGACGCGGTCGCGTTGTACGCCGCGGCGGCCGAGCGCGGAGTCGACGTACCGGGCGACCTGTCCGTGATCGCGCTCGGTGACTCGACGCGGCCTGCTGCCAGCGATCTGGACTTCACGGGCTTCCACGTCCCGCGGCGAGCCATGGGCGTACGCGCGGTCGAACTGCTGGAGGCGGTCCTCAGCGGCACCTCCACCGAGCGGCAACTGCTGCTCCCCTGCGAGCTGACCGACGGAATCACACTCACTCCACCCAAAGGTGCCTGAATGCATACCGATGTACTTGTGATCGGCGGCGGACTCGGCGGCGTCGCCGCGGCTCTCGCCGCGCTACGTGCCGGTCGCTCGGTGATCCTGACCGAGGAGTTCGACTGGCTCGGCGGACAGCTGACCAGCCAGGCCGTCCCGCCGGACGAACACACCTGGGTCGAACAGTTCGGCGTCACGGCGTCGTACCGGACGCTGCGCAACGGGATCCGTGACTACTACCGCCGCCACTACCCGCTGACCGCGGCGTCGCGCGCCGCGGCCAACCTCAATCCGGGTGCCGGGTACGTGTCCAAGCTCTGTCACGAGCCTCGCGTCGCGCTCGCCGTCATCGAGGCCATGCTTGCCCCCTACCGAGCCAGTCGCCGGCTCCAGGTGCTGCAGCCGTACCGGCCTGTGGCCGCCGACACCGACGGCGATCGGGTCACCGCGGTCACCGTGCAGCATCGCGACACCGAGGAACGGTTGACGCTCACCGCGCCGTACATCCTCGATGCGACCGAGACGGGTGAGCTGCTGCCTCTGACCGGGACCGAGTACGTGACCGGGTTCGAGGCGCAGGCCGAGACGGGCGAGCCGAGCGCCCCGGCCGAGGCGCAGCCGCTGAACATGCAGGCGGTGTCGTACTGCTTCGCCGTCGATCACGTGGACGGGGACGGGGTCGACATGGTCGGGGACAAGCCGGCGAACTACGCGTTCTGGCGGAACTACCAGCCGTCGTTCTGGGGCGATCGGCTGCTGTCCTGGACCGCGCCCAACCCACGGACGCTGGAGAGCTCGCGGCGCACGTTCACTCCCAATCCCGACGACGACCCGCTCGCGGTGGTGGCGGATCAGCGGCGGACCGGCGGCGACACGAACTTGTGGACGTTCCGCCGGATCGCGGCCCGCCGGCACTTCGTCCCGGGTGCGTACGAGAGCGACATCTGCCTGGTGAACTGGCCGATGATCGACTACTTCGAGGGCCCGGTCATCGACGTACCGGACGCCGCGAAGCACCTCGCGGCGGCTCGCGAACTCGCTCAATCGGTTCTGTACTGGCTGCAGACCGAAGCGCCGCGGCCCGACGGCGGAACCGGCTTCTCCGGGCTGCGGCTGCGGGGCGACGTCGTCGGCTCCGCGGACGGTCTGGCCCAGGCGCCGTACATCCGCGAATCCCGGCGGATCAAGGCGGAGTACACCATCGTCGAGCAGGACCTCTCCGTTGCCGTGCGCGGTGAGCAGGGAGCGGTCGAGTACGACGACAGCGTCGGCATCGGCATGTACCGGATCGACCTGCACCCCTCGACCGGTGGCGACAACTACATCGACGTGGCCAGCAGTCCGTTCCGGATCCCGCTCGGCGCACTCATCCCGCAGCGGGTGGAGAACCTGCTGCCCGCGAACAAGAACCTCGGCACCACGCACATCACCAACGGCTGCTACCGGCTGCATCCCGTCGAATGGAACATCGGCGAGTCCGCCGGCGCGCTCGCGGCGTTCTGCCTCGACCGCGGCACCGCCCCGCGGGCAGTCCGCAACACCCCTGCTCTACTCGCCGAGTTCCAGGACCGCCTGGTTGCTCAGGGCATCGAACTCGCCTGGCCAAGCGTCACTGGCTACTGATGGAGGACTGACCGATGAAACTCCGTTCCCTGACAGCGGCCGGTGTGGCCGCCGCTCTGCTGGCCCTTGCGGGCTGCGGCGGCTCGTCCGACGGCGGCTCCGGCTCTTCGGGTCCGGTGGACCTGCGGATGACGATCTGGAGCGCCAACGCCAAGCATCTGGCGTTGTTCGACCAGATCGCCGCCGACTACAAGAAGGACCATCCCGAGATCGGCAAGATCACCTTCGAGTCGATCCCGTTCGACAGCTACACGACCACGCTGACCACGCAGATCGGCGGCGGCAACGTGCCCGACCTGGCGTGGATCCTGGAGAGCACCGCACCGGACTTCGTCAGCTCGGGCGCGCTCGAGCCGATCGACAAGGACGCCGATCTGGTGCCGAGTACGACGGCCAACTGGGAGAAGGACGGCAAGCTCTACGCGTACCCGTTCTCCACCTCGCCGCTGGGGGTGTTCGTGAACACCGACCTGGTGAAAGCGGCGGGGCGGCCGGCTCCGGCCCAGCAGATCGCGTCCGGGACCTGGACCTGGGACGAGGCCGCCAAGACGGCTTCCGCCGTACAGGCCCGGGGTAAGGGCGGGCTCGTGGTCGGCGACTTCGACTACAAGGGCTGGGACACACTGAACTCGATCTGGTCCGGCTGGGGCGCGCGGCCGTGGAGCGAGGACGGGAAGACCTGCGGCTTCGACCAGCCCGCGATGGTCGACGCGATGACGTTCATCCACAAGCTGATCTTCACCGACAAGGGCATGCCGGGTCCGGGCGTGACGAAGGACTTCTACGCCGGTGACTCGGCGATGATCCTGACCCAGATCAGCCGCGCGGCCTTGCTCGAAAAGTCCAAGTTCAAGTGGGACCTGGTGCCGCTGCCCAAGGGCCCGTCCGGCGAGTACTCCGTCGTCGGTCAGGCCGGGATCGGTGTCTTCAAGCGCGGCAAGCACGCCGACGCGGCCAAGCAGTTCCTGGCCTTCTTCAGCAACGCCGAGAACTCGGCCAAGCTCGCGCAGTTCTTCCCGCCGCCGCGCAAGTCGCAACTGAACGCCGCAACGCTCGCCAAGGCCAACCCGTTGCTCAAGCCGGCCCAGCTGCAGAGTGTCGTCATCGACGGCATCCAGCGCGGCGACATCAAGACCAGCCATACCGGGTACGCCGAGCTGCAGCAGACCGTCCGCGCCGCCCTCGACCCGCTGTGGAAGCCGGATGCCGACGTGAAAACGGTGATGTCCGGCGTCTGCTCGAAGATCAACCCCCTCCTGGCGAAATGACCTTGCTCCTCGACAAACCGGCGCCGCCCCGGGCGCCGACCGAGCGCGCGCCGTACTGGACGATGCGGCGGCGGGACACCTTGGCCGGGTGGCTGATGGTGCTTCCGCAGCTCGCCGGGATCGTTGCCTTTGTCATCGTTCCGCTCGGGCTCGTGGTCTGGTACAGCGTGCACGAGTGGAACGTGCTGGGCGGGACGTTCGAGTTCGTCGGCGGCGACAACTACGCGGCGCTGGCCGACGACCAACGACTCGGTCCGGTGCTCAGGGCAACAGGTCTCTTCTCGTTCGGGCTGGTGGTGCTGAACCTCAGCCTGGCGCTGTTCCTCGCTGTACTGCTGAACCAGAAGCTCCGCGGCACGGTGGTTTTCCGGACACTGTTCTTCTCACCGGTCGTGGTGACGCTGGTCGCCTGGACGATCGTGTGGGGGTTCCTGCTGCAGGACAACGGCGGCGTGAACGGGTTCTTGAACGTGCTCGGGATCGACGGTCCGAACTGGCTGCGATCCGGCGGTACGGCGATGGCGTCGGTGATCGTGGTCCAGCTGTTCAAGAACGTCGGCCTCAACATGGTGCTGTTCCTGGCCGCGCTGCAGGGCGTTCCGGCCGAGCTGTACGAGGCGGCCCGGATCGACGGCGCGTCCGCGTGGGCCCGGTTCCGTCGGGTGACCGTGCCACTCATCAGTCCGACGATTCTGCTGACGATGATCCTGACCATCGTCGGGTCGCTGCAGGTGTTCGCGCAGATCGCCGTACTGACCCAAGGCGGGCCTGAGACGTCGACTACCGTGCTCGTTTACTACCTGTACCAGCAAGCGTTCCAGTTCCATCACTTCGGATACGGCTCGGCCCTGTCGCTGCTGCTGTTCTTGATCGTCCTGGCGCTGACGGCGGTCCAGTGGCGGATGCGTCGTAGGTGGGTGTTCCATGAGGCTTAAGTTGCTGATCTACGGCGTACTGCTGGTGTGCTGTGTGCCGTTCGTGTTCCCGATCTGGTGGATGGCGACGACGTCGCTGAAGCCGGTGGCCGAGATCTTCGCGTTCCCGCCGTCGCTGCTGCCGGGATCGCCGACGTTGGACGCCTATCGCCAGGTGTTCGAGTTGCAACCCTTCGGCCGGCAGTACTTGAACAGCCTCTACATCGCTTTGGTCGTCACCATCGGGACCCTGGCGGTGTCGGCGCTGGCCGGGTATGCGTTCGCGCGGGTGAAGTTCCGCGGCGCCGGGGTTGTGTTCGTCATCGTGCTCAGCGGGTTGCTGGTGCCGAACGAGGTGACGATCATCCCGCTGTACCGGATGTTCGACGCGTTCGGGCTGGTGGACACGCACTGGCCGCTGATCCTGATCCCGATGCTCGGTGCGCCGAGCGTGCTGGCGACGTTCATCATGCGGCAGTTCTTCATCACCCTGCCGACCGAGCTCGAGGAGGCCGGCCGCGTCGACGGGCTCGGTCGCTTCGGCCTCTTCTGGCGCGTGTGCCTCCCGCTGGCCAGGCCGGCGATCGGCGCGGTGTCGATCTTCACGTTCCTGCACAGCTGGAACCTCTACCTCGAGCCGATCGTGTTCCTCTCCTCGAAGCAGAAGTTCACCGTCCCCCAGGCCCTCACCCAGTACGTCGACGCGTACGGCGGCCCCATGTGGAACACCCAGCTCGCCGCCGCAACCCTGTCCGCCCTCCCCGTCCTCATCATCTTCGTCCTGGCCCAACGCCAATTCGTCGAAGGCCTCGCCCAAACCGGCTTGAAGGGTTGAGACAATGACAAGGTGAGCTTTCATGCTGCTGCGTTCATCGCCACCAGCCTCGACGGGTACATCGCGCGGGTCGACGGGTCCATCGACTGGTTGACCAGTCGTGCGGAGCATGCCGGGGAGACCGGGTACGACGAGTTCCTGGCGTCGGTGGACACCGTCGTACTCGGGCGCAACACGTACCAGCTGGTCTGCACGTTCGACAGCTGGCCGTACGACGGCAAGCAGGTCGAGGTCCTGAGCACCACGCTCGACCCCGACATCGACGACCGCATTCTCGTCCACCGCACCCTGGACGCCCTCGTCGAGACGCTCAACGACCGCGGCGCCCAACGCATCTACACCGACGGAGCCGCGACGATCCAGACGTTCCTCACGGCAGGCCTCCTCAACGAACTCACCATCACCACCGCCCCCGTCCTCCTAGGCGCCGGCATCCCCCTCTTCGGCCCCGTCCCCACCGACATCCCCCTGACCCACAACGCCACCCGCACCCTAAAAGCCGGCTTCACCCAATCCGACTACTCAGTGACGCGCTGATCAGCGGTCCTCTCGGACAGCCGGCGTGTATTTGGACAGGACGTGTCGGTCGGCGGGGTAGTGCACCTGAGCGTGATCGTGGACGTGCGTACGGTGTCTCGCAGGTGCTCTACCTGTCGAGCTTGCACACCATCGCCCGACTCGGCGCGCCTCATGGATTGACCCGACCGTTGTGGTGGGTGGAGACAGCAAATGGCGAGTGGAGACAGAACGTGGTGGGGCGAGACCTGCTATTTCCTGTGCAAGCCCACCAGTTCAGGTGCCAGGCACCCGCTGCCCCCTTCGCCGTTCGGCAACGACGTCAGCGGTAGTTCAGGTGTTGGGCTACTTCGGTGGCCCAGTAGGTGAGGATGGTGTCGGCGCCGGCTCGGCGGATCGAGGTGAGGGTTTCGAGGATGGCCTTGTCGCGGTCGATCCAGCCGTTGGCGGCGGCGGCCTCGACCATCGCGTACTCGCCGGAGATGTTGTACGCCGCGACCGGGACGTTCACGTGGTCGCGGATCTGGCGGACGATGTCCAGGTACGGCAGCGCGGGCTTGACCATCACGATGTCGGCGCCCTCGGCGATGTCGAGGTCGACCTCGCGGATCGCGTCGCGGGCGTTCGCGTTGTCCTGCTGGTAGGTCTTGCGGTCACCGGTCAGCGACGAGTCGACGGCCTCCCGGAACGGCCCGAAGAACGCCGACGCGTACTTGACGGCGTACGCCAGGATCACCGTGTCGATGAATCCGGCCGCGTCCAGCGCCGTACGGATGACGCCGACCTGGCCGTCCATCATCCCGGACGGACCGACGACATGCGCGCCGGCGGTTGCCTGCGCGACACCCATCTCCGCGTAGATCTTCAGCGTCGCGTCGTTGTCCACGCGCCCGGAGGAGTCCAGTACGCCGCAGTGTCCGTGGGACGTGAACTCGTCCAGGCATAGGTCCGACATCACCAGCAAGGAGTCACCGGCCTCGGACACCGCGTCCCGGATCGCTACGTTCAGAATCCCGTCCGGGTCCAGCGCACCCGACCCGACCTCGTCCTTGTCAGCGGGTACGCCGAACAGCATCACGCCGCCGAGGCCCAACGAAGCCGCCTCGGCGACCGCCTTCCGCGCCGTGTCCCGGGTGTGCTGTACGACGCCCGGCATCGACTTGATCGCGATCGGCTCGCGCGCGCCTTCCCGGATGAACATCGGCAGGATCAGCTGCCGCGGCTCCAGGGAGGTCTCCGCGACCAGCCTGCGCACCGCCTCCGACGACCTCAGTCGCCGCGGCCTCACTTCCGGGAATCCAGGCACATTCAGCTCTTTCGACGAGAACCAGACCGACGTTCGGACGGGCGGGTGACCGGCTCGCCGGCCTCCACCATGGTGTCACGCCGATCCGCACCGAACCGGGCGAGGGCGTCGGCCAGCTCCTCGACGGACGGCGTCTCGGCCATCGCGTCGACCCGCAGGCCGTGCTCCTCGGCGGTCTTCAGCGTCGCCGGGCCGATCACGCCGATCACCGTCGACGCGTGCGGCTTGCCGGCGATGCCCACCAGGTTGCGCACGGTCGAGGACGAGGTGAACACGACCGCGTCGAACTTGCCGGACTTGATCGCCTCGCGGGTCGGCGCGGGCGGCGGAGCGGCCCGGACGGTCCGGTACGCCGTGACGTCGTCGACCTCCCAGCCGAGATCGGTCAGGCCCGCGACCAGGGTCTCGGTGGCGATGTCCGCGCGCGGCAGGAAGACCCGGTTGATCGGGTCCAGCACCTCGTCGAACGGCGGCCAGTCCTCGACCAGCCCGGCGGCGGACTGCTCACCGGACGGGACCAGGTCCGGACGGATGCCCCAGGCCCCGATCGCCTCGGCGGTCTTGTCGCCGACCGCCGCGATCTTCAGCCCGGAGAACGCCCGCGCGTCCAGCCCGTACTCGTCGAACTTCTCCCGGACCGCCTTCACCGCGTTGACCGAGGTGAACGCGACCCACTCGTAGCGGCCCTCGACCAGACCGCGGATCGCCTTGTCCATCTGCTGCGGGTTGCGCGGCGGCTCGACCGAGATCGTCGGGACCTCTTCGGGCATCGCGCCGTACCGACGCAGCCGGTCCATCAGCGGGCCGGCCTGGTCCTTGGTCCGCGGCACCAGGATCCGCCAGCCGAACAGCGGCTTGGTCTCGAACCAGGACAGCGCCTCGCGCTGCTCGACGACCGAACCGACCACGATCACGGCCTCGCCGGTCACCTTCGCGGCCCGCAGGTCGGTGACGATCGTCTCGAGCGTCCCCACCACGCTGGTCTGCGAGGTCGTCGTACCGCAGACCGTCGCCGCGACCGGGGTGGACGCCTCGAAGCCGGCCTCGACCAGCGCCGCGACGGTCTCCTTCAGCACCTCGGAGGCGTTCAGCAGGACGAGTGTCTGCCTGGGCTGCAGGCGGCTCAGGTCGAGCTTGTTCTCGGCGAGGTCGACGACGGTGACCTCGCGGTCGCCCTTCATGGTCAGCGGGATCCCGGCGTACGTCGGAACCGCGCTCACCTCGCTCACACCCGGCACCACGTTGAACCCGATTCCCGCCTTCTTGCACGCGGCCGCCTCCTCGGCGCCGCTGGAGAAGGTGAACGGGTCGCCGGTCAGCAGCCGGACCACGTTCGCCGCGGACTTGGCCGTCTTCACCACCAGCCGGGCCCGGGCCGCGACCCGCAGCGCCCGGCTGCCCTCGGCGCCGGAGCCGTCCACGACCTCGACGCCCGGCCTGCAGTAGGTCAGGAACGCGTCGTGTTCGGGGCCCTCGACAACGACCGCGTCGGCGTTCGCGAGCACGTCCCGGCCCGCGAGCGTCAGCAGCGCCGGGTCACCGGGGCCGACGCCGACGAATGTGACATGGCCGAGCGGTTTGGTCTGCTTGGCGGTACTGGTCGCGGCCTTCTGAGGTGCCGCGGTTGCGGCTGTCTTCGCGCTCACGTCTGCCTTCGCCCTCGTCGTTTTCCTGCTCGTCCTGTGGGCCGTCTTCTTGCCCTGCTGATGGGCCGCAGTGCTCGTGCCCTGTGCCGGTGTCATGTTCGCTCCAGCAACTCGTTCGCCAGCGCCTTGCCGAGAGACACCGGGTCGTCCACCGGCCCGTTCGCGGAGAGCCGCCGTACGCCGTCGTCCTGGCCGAGCGCGCCCCGCAGCCAGAGCTCGGGGCCGTCCTCACCCTCGACCACCTCGGCGAGGGCACCGACCGGAGCCGTGCACCCTGCCTCCAGCGTGGCCATCAGTTGACGTTCCGCCGTCACCGCCACGCGGGTCGCCGGGTCCTCCAGCGGGGCCAGCGCGGCCAGTACGGCGGTGTCGTCCGCGCGGCACTCGATGCCCAGGGCACCTTGTCCCGGCGCGGGCAGCATCTGGATCGGGTCCAGGGTCTCGGTCACCTCGGCGAGCCGGCCCAACCGGGACAGGCCTGCCCTCGCGAGCACTACGGCGTCCAACTTGCCGTCGGTGACCAGGCTGATCCGGGTGTCCACGTTGCCGCGGATCCCGGTGCACTCGATGCCGAGGCCGAGCGCGTCGAGCTGCGCGGCGCGCCGTGCGGCGCCGGTGCCGACCAGGGCGCCGCGCGGCAGTTCGCCGAGCGTCAGGCCGTCGCGGGCGACGAGAACGTCGCGCGGGTCCTCGCGAACCGGAATGGCACCGAGCGTCAGGCCGTCGAGCGGCGTGGTCGGCAGATCCTTCAACGAGTGCACGGCGATGTCGATCTCGTGGCCCAGCAGCGCGTCGCGCAGTGCGCTGACGAAGATGCCGGTGCCGCCGATCTGCTCGACCGGTGCGCGGTTCACGTCGCCGGTGGTCGTGATCAGGACGAGCTCGACCTCGTGACCGAGCGCGCGCAGCTGGTCGGCCACGATCGTCGACTGCGCGGTCGCCAGCTTGGAGCGGCGGGTACCGAGCCGGATCATGCCTGCTCACCTCCGGTCGCATTCGAGTCGGCGCGGGTGTTGCTCGTCTCCGCCGGCGTCTTCGCGGTCGTGACCGCATCCACAGTCGCCTGGTCGAGCGCGAACAGTTGCCGCAGCGCATCGGCGTACGTGGGTCCGCCCGGATCGCCGCCGAGCTCCTTCACCCGGACCGTCGGGTTGTGCAGCACCTTGTCGACGACGCGGCGGATGGTCCGCTCGACCTCGTGCCGTTCGTGCTCGTCGAGTTCGGGCAGCCGGCGCTCGAGGCGGGCCAGTTCAGCGTCGACCAGCGAGCTCGCCATCGCCCGCAGCGCGACCACGGTCGGCGCCACCGAAGCAGCCCGGCGGGTCGCCTCGAACGAACCGGTCTCCTCGCCGACGATCCGGCGTACCTCGTCGATGTCGGCCTGGCTGCCGCCCGCCGTACCGATCAGGTCGGCCAGCGTGATCAGTGTGACGCCGGGGATCCGGGCCGCCTCGGGAGCGACGTCCCGCGGCAGCGCGATGTCGAGGACGCCGAGCGGCCGGCCGTCGGTCGCGTCGCGGATCGTCTCGGCGGTCAGTACGACGCCGCGCGCGCCGGTGCACGACACGACCAGATCGGCGTCGCGCAAGGCTTCGGGCACGTCTGCCAGGCGGATCGCCGTACCGCCGATCCGGTCGGTCAGCGCGACCGCCCGGTCGTAGTTGCGGTTGGCAATGGTTACGGTCTTCGCGCCGCCGTTGAGCAGCGTCTGGGCGGCCAGCGAGGCCATCGAGCCGGCGCCGACGACCAGTGCACGCCGGCCCGCGAAGCCGCCGACGGCGTCCAGCCCGGCCGAGACGACCGAGCGGCCGGCCGAGTCGATCCCGGTTTCGGTGCGGGCCCGCTTGCCGACCCGCAACGCGTGCTGGAACAAGGCGTTCAGGTCGGTGCCGACGGTCTCCAGGTCCTGGCCGACGCGCAGCGTCTCCTTCACCTGGCCGAGGATCTGGCTCTCGCCGACGACCATCGAGTCCAGCCCGACCGCGACCTGGAACAGGTGCGCGACCGCGCCTTCCTCGAAGTGCACGTAGAGGTGCTCGGCCAGATCCAGCAGCGGTACGCCGGTGACGTCGGACAGGATCGCGGTGACCTCGTCCATCCCGGCGTGGAACCGGTCGACGGTCGCATAGACCTCGGTCCGGTTGCAGGTGGCAAGGACCGCGGACTCCGCGACGGCCGCCGAGTCCCGCACCGCCAGGGCCACCTTGGTCGCCGCGTCCGCGTCGAGCGCGACCCGCTCCAGTACGTCGATGGCAGCGGAACGGTGACTGATACCGACCACGAGGTAGCTCATCCGCGTCCTCGCTTCGCTCCGGGCGCGGATGAGGCACAAACCGCGCTGTGTTGGATGGTGAACTCGCTTCGCTCGTTCACGCTCCGACACCTCCCCCGACACTCGGGAGATCCGGCATACCGTTCAGCGCTGGTAGTTCGGGCACCTGGGGGAGCGCCGCCTCTCCGGACTTTCGTTGTTCGTGGTACGCCAGGATCTGCAGCTCGATCGAGAGGTCCACCTTGCGGATGTCGACGCCGTCGGGCACGGACAGCACCACGGGCGCGAAGTTCAGGATGCTGGTCACGCCGGCGGCGACCAGCCGGTCGCAGACGTCCTGCGCGGGACCGGCGGGCGTGGTGATGACCCCGATCGAGACCCGGTCGGCCTTGACGATGTCCTCGAGTTCGGCGAAGTCGCGGACCTCCATCTCGCCGATCCGCTCGCCGACCAGGGTCGGGTCGGCGTCCAGCAGGGCGACGATCCGGAAGCCGCGGGTGCCGAAGCCCGAGTAGTTCGCCAGCGCGTGGCCCAGGTTTCCGATCCCGACGATGACCACGGCCCAGTCCTGGGTGACGCCGATCTCGCGGGCGATCTGGTACCTCAGGTACTCCACGTCGTACCCGACGCCGCGGGTGCCGTAGGAGCCGAGGTAGGACAGGTCCTTGCGGAGCTTGGCCGAGTTGACGCCGGCCGCGGTCGCCAGGTCCTCGCTCGACGCGGTCGCGATGCCACTGTCCGAGAGCGCGGTCAGGGCCCGCAGGTAGACCGGCAAGCGCGCGACAGTCGCCTCGGGGATGCCGCGTTCGGTTCTCGTCGGCGGGCCGGGGCGACGGCTGCTGGCACGCGTCACAATTCTCCTGGGAGCGGTTGGTTCACCGCGGTCTGACGGCCGGCGGCTCTCTTACTCTAGGAGCTTGTGAACGTGAGAACAAAATCGGCGGAAGTGACCTAGGGCGCATCTCTCAATCCCACGCCGTCGCGAGCAGGTGCTCGGCGAGGTGCCCGCCGAGTGCCGCGCAGTAGGCGTGGGATTGAGAGATGCGCCCTTACCTCATCAGGGCCTTTCGTAGTCTGGCGGGGTCGACGCGCCAGAAGTCGTGTTGCTTCCCGTCCACGAACGTCACTGGGATCTGTTCGCCGTACTGCGTGAACAACCGGTCGTCCTGCGTGATGTCCACCTCGGACCAGTCCGCCCCCACCTCGGCGCAGACCGCGCGGATGACCTCCCGCGCGTCGTCGCACAGATGACACCCGGGCTTCCCGTACATGACCACGCGACTCATCGATCCGCCTCCCGGAGCCGGCCCTTCGCGACCTTGCCGGTGACCGAGTGCGGCAGGTTGTCCACCACCTCGATCTCGACCGGGCTCTTGAACCGCGCCAGCCGGCCCTCCGCGTACTCGCGGACCGCGGCGACATCGACCGATGCGTCCGGCAACGGAACGACGAAGGCCTTGACCGCCTCGCCGGTCTCCTCGGACGGTACGCCGATGACCGCGGCCTCCCGTACGCCGGGAGCGGCGACCAGCACGTCCTCCACCTCGCTCGGGAAGACGTTGAACCCGGACACGATGATCAGCTCCCGCAGCCGGTCGACCAGGAACAGGTCGCCGTCCGCGTCCAGGAACCCGACGTCGCCGGTCCGGTACCAGCCCTCCGCGTCGGGGCCGTCGACGCCGTCCGGCCAGTAGCCGGAGAACAGGTTGCCGCCGCGGATCAGGATCTCGCCGGGGTCGTCGCCTTCGACGTCCTCGCCCTGCTCGTCGGCGATCCGGACCTCGACGTTGGGCAGCGGGCGACCGACCGAGCCGGGCTTCGGCTCGGCCTCGCCCAGGGTCGTGGTGACACCCGGGGACGCCTCGGTCAGTCCGTACCCCTGGTGGACGTGCAGCCCGGTGGCCCGCTCGAAGCGGTCCGCGAGCGCGCGATCCAGCGTGGACGCGCCGGTCAGCACGACCTTGACGGTCTTGAGCGCCTCCCGCAGATCGGACCGGGTCAGCAGCGCGTTCAGTGCAGGCGGAGCGAGCGGCAGCCGTGTCACGCCGTACCGGCCGACCAGATCCAGCGTTTCGTCGGGATCGAAGCGCTGCTCGACAACGAGCGCGGCGCCGGTGGCGACCGCCCAGCCGAGGACCGCGTTCAGGCCGAACGCGTGGAACATCGGAAGCACCCCCAGCACCACGTCCTCGGGCCCCATCCGGTCCTCGCCGAGCTCGCTGAGGTTCCGCACATTCGCCGCGAGGGCGCGATGGGTCAGCATCGCGGCGCGCGGATCTCCACTGGTTCCGGACGTGTAGAGCAGGACCGCGAGCGTCTCGGGATCTTTCGACGGCAGTAACGGAGCGTTACCTTGAAGCTCGTCGGGTGCCACCACGCGAACGCCTTCGAACCGGTCCGCGAGACCCGGTCCGGCGATCGCCAGCCGGGCCCCGGAGTGCGCCGTGACGGCTGCCAGCTCGGGCTTGGTGAGCCCGGTGTTCAGCGGTACGGCGACCAGCCCGGCCCGGAGAATGCCCAGGTAGGACGTGACGAACTCGATGCTGTTGGCAACCAGGAGCAGCACCCGGTACCCCGGTACCAGGCCGGCCGCGGCGAGGCCCTGCGCGGTCCGGTCGACGGCTTGGTCGAGCTCGCTCCAGGTGAGCCGCCGATCCCCGTCGACCAGCGCGGGACGCTCGCCGTGCCGTTGCGCTGTGTCACGAAGAATGTCCGCGAAATTCACGTTCACCAGGCGAGTCTGTCACGGCCGGGATTCGCTGCGAGAGGAACCGTCTTTCACAGAATGGTTGCAGCGGAGCGTAACCACCGATATACAGGTGACTTCGCGAGCGCGCTTCTGTTGAACCTCACACTGCAGAAACCCGCCCGCGAGCGGGGACCTTCATGCGCAATGCAACACCCCCGACAGCAGGCTGCTCCGTCCCGCGGACGCAGTCCGCTGGCGCATTCACAGACCTTCGGACCGGACGGAAGGCGGCACGCCCCAGCCTGTTGACAGCACGTATCTGATCAGTAACGTTCAGTGCTGTCCCAGTCGCTGTGGCCATTCGCGGATGTGTCGAACGACGTGTCAGTTGAACGGGGAGAACACTTGACCACGCCGGAGCCAAGCCCGGACGGGATGAGACGTGCGGAGCTCGTCGATCGCGCCCAGGCCGGGGACGTCGGTGCCTTCGGTGAGCTGTACGACGAGTACTCGCTCACCGTCTATCGCTACATCTACGCACGGGTGTCGTCCTCGGCACTCGCCGAGGACCTGACCAGCGAGACCTTCGTCCGGGCGCTCCGTGCGCTGGACTCGTTCCGCTGGCAGGGCCGGGACTTCGGAGCCTGGCTGGTGACGATCGCCCGGAACCTGATCACCGACCACTACAAGTCGGGCCGGGTCCGGCTCGAGGTGGTCACCGACGAGATCGAGACCCACGACCGGCAGACCGAAGGCCCGGAGATCGACGTACTGGCCGCGGCCACCGCCGAGGTCCTACGGGACGCGGTTGCCGGCCTGCCCGACGAGCAGCGCGACTGCTTGACGATGCGGTTCTTCGCCGGTCTGTCGATCGCCGAAACGGCCAAGGCGCTGGAGAAATCCGAGGGCGCCGTGAAGCAGCTCCAGCTGAGGGCCGTACGGCACTTGGCGAAGGTTATCCCCAAGGACTTGAGATGAGGCGGATGACAACGAACGTCTTTCGTAACCCGTCAGGGAGTTACCTCGTTTGCCTGGTGAGGACCTGTCGGTGACCCCGACTGGCCATTGAGGAGAACGAGAACTCATGAGTGACCTACACAGGGCTCGAGCGCGCGCGGAGGCATTCGCGCACGCCGTCGATCACGGGCCCCGTCACTCCACGCGACTGGGCGATGACCCCGAGTTACTGGAAGCTGTGGAGCTCGTCGGACGGCTGAGGACCGCCGGCGCAGTTGCCCCGCGACCGGAGTTCAGTGCCGAGCTGCGGCACCGCCTGTTGGAGCAGGCGGCGGCGCGCGCGGCGACCACTGCGACTCCGTTGACGGTGCACACCGCACCAGACGACTCGGACGACCCGCCGGGTAGCGAGGACGTTGGCGCGTCCGTGACAGATATCCGTCGTCGCCAGGGCCGGAGGATCCGGCTCGTGGCCAGCACCGCCGCGCTGGTGCTGCTCGGAGGTGGCATCGGTTCCGCCGCCGCCGCTCAGCAGGCCATGCCCGGCGACACCTTGTACGGAATGAAGCGCAGCATCGAGAACGTGGCGACCAATGTCGGAGTCGGGGACGACTCCCGCGGCCGGCGCGATCTCGAGCACGCGAGACCCGACTGTCCGAAGTCCGCGAGCTGGCCCAGAACGGCGGCTCCGTGGGCACGATCAACGCGACGCTGGACGACTTCTCGGCGCAGGCCCGCAAGGGCGTGTCCCGACTGGTCGCGTCGTACCAGCAGGACAACGACGAGAGTTCGATCTCCGCGATCACGGCGTTCATCACCAGCGCCCGCCAGGCTTTGGTCGAGCTCGCGCCGAAACTCCCGCCGGAGTCGCTGAAGTCCGGGGTCGAGGCACTGGCCACGATCGAGCAGCTGGCGCAGCACACCTCGGCGGCATGCCCGAAGTGTGCGGCACCGAAGCCGTCGGGTGCGCCGAGCACCGGCACGAACAACAACCAGCCGAACCGCACCAGCCCCGGCACCGGCTCCGAGTCGAGCAACCCGGCCAAGGCGTCGTCGAGCCCCAAGGCGTCGACGACGATCCCGACACCGGTCAACTCGATCTCTCAGCAGCCGACCACGGTGCCGACCAAGCTGCCGAACACCACCATCGTGCAGTCCACCGCTCCGCCTCCGACCAGCCTGAAGACCCCACCTCGGCCGTCGTCGTCAAACTCGCCGATTGCGACGCCCACCGTGCTGCCTTCAACGCTGCCCCCGGCCACACCGTCCTGGCCGTGGCCGTTCCCGACAACACCACTGATCAACCTGCCCGGAATCATCCAAACCCTCTTCCCACCCTGGAAGTAACAGGACCCGAGCACCGCGCAGCCCCGGCACAAGCACCACGTGCCGGGGCTGCGTCGTTCGACCTCACCGTCAGCCGCGTCGGCGGGCTACACAGGGTGGGTGAGTGCGTGCTTGGTTGGGCCACGAGACCGGTGGGGCGATGGCGGGGTGGGGGCCGGGGTGGCGTCAGAAGAAGACGCTGCGGCGTTGCATGAGGAGGGTGTAGAGGGTTTGCTGGATGGTTTCGCGGACCTGGTCGGTGACGTTGAAGACCAGCATCGGGTCGTCGGCGGCGCCGTCGGGGAAGTCGTCGGTGCGGATCGGTTCGCCGAACTCGATCAGCCACTTGGACGGCAGCGGGATCAGGCCGAGCGGCCCGAGCAGCGGGAAGAACGGCGTGACCGGGATGTACGGGACGCCCAGCAACCGTGCCAGCGAGGCGATGTTGCCGACCAGCGGGTAGATCTCCTCGGCGCCCACGATCGAGCAAGGAACAATCGGTACGCCGGTCCGCATCGCCGCGCTGACGAACCCGCCGCGCCCGAAGCGCTGCAGCTTGTACCGCTCGGAGAACGGCTTCCCGAGCCCCTTGAAACCTTCCGGCCAGACACCGACCAGGTTCCCCTGCCGGAGCAGCCGCTCGGCGTCGTCGTTGTTCGCCAGCGTCGCACCGCCCTTGCGTGACAACTCACCCACGAACGGGGTCTGGAACACCAGGTCGGCGGCGAGCGTGCGCAGCGGCCGGCCGGTGTGATCCGCGACGACCACCTGCGTGACGAGCCCGTCGAGCGGCATCGTGCCCGAGTGGTTAGCGACGATCAGGGCGCTGCCGTCGGACGGGATGTTCTCGATCCCGCGGACCTCGACGCGGAACCACTTCTCCACCATCGGGCGCAGCATCGGCAGCAGCACCTGGTCGGTCAGGTCGGAGTCGTACCCGAACTCGTCGAGCTCGTACTCCCCGGTCAGCCGCCGGCGCAGGAACGCGAGCCACTCGGCGACCCGCCGCTCCCCGTCCTCACCGAACAGTCCCCGCACCGCCTGCTCGAGCCCGGCGAATTCAGAACCAGCAGGCGCCTCGGGCCCATCGACATCCGGTACGGCGCCAACCGGCTCGACCGGCTCCTCGGCAGACGGCCTGCCCGTCGCGGGGCCGCTTTTCGAGGCACGGCTCGCCGTGACGTCGGCGTCGACTCGCTCGTCACGTTGCGCTCGGGCGCGGCTGTTCTTCTTCCCGCGACCGCCCTGCCCCGCGAGCGCACGAGCCGCGGCCGAGGGCGTCGTACGACGTCCGCTCCCCCGGCCCGGCCGGCCGGCGGAGCCGATCGGGATCACGTCCGCGTCAGCCACGCAGCGCCCCCAGGCCGGCGGTGAGCAAACCGGCCACCCGGGTCATCGCGCCGGTCCCGAGCGATCGCCGGAAGTCGTCGAACGCCTCCGCAGTCGAGTACTTCGGCTCGAATCCGAACTCGGTCCGCATCCGTGTCGTGTCCACACCCCGCCCGTAGGTCAGGAAGGTGATCTGGTCCGGCGAGAAGTCCGCCAGCCGGGCTCGTCGTACGACGGCCGCAGTGCTGGACGCCGTGAACGAAGGAAGCCGCAGCGTCGGCCGGCCGAGGCGGCGGATCGCCTGGGACAGCGACAGCACGCCGTCACCGGCCAGGTTGAAGGTCCCCGGAAGATCGTTGACGGTCGCGTGGTGGATCGCCTCGACACCGTCGTCCTCGTGCAGGAACTGCAGGCGGGCGTCGTACCCGAACACGGTCGGTACGACGGGCATCGCGAAGTAGCGCGTGATCGGGGAATCGGTCTTGGGGCCGATCCAGTTCGCCATCCGGAGCGTGCTGACGCAGACGTCGGGGCGGCGCCGGGCGAAGCCCCGCACGTAGCCCTCGACCTCGACGGCGTCCTTGCTCAATCCGTGGTGATGGATCGCCCGCGGCGCCATCTCCTCGGTGAACATCGCCGGATCCCGCGGACCCGCGCCGTACACCGTCGTCGACGACTTCACCACCAGCTTGGCCACGCCGGGCGCCTTCTGGCAGGCGGCGAGCAGCTGCATGGTGCCGATGACGTTGATCTCCTTCATCGACGACCGGCCACCGGCGCTGCCGGGCGTGGCCACAACGCCGGTGTGGACGACCGTGTCCACGTCCTCGGCGGCGATCACCTTGGCGATCACCGGATTACGAATATCCGCCCGGACGAACCGGACCCGCCCCAGCTCCGCGCGCGGCGGAACCACGTCGACACCGAGAACGGTGCCGATCGACGGGTCGTCGGCCAGTCTGCGGGCACAGCGAGCACCGGCGTCCCTCGAGACGCCGGTCACCATCACTACCTGTGCCACGAGCAACCCCCAGCCGGACCGGGCGCGGCAGGCCAGTACTGCCCGGCTACTTGCCGAGCTTGCGGCGCTGCACCCGCGTCTTCTTCAGCAGCTTGCGGTGCTTCTTCTTCGCCATACGCTTGCGGCGCTTCTTGATTACGGAACCCACGTCTGACCATCCAAACTCAAAGAGAACGTCGGCAAAGCTTACCCGTAGGTCACTGTCCCGACCTAAAGCAGGCTGCACCAGTAGACTGGGACCTTACCTGGGGAGGCTGGATGCGGGCTCGGTATGACGGTCTTGCGGAGTGGTACGACGAACGCTTCGGGAAGGACGCCGAGCCTCATCAGCCGGGCCTGCTGGACCTCCTCGGGCCTGGATCCGGGCCGTGCCTCGACATCGGCTGCGGCACCGGGCGGAACTTCGAGAGCATCCGCGCCAGCGGGCGCACCGTTGTGGGGCTGGACTACTCCATCGACCAACTCGGCCGCGCCCGGACGCGTACCGACGGTCCACTGCTGCACGGCGACGCTGCGGCCCTGCCCTTCGCGGACGCGTCGTTCGACACTGCGATCACGCTGTGGACCTCCACCGATGTGGACGACTTCGGTGCGGTCCTCCTGGAGGCGGCGCGAGTACTGCGACCCGGCGGGGTGCTGGTCGTGTACGGCGTGCACCCGTGCTTCAACGGTCCGCACGTCGTGTACGCCGAGGACGGTCGCCGGATCGTACACCCGACGTACCGGCACTCCGGCTGGCACACCGAGTCGCCCTGGTGGAGCGAGGACGGTATCCGCCGCCGCATCGGCATGAACCATGTCCCGCTGGCGGACTACCTGAACGCCGTGATCAGCAGCGGCTTGGTCGTGGACCGCTTCGAGGAGCCCGGCGGCTACGACGTCCCGCACGCCTTCGCCTTCCGAGCCCACCGCCCGGCCTGAGGTTGTCGGCGGCGGCTGATGTACTGCTGGCATGGTGACGCTGGTTTCCTGGACTGAGCAGGACTTCCGGCTGCTCGAGCGGTGCAATACGCCGGAGATGACGGCGTACCTCGGCGGTCCGGAGACGCCCGAGAAGCTGCGGGACCGGCATCGGAAGTACGTCGAGAACGCTTTCACCGGACAGATGTTCGTGATCGTCACCGAGGAGGGCGAGCGCGCCGGGTTGATCGGCTACTGGGAGCACAGCGAGAACGACGAGACTGTCTGGGAGACGGGGTGGTCGATTCTGCCCGAGTTCCAGGGGCGTGGACTGGCCACGGCCGCCGTACATGAGGTGGCGAAGGTCGCGGCCGACGCCGGCTCGCATCGGACGTTGCATGCGTACCCCGGAGTGGCCAACGCGGCATCCAATGCCTTGTGCCAGAAGGCCGGTTTCACCCTCCTCGGTGAACGCGACTTCGAATATCCCAAAGGCCACTGGATGCGCTGCAACGACTGGTCTCTCGACCTGATCCCCACTACTCGGCGAGGTGTTCCCAGGTGAACAGGGTCAGCTCGCGACCTTTGTCCACGACATGTTCCGGCGGTAGGTCGGTCTGCCGGTAGCCGGCTGCTCGCGCCACCGCGGTGCTTGCTGAATTGTCCGGCTCGATCTCGAGAATCACCCGCGGCAGGCCGGCCGTTTCGTGCGCGTAGGCGGTCAGCACCTTCAGCGCCCGCACCCCGAGACGCTGCCCGCGATGCGCCGGTCCGATCGCGTACCCGAGCGAGCCCGTGGCGAGGTTGAGCATGACCTCGCCGAGCGGCTGTACACCGTCTGTGGTGATCGCCAACTGGAGCTTGTCCGTCGCCCTGCGCGCGTTCGCGACGTACTCCGTCGCGACGGCGAGGTCGAAGGGGGACTTCAGCGGTGTCCAGTACGCCACCTCTGGGTCGTCGAACAGTTCGACCATCGCCGGCGCGTCCGCCGGCTCCCAGGCGCGGAGCACCAATCCGTCGGCGACCACTCGTGCTGCCATGCAGTCAGCATCTCAGGCAGCTTTGCGGACCGCGACCGGGACGACCGGCTCGGTGAGGACGGCGAGGTGGGGAGTGGCTGTCTTCGCGGTGGTGCTCGCGTAGGCGGCGGGGGTGAAGGCGACGGCGGCGAGCCCCAGGGTGGCGATGGTGCCTACGGCAACGGTCTTGACGATTCGGATCGGCATCGGAAGCCTCCTTCAGGTTGGTGACTCCATCCTGATCGCACGGTCTGCGACGGCCCTGGAAGATTCCTGGGAGGAGGCTGCGAGTCAGAGCGACGCCACGTCAGGCACCGCATCGGCAACGATCCCGACGGTTTCCGGTGTCCACGGTCCGGAGCGGATCACGATCGGTCGGTGACCAAACGCGAGGTACTTTGGCCGGATGGAGTACGTGGTGTTTCTCGCTGGGCTCGCCGTGGTGCTGGCGGGGCTGACCTGGTTCGCCTCGTGGGCGAAGCGCCACGGGCGCGGGTCGGGGGTCGCGGGCGCGATCGCGGCGCACGACGAGGCGTACCGGACCACGGCACACCAGTCGCACCACGAGCTGCGGCTGCAGGCCGATCGGAAGTCCGAGAGCGGTTCTCCGGACGACCTCTAAGGCAGATAGTCGGCAACCGGGCCGAGGGTGAGCAGGCCGCTGCCGGCTGCGTGTTCGTCGGCCGCCGGCGCCAACGCGGCTTGCGCCTTTGCCAACAGCTCGGGGTCATGGGTGCTGTGGGCAGTCAGGGCCCAGTACGCCTCCAACAGCAGGCCGGGCGGCGGATCCGGCGCTCCGTACACCCACGGAGCGTGCGGGCCGTAGTCGGCCTTCGGGATCGGTTCGCCATGACGTACGGCGTGTGCGGCCAACGCCAGCGGGAGGAGACCGGCGCTCAGGCCGGGCATGCCCGCGTCGTCGAGCAGGGCGGCTGCGGCGCGGTACGACTCGGGGGTGTCGTCGCGGAGGGCGGCGTACCAGCGAGTGAAGACGGCGACGAGCGGGAGCTCGTGCCGGGCGGCCAACGCGTCGGCGGCCGCTGCGTGTTCGTCGGCGGCGGTGTGGTCGGCTCTTGCGCAGGCGGATTGCAGCCTGATCAGGTGGCCGAGAACCTCGTAGGTAAAGAGGTTGTGGCGCTGCGCGAGGGTGATGAGTTCGGCGCCGATCGCGTCGCGTTGTGGGGCGAGGCCGGCGCGGTGACAGGTCTGCATGAAGACGCCGTTCAACGTGAACGCCAGCAGCGCGGGGTCGTCGAGGCCGCGGGCTAGTTGCTCGGCCTCGAGGGCCGCCTCCCGTGCTCGCGGCGAGCGGGAGCCTCGGGACTCGAGCGCGATCGTGGCCAGCAGTCGTGCGCGGATGCTGGCGTGATGCTGGGTCGGCAGTACGCGTTCGGCGGCGGCCACGATGGCCGCTGCCTGCGCTTCGTCGTCGGAGCGGGTCCAGATCGCTGGTACGTCGTACGCACCGATCACGCGGGCGGTGAGGTCGGGATCGCCTAGCTCCTCAGCCGCGGCGATCGCTGCGAGCCGGTGCCGACGAGCCGCTTCCAGCCCGCCGCCACCGGTAACCGCGAGATTGCGGAGCAGCCCGACAGTCGATTCGATCCGAGCCCGCGTCCCCCCGACGGCCCGGTCATACGCAGCGGCCGCCTCCGCCCACACACTCCCAGCCTGCGCCAACCGCGCGCCCGAGCCGACCTCCCCAGCCGAAGCGACCTGCCCAGGCGGGGCGAGAGGTGCAGGCGGAGTCGCCTGCCCAGGCTGAGTGAGACGTGCGGGCGGGGTGACCTGGGAAGCCTCGGTGGGATGGGCAGCCTCGGTGGGATCGGTGGGCTCGGCAGCCTCGGTGGGATGGGCAGCCCGGGTGGGATGCGCGGCCTCGGTGGGATGGGCGGTCTGGGTGAGCTGGGGTGGCCTGGTGCGGTGGGGTGGCGGGGTTAGGTGGGGGGCCTGGTTGAGGATGTCGGTTTCTAGGCGGGTGAGCGTGGGGCCGGGGTCTAGGCCGAGTTGGCCGACCAGGGTTTCCCGGGCGCGACGCAGTACGGCGAGGGCGTCGCCTTGCCGTTCGCTCCGGTACAGGGCGAGGGCCAGCAAGCGCCAGGCGTCCTCGCGCCACGGGTGCTCGATGACGTGTGCGTCGAGGTCCGGCACCGCCTCCGCTGCGAGGCCCATCTCCAGGCGGGTTTCCGCGATCTGCTCCACAGCATGCAGCCGCAACTCGGTCAGTCGCGCCCGCTCGGCCAGCGCCCACGGTTCGTCCACGAACTCGGCGTACGCCGGCCCCCGCCACAACCCCAACCCGGCCAGAAGCTCATCCAACCGCTCCTCCGACGACGCAAACCCCGCTGACCCACGGCTCACACCCGCCGCTCCCACGGCCGACCCGCCGCTCGGAGCGGACGCTTGCGCGGCTGGCCCGCCGCTCGGGGTGGAGGCGCGTAGTGCCTTCTCGAAGTGCCAGGCGTCTACGTTTGTTGTTTTCAGGGCGTAGCCGGGGCCTGCGGTGATCAGGAGTCGGGCTGGTTCGCGCGGGGCGCGGTCCGGCTCGATCGCTCGACGCAGCGCGGCCACGAACGTCCGCACCGCACTCAACGCGCCCGCTGGCGGATCGACCCACAAGTCGTCCACCAACACCTGCGCAGGCACGACCCGCCCCCGCGCCACGATCAGCCGGGCCAGCACGGCCCGATGCCGCGGCCCCCGCAAATCAACCTGCTCCCGGTTCAGGTCGGACGACTCGCTCTCCCAGGCGACCACCGGTCCCAGTACGCCGAACTCCACTCGGTCACGGTAGCGCTCATTCGTTGCTCATCCGGATCGGTGAGGCTGGGCGGCATGGAGATTGAAGGCTTTGACTACCGGCGGGTGCCGGGTGCGGATGGTGTGGTGCTGAATGTTGCTGTCGGCGGCTCGGGCACTCCGGTGGTGTTGTTGCACGGGTTTCCGCAGACGCATTTGATGTGGCGGCGGGTTGCGGCTGAGTTGGCGGTGGATCACACCGTGATCTGCCCGGATCTTCGGGGCTACGGCGCGAGCGACAAGCCGGCTGAGGGGTATTCGAAACGGAGCATGGCTGCGGACGTTGTCGCGGTGGCGGCTGCGTTGGGGCATTCGCAGTTCGCGTTGGTCGGGCACGACCGGGGTGCGTTGGTCGCGTTCCGTGCTGGTCTCGATCACCCGGACGTGGTTACACACCTGATGTGCCTGGACGTGTTGCCGACGCTCGACATGTGGGACGTGATGCACGGAACGACCGCAGCCGTCGGGTTCCACTTGTATCTGATGGCGCAGCCCGTCGGCCTGCCTGAGCGGATGATCGCCGCCAGCTCGGACGAGTTCTTCGGGTACTTCCTCGACCTGTGGACGAACGATCCCGCGGCGATCCCCTCCGACGTCCGCGCAGCGTACCTGGAGGCCTGCCGGCACGCGGTGCCGTCGATCGTCGCGGACTACCGCGCCTCGGCGACCGTCGACGTCAAGCACGACGAGGAGGATCTTGCCCGGGGCAACAAATTGCGGATGCCGGTGACGGTGATCCAGCAGGACTGGGGCGCCGCACTCGGCTTCGACGCCGCGGCCCGCTGGAAGACCTGGGCCCCCGATCTCCATCATCAAACCACCACCTCCGGACACTTCATGGCAGAGCAGAACCCGCCCGAAATCACCACAGCCATCCGCAAGCTCCTCAGCCGCTAGGCGGCTTCGGTGAGGTAGGCGGTGGACTCGGCGAGGTCGGCGAGGGCCGCTGGGAGCAACGGGCTCACGAGTCGGCCGTCGCGTTTGACCGGCGTGCCTCCGACCAGGACCGTGTCCACGTTCCCCGGATGCGCGGCGGTCACCACGGTCGCGACCGGGTCGTGCAGACCGCCGGCGAGATTGATGTCCATGCTGCGGAGCAGCACGACGTCGGCCTTGTTGCCGACGGCGAGTGACCCCACGTCGGGTAGTCCGAGCGCTCGAGCTCCGCCGTACGTCGCCAGCTGCAGCACCTCCGCGGCCGTGAATGCCTGGTAGCCAAGGGAAAGCACCTCGTGCATCGCCCGGAACATGTCGCCGCCGGCCGTGGTCACGACGTCGATCCCGAGGCTGAAGGGAATCCCGGCCTCGCGGAGCCGGCCGGACAACGGAGAGCCCATCTCCATCCGCGACTCGACCGTCGGCGTGACCGAAACGGCCGCACCGGTCTCGGCGATCACCTTCAGCTCGGAGTCGGGCAGGTTGTTGCCGTGCACGTACAGCGTGTTCGGCCGCGCGAGCCCGGCATCCCGCAACCGCGTGATCGGGTCGGGGGCCTGCGCCGTGCTGCTGACATGGACGACGACCGGCACCCCGAGTGAGTCGGCCAGCTCCCAGTCCTCGCGGACCGTCTCGAACGGCGCGTACGCCGGCCCGATCGCCGCGACCGCCAACTCGAGGCGCTCGGACCGGCGCCCCATGATCCGGCGCATCTCCCCGGCATCGACCGCGCCACCACCGAGCGGTGAGGGACCGTACCCGAAGACGGCCCGGATCCCGCTGCGTTCCAACGCGTCCAGCGCCGCGTCGGCCTGCTCCGGGGAACGCTGCACGTGGGAGTAGTCCTGGACCGTGGTGATGCCCGCGTCCAAGCACTCCAGCGCGCCGACAAGGTTGCCGGCCGCAACATCTTCCGCGCGGAACCTCGACCCGTAGCCGCCCAGCACCCGCTCGAAGTACACCCCGAGACCGGCGTCGAGGGTGATCCCGCGCAACGCGGTCTGCCACAGGTGCCGATGTGTGTCGACGAACCCGGGCAGCACGATCCGCTCCCGCGCGTCGATCACCTCGGCGTCCGCGGTCAGCCCGGCCCCGACCGCCGCGATCCGCCCGTCCTCGATCAGTACGTCGGTGTCGCGCCGTACGACGACCTCCGGGAAGGTGTCGACCACCGTCCCGCCCTTGAGCAACAACCTCACGTCGATCTCCCTCAGTAGAAAGCTTTGAAGAAAGCTATCATCAAAGGCAGATAAGCTGTCAACCGTGACCGACGACCCTGTGGACCGGCTGATCTCGTCCTGGGAGCAGGAGCTGCCCGAGGTGCTGTATCCGACCAGCGAGCTGACGAAGCGGATCATGCTGCTGGCCGGCGAGCTGAACGCGTCGACGCGGCGGGTGCTGCGCGACCTGGAGCTGACCATGGCCGAGTTCGACGTACTCGTCTCGCTGCGCCGCTCCGGTGCGCCGTACCGCCAGAAGCCGTCGGACCTGGTCCGGAGTCTGCTGCTGTCGTCGGGCGGGACCAGCAACGTGACGAATCAGCTGGTCCGCCGCGGCCTGGCCGTCCGCGAATCCGATCCGGACGACGGCCGCGGGACGCAGATCCGCCTGACCCCGGAGGGCATCAGCCTGGCGGAGCAGGCTGTGAAGGCGAGCTCGGCCGCCCACCACGACCTGTGGGCCGGAGTGCCGGACGAGGCCGTCGTACAAGCAGCGAAGGCGCTTCGGGCGCTGAACAGGCCCGGGACATGACGAAGGGGCCGGTCCTGATCGGATCCGGCCCCTTCGGCTTCTCGTGGTTATCCGGCCTGGAAGAAGGCGCCCTTGAGGTAGTCGTGCACGGCGTCCTCCGACACCCGGAACGAACGACCCACCCGCACCGCGGGCAGCTCACCGGAGTGCACCAAGCGGTACACCGTCATCTTGGACACGCGCATGGCCGTGGCGACTTCGGCCACGGTCAGGAACTTCACCTCGGCGAGCGGCTGCTCACCACCGGACTTCTTTGATGCCATTTGCGCACCGCACTTCCAGCACGGATCGTGCGCCGGCTTCCCCTCCGGCACCTCCGTCCGTGCATGTCACGAGCGTAGTGGCTGTTGGTACGAATGGGAAAGAGGGGGACTCGTGTGACTCGGTCCTGGCTCAGAAGCTCGGATGCTCAATAGGTCGGATCGAGGCCCAACAGAGGGAAGCTGGCGTCGCGGGTGGCCTTGATGGCGCGATCGAGCCACGTGTCAGGGTTGTAACCGCTCGACCAGTCGACGTACGACGCGTCGCGGCCGTCCGTCATCCGCACCGGCGCGACCCGGCCGAACCGCAGCTGGACCTCCTCGCGCCAGGCCTCCGGCACCAGGGTGGCAGGGTCGATCGGGTGCCCGGCGACGATCGCCAGCAGGTGCGTCCAGGCCCGCGGTACGACGTCGATGATCGCGTACCCGCCGCCGCCGGTGGCGACCCATTTCCCGTCGGCCACCTCGTGCGCGAGTTGATGCAAGGCCAGGTACGCCGCACGCTGCCCGTCGATCGTCTTCGTCAGATGCGCCAGCGGATCCTCGACATGCGAGTCGCACCCGTGCTGCGTGACCAGCACGCTCGGACGGAACGCTTTCACGACATCGGGGACGACCGCATGGAACGCCCGCAACCAGCCCGCATCGCCTGTCCCGGGCGGGAGCGCGACGTTGACCGACGTACCTTGGGCATCCGGGCCGCCTGTCTCACCGGCGCTTCCGGTGCCCGGGAACAACGTGGTCGGCGACTCGTGAAGACTGACGGTGAGGACGCGCGGGTCGTTGTAGAAGACGGTCTGTACGCCGTCCCCGTGGTGAACGTCCACGTCGACGTACGCGACCCGCTCGGCGCCGTGGTCGAGTAGCCACTGGATCGCGATCGCCGGGTCGTTGTAGACACAGAAACCGCTGGCCTGGTTGGGCATCGCGTGGTGCAGGCCCCCGGCGACGTTCGCGGCGTGCAGTACGTCGCCCTCCCAGACCGAGCGGGCCGCTTCGACCGAGGCGCCGGCGATCCGCGCGGAGACCTCGTGCATGTTCGGGAAGCAATACGTGTCCGACGTACCCAGTCCGTGCGCGGGATCGGCGTCGTCGGGGTTCTCCCCCGCATGCTTGACCGCGGCCACATACTCCGCGGTGTGCACGGTCTCGAGCAGCGCGTCGTCGGCGGTCGGGGCAGGCACGACCTTGAGTTGGTCGAGGACGCCGAACTCGCGGGCGAGCTTGATCGTCAGTTCCACCCGGATCGGACTCATCGGGTGCCCACGGCCGAAGTCGTACGCCGTCAACCCGTCGTCGAAGACCAGCAACGCCTCACCACTCATGCCCTTGACCTTAGCCTTCAGGACTCGGGTAGGGGTTTCCCGAACCTGACACTTACTCGGTAGGCGCCTCGCCGTGCATGGAAAACAGTCATGCCGACGACTCCCAGGGAGCCGGCGATCAGGGCTGCATGAGGGTGATCGCCGACCTGCGCCAGGGCAAGGAGGACGCCGGCGATCGCGAACGCCGCCAGGCCGCCGACCGCATTGTTGGTGGCGGAGTTGCCGGTCAGGTTCGGGTACTCGCGGGCGGTGATGCCGCTGACGAAGTGCGGGATGCCGTTGGTGCCCATCAGTCCGGCCAGGAAGGCCAGCACGATCGTCTGGATCATCGGTTTCTCTCATTCAGTCTACATGTGTTGACTGAAAGGTAGACCGCATCCGGCGTTGGGTCAACATGCGTAGACTGAGGGCCGTGGCGACCAGGGTGGAACAGCGGCGGCGCACGGAGACCCGGATCCTGACTGCGGCCCGGCAACTGTTCGGTGAGCAGGGCTTCGAGCGGACAACGATCCGCGCGATCGCGACGCGGGCCGGCAGCGATCCCGGGCTCGTGATGCGGTACTTCGGCTCGAAGGAGAAGCTGTTCGCGCAGGCGGCCGCGATCCCCGCGGACGGTCCGATCGAGGGCTCACCGGAGCAGATCGCGGAACAACTCATCGCCGCGCTGACCGAGAAACTCGCAGACGAGCCGGCGGCGGCACTCGCCGCACTGCGCGCGATGTTCACCCATCCGGAAGCGGCTGAAGAGGTTCGGGCCGCGATGACAGCGCAACAGCGGCAGGTTGCAGCGCAGTTGTCCGGGGACGACGCATTGGTGCGATCCGGGGTGATCGGCGCGCTCACTCTCGGGCTGGTGATCTCGCGGCACCTGGTGCGGCTGGACGGCCTGGACGCGTCACCGGCCGAGCTGATGGCTGTCGCCGGGCCGTTGATCGAGGAGTTGGCGGGCGGCTCGACGGAGCCGGGGCACAACTAAACGGGCGGCGCGACACCCCTCCCCGGTCGCGCCGGCCCGTCAGCGGACCAACAGTCGATTCATCGGCGGCGGACTGCAAAGCGTTACAGAATTTGCAGCGACTGACAGAAAAGCCGCAATTTCTGGCCCGATTGTGCCGCCGGCCGACTGCGGACAGTGAGATTCGGACTTGCGAGTACGGGCGCCGGCAGCCACAGTTCTCCGGTGAGGCAAATGAAACCCAACCGGCGGCAGATCTTCACGGCAGGAGCCGCCGCTGCGGCTGCCGCCACGGTCGCCGCCTCAACCGAGACCGCATCCGCCGCCACAGGGTCCACAGAGTCGACAGAGTTCGCGGTGACGACGTCGTCGTCCACCGGACCGTACGGCTCCGGCGTGCTCGGCTCCTGGGCCGGCGCCCAACGCGCGATCTCCACACCGGAGCAGATCCAGCACACCAAGGACGTCAACGGCGTCTTCATGTTCGGCGACAGCATCTCCGTCCAGGACGGGAAAGCGCTGGCGATCCGGCTCCAGGGCCGCGACGGCAGTCCGCTGGCCGTGCACAACTGGTCCAGCCGGCCCACGTCCGGCGCGGTCGACGCGTTGCAGCAGTGGGCGTCGACGTACGGCCTGCCGCGGCGGATCCTGATGGCCAGCGGCTCCAACGACATCTTCGACCCGCCGAAGTTCGCGGCCCAGGTCGCGCGGGCGATCAGCATCGTCGGCCCGAACCGGACGTTGTACTGGGTCAACATCCAGGTCGTCCGCAAGAGCGTGACCTCGACCGTGCAGCTCGCCGACCAGCGCAACAGCTCGTGGCTCAACATGCAGCTGTACGACCAGCAGGAGAAGTACCCGAACCTGCGGATCATCCGCTGGGCCGAGTGGCTCTGGGTCAAGCCGTACCGGCTGCTCAACTACCTGCGCGACGGCGTACACCCGACGGTGCCGCTGGGTCAGGACGCCCGCAACGAGCTGATCGTGCAATCCCTCACGCAGCGCTGATATGCTCGGAGCGTGAACACGAACTTGCAGCTGTGGTGGGCCGCCTAGGGCGGTCCACCCGGCGTGTTCGCACGCATCCATGAGGCCGTCTCGCCGAGGCGGCCTTTTTCATGTCCTCGGTGGGGCTCCACACACCGAAAGGGCACGATCATGACCTCGCTTTCCGGCATCACCCCGTCCGGCCGTCTGACGCTGGGCAACTACCTCGGCGCGCTGCGCCGGTTCACCGACCCCGACGGGTTCTACTTCGTCGCGAACCTGCACGCGATGACGACCAAGCACGATCCCCGAAGACTCGCCACGCTGACCCGCGAGTTCGCGACGCTCATGCTCGCGGCCGGTGTCCCCGAGGGCACGGTCTTCATCCAGTCCGACGTACCCACGCACGCCCAGCTCGCATACCTGCTGGAGTGCACGTCGTACGTCGGTGAGCTGTCGCGGATGATCCAGTACAAGGAGAAGGGCAACGGCCGCCCGATGACGCGGGCCTCCCTGTTCACGTACCCGTGCCTGATGGCCGCGGACATCCTGCTGTACGGCGCGGAACGGGTCCCGGTCGGCGGCGACCAGGACCAGCACGTCGAGCTGGCCCGGGACATCGCGATCCGGTTCAACCGCGAGTACGGCGACACGTTCGTCGTACCGCAGCTCAACAAGGCGGCGCTGGCGACGCGGGTGAAGGACCTGCAGAACCCGACCGCGAAGATGAGCAAGTCGGACGCCGACGACGCGATCGGGACGATCCGGCTGCTCGACCCGCCGGACGTGATCCGCCGCCAGATCATGCGCGCCGTCACGGACTCGGACAGCGAGGTCCGGCACGACGAGACGAACAAGCCGGGGATCACCAACCTGCTGGAGATCCTCGCGGCGTGCACCGACGGCGACCCGGTCGAGCTCGCGAAGGCCTATGCGTCGTACGGCGCGCTGAAGCAGGACGTCGCCGACGCGGTCCTGGCCGTCATCGAGCCGCTGCAGAAGGAGTACGCGCGACTCACGACCGACCCGGGAGCGATCGAGAACCTGCTCGCCCAAGGGCGCGACCGGGCGCTCGAGGCGAGCACTCCGCGACTCCAGGCGGCGACTCGGGCGATGGGTTTGGCAGGATCTGCTCCATGAAGATCCGCGCCGCCACGTTCAACCTCCGCAACTCCTCCGCACCCGACGGCGACAACGCCTGGCCGGTACGGCGGAAGGCGGCGGTGGCGGCGATCGAACAGCTGGACGCAGACGTGGTCGGGCTGCAGGAAGTGCTGCCCGACCAGCTCGAGTACCTGCGCTGGCGGTTCCCGAAGTACGAGATCGTCGGCGCCGGCCGGGACGACGGCATGAACGCGGGTGAGCACGCGACCGTCCTGGTCCGGCCCGGCGACTGGAAGGTCGAGCGGCAGGAGACGCGCTGGCTGTCCGACGACCCGGGGACGCCGGGATCGATCGGGTGGGACGCCGACCTGACCCGGGTCGCGACCCTGGTCTGGCTGCGGCACCGCAACGGTACGACGGTCGGCGTCGTCAACGCGCACTACGACCACGCGGGCGAGGTCGCGCAACTGCAGTCGTCGCGGCTGATCGCGCGCTGGATCAGCGGATCGATCCCGTGGATCGTGATGGGCGACCTGAACGCGAGGCCGGACTCTCCCCCGGTGAAGACGCTGGTGGATTCCGGTCTGCGGATCGCCGTACCGATCGAGGCAGGCGGCAGCTGGCACGACTTCACCGGCGCCGTCGACGACGACCGCATCGACCACATCCTCGTCACCTCGACGTGGACCGTGACCGACGCGGCCGTCGAGCACTACCGCCCGGACGGGCGGCTGCCCAGCGACCACTGGCCCGTGGTCGCGACCCTAGAGCTTCGCTAGAACCTCTTCGCGCAACCGTTCCAAGGCCTCGAAGCGCCGGGTGCCGTCGCCGAGGAACGCGTCCGGCACCAGCAGCTCGTCGATCCCGGCCGCCGGGTACTGCGCGACGACGTCGAGCACCTCCTGCGCCGACCCCATGATCACGTGCGCACCCCGGCTCTCCAGGCGCTCCTTGCGCTCGATCGCCTCGGTGTCACCCGGTACGACGACCTCCAGCAACGTCTGCGCGGAACGCCGTACCGTCGACGGATCGCGCCCCACGCGCTCGCAGTGCTTCGCGAAGACCTCGCCCTTGTGCGCGGCCAGCTCCGGACGTCCCCAGTGGTTCCACTCGTCGGCGTACTTCGCGACGATGCCGAGGGCAACCTTTTCGCCCGCGGCGCCGATCAGGATCGGGAGCTGGGCCGGCTTCGGTTCACAGGGCGCGCCGGCGAGCTGGTAGTACTTGCCGTCGAACGTCGTCCGCTCCTGGGTGAGCAGGCTCTTGATCACCTGGCAGGCCTCTTCGAAACGCTTGAGGCGCGGGCCGATCGGCGGCAGCTCGATGCCGTATGCCTCGTGCTCATTGACCTGCCAGCCGGCGCCGATTCCCAGCACGAACCGGCCGTTCGCGATCTGGTCGATCGTCGCGGCCGCGTTCGCGACCACGGCCGGGTGCCGGTACGTGTTCCCGAGCACCATCGAGCCGACCCGAACCCGCTCGGTGCGCGCGACGACCCCCGCGATCAGCGCCAGTACCTCGTTGACCGGGACGCTCAGGTCGTCCCCGTTCTGCATGAAATGGTCAGCGATCCACACGCCGTGCCATCCGGTCCGCTCGGCGTACTCAGCACCTTCGAGCACACCCTGCCAGGTCCGTGACGCCGCCGGCCACAAAGAAAAGTCCATGCCCCGACCCTACGTTCGCCCCCAGGAAGAGATGGGCGGAGGAGGAGGAGGGCGCAGGAGGAAGAGGAGGAGGAGGGCGGTGGAGGAGGAGATGGGGGTTACGGGGATTCTTGGGCGGCGAGGACTGCCTCGCCGTTCTGTTCTGCCCATTCGGTGAGCATTCGGATGGGGCCCATCAGGGTGCGGCCGAGGTCGGTCAGGGCGTATTCGACGCGGGGCGGGACGCCGCCGTGGTCGGTCCGCGTGACCAGGCCGTTCGCCTGCAGCCGGCGGAGTGTCTGGGTGAGGACCTTCTTCGAGATCCCGCCGATCAGCTCGATCAGCTCCGAGTGCCGGCGGGCGTGGTCGTTGAGGCCCCACAGCACGACGACGGCCCACTTGTCCGCGATCACCTCGACCGCGAGACGGGCCGGGCAGTCGGCCAGGAAGACGTCGCCAGGTTCAACACCATGCACAGCGTTCAGGGTACTCAGAGGTTCCCACGGCGCTGTCTAGCGTCTGCTCCATGAACCTTCCCGAGAGCACTCATCGGATCTTCGACGAGCCCAAGGACGTCACGATCATCACGATCGACCCGGACGGGTCGCCGCAGGCATCGCTCGTGTGGGTCGAACGCGACGGCGACGACCTCTTGATCGGGCTCCAGGCCCCGCACCGCAAGACCCGCAACCTGTTCCGTGATCCACGGGTGACGCTGCTGGTCCAGGACGACCAGGTGAGCTCGCGCGGCATCACGCAGTACCTGACAATCCGCGGTACGGCGAAACTCGAGGGGCCGGGGATTCCCCGCGAGTACAAGGCGTTGATGGACCGCGAGACGCAGCGTTACCTCGGGCTGCCCGAATTCCCCTTCGGAGAAGGGATCTGGGACACCGGCGTGATCGCCAGGGTGACCGTCGACCGGATCGCGGGCGAAGGGCCGTGGATCAGATGACTCAGGTGACTCAGATGACTATGTGCCAGCGGAGCAGGAAGGCGCCGATGGACAGGACGACGTAGAGCAGGACGAGGAGGGTGCCGATGCCGGGGCGCGGGCGGTGGCGCTGGACCTTGACCTCGAAGGACTGCTCCCGCAGCACCTCCATCACGGCGGCGACCTCGGCGGTGCGGTCCGTGGGGATGCCGTTGATCTCGTGCTCGTCCGGGCCGCGAGTGAGTACGACGTTGTCGTCGCCGACCTCGATCTTGCCGACGTCCTGCCAGGCGAGGCTGCGGATCAGCATGCTGGTGCGGGCCTTCAGGCCGCTCGGGAACAGCTCGACGCGATACAGCACGACGCCGCCGGCGACGCGGACGACCGACGCTCCGATGATCGTCAGCAGACCGACCGCGAGCATGTCGCGGGCACCCATCCACAGCCACGAGTTCAGCGCCGGTACGACGACGAACGGCAGCACGAACAATGCCCAGGCCCACCACGGCGCCGGGTCCAGCGGCACGCGCCACGGCAGCGGCGGCACCTCGCGTTCCTGAAGCCGCGCAGGCCGATCCTCATGCTGCGCAGGCCGATCCTGATGCTGCGCAGGCGTTGTCGCCGGCTCGACCGAACCATTACCCATGGGCGGACTCATATCCCTCGAACATGGCAGGAAACCTCGGCGCCCAACCATAACGCCAGCGGTGCGAGAGGTGTTATTCGGCAGCCAGGTCGCGCGAACGGTTGCGGGCGGCCTCGATCGCGGACAGGAACGCGGCGCGGACCTTGTGGTCCTCGAGTTCGCGGACCGCGGCAGCCGTCGTACCGCCCGGGGACGTCACGCGCTCCCGCAGTACCGTCGGGTGCTCGCCGGTCTCGCGCAGCAGCTTCGCGGATCCGACCACGGTCTGTACGACGAGTTCGGTCGCCGTACCGCGCGGCAGGCCCATGTGGACGCCGGCCTCGATCATCGCCTCGACGACGAAGAAGAGGTACGCCGGACCTGAGCCGGAGATCGCCGTCACCGCGTCCTGCTGCTTCTCCGGGACCCGGATCACGCGACCGGTCGCGGCGAGCAGGCTCTCGGCCAGCTCGAGGTGGCTCTCGTCGCAGTGCGCGCCGCGGGAGATCGCCGCCATGCCCTCGTCGACCAGGGCCGGCGTATTCGGCATGACGCGTACGACGGCAACCCCTTCAGGCAGCCGCGACTCGACGAACCCGGTGGTGATACCGGCCGCGAGCGAGACGACAGTCTGCGACGGCTGCACCGCTGGGGCGATCTCGGCGAGCAGATCGCCCATGTCCTGCGGCTTCACGACCAGGACGAGCGTGTCCGCCTGCTTCGCCGCCTCCACATTGGACACGACGTCGACGCCGTACCGCTCACGCAGCTCGGCGGCGCGTTCCTCCCGGCGCTCGGTGATCAGGAGGTCCTCCGGTCGCCGCCCGGCCCTGATCAGCCCGGACAGCAACGTCTCCCCCATCACTCCGGCCCCGAGAACGGCCACCTTGTTACTCATGCTCCACAGGTTAGCCGTCCGGGCCGGCGTTACTTCTTGCTGATCAAGGAGCGGGCGAAGAACTGGAGGTTGGCGGGGCGCTCGGCGAGGCGGCGTACGAGGTAGCCGTACCAGTCCTCGCCGTACGGGATGTAGATGCGGACCGTGTGGCCCAGACCGGCCAGGCGGAGCTGCTCCTCGGGGCGGATGCCGTACAGCATCTGGTACTCGAAGCTGCCCGGTTTGCGGTTCGCGCGGTCGGCCAGCGCGCCCGCGATCGCGATCAGCCGCGGGTCGTGCGACGCGATCATCGGGTAGCCGTCGCCGTTCATCAGGACCTTCATCGCCCGGACGTACCCCTTGTCGACCTGGCGCTTCTCCTGGAAGGCGACCGACTCGGGCTCCTTGTAGGCGCCCTTGCACAGGCGGACGCGGGAGCCGGCGTACGCGAGGTCGCGGCAGTCGGACTCGGTACGGCGGAGGTAGGCCTGCAGGACCGCACCCGTCTCCGGGAAGTCCTGGCGCAGCTCGCGCAGGATCCCCAGCGTGGAGTCGGTCGTGGTGTGGTCCTCCATGTCCAGCGTCACCGTCGTTCCGGCGTTGCGGGCGGCGAGGCAGATGGTCCGCGCGTTCTCCAGCGCGATCTTCTCGCCGTCCCCCGGGAGCGCCTGGCCGACGGCGGACAGCTTCACCGAGACCTCGGCGTTCTTCGTCAGGCCGGCGGCGGTGAGCTTCCGCAGCAGGTCCAGGTACGCATTGGCGGTTGCGGACGCCGCGGCCCGGTCGGTGACGTTCTCACCGAGGTGGTCGAGGGTGACGTTCAGCCCGTTGCTGACCAGCTTCTCGGTGGCCAGCACGGCCTCCGGAGCCGTCTCACCGGCGACGAACCGCGAGACGATGCCACTGGACACCGGCAGCGACGACACAGCCTTCTTGATCTGGGAGCTGCGGGACACGCCCAGCAGAATTCGCCGAAGCACTCGGTGTTCCTCCTCAACCCACCCAGGTGACAGTTGCTGCCGACGGTGTCCATCGTCGCACCCCTGGTTGGGAGAGGATGCGGCCATGCCCATCTTCAAGCGTCGTCGCCGGAACGCCGTGGAGGCCGATCCGATCGGCGCGTTCTGGTCCTGGTGGTCGAGCGCCGGCGCGACGAGTGTCGCGGACGCGATCGCCCGCCGGGAGCCGACCGACGCGAACGCGGAACTGAACGAGCGGGTCGCCCGCATCCACCCGGACCTGGAGTGGGAGCTCGGCCCCGGGCTGCACGCCCGGCACGCGCTCATCGTCACCGCCGCCGGCAACCCGGCGCAGCGCGCGGTCGCTCGCCGCTGGCTGCGGGCCGCTCCGCCGTCGGACCAGGTCTGGGAGTACGCCGACCTGCGCCGGCCCGGGCCCGCGGTGACGATCCAGTTCGAGGGGCTTCCGCCGGTCGCGGTCGACGAGTCGGTGGTGTCGATCGAGCCGGATTCGGCTTCGGTGCATGTCGGTGTACACCATCCTGTCTTCTCGTCGTTGTCGGTGGATGTGCAGCGCCGGGTCACGTTCCTGATCCTCGACCTGGTGCTCGGCGAGGAGATGGTGGAGACGTGGGTCGGTGCGATCGACACGCTGCCCGCCGCGCCTGCCGACGCCGTACCGGTGATGGAACTGCTGCCTGCGGTGGCGGGGTTTGCTGCCGAGCACACGCTCGAGGACGGCAGTCCGGCGTGGAAGATGCTGGAGGGTACGCGCGACGGTCAGCGGGTGATCGCGACGGCCGAGTACCCGTTGCGGTCGATCCGGCGGCCGCACCTCGATACGCATGTCGCTGTCGCGATCCACTATCCCGTGGTGCGTGAGGACGGGCTTCCCGAGTCCGAGATGCTCGACGAGCTCCGGGCGTTCGAGGACCACCTCACCGACCGCCTGGGCGGCTCCGGCAACCTGCTGGCCCATGAGACCTCGGCCGGCACCCGCATCCTGCACTACTACGTCGACGGCACCACCCCCGCCGACGCCCAACTCCAAGCCGCCACCACCGGCTGGCCCCACGGCAAGGTAACCCTCACCACCACCCCCGACCCCGCCTGGCAGAACGTCGCCCACCTCTCCGGCTGAGGCGCGATCCGCACAAACACCATAGTGCCGACATCGGTAGAATAGTGCTGGTATCGGCACTATAGTGTTGCAATGGACATGTCCCGGCCAATAAGCACAGTGATCCCGACTCTCGATGGTCCGGTGCTGGCAGTGCTGGCGCGCACGTCGAAGCCACTTACCGGCCGGAAGATCCACCAGTTGGCGGCCAGCGGGAGCGAGACCGGGACGCGCAAGGTCCTGCGCCGCCTGGCCAGCACTGGGCTGGTGACCGCAGCGGAGGTCGGCAGCGCGGTCCAGTACACCCTGAACCGCGAGCACCTGGCTGCGGCCGCAGTGCTGGAGCTGACCGCGCTGCGGCAGCGACTGTTCCAGCGGATCGGCGAGGTGATCGAGCAGTGGCCGCAGCAGCCCGTCCATGCGAGCGTGTTCGGCTCGACGGCCCGTGGTGACGGCGATCTTCACAGCGACGTCGATCTGCTCCTCGTTCACCAATTCACCGACGACCCGCCAGGCAGCTGGGTCGCCGATGTCGACGTACTCGGCGACCAGGTCCTCGCATGGACTGGCAATCACCTGCAGATCTACGAACTCAGCGAGAGCGAACTCACTGATCATCTCCGCGTCGGCGAGCCCATCGTCGACGACTGGCTGCGCGATGCGTTCACGGTCTACGGGCAAGACTTCCGCCACCTGCGCAACCGGATCGTTCAGGACGTGCTGCCGCGATGAACCCACCGACAGGCAGAGCCCAGGAGTGCAACCGAGCCCAGGCAGCCGTCCGACTCACTCAGGCGCGGGCGTTCCTCGAGGTCGCCGAACTCGTCGGCGCCGAAGACGACGAACTGGCCAACGACAACGTGGCGGCCGCCTTGGCCGTGCTCGCCGGAATCGCCGCCGCCGATGCGGCATGCTGCGGCACCCTCGGTCAGCGATCGCGCGGCCAGGACCATCGGCAGGCAATCCAGATGGTCGCCCAGGCGGGTCCCGACGGCAAGACACTGTCCCAGGCGCTCCGCCGACTGCTCGACATCAAGGACGGCGCGCACTACGGCATGATCTATGTCGGAGCCGCCAAGGCCAAGGCCGCGATCCGGAACGCAAGGACGCTGGTCGACGGGGCCGCGAAGCTACTCGTTTGAGTCCCGAATGCAGTCGGTGGGAGTGCGGCGGGTGACCCGGCAGCGCGTCTGTTGACCTCAGTCCGCTCGTGCGCCTGGCTGGATGCAACCTGGGCGTTCGGGGTTTCCGTCTTGAGGGGGAGATGGAGAGTGGAGGCTCGGATGGTGGAGCGGGACCGGGAGTTCGTCGAGTTCGTCGAAGGGGCGGGGGTGGCCTTGCGGCGGACGGCGTTTCTGGTGTCCGGGGATCGACACCGGGCGGACGACATCGTCCAGGACGCGCTGTACAAGCTGTACCTGGCCTGGCCGAAAGTACGGCGGGTGAGTAACCCGTTCGCCTACGCGCGCCGGATGGTGGTGAACGCGGCGTACGACGGGAAACGCCGGCCGTGGCGGCGGGAGGTGACGATCGCCGACGTACCGGACCAGGTCGGGGACGACGACTTCGCGGCGGGGCATGCCGAGCGGGACGAGGTACTGGCCGCACTACAGTCGCTCGGGCCGCGTCAGCGGGCGTGCGTCGTACTGCGCTACTACGAGGACCTCTCCGTCGAGCAGACCGCGGAGATCCTCGGCTGTTCCACGGGCACCGTGAAGAGCTGTGAGGATGATGGCGTGCTGTCCCGGACCGCGGTTTGACTCGCGTGAGAGCAGACCGGTGTGTCCTGGCTTGGATCTGTCGACCGTTGGT
>NZ_SNWS01000022.1:0-156702 GCF_004362255.1 Kribbella sp. VKM Ac-2571
GCCCGGCGACACATCCACCACCACAGTCAACGCCACGAACCAATGATTCCGAAGAACCAACCCGGAGTAAAGTTACTTCGCTAACGCGACACTAGCGCTGCCAGCCCGGCCAGCTTCAGTACGACGCGCGTCGCCGGGTGATCGACGATCCGGGTCAGGACCTCGACCGGCCGGCCCACGGAGCCCTCGAATCGCGGGCGCGACCAGAACGCGGCGAGCGCGAAGAACGACACCGCGACGGCAGCGCCGGCGGAGTAGATCGCTAGCCACAACGGCACCGGCAGGTCTCCTCGACCGCCGATCCCATGCAGTGGCAGCACGTGTGTACTCCGATCGACCGGACTATCCGACCGATCGAATGTAACACGAGTGATGTCACATAGCGAGAGTCTGATATTCGGCGGGATCGAATCGCCGGGTGAGCTGCCGGAACCGGAACGTGAACGACGGCCAGAGGGTCGTGTTGCGTCCCTGCGAGTCCAGGTACCAACTGGTGCAGCCGCCACGGGTCCAGATCGTGTTCCGCATCGATGAGCGGACCCCGTCGACGAACGCGCGCTGCACGTCCCGCCGTACCTCGACCTCTCGCAGCCCCTGGGCGTCCATGGTCTTGAGCGCGTCGAGAATGTACGCGATCTGGGACTCGATCATGAACACCATCGAGCTGTGCCCGAGGCCGGTGTTCGGGCCGATCAGCATGAAGAAGTTCGGGAAGCCGGCGATCGCCGTACCGAGATGAGCCTCCATCCCGTCGGCCCACGCCTCGCGCAGCGAGACACCGTCGCGGCCGTGCACCATGTCCATCACCGGCAGGTCCGTGACCTTGAAACCGGTGCCGTAGATGATCGTGTCGACCTCGTGCTTCACGCCCTCGGTGGTGACGATGCCGGTCGGCGTCACCTCGGCGATCCCGTCGGTGACCACCTCGACGTTCGGCCGCGCGAGCGCGGGGTAGTAGTCGTCGGAGATCAGTACGCGCTTGCAGCCGAGGGTGAAGTCCGGCGTCAGCTTGGCGCGCAGCAGCGGGTCGCGGACCTGGTGCGCGAGGTGCTTCTCGGCGATCTTCTGCGCCTGATTCATGATCGCGGGCAGTTTGGTGAACCCGAGCACCATCGACTCGCGACCCCAGTAGATCCCGGCCCGGACGGCCTTCTGCACCAGCGGGAACCGGCGGTAGATCGCCTTCTCCGCCGCGGTGATCTTGCGGTCGGGCCGCGGCATCACCCACGGCGGCGTCCGCTGGAACAGGTGCAGTTCCTCGACCTCGGGCTGGATCGCCGGCACGAACTGGATCGCCGACGCGCCGGTCCCGATCACGGCGACCTTGCGACCGCTGAGGTTCAGGTCGTGATTCCAGCGCGCCGAGTGGAAGACCTCCCCCTCGAAGTCCTCGATCCCGGGCAGCTTCGGGTACGACGGTTCCGCCAGCGGACCCATCCCGGACAGCAGGATGTCCGCGGTGAACGTCTGCTGGTTCGTGGTGATCTGCCAGATGCCGTCCACCCAGCGCGCGGATTCGACCGTGTTGCCGAAGCGGATGTGCGGGCGCACGCCGTACGCCTCGGTGACGTTGCGCAGGTAGTCCTCGATCTCGGGCTGCGGCGAGAACGTCGACGACCAGTCGGGGTTCGGGGCGAACGAGAACGAGTACAGGTGCGACGGCACGTCACACCGGCACCCCGGGTACGTGTTGTCCCGCCAGGTACCTCCGACATCCTCGGCGCGCTCCAGTACGACGAAGTCGTCGTACCCGGCCTGCTTCAGCCGGACCGCCATCCCGATGCCCGCGAACCCGGTGCCGATCACCACGATCCGATGCCGCTCGCCCATGAGGTTCTCCAGCCCGTTCGGTAGTTACTCATGCGGAACTTACTCGCAGTAAGTTACTCGGAGTCAGTTAGACTGCGCAAGTGACCTCGACCACGGTTCCCCCAGGCCCGCCGAAGCGCCGCCGCGACCGGGCCGCGCGGGAACGGGAGATCCTCGAGGCGGCCGAACGGATCTTCGGCGAGCGCGGGTACCAAGGCACGTCGATGGACGACGTCGCCGCACAGGTCGGGGTGTCGAAGCCGCTGATCTACCAGTACTACGGCTCGAAGGACGGCCTGTTCCTCGCCTGTCTCGCACGGCTCCGCGGCCAACTGCTGGACACCGTCGCCGACGCTGTGATGGCGGCCCCGGACGCCGAGGACGCGCTGTACGCCGGGTTCCTGGCCTGGTTCCGTTTCCTCGACGAGCACCCGCAGGCATGGTCCGTCCTGGTCGACGAGGGCATGCTGAGCGCCGGCCCCGCCGCGGAAGCCACCGACGAGGTACGCGCGGCCTTCATCGAACTGATCGCCACGATGGTCCGGATGAACCTCCCCGCCGGCCGTGCGGTCGACGACGACGAGGTCCAGATCGTTGCCCAGAGCATCTCCGGCGCCACCGAACGCCTCGCCATCTGGCGCACCCGCGCCGCCACGCCCCCCACCCCCGAAAAGGTGGCCCGCACCCTCCAGGACCTCCTCTGGCAGGGCCTCCACACCCTCAAAACCACCTGATGCACCTCGAGTCCCACCCGAGACCGCCGTACCCCAAGCCGTCCCCCACCAGATCCACGCCCTGCAAACGAGGCCTGGCCGGAGGCCCTGGCGCGGACCGTTGCCGAAGTACGCTCCTCGGACCAGCCGACACAAATTGATCTGGGAGGTGTGTCGGATCGGGGCGGACGTGGTCGTAGTTGTGGTGAGGGCGCCGAGGAGGCGCCCACCAAACCAGGGGAGAACAAAATGACCGCCAGCTACACCTTCGACATCTTCTCGAGCCTCGACGGCTACTCGAACAGCAGGACGTTCGGTGGCTACTTCGGGAAGCAAGGTCCGGAGTTTCTCGAGCACCGCTTCAACCAGTTCGGCGAGGAGCAGCGTCTGGTCCTCGGGGCCAACACCTTTCGGGGGATGGCGGCGATGCTGGCCTCGAGCTCCGCAGGGTCCGAGGTACGCGACCCGTGGGTCACCCGGATGCGGAACCTGCCGACAACGGTGGTGTCGAACACCCTCGAAGCACCACTCGACTGGCCGGACGCCACGGTCCTGACCGGCGACCCCGTCGAAGCCATCGCCCGCCTCAAGAAGGAGTCGGACGTACCACTCCGCTCCCACGGCAGCCTGACCCTGAACCGCGCTCTACTGGCCGCCGGCCTCGTCGACCGCATCCAGGTCACGTTGTTCCCGGTGATCACCGGCCAGAGCGGACTCGGCCGCATCTTCGACAACACACCCGACCTGGACCTGGAACTGATCGAATCCCACACCCTCGACACCAACACCCAAGAACTCACCTACCGCCCCACCCTCCACACCTGAGTCCCGCCAACGGCAGCAGACGGCAAGTCCGCGAACATCGCCACAGATCTCCACAAACCCTTGCGTAGAAGGTGGCTAGTGTGCGGGGAAGTCGGTGAGGATGTCGGCGACTGAGGCTTGGCCGTTGGGGAGGGTGTCGGGGAAACGGGTCATGTAGTAGGGGATTGCGATGATCACGAGGGAGAGTGCCCAGCCGCGGGCGCGGAGCCACGTGGTGTGGTCGACCTCGAGCGCGTCGCGGTAGGCCCTCCTGGACTCGCCTTCGAAGATCCACCACGCGGGCAGTACGTCGCCGGCCGGGTCGGCGGCGCGCGCCGTGGCGAAGTCGATCACCGCCGAAAGCTTGCCATCAGCAACCAGCAGATTGCCCGACATCAGATCGCCGTGGATCCACCTCGGCGTACCGTCCCAGGTGTCGGCCGCCAGCGACTCCTCCCATGCCGCCAACACGCGCGCGGTGTCGAAGTGCTCACGTAGCTCGTCCAACGCTTCGCGGAACATTTCGTCCCGCGGTGCCAGCGGCGTGCCGCGGCTGAACGGATCGTCGTCCGGGACCGGTGCGCCGGTCGTGTCGACTTCTCGTAGGGTCCGCACGAAGCCGGCCAGATCGTGCGCGGCCTGCGTTCTGTCCACGGACTCCGGTACGAATGGTGCCCCAGGCAACCAATGGTAGACGCCCCAGGTGAAGGGATAGACCTCGGAGGGCTGACCGAGTTCGAGTGGTTCCGGAATCGGCAGCGAGACGTACGGCGCCAGGCGCGGCATCCAGGTCAGGTCCATCTCGACCTGCCCCTGGTTCCGCGATGTCCGCGGCAGGCGAACCGACAGATCGTCGCCCGCGCGGAAGGTCACGTTGTCGGTCCCCGACCGCTCGACCACGCGCACCGGCAGCCGCGCCCAGCGCGGGAACTGCTCTGCCAGCAGTCGCTCCACCACCGCGGCGTCGATTTCCACCTCGTCGTCATGCAGCTTCGGAACACCCGTCACGGCGCGACCCTCACACCGGGACGACGTACGGTCAACCGATTTCGAGCAGCGCGCGTGCGTGAGAATGATTCCATGACGAATCCCCCGCTCCCCGAGGCATGGCAGCATGCCGAGGTTCCGCAGCTGCCGGCCATCGGACCCGATGTCGTCGACGAGTTCGCCCGTACGATCTACGGCCGTACGCCGGAAGGTGGGCGGCTGACCGAGCTGGTACTGCGTTCGCGGGAGAACGGCGTCCTCGACGGGGCAGCCGACCGCCTGCGTCACCACGCGGTGATCGCCTGCCCGCTGGGCAACCTCGAACTCGACACCATCACGCACCTCCCGGCCGGAGCGAGCGCCGAACACCCCGTACCGGTCGTCGTCGCCCTCAACTTCAAGAGCGACGAGGTGCCTTCCGCGAAGGTGATGCAGGCCGGATACGCCGTACTAGCAGTCGACTACCAACAGATCGAGCCCGACAACCCGGCACCGCCCACACCCGGCGTACGCGCACTGTTCCCGACCAAAACGACCGAGACAACCGACACAACCGAGCCATGGGGAGCGGTCGCCGCCTGGGCATGGGGCCTGTCCCGCCTCCTCGACATCGCGGACGGAATCGAAGGCGTGGATCCGACCGAGCCGGTCGTGCTCGGGCACTCACGGCTGGGCAAGGCCGCGCTGTGGGCGGGTGCGCAGGACCAGCGGTTCGCGGTCACCGTCACCAACGGATCCGGGTGCTGCGGCGCCTCGTTGTTCCGGCATCCGGGTGGCGAGGACATCGCCGCCATCACCACGAAGTTCCCGCACTGGTTCGTCCCGTCGTTCTCGACGTACGCCGGTAACGAGAGCAACCTGCCCGTGGACCAGCACCAGCTGCTCGCGAGCATCGCCCCGCGCCGCGTCTACGTCGCCAGCGCCGAGGACGACGCGTGGGCCGACCCGGTCGGCGAGTACCTGGCTGTCGTCGCCGCCCGGCCGGCCTTCGGCCCGAACGGCATCGGGTACCACGTCCGCCCCGGCACGCACGATCTCCTCGAAGAGGATTGGCTGCAGGCTCTGGACTTCGCGAAACGGTGAAGTCTCGGCCGCAGGAGTGATCAGTTCCCGAACAGCTCGTGGATGGCGGCTTCCTGGTCGTCGGTCAGGTCGGTGTGGATGAGCTTGGCCCGCAGGCCCGTCCTCCGGAAGGTTTCGCGGACCTTGTCCGCCACCTCGTCGCTGGACAGCAGGAACAGCGCCGACGTCCCCGGCGTGACCTGGGTGCGTACCTCCTTGATGAAGTCGTCGTCGATCCCGACGTCGATCAGGGAGCCCGCCACCGCTCCGGCCGCCGCGCCGATCGCAGCGCCCGCCCAGGGCATCAGGAAGATCGTTCCGAACAGCATCCCCCAGAACATCCCACCGACCGCTCCCGGACCTGTCATGTTGCGCACCTGGCGGGTCCGCGGCCGCCGCTTCTCCGGCTGCCACGACACCGAGGCCGCGTCATGGATCCGGATCAGCTTCTGCTTCGCCAGACTCTCCAACGTGCCGATCGCCTGGTTGGCCCCGTCCCAGGTCTCGAACTTCCACACCGTCAACGTCGCCATCGCACCGCTCTCCTCGCGCCCATCCGCCGACTCCCGCCTAGCGCGTGCCTGCTGAGGTACGCCGACCCGCACCCGAGCCCCCGCCGCCAGTGCGCCCCGCGTCCGCCGCACACCCACCCTGCCGTGCACGATTCCGGCCGCACCGCGCGCTCCAGTACCCACTTCACCCACCCCGATCGCAATCCCTGCATCAACACTTCACTGGACGCTCCCTCTCACCCATCAGTTGCCGACGTTCTCCCCCAGGTCACGAGTCCACCACCGCAAGCCGCCCGGTGCCAGGTCTCACCCGTACCCGGCTGACGGATGTCATGGGTGGGTCGTGACGAGCGATCCAGGGGTGCGACGGCCCGCTCCAGCAAGCTCTAGGTATGACGACAACGACTGCGGTCAGCCTGCGGGGTGTGACCAAGAGGTATGCGGATGTGCAGGCCGTCGCCGGGGTGGATCTGACCATCCGGGCCGGTGAGGTGGTGGCGTTGCTGGGGCCGAACGGCGCCGGTAAGTCGACCACGATCGAGATGCTGCTCGGCCTGGTGAAGCCGGACCAGGGCACGGTGCAGGTGTACGGCGGTACGCCCACGGACGCGATCGCCAAGGGGCAGGTCGGCGTGATGCTGCAGAGCGGCGGGATCATCGAGGACGCCAAGGTCGGCGAACTCCTGAACCTGGTGGCCGGCCTGCACAACGACCCGATGCCGGTCGAGGAGGCACTCGAGCGGGCCGGGATCGCCGACCTGACCAAGCGGACCATGAAGGGCCTGTCCGGCGGCCAGAAGCAGCGGGTGCGGTTCGCGATGGCGATCATCCCGCAGCCCGACCTGATCGTGCTGGACGAGCCGACGACCGGTATGGACGTCGAGTCCCGCCGCGACTTCTGGGCGTCGATGCACGCCGAGACCGCCCGCGGTCGCACGGTGCTGTTCGCGACCCACTATCTCGAGGAGGCGGACTCGTACGCCGACCGCGTGGTGCTGATGCGCAACGGCAAGATCGTTGCCGACGGCACCGCCGCGCAGATCAAGGCGAGCGTCTCCGGCCGGACCATCCGCGCCACGATCCCCGGCGCCGATCTGGCCGCGCTCGCGTCGCTGCCCGGCGTACGCAACGTCGAGACCCGCGGCGACGTGGTCCTGCTGCAGTGCGCCGACTCCGACAACACGCTGCGGCACCTGCTGGACAACACACAAGCCCACGACATCGAAGTCAGCTCGGCCGACCTCGAGGACGCCGTCCTCGCGATCACCGACCAGAACAAGGCCAACCAGAACAAGGCCGACCAGAACAAGGCACAGGAGACCCTGGCATGAACCGCGACTACCTGATCTTCGACATCCGCCGCACCCTGCGGAACCGGCGGGTGCTGATCTTCTCGATCCTGATGCCGCTGGTGCTGTTCCTGATCTTCGGCCTGACGATCCCGAAGGACGCCAACGAGGCCGGAATCTCCGCGATCGCGTACGTGATGGTCAGTATGGCGATGTTCGGTTCGATGTCCGCGGCGATGAGCAGCGGCGGTGTGATCGCGGCCGAACGCGACGGCGGCTGGAACCGGACGCTGCGGCTGACCCCGCTGAAGCCGCAGGCGTACGTCGTGAACAAGGTCATCCTGAGCCTGCTCCTGGCGGTCCCGCCGCTGCTGGTCGTGTTCGTCACCGGCATGGTGTTCGGGCACGTGCACCTGAACGCCACCCAGTGGCTGACGGTCGCGCTGGTGTCGTGGCTCGGCGCGCTGCCGTTCGCGGCGATCGGCCTGGTCATCGGGTACATCGCGAAGCCGGACAGCGTGCAGCCGATCACCGGCCTGAGCACGATGCTGATCGCGGCCTTCGGCGGCCTGTGGCTGCCGGTCGACCAGATGCCGTCGATCATGAAGCACATCGCCCAGCTCACGCCGGCGTACTGGACCGGTCAGAGCTCGCGGAGTGCGCTGACGGCGAGCGGCTTGGACACGCACGCGCTGCTGGTGGTGATCGGCTGGACCGTTGTACTCGGGTTCGTCGGACTCCGCCGGTTCCGCGCCGACACCGCCCGCGCCTGACACGTGGGTGACTGAAGCAACCGGGCGATAGCGTGACCACCGTGAAGACTTCGCCGACCCTGATGGATGCGCTCGCCGATCGCGACGGTCGCGAAAGGCCTGGGCGGTGGGGCTGGCTGGCGGCCGGGGTCTGGCTGTTCTACCTGTCCCAGCCGTTCGAGGAGATCATCCACCGGGAGGGGACGACCCGGGTTCTCGGGCTGGTCACGCTCGCTCTGTTCGCGCTCTCGTACATCGGGTTCTTCGGGTGGATCCGCTGGGTCGGCATCGGCTCCGGCGGTCTGCCGACCTGGCAGCGCCTGGTGTACCTGGGCGGGATGCTCGCCCTGTGCCTGCTGCTGCTGCCGTCGGCGGGTCAGCAGGCGCTCACCTGCCTGGTGTACATCTCGGCGGTCGCGATGATGGCGCTCGACCTCAGGATCGCGATCGGCGTCGTCGCGGTGCTGCTCGGCGGCGTCGAACTGGCGATGCGGGTGGTGCCGGGCTGGACCGACGACGGCAGCTTCGGGTTCGCGATCTTCCTCGGCGCGCTGGCCGTGTTCGGCATCCGGCGGGCGATCCAGCGCAGTATCGAGCTGAACGCGGCCCGCAAGGACATGGCCGAGCTGGCGGTGCAGGAGGAGCGGAACCGGTTCGCCCGCGACCTGCACGACATCCTCGGCCACTCGCTCACCGTCATCACGGTGAAGGCGGAGCTGGCCGGCAAGCTGATCGCGGCGAACCCGGAGCGGGCGGCCGCCGAGGTCGCGGATGTCGAGAGCCTGGCGCGGGCCGCGCTGGCCGACGTACGGGCCGCTGTCGCCGGGTACCGCGAGCTGAGCCTGGCCGGTGAGCTCGTCTCGGCGCGGTCCGCGCTGCAGGCCGCGGAGATCAAGGCGGACCTGCCGACCACGGTCGACGAGGTACCGGAGGAGAACCGCGAACTGTTCGCCTGGGTGGTGCGGGAAGGCGTCACGAACGTCGTACGGCACTCCGGCGCGAAGCGCTGCACGATCCGGATCACGGCGGCGCAGATCGAAGTCCTCGACGACGGCAAAGGGCCGACGCCGGGCGGAGGTACGTCGGGCCACGGGCTGATCGGGCTCCGGGAACGGGCGGACCTGGCCGACGCGACTGTGCAGGTCGGCGAGGCGCCCGGCGGCGGGTTCCGGCTGGCCGTGAAGGTCGGCCTGTGAGAGGGCGTCTGAGGACCCTGCGCCGTCGCGAGCAGGTGCTCGGCGGAGTGCCTCGGTGTGCTGGAGCGGAGGGTTCGATGCGGAGCATCGTTCCCTTCGCTCCAGTGCAGCGAGGTGCCCGCCGAGTGCCGCGCAGTAGGCGCAGGGTCCTCAGACGCCCTCTTAGGATGGGGTTGTGACCATCCGACTGCTGATCGCCGACGACCAGGCGCTGGTGCGCGGCGCCCTCGCCGCCCTGCTCGATCTCGAGCCCGACCTGGAGGTGGTGTCCGAGGTCGGCCGCGGTGACGAGGTGATCGAGGCCGCGAAGAACGCCCGGCCGGACGTCGCGCTCCTCGATGTGGAGATGCCCGGCCTGGACGGTATCGAGGCGGCCGCCGCGCTGCGGACCGCCGTACCAGGGGTGCGGGTGCTGATGGTGACCACGTTCGGCCGGCCCGGCTACCTGCGGCGCGCGATGGAGGCCGGCGCGGCCGGGTTCGTCGTCAAGGACACGCCCGCGACACAGCTGGCGGACGCCGTACGGCGGGTGCATCAGGGGCTCCGTGTGGTCGACCCGTCGCTCGCCGCCGAGACCCTGGTAGCCGGCACCAGCCCGTTGACGGGCCGCGAGTCCGACGTACTGCGGGCCGCCCGGGAAGGAGGCACCGTCGCCGACATCGCCAAGGAACTGCACCTGTCCGAAGGCACCGTCCGCAACCACCTCTCCGCCGCCATCGGCAAAACCGGCGCCCGCACCCGCGCCGAAGCCGCCCGCATAGCCCTCGACAACGGCTGGTTGTAGCCGGTCTCTGCCTCTAGGGTTACCCCAGGGGAGGGATCTGTGATGTCGATCGAGGATTTCAGTGTGCGGGGGCGGTTGGCGGACACGGGCGAGGGGATCACGCCTGACGAGCTGCAGCTCGCGGCGCGGAACCACGGGATGCCGCTGGAGGGGTTGCGGTACGACGTGACGCCGCCGGGACTGCACTACGTGCTGGTGCATTACGACATCCCGGCAACGAACGCAGGCGACTGGCTGCTGAGCGTGGACGGGTGCGTCGAGCAACCGTTGGCGTTCGGGCTGACCGAGTTGCGCGCGATGGGACGCCGTACGGTCCGCGTCACGTTGGAGTGCGCCGGCAACGGCCGGGCGACGCTGCAGCCGCGGCCGATCAGTCAGCCCTGGTTGTCGGAGGCGGTCGGTACGGCGGAGTGGACGGGCGTGCTGTTGTCCGATCTGCTCCGGCTCGCCGGGCTGCGCTCCGACGCCGTGGATGTGGTGTTCACCGGCGCCGACCACGGTGTGGAGCGCGGTGTCGAGCAGGACTACCAGCGTGGGCTCTCGGTGGAGGAGGCGATCGACTCCGGCGCGCTCGTCGCCTGGGAGATGAACGGTGCGCCGCTGCCGCCGCAGCACGGGTATCCGTTGCGTCTCGTCGTACCTGGTTGGTACGGGATGGCGAGCGTGAAGTGGCTGCGGTCGATCGAGGTCATCGACCACACCTTCGACGGGTTCCAGAACGCGGTCGCGTACCGGATCCGCACGGACGCCGACGACCAAGGTGTCGCGGTCACCCGGATCGAGCCGCGGGCGCTACTGATCCCGCCCGGTTTCCCGGACTTCATGAGTCGCCACCGCTTCGTTGCCGCCGGCCCCGTTCCGTTGTTCGGCCGGGCCTGGTCCGGCTGGGCGCCGATCGAGCGGGTAGAGGTCAGCACCGACGCCGGCGTGAACTGGCACGAGGCCACGTTGGGTGCCCCTGGCAACGAAGACGAGCTGGCCTGGCGCGGTTTCGCCTACGACTGGGAGGCAACACCCGGCGAGCACGTCCTCACGGTGCGCGCCTACGACGCCAGCGGCCGCGAACAACCGATCGAGGCACCGTGGAACCGCGGCGGCTTCGGCAACAACACCGCCCAGCGCATCACAGTGCTCGTCACCTGATCTCGGTCACCTGAAACCCGCGTGTCGTTCGCGTGTTCCGGCGTACCGCAGTCACATTCTGGAGACGTACACGGTTCTCACTTCCAGGAGTGATGCGGTGAACGCCAACCAGCTGCACGCGCGGGTCTTCCGAACAGCCGGCGAGTGGTACGCCGACGTCGACGACGAGCTCGATCCGCAACCGGACAACCCGGTCTGGTGGGGCTCGTACCCCACCCAGCCGGCCGCTTTCGAAGCCGCCTGCACCCACCTCGCGGAGCTCCAGCAGGCCTCCTAGAAGAAGAACAGGGCGACCACCGCGGCGCCGGCGAGCGCGCCGAGAACGAAGAGGGCGTAGACGTACCAGTGGACCGTCCAGTCGGCGCCGGCGGCGAGTACGTTCGACGGATCGTCCGGGTCGATCTGCACGTCGATCCGATCGCCTACTGAAGGGAGCGGATCGAGCTGGTCGGCGCCGTCGATCTCCACCTTCGAGCCGTCGCCGGGATGGGTCACCGTGATCGTGACGTCGTGGTTCTTCGACCACTTGTCGACGTGGACCGACAGCACCACGGCCGACCGCACCGGAGCCGAGCGCGCCACCTGCTGGTCGTGGCGGGCATCCGCGATCCCGAGCGGCGCGATCGCGAAACAGCCCAGCACCAGTACGCCGCCCACGATCGGCCGGACACCACCGCCGAGCCGGCCGAGCCAGCTGAACCAGCCGAGCCAGTCGGGCCGGCCGCGGCCCGCGCGCCGATGCCTGCCGCCCTCCGCCGGGCTCTCGCCCTCGACCTCGACCAGCCGGGCCCGGGCCGCCTCGCGTGCCTCGGCCAGGTCGCGCTCGCGGGCACGTTCGCGGCGGCGCTGGGTGCGTTTGCTCGGCTGCTCGAGGCGGTTCCACCAGGCGAACTGTTCGACGAGGAAGCGGGCGGGGTAGCAGGCCCCGCCCGCGATCGCGGCGCAGACGATCGGGTTGTCGTAGAAGAAACTCGGGCGGGTCAGCCAGCCGAGGAAGTACAACCCGCCGCCGACCGTAGCGAAGAACAGCAGCAACAGGAGCAGTTGCCGGCCGTGGAGGTCGTCATCGGGGTCGCTCACCGGAACATCATGTGCGATGGACGCAGCTCGGCGCCCCGCGGTTTCATTCCGGTTCGTTGTGCGAGTCGCCGCCGACCCGGTACGGCGTCGTCACGCCCTCGTACATGAGGTGGGTCATCAGGCCTTCGGAGGCGTGCGGGAGGTTGTGGCAGTGGTCCATCCAGAGGCCGGGGTTGTCGGCGACGAACGCGATCTCGTAGGTCTCCTTGTTGCCGACCTCGAGGGTGTCGACCCACCACGGCGAACCGGTCGCCGCGATGCCGTTGCGGGACAGGACGACGGCGTGGTGGCCGTGCAGGTGCATGGGGTGGGCCTGCCCACTGGTGTTGGAGATCTTCATCCGGACCACGTCTCCCTCGGCGACCATGTACATCGGTACGTCGGGGAACTTGTGGCCGTTGATCGTCCACCACAATCCCGGCATACCGTCCAGGAACCCGGGCCGTCGCCCGATCCGGTACTCGAAGTTCCGGTCCGCCTTCGCCGGGTCGAACCCGATCGGCGCCGGCGTCCCGTACTTCAGCAGATCGACACTGTCACCCGGTAGGTCACCGCCCGGTGGCTCGGCGCCCGCGGGCCCGATCCCGAGCGACAACGCCGGCGTACCTGCCACCAGCCGCATCCCGCCCGCCGGGACCACCGCCTCGAGGTCCACACGTCCACCAGCAGGCAGCGGATACGCGGCCGTCACGGCCGACGGTCCGTGGACGTCGCGACCGTCGACCGCGACCACTTTGTACGGCGTCCCGACCAGCCCGACCCGCAGGATCGCGTTGTCGGTGTTGATCACCCGCACGCGCGCCGTCGTACCAGCGGTCACGTCCACGCGCCCGGTCCCGGTACGCCCGTTGATCGTGCGTTTCCCGTCGTACGTGTGGATCGCCGCGACGACCTCACCAGAAGCAGCCGGCGCGATCACGATCGGGCCGAACAGACCGCCCTTGACCTCGTCGCTCGACACCTGATGCGAGTGGTACCAGTACGTCCCCGCGTCCGGCGCCTTGAACCGGTACACGTGCTTCCCACCCACCGGTACGGCGTCCTGCGTCACCCCGGCGACCCCGTCCTCGGCATTCGGTACGTCGATCCCGTGCCAGTGCAACGTGGCGCCGTCCTTCACGGACTCGTTCACGAACGTGACCTGCACCAGATCGCCAACCCGCGCGCGGATCAACGGCCCGGGCGACGTCCCGTTCACCGTGTACCCGTCGATCGTCTCCCCCGACGCGAGCTGGAACTTCTGCTTCCGCGCCACGAGTGTCACGTCGACATTCGGCGTACCCGTCTTGGGTCCCGCCAGGTCCACCACGCTCAGGCCGCTCATCGTGTGGCCCTCATGATGCATCGACGGTCCGCCGCCGTGGTCGGCGTACCCCATCTCCGCCGGGTTGTACTCCCCCGGGACCAGGCTGGTCGCCCAGAGGTACCCGAGCGGTACGAGTACCGCCAGGGTCACCCCGAGAGCGACCAGCCGGCCCCACCGACGGTTCTTGACGTCAGCCACTGGTCACAGGCTGATTCGGTACGGCGGCCCGTCGCGCACCCGCACTCGCCACACCGGCGATCGCGAGCCCGTTGATCCCGTGCAGCACGCCCAGCGCCGGAAGCCCGAAGGACACCACGGCGAGCAGGAACTGCACGACCACCAGACCGACCACGATCCCGGCCAGCACGCGGCCCCGCGGTACGTCGGTCAGGAACGACACAATCAGGAACACCAGCGCGAGCAGCGCGATCACCGAACCGGCGATGCTGTGGTAGCTCTGCCCGAAGTTGCTGTAGTCGGCGCCGATCGAGGTGCCGTCGTCGGCGTCCTTCGCGATCGTGAACCCGGCCAGCGCGATCGAGGCGACCTGGAGCACGACCGCGATCGCGATCAGCATCCCCACGACCCGGTAGACGTTCCTCATGCCCGCCCCTCCATCCGGCGCTTCCGCACGAACAGAACCGCGGCCACGATCAGCAGGAGCGGCAGAACGGGCGGATGCCCACCGAACACGGTGCAGCCGATCGACAGCATCACCGCGGCGACGCCCAGCAGGATCAGCAACGGGAACGGAATGCGCCCCAGCGGCCCGCGAGCCGCCCACTGAGGCCGCTGACGGCCGGCACCCGGTCCCGCTGCTCCCGCTGCGTTCTCCGGTGCGGTCCACGGCGGTCGCCGCCAGCCCCACGGACCGGCCCAGCCCTCGTTGTCGTCACCGGCCGTGGCCTGGTGTGCTCCCGGCAGGTCCGCGAACAGACCCTCCAGGTCGGCGCCGGTCCGCGCCTTCAGCGCCTGCTCGACGCGCTCGGAGTGTTCGTCCGCGCTCAGCCGGCCGGCTTCGTAATGCTCGCCCAGACGCCTGACGGCGTCCTCACGCTCACTGTCGCCGATACGGATCGATCCGCCCGGCCTCTCGTCGTTCATGACACTCCTCGGTGCTCGTAGTTCTTCCAACGGCACCAAGACTGTCTTTCGAACCCCTTTCACCGCGTCGCCTCAGCGGCGACACCTCCCCTACCCCCGGAGGAGCACAAAGCACCGCTGGACGCAGTACGACGTACTCCCCCGGGCGTAGACCAGCCCAGGGTGAACCCCTAAGCGTTGGCCGAGAGGATCTTGTTCACATCGTTGTTGGCCTTGCTCAGCGAAGCGGGATCGGCCTCGAAGGACATCACCGCGTCCATCGCCGGTGTCATCACCGCGGTCACGTCCGCGGCGTTCGGGTTGGCCGGGTACGGGAAGACGTCACCGGCCTCGACCGGCTCGAGGAACGGTGTCACGTCCCAACCGCTCTTCGCGAACGCCGCCTTCGCGGCCGGCATACTCGCCGCCACCGCCGGGAACACCACGCCCGCCTTGGCGACGATGTCCTGGGCTGTCTGCGACCCGAGGAACTTCACCCAGGCCCAGGACGCGTCCCGCCGGGTGGTTCCGGCCCAGATGGTGTCCGCGAGTCCGTTCATCATCGACATCCGCTTCCCGATCGGTCCGATCGGCAACCGCGCGAGCTTCGTCTTCACCTGCTTCAGCGTCCCGTACGTCCCGAGCATCCAGGAGCCGTTCGGGGTGATCGCGTACTTCCCCGCACCGAAGGAGGTCGTCACGTCCACCCCGGACTTCGCCTGCGCGTACGTCGGCATGTACCCCTTGGTGATGAGCCCACGCCACCATCCGATCGTCTCGGTGAACTTCGGGTCGCCGTAGAAGAACTTCGTCCCCCACGGCTCGCCCTCGGAGTACTTCCAGCCGTTGATGGCGGCGTACCAGCTCCAACTGGTCTGCCCGTCACCGCCGCCGGCGTCGGCGTACCCGAGCCCGTAGACCTTGACGTTGTTCTTGTCGAACCCGGGCTGGTCACCGCGACGCCCCTTGGAGTCGACCGTGAGTCGCCGGACGATCTGCTCGAACGTGCCGCCGTCGTGCGGGTTCCACGTCATCGAGTTGAGCTGCTCGGCACTGATCCCGGCCGCCTCGGTGAGCGCGCTGTTGTAGAAGTAGACCTCGGTGTCCCAGTCCTTCGGCAGGCCGTACCGCTTGCCGTCGGCCCCGATCCAGCGGTCCGCCAGACCCTTCTGGTAGATGCTCAGATCGACGTTGTCCCTGGCAACGTAATCGTCGATCGGCAGCACCTGACCCTTGTCCGCGAACAGCGGGTACTTCGAGGAGTGCCCGGTGAACACGTCCGGCGCGGTGTCCGAGATGAACCCGGTCACGAGCTTCGACCAGTAGTCGTTCCACCCGTACTGCTCGATCTTCACCGAGTACTGCGGGTTCTGTTCGTGGAACACCTTGGCGCACTCGGTGTACATCGGCAGCTGCGCGGAGTCCCACAGCCAGTAGATGATCTCGCCGTCGCCCCGTGCCGCGGCGCCGTTGTTGCAGGCGGCAACAGCCGGTACGGCGAGCGCGGCCAGTCCTGTCTTCAGCAGGGTCCTTCGTGAGAGATTCATCATTTGATCCCGGAGAAGCCGATGGAATTGGTGATCCGCTTGGCGAACGCGAGGAACAGGATGATCATCGGCAGCGCCGCGATCAGCGTGGCCGCCATCAGCCCGGCCCAGTCCGGACCGCCCTGCGGCGTCTGCGACCGGAACACGCCCAGCGCGACCGTCAGCACCCGCACGTTCTCCTGCTGACCGACGAGCAACGGCCAGAAGTAGTCGTTCCACGAGTTGATGTAGGTCAGGATCGCCAGCGTCGTGATCGGCGCCGCGCTCATCGGGATGATCAGCCCGAAGAAGATCCGCCGGTGCCCGGCGCCGTCGATCATCGCCGCCTCCTCGAGCTCCCGGTTGATGCCGAGGAAGAACTGCCGGAGGAAGAAGATCGCGAACGGCGTCATGAACGCGCCCGGCAGGATGATGCCGGCGAAGCTGTTCAGCAGCCCGAGGTTCTTGATCAGCACGAAGTTCGGCAGCGTGGTGAAGATCGGCGGCACCATCAGCGCGGCCAGGAACAACGCGAACACCTTGTCCCGGCCGGGCCAGCGCAGCCGGGCGAACGCGTACGCCGCCATCGCGCTGAAGAACACCTGGCAGACCGTCGTGATGGTTGCCACCACCAATGAGTTACGCAGGTACAACCAGAAGTTCACGGCCGCGCCGGAGCCGCCCTGCGCCTGTGCCTCCTCGATCGACGACAGTCCGAGCACCCGCTTGAACGCGCCGAGGGTGGTCTCCACGGGCAGCAGCGAATCCGGGTGACCGGGCAGCTGCGTGTTGTCCGAGAACGCCGTACGCAACATCCAGTAGAACGGGAACAGGGTGACGATCAGCAAGACGAACAACAGGACCCAGGCGACCGTACGCCCGACACTCACCTGCCGCCTCATGCCAGATCACTCTCCTTCGCCCGCAGCAGCCGCAACTGCAGCAGCGACACGACCGCGAGGATCGCGAACAGCACCAGCGCCATCGCCGAGGCGTAACCGAAGTCGAACCGGGTGAACGCCCGCTCGTAGATGTAGTAGTAGATGACCCGGGTCGCGTTGATCGGACCGCCCTGCGTGGTCACCGCGACCGTGTCGAAGATCTGGAACGACCCGATCATGGTGACCACCAGGACCATCACCAGAACCGGCCGCAGCAGCGGCAGCGTGATCCGCCAGAACGTCTTCCACTCGGTCGAACCGTCCACCTCGGCGGCCTCGTAGACGTACGCCGGGATCGTCTGCAGCCCCGCGAACACGAGCAGCGCGGTGTACCCCATGTGCCGCCAGACGTTGATCCCCGCGACCGTCGGGATCGCCCAGTGCGAGTCGCCGAAGAACGCCACCGGATCGATCCCGACCCAGCCCAGGAACGTGTTCACGACGCCGACCTGCACGTCGAGCATCCAGTACCAGACCAGCGCGACGACGACGTTCGCGACCAGGTACGGCGCGAGGATGACGGCGCGGACCGTGATCGACTTCGTCAACCGGTACATCAGCATCGCGATCCCGACCGCGAGCACGGTCTGCACCCCGATGTTGATCACGACGTACTCGACCGTGACCCCGAGCGCGTTCCAGAAGAAGCTGTCCTGGACCATTCGCTCGTAGTTGGCCAGACCGTTGAACTTCGGCGCCGAGAGCAGGCTGTACTCGGTGAAGCTCAGGTACGCGCCGCGCAGCGTCGGCCAGATGTAGAACACCACGAACCCGATGGTCGCCGGGGCGAGGAAGATCATCGCGACCTTCAGGTCCCCCAGGCTTCGACGTTTCCCTGGTGGTGCTGCGGAGTCCCCGTGACTTCGTTTCCTGGTAGGTGGTGCGTTGGTGGTGGCGGTCACGGGGATCTCCTTCTCTGTCCGGCGATCGGACGGCTTATCCGATCGCAGTCACGTCCAGCAAGATCGCGCTCTCGGGCCATTGCGCGGGCATGAGTACTCCGACCGAGGCGAGGGCGGCGCCGTTCAGTTGCACACTTCCACCGTCGGCCGACCAGGCCGTCGACCGCGACGCGGGTCCGGGTGTCGCGACCTTGCTGATGCGGTACGTCCGCTGCGGGTCCAGTCCGGGCAGCCGCACCCGGCCGACGGCCGAGGTCACCGACTGCGCGACCTGTACGACGCTGAACACGCCACGGGAGCCGTCCCGCGCTACGACGCCGTGCACGAGCACGTCGTCCGGCCCGCGGTCGGCGCGGACAACCGTCCCGGTGTGCAACAGCGGTCGCAACTCCTTGTGCAGGGCGACCCAGCCCTTGAGTTCCTCGCGTTCCTCGGGGGTGGCCGATGCGATGTCCCACTCGATGCCGAAGTGGCCGAACAGCGCGGTGATCGCGCGGAACGACAGCGTCTGCGTACGGCCGGTGGTGTGCGCCCGCGGCGGGCCGACGTGGCAGCCGATCAGCTCCGGCGGCAGCAGGAGCTGTGTGTACCGCTGGATGGTCTGCCGCTCGAGCGCGTCGTTGCTGTCACTGCCCCAGATCCGGTCGGTGCGCTCCAGGATGCCGAGGTCGACCCGCGCACCGCCGGACGAGCAGGACTCGATCTCGAGCCCCGGGTGGCGGCGCTTGAGCTCGTCGATCAGCCGGTACACCGCCAGGGTCTGCTCGTGAATGCCCGCCGTACCCGTGTGCTGGTTGCCGCCGTCAACGAAATCGCGGTTGTGGTCCCACTTCAGGTACGCGATGTCGTACTCGCGGAGGATGCTGTCCAGTCGCTCGAGAATGTAGTCGTACGCCGCCGGGACGCCGAGGTTCAGGCCCTGCTGGTGGCGTGCGGTCGGCGGCATCCGGTCGCCGGTGGCGAGGATCCAGTCCGGGTGCTCGCGTGCCAGGTCCGAGTCGGGGTTCACCATCTCGGGCTCGACCCACAGGCCGAACTGCAGGCCGAGGCCCTTCACGTGGTCCACCAGCGGGTGCAGGCCCTTCGGCCAGATCCCCTCGTCGACGTACCAGTCGCCGAGGCCTGCGTGGTCGTCGCGGCGGCCGCGGAACCAGCCGTCGTCCAGGACGAACCGCTCCGCGCCGACCTCGGCGGCCGCGTTGGCGAGCGCCTTCAGCTTGTCCAGGTCGAGGTCGAAGTACACGGCCTCCCAGGTGTTCAGTACGACGGGACGCTCGGTCCGCGGGTGGTTGGGACGCGCGCGCAGGAAGTCGTGGAAGCGGTGCGAGACCTGGTCGAGGCCGACGCCGTACGAGCCGTAGATCCACGGCGTGCTGTACGTGCCCGCGGGCTCGAGGCGGCCTTCGCCGGGGAGGAGCAGTTCGCCGCCGCCGATCACGCCGTACCCGCTCATGCCGCGCTCGGCATACGTTCGGTGGTTGCCGCTCCAGGCGGTGTGCACGCCCCAGATCTCGCCGGCACGGAAGCCGAAGCCGGGGGTGCCGGCGAGCAGCAGCAGGGTCGCGTCGGCACCGGTCCGGCCGCGGCGGTTGTCGCGGATGTGGGCTCCCTGCGTGAACGCGTGTCGCTGCGGGTGCCGCTCGCCGATGTGCCGGCCCGTCATGTCGAGCAGCTCGGTCGCCTCGGTCGGCACCGGCAGCGCGAGGTACAACCCGTCGACTGTGTACGGCGTCTCGCCGGTGTTGGTCAGGTCGGCCTTCGCCCTTACCAGGCCGGAGTCGGTGAGCTCGATCGTGAGGTCGAGCTCGAGCCCGGCGTCGGCGGCCCTGACCTGCACGGTGTTGTCGGTCTGGGCGACGCTGTTCAGGGTGAAGCTCGCCGAGAAGTCATGACCGTCGCGATGGCCGTTCAGACCGGGGAGGCCGAACCAGCCGGCCGAGTACTCGGGCAGGATCGCGATCGGAAGGTTCTCGTCCAGGCCACTGCCTTCCTGGACCGCACCCGCGCCGCGCCGCAGTTCCAGCAGAGCGTTCTCGGTCAGCTCGCCCAGATCCGCACCCCAGTGCAGGACGGAGGGAAGGGCAGGACCGGAGCAATCGAGCACCAGGCTGACGCCACCGGCGCGGAGCTGCAGAATCTCGATGTTCGACACTGTTGATTCACTCTGCTTTCTGATTGATTTCAGGACGAAACTATTTACCTCGTCAGGCCCGTTGTCAATGCTTCACGAAGTTAAGTAAATACCCTAGAGCGCTACAACGAAGGAACAAGGCTGAGATCAGCGGCTGAGCCGAGCTTTGAGGAGCAGCTCGTGCAGTCCAGGCTCGGCGGACGGCCGGTCCGGCAGGTCGCTCGCGGCCTCCGCTTCGTCCAGCACGTTGTGTAGCTCCAGTACGTCCGCGGCGAGCCGCTCGAAGTCCGGCCCTTCGAGGGGCGCATGCTCGGCCTCGGCCTTGGCGGCCATCAACTCCGGCAGGTACGGCGGTCCGCCCGGAAGCTCCCGCAGATCCGCCTGGACCACACCGGTCCGCATCAAGTTGATGCCCGTCAGCAGCACCCGGAACGTGTACAGCAGCGGCTTCAGTTCGCGTTTCTTCTCGAAGAACTCCCACTGGGTACGCGCGAACCCGCGGTAGTGGTGCGCGTGCCACTTGGTGATGCAGCCCTTGGCGAGCGCGACGAGCTCGGCGTGTTCCGGCGTACTGACGACGACGAGGGGTGACAGGACCTGTTCGAGGACGTAGCCGTTGCGGCGGAGCATCAGGCGAGCGAACTTGGCCAGGTCGTGAGTGACCAGATCGACCTCGGCCTCGTTCTCGAACCAGGTGCGGTCGACGGTCTCCGGGCCGTGACGCAGTCCGACCACCTCGGCGGCCGGCAGCACGTGTACGCCGCGCAGGTCGACGTCGGAGTCGCGGGACGGGAAGCCGTACAGGTGGGCGCCGGAGACTGTTGCGAAGAGCAACGGGTACGGCTGCTCCCCCATGATGGTTCGGAGCTCGGTGTAGTCGAGTTGCCGCATGTCACGTGTCACCGAGGCTCCTCTTTCGGACGGACCGGAGCCAGGCGTCGACGGTTGCGACGTCTGGCGTTGCCGGGAGGATTGTGTGCTGCAGTGCCTTGTCGAGTTCCTCGTGGAGGTGGAGACGCCAGCGCTCGACCTCGTCCCACGGCAGTTCGCCACGCTTGACGGCGAGGAGGCGTTCGCGGTGCGGGCCGACGTCGACGACGAGGGTTGCTTCGAGTAACAGTTCGCGGGCCGAGAGCAGGAGGCGGATCAGGTGCATGACGTGCTTCCACTTCGGCGTACCGTCGCGGCGGAAGTCGGTTTCGAGCTTCTTGAACTGGCTCAGCACGTAACCCGAGTACGTCTGGTAGGCCAGCTGGGACAGGAACGCCGTACGGAGTCCGACGAGCTCTTCACCGAGGGGTGTCTGACGGACGACGAGGGGTGAGTGCAGGACTTCGAGGAGGTTCGGGTTGGACTTCAGCGCGAGTTCGCAGAAGCGCTCGACCTCCCACGAGAACCACTCCGGCTCTGGTCCGTCGACGTGCGTCGGCGGTTTCGCGAGCGACCAGAACGACTCGGTCGGCGCGACGTACACACCACGCGTGTCGGTGTCCGACTGGTCGGTGTCCAGGCCGAAGGCGCGTGACCCCACGACCGCGGCGTAGATCGTGTGCTCGCGGACAAGGCGGTCGCCGTCCGGCTGGTCGAGCTCGATCGCCTCGTCCTGGTACGCCGTCCGCAGGCTGAGCTGATCGCGCCGGGCCAGGGTCTGGCGACCGTCCACGAGGCGCACCGTGTACCGGCCGTCCGGGGTCACGCCGGCGACCCGCCCGGTCGCCCCACGCTGCGCCGTACCGCCCCGATCGTCGGGCGCCGCCACCCGAATCACCACCTGCGTGCCCACCGGCAACTGCGGACCTTGGACTGCCACCCGCCACATGCTGCCGGACGCGCAGGCCATCACAACAGCGCCGCCCGAGCCCATTCCCGCGTAACGCCCCCGGCAGCGGCCAATTGTGATGGCCTGGGCGTCCGGCATTCTCTTGACAAATTTTCCTGTCAAGTGGAGATTGAGGAGATGCTGCGGTACGTCGAGGAGCCCGAGAAGGTGCGGTTGGCGTTGTCGCCGATCCGGCGGCAGCTGCTCGAGCTGCTGCGGGAGCCGTCGTCGGCGACCCAGCTCGCGGCCGCGCTCGACCTGCCGCGGCAGCGCGTGAACTACCACCTTCGCGAACTGGAGAAGGCCGGCCTGCTCGAGCTCGTCGAGGAGCGCCGACGGCGCGGATTCACCGAGCGGATCCTGCGCGCGTCGGCCGATCTGGTCGTCGATCCGGGCGTCATGGGCCGTGCGTTCACGCAGATCCAGGACCAGTACGCCGCCGAGCACCTGGTCGAGGTCGCCGCGGGCACGGTGCGGGACGTCGCGCGGATGCAGACCGCAGCCGACGCCGACGGGAAGCGGCTGCTGACGTTCACGCTCGAGACCGAGGTGCGGTTCGCGGAGCCGGGTGACGTCCACCGGTTCACCGACGCGTTGACCGCCGCGATGCAGCAGGTCGTCGAGGAGTTCGACAGCGAGGGCGGGCGGCCGTACCGGCTGATCGCGGGCGGGCATCCGGCGCCCCGCCGTACCGAGGGAGAGACATGAAGATCGTGGTGACGGTGGCCGCCCCGGTGGAAACGGTGTGGGACGCGCTGCGGAACAAAGAGAAGATCCGACACTGGCACGGCTGGGAGTACGAAGGCGGTCTCGAGCAGGAGATCGAGCAGATCTACTTCACGGGAGTCGACGAGGACGGTACGACGCTCCGCCTCGGCAACGGTGACGAGTTCGCCGTCGAGGCGGTCGAGGGCGGATCCCGGATCACGCTGACGCGCGCGCCGCTGGGCGCCGACCCCGAGTGGGACGCGTACTACGACGACGTCACCGAGGGCTGGATCACGTTCCTCCACCAACTCCGCTTCGCCGTCGAACGGCATCCGGGCGATCCCCGCCGTACCTTGTTCTACTCGGGCACCGGCGCAGTCTCCCCCGCTCACGAACTGCGGATTCCGGCCGGCGACGCGTTCGACCTCGACCTGCTCGGCGAGAGCGTCAAATGCGAGGTCTGGTACCGCTCCGACCACCAGCTCGGCCTCACGGTAGATGCCTGGGGCAACGGCTTGCTGGTGCTCAGCCACATCCCGCCCGGCGACCGGAAGCCGGAGGGCGCCACGATGGCGATCCTGTCGGTGTACGGCGACACCGACCGCGACGAGCTCGAGACCCGCTGGCGCGCATGGTGGACCGAACGCTACCCACAGGAACTCGAGCTTCCCGAGTGACGAGGCCGGCCGCCGCACCCCCGAAGGTGCGGCGGCCGGGTTCTCTTCAGTGCGTCAGCTCAGGTTCAGGCCCGTGTCGTCGATGACGAACGAGGTCTGCAGCGAGCTGTCCTCGGTGCCGGTGAAGCTGATCGACACCGTCTGGCCGGCGAACGACGAGAGGTTGAACGACTTGAGCGAGTAGCCGCTCGCCTTGTTCAGGTTCGAGTACGTCGCCAGCGTGGTCGAGCCCGCCTTCACCGTCAGCTTGTCGTACTGCGTCGACGTGGTGGTCTCCGCAGAATCGATGTGCAGGTAGAAGGAGAGCGTTGCCGAGCATCCGGCCGGGATCGCGACCGACTGGCTCAGCGTGTCGGTGTGGGTCGAGCCGTAGCCGTCCAGCCACGCCTTCCAGGTGCCGCCGTGCGCGGGCTGGGAGGTGCTGTTGTCGATCACTCCGGACGACGCCGACCACGGCGCCGCCGTACCGGTCTCGAAGCCCGGGTTGCCGAGCTTCTGGCCGGAGCAGCCGCCGGTGCCGCCGATGGTGAAGGTGAACGACGTGCTGCCCGAGCCGCCGGCGCTCGCGGTCGCCGTCGCGGTGACGTTGAACGTGCCGCTCGCGGTCGGCGTACCGGACACGGTGCCGGTCGACGAGCCGATGGTGATGCCGGCCGGCAGACCGGACGCCGACCAGGTGTACGGCGCGGTGCCGCCGGACGCGGTGAGCGTGAACGGCGAGATCGCCGTACCGACCGTGCCGGTCTTGTTGCCCGGGTTCGTGACCGTGACACCACCCGACGTGGAGCAGGTCGGGTCGGCCGTCTGAGCCGGCACGCTGACCGCGTCCCAGGCCGCTTTCACGGTGTTGAACTCGGTGCAGCTGCCCGGGTACAGGTTCTTGGCCGCGGTCAGCGTCCAGGTCCGGTACTTCAGGTAGGAGCTGCTGCTGGTCTTCATCAGCATCGCGTTGTACATGATCCGGATCGCCTTCTGGATGCCCAGACCGGTCACCGATGAGCTGTTGCAGGTCGGTACGTTCGGCGAGCCGCCGCTGCCCTGCGAGAGCAGGACGAACCAGTGGTCGCCCGGACCGGCCGCGGCGTGCACCTCGGAGCCCGGGACCGAGCTCGAGTAGCAGCTCGGGTCGCCGACCTGCGACGGGTCGTACATGTTCCGGATCGGGCCGTTGCCGACCAGGTTGACCTCTTCACCCACGTAGAAGTCCGGCGGGTCGTAGGCCGACGCCTGGTTGCTGTACCACTCGGTGGCCGCGCCGAACGTGTCGGCGACGAACTCCTGCGTGCCCGAACCCGAGATACCGCCGGGGGTGTGGTCGTCGATGCCGTGACCCAGCTCGTGGCCCACGACGTCCATCGAACCGATCCATTGGCCGGCGTTGTTGTGACCGACCTGCACCTGGGTGCCGTCGTAGTACGCGTTCACGTCGGCCAGGCCGACGCGGATCGGCCAGCCGCCGCCGTTGCCGTCGAACCCGTTGCGGCCGAGCCAGTCGGTCAGCATGTGCCGCTCGGTCTGCGCCGTGAACAGCGCGTCGACGCAGCCCGTCTCCCTACTGGTGGCGTTGCCGTTGCCCCAGTTGTCGTCCGGGCCGGAGAACGTGGTGTTGTTCGCCGCGTCCTGGCAGGACTGGTTGGTGGTGTTCGGGTCCTTCATCGAGTACGTGCTTCCGGACAGCGTGGTGTCCAGGTGGACCGGGCTCGGTCCGCTGTACGCCGCCGTACCGTTGCCGGCCATCACGTGCTCCTTGGTACCGAGCACCTTGCCGCTCTGCGCGTCGACGTACACCGACAGGCTCGACGGATCGTGGCCGTTGTTGCCACTGACGCGGGACTGCCACACGAGCCTCGGGGTGCCGTTCAGGGCGTAGACGGCGAGTGTCGGCGTGGTCGACGAGTCGACCTTCTTGAGCTGCTTCGCCGCCGTCTTCTGCGCGGCCGCGGGGGTCACCTTCGCGGTCGTCGACAGCTCCGGTACGGCGGTGGTCTGGGCGACCGAGGTGTACTTCACAGCACCCTTCGCGTCGGTGACCACGACGAAGTCACCACCGACGACCGGGAGGCCCTTGTACGAACGCTCGTACGGGACGTACTGCAGACCGGACTGCTCCGAGATCACCGGCTTCGCGGTGAACTTGTCGTCCTTCGAGGCGTGCAGGGCGCTCGGACGCCCCGCCACGAGGGAGGAGGCGGAGTCGGCGGCGAACGCCTTCGACTGCGCCTGTGAGGGCCGCGGCGGAGGCGCCGCACTCGTCGCCGCACCGGCCGACGATCCGAACCCGGCGAGTGCTGCCGCAGCGAGGCTGGTGGCCCCGACGACGACAGCGACCTTGCGGGAACGCTGAAACAAGACCATGGATGTGGTCCCTTCGCGATGTGGTGCTTGGGCGGGTTGCGCCTCGCCGGACTGCAGGCGGTGCACCACTCCGCCTGGAACCTCCGGCCTATCCATCGGGCGGGCTGTCCGGAAGACCCCTTTCCATCCAGCCCCGATAGATCGCGCGGACGGACACTATGTCCGCACCCCCACCCGGGCAAGGCGCTGTCGTGCCGTTGGCACCCCCAAGACAACTGACCGCGTTGTCATCACTACTAAGCGCTGACAAACCCTCCCAAATCCTGAGATTCATCACGACCACACCTGGAATTTGGCGGGTGGGGTGAGGAGTTCATCGCGGACCGTGATGGGGCTGGTCAGCGTGTCTTCGCGGACCGTGGCCGGGGGTGGGTGAGCGGGTTGTCGCGGAGGGTGGGGGCGTGGCGGTGGGGTGGGACTGCTGGTGGTCCGGGGCTGGTCCGAATGGCAGAATCACGCAGACGGGTTGGCTGCCGCGGGGTGCTGGCGGCGGGACCGGATCGCGATCAGGACGACGCCGGCTGGGGTGTGAGTGGAAACCGAATTCGTGCTGTCGCTCGGCGAACAGCAGTGGACGCTGCAGGCCGGGACCGACACGATCACCATCGGCCGCGCCTCCAATGCCGACATCCGGCTGCAGGCGGACGACCAGATCTCCCGCATCCACGCCCGCCTCAACCGCGACGGCGGCACCTGGACCCTCCACGACGAGTCCCGCAACGGCACCGGCCTCAACGGCCGCCGCCTCACCGCCCCCACCCCCCTCACCAACGGCGACCGAATCCACATCGGCCGCTCGATCCTCACCTTCCACAAATCCACCACCCCCACCGCACCCCCAGCACCTCCCGCCACCTCGGCCTCCGCCTCCACCCCGGAGCCGCCACCCGCCGCACCCACGCCTGCACCGGCGCAAGCCACCCCCACCCCGCCGGACCCCGAGGCGCCGTACGCCGACCCACCACACCCGCCCGCGTACGCCGCCCTCACCCCAGACCCCCAGGACGAACCGAACCCGTTCCCCCCACCCAACCAACCACCCACCACCCAGTCCCCCCACGCAGCCCCGCCCCCCGCCACGAGCCCGTTCCCCCCGGACGAGCAACCGCAAGCCAACAGCCCGTTCGCGCAGAACGAGCAGCCGCACGACGCCAACCCGTTCGCGCCGGACGAGCAGCCCCACGACGCCGGGCCGTTCGCACAGAACGAGCAACCGCACGCCACCAGCCCATTCGCGCTAGACGAGCAACCGCACGCCACCAGCCCATTCGCGCAAGATGAGCAGCCGCACGCCGCCGGGCCGTTCGCGCAGAACGAGCAACAGCACGCCGCCAACCCCTTCGCGCAAGATGAGCAGCCGCACGCCCCCAGCCCATTCGCGCAGAACGAGCAACCGCACGACGTCAGCCCATTCGCGCCGGATGAGCAGGCGCACCCCGCCGGGCCGTTCGGGGCGAACGAGCAGGCGCACGACGCTAACCCGTTCGCGCAGGACGAGCAGGGGCGCGACGCTGGGCCGTTTGAGTCGGAGGGTGGGCGGGGTGCGGATGCTGATGAGTACGTGGTCGGCGTAGAGGGTGGTGCGGCTGCGGGAGTGGATCCTGGGTTTGAGGGGGGAACGTGGGCGGCTTATCCGTCGGCGGACAACCCGGAGCCGGTGCGGTCGCCGGCGGAGATCTCCGCGCAGATGGATCAGTCGGAAGCGAACTGGAACGCGTCCGCCGGCTGGCCCGAACCGACCGATCGGCGGGCGTCGACCGCGGGCCAGTTGCCCGGCGCGGACGACCGGCTCGCGAGGTCGGAGCGACTCCCCGGATCACGGCGGTTGCCCGGAGCGGAGCGACTCCCCGGATCGGAGCGGTTGCCCGGAGCGGAGCGGCGTACAGGCGACGGCGATGATGCCGTGGGGACGGTGCGGTTGGGGCGGGTGCTGGTTGTGGCGGGGGCGGTGATCGTGGTCGGGATGGTTGTGAACCTGGTCGTCACGTTCCTCGCCGACGGCCCTGGTGGCGTGCTCAGGTGGTTGGTGCCGCCAGGTATCGCACTCGTGGTGGCGATGGTCCTGGCGCTGCTTGATGCGGCAGCCCCGAAGGACCACCGGCCGAGCCGTCTCACCGTGCCGGTTCTCGTCGCGATCGGCGTGGTGCTCGGCGGCGTCGGGATCGGCGGGTTCGCGCTGACGGCGGGCGCGCAGTACGTCGGCGGCTACCTGACCGGCAACGAGACCGGCGAGGACCGGCTGATCAAGCCGGTCTCGAAGCCCGGCAGCGGTGTCACGATGACCGTCGAGAACGTCACGTACACGAGCCATTTCACGCGCGTCGAGATCAAGCTGGTCAACACCGCCAAGCAGTCGATCACGGTCCCGATCGACGGTACGACGTTCACCGCCGGCGACGGCACCACCCTGCGCGCCGACCCCGGCCGCAGCGCCTGGCCGAGCCGGATCGCGACCGGCGGCACCGAACACGGCACGCTCACGTTCAAGGGTCACCTCCCGGACAGCGCCACCGCGGCAGTGCTCACGTTCAAGTCCGGCAGCACGTCCTTCGCCATCTCCAAGATCACCCTCAGCAACTGACCTCGAGCACCCCCGGCCGACTTACATCGAAAATTGATATAGTCGCCGCAACCCACCACCGCGGTGGGCCCGGAGGGAGCGGCGACATGCTGGACGTCGACCGGTTGACCACGGTCATCGAGGACTTCAACACGATCTTCATCCGCCTCCCGTCCGTCCGGCGGCTCAACTTCTCGGCGCTCTCGGTGCTGCACACGCTCCACCGGCGCGGGCCGCTGCGCCTCACCGATCTGCTGGCGACCGAGCAACTGAAGCAACCCGCCCTGACCAGCCTGGTCGCGAAACTCGAGCAGGACGGCCTCGTCCAGCGCCGCCCCGACCCCGCCGACGGCCGCGCCAGCCTGCTCTCACTGACCCACACAGGCCAGGAGCTCGTCCGATCCCGGCACACGAACCGGGTCGCGAAACTGACCGCGCTCGTCGAGCAACTCACTCCCGACGAGCGCGCAGTACTCGCAGGCTCGATCGACGTACTCCACCGCCTGACCGAACTCGCTGAGGACACCCCATGATCCCCACCCCCATCGCCGTGCCCGACGAGGTTCTCGATGACCTCCGCCGCCGCCTGCGCGCGACGAAGTGGCCGCGCGACGCCGGCAACGACGACGGTTTCTACGGCGTACGACGTACCCGCCTGCAACCGCTCGTCGAGTACTGGGCCGACGGCTTCGACTGGCGCGCCGCCGAGAAGGCGATCAACGCGTACGACCACTACCGTGTCGACGTCGGCGACGTACCGGTGCACTTCCTGCGCCGGCCGGGCGTCGGCCCCCGGCCGATCCCGCTGATCCTCAGTCACGGCTGGCCGTGGACGTTCTGGCACTGGTCGAAGGTGATCGACCGGCTCGCCGACCCCGCGTCGTACGGCGGTGATCCGGACGACGCGTTCGACGTGATCGTCCCGTCGCTGCCCGGGTTCGGCTTCTCGACGCCGACAGGTGCGGACATGAACTTCTGGAAGATCGCCGACGTCTGGCACGAGCTGATGACGGGCGTCCTCGGATTCCCGAAGTACGCCGCGGCCGGCTGTGACGTCGGCGCGCTGGTGACGGGGCAGCTCGGCCACAAGTACGCCGATGAGCTCTACGGGATCCACATCGGGTCGGCGCTGAAACTCACGTTCTTCAACGGCGACCGCGGCTGGGACCTGAGCGGCGGCAACCCGATCCCGGAAGGGCTGCCGCCCGCGATCCACGCCCGCATCATCGAGCTGGAACGTCGCTTCGCCGCGCACCTCGCCACGCACGTCCTCGACCCGAGCACCCTCGGCTTCGGGCTCGCCGACTCCCCCGCCGGCATGCTCGCGTGGATCCTCGAACGCTGGCAGAGCTGGTCGGAGGGCGACGAGGCGTTCACCGACGACGACCTGCTCACCCACGCGACGATCTACTGGGCGGGCAACGCGATCGACACCTCGATCCGCACGTACGCCAACAACAACCGCTACCCGTGGACGCCGTCCCACGACCGTACGCCGGTGATCGAGGCCCCGACCGGCATCACCTTCGTCGGCCACGAGGACCCGCCCGGCGTCCACACTCCCGAGGAACGCGTGCAGAACTTCCTCGCGAGCGACCGCGCCGCCTGGTACAACCACACCAACATCACCGCCCACCCCAACGGCGGTCACTTCATCCCGTGGGAGCTCCCCACCGAGTGGACCGATGACCTGCGGCGAACGTTCCGTCCCTTGCGCTGATCCGGCTCGGCTCGACCGCGACGTACGGTGGAGATCGTGCAGACGATTCTGATCACCGGTGCGACAGACGGCCTGGGGCGCGAACTGGCGCTCCGACTGGGTACGGCGGGAGCTCGCGTGCTGATCCACGGACGGGACGCGGCCCGCGCCGAGCAAGTGCGGGCCGACATCCGCGCCGCGGGCGGTCCCGAACCAGAGATCCTGCTGGCCGATCTCGCGGATCTCCACCAGGTCGACAAGCTTGCCGACAGCATCGACAGCGAACTCGACGTGCTGGTCAACAACGCCGGCATCGGCGGCGGCAAGCCCGGTACGACGCGTGAGGTGAGTGCCGACGGCATCGAACTACGGTTCGCGGTCAACTACCTCGCCGGCTACCACCTGACGAGACGCCTGCTGCCGCGGCTCGCGCGCACCGGCCGGATCGTCAACGTGGCGTCGGCCGGTCAGCAGCCGATCGACTTCGACGATCCGATGATGGAGCGCGGCTGGGACGGGTTCTCGGCGTACCAGCGGAGCAAGCTGGCGCAGATCATGTTCACCATCGACCTCGCCGCGGAGCAGTCGGTCGTGGTGAATGCGTTGCACCCGGCAACGTTCATGGACACCACGATGGTGACCGAGAGCGGCGTCAGCCCGATCAGCAGCGTCGCCGAGGGTGCCGACGCCACGATGCGGCTGATCACCGCACCGGACGTGCCGACCGGGCGCTACTTCAACGGCCTCCGCGAGGCCCGCGCCAACGAGCAGGCGTACGACGCCCACGCCCGCGCACGCCTCCGCGCCCTCTCGGACAACCTGGTCACGACCGCCCTCCGGTAAGCGCTCAGCGCCGGAAGAACGCGGCCGTTGCGGGGTCGGCCGGGAGGTAGGTTTCGACGGCGATCTCCTCGAGGGTGATGTCGAACGCGGCGCCGAACGTGGTGACGGCGCTGAGGAACGCGAGGTCGACGCCGCGGTGCTGAATGTGGATCGGAAGAGCGATGTCGGCCGGGTCCGGCGGTGTGGTGTCGACGGGGCCGTGGGCAACGAGTTCGTCGTACAGCTGATGGAGTTCGGGGTCACCGGAGGCCGCTGCCTGGCGGGCGAGGCGGGGCAGTAGGTACCCGCGAACCTGCTCCAGGTTGCGGATCCGCGACGCCAGACCGTCCGGGTGCAGGCCGAGGCGCATGAGGTTGATCGGTGCTCTGAGCAACTTCTTGTCGACACCGGCGAGGAACACGTTGAACGAGTCGTTCGCGAGCAGAAGGTTCCAGCGGCGGTCGACGGCGACGGCCGGGTACGGCGCGTGCGCCCGGACGAACTGTTCGAGGGCCGCGCGGACCCGCGTCATGTCCGGGTCGTCCAGCGGTGTCTGCCGGTACACGGGCGCGTGGCCGGCCGCGACCAGCAGCCGGTTGCGTTCCCGCAGCGGTACGTCGAGCTGCTCGGCGAGGTGCAGCACCATCGCACTGCTCGGAATCGTCCGCCCGGTCTCCACGAAGCTCACATGCCGCGACGACACGTCCGCCCGGATCGCGAGGTCGAGCTGACTCAGCTTCCTCCGCCGCCGCCACTCCCGCAACAACTCCCCAACCGGCCTGTCGTCACTCACACCCCCGATTATTGCGAGGCCCGGCCCGACCTCCCAGATAAACGATTGATTAACGGAGAGTCGCAAGAAAAGACCTCGACTCCCCTTCCGTGCGCGGGCGGGAGATCCGACAATGGCGCCAGAGCCACACACGGTCATCATCGTGAGGGGCGCAAGGATGACCAAGATTCTGGTGATCGACGACGAGCCGGACCTGATCCGGTTCGTTCGGCGGGCACTCGAGGCCGAGGGATATCAGGTACTGGGCGCGACCGACGGGCTGGCGGGCCTTCAGCTGGCGCTGGAGCACCGGCCCGCGCTGATCGTGCTCGATCTCGTGATGCCACGGATGCACGGTGAGGCGGTGCTGTCGGCGTTGCTGGCGCAGGACCCCGGTTTCCGGATCCTCGTCCTGTCCGCCACCGCGGACATCCAGCTGCGGATCGGATGTCTGGAGCAGGGCGCGGTCGATTTCCTCGCGAAACCGTTCGCGATCCGCGAGCTGATCGCCCGGGTCCGTGGCCGGCTCGGCGAGGACGCGAGCAACCGGCGCAAGAACCGGCTCCGGGTCGGTGACATGGTGCTCGATCTCGAGGCCCGGCAGTTGCTGATCGACGGCCGCCCGACGACGCTGCCGAAGCGCGAGTTCCTGCTGCTGCGGCACCTGATGCGCAATCCTGACGTGGTCTGTTCCCGGCAGGAACTGCTGTCGGAGGTGTGGGGCTACGACTTCGACCCGTCGACCAACGTCGTCGACGTCTGCGTCGGCCGGCTCCGATCGAAGATCCGGCCCGACCTCATCCTGACGGTGCGCAATGTCGGGTACCAGCTCCAAAGTGCCTGACCTGGCGGGACTGCGGGCGGCCTACTTCCGGCCCGCGCAGCGGATCGGTCTGCTGATCGACATCTCGGTGGCCGCCGTCGTCGTCGGCATGCTGGGGCTGATGATCGTGCTGCCCAGCCTCGAAGCCGGGCCGTTCCACCTGATGTTCCTGGCGGTGGCGATCGCCTACGGCTACCGGACCTGGCCATTGGTCCCGATCTTGTCCGCGACGGTCGCGTTCACCCTGCTGGGCGGCTGGCTGATGGCCGAGCAGGCCGCCGCGGGACGGTTGCCGAAGGCCGAGCTGGCCGAGATCGCGTTGATGCCGATGGTGCTGCTGGTGATGATCTGGCACGTCCGGCGCCGGGTCGCGGCGGTCGAGGAGCTGGAACAGATGGCCGGCCGGCAGCTCGAGGCGGTCCAGCGGGAACACGAGTTCGTCCGGGACGCGTCGCATGCGATCCGGACCCCGGTGACCATCGCGCGCGGCCACCTGGAGCTCGTGGCCGCCGGGGAGCTGGACGAGGAGGTGCGTTCGGACCTGTACGTCGCGATGCTGCAGCTCGAACGCCTGACCGCACTGTCCGATCGGCTGCTGGCTGTCGCGCAACTCGACTCCGGTGGCGCGCTGTCCGAGAAGCCGACCGACCTGGGCAGCCTGATCCGGGAGCTGGCCGCGAACTGGTCGGCTCAGCCGGACCGGACCTGGCGCTTCGACTGCGAGCCGACCGGCTGGGTCCTGGCGGACCCGGAGTGGATCGAACAGGCTCTGGACGCCCTGATCGAGAACGCGCTCAACTTCACGTCGGCGGGGGGCGAGATCAGCCTGCGCTGCTGGAGAGCCGACGGCCACTGCATCGTCGAGGTGGCCGACTCCGGCCCGGGGATCGAGCCGGAGGACCTGCCGTACGTCTTCGACAGGTTCTGGCACCGGATGCCGCCGAACGGCCGGATGGGCACCGGTCTCGGGCTCGCAATGGCGCGGTCCGCCGCGATCGCGCACGGCGGCGAGCTCACGGCGAAGAACGGGCCGAACGGCGGCGCCGTCTTCGAGCTGCGACTGCCGGGCGGCTGACGAGTCGATGACGGCCACGTCATCTTTGTTGCCTCGGCCGGACCTCCGGGCCACCCTGCAGTGGGGAACCCGCTGCGTACGTCGCCCGAGGTCCGGACGCACCCCACATGCTCCGGGCGCCGTGCCGGTTCCGGTGAACGACACCCCCTCGTCGTGACCGGACGCCCGAACCGGTTCGGCTCGGGGCGTACGCAGCCGTTCTCCTACCGCCGGCAGGATCGATTACGTCAAACCGATGATGCGATCCGGCACCACCCGGCCGCACTCTGTGGCTATGACCTTCGCGGAGGGGCCACGACGATACGACGACCTCGGCGCCTACGAATACCAGCCCTGATCACGATCGGTGACGAGTCGATCCCAGACAAGCTGAACCCGAAAGATGGCGTGAAGATGACCGAATCATGACGAATGCCCTTCTGCTCTGCCTCTTCCGCCTGGCGACAGCCTCTACTGGTCGGTGAAGACCGAGACGCGCGCCTTGGGGGCTCGTTCAGGGAGGCCAGGTCGGCAGTGACCGTCCGTGGTCGTCGAGGGCTTGGTGACGTGGTGCCGCGGTGGGCGGCCGGCTCGGTCGGGACCTGAGGGGGGTGACCGATGAGCTCTGGCGACGCGTCGCCGGCAAGGGGTGGATTTGCCGACGATCCGGAGCACCTGCTGCGCCTGTGTCATGATCTGCGGCAGTACGTCGCCGCGGGTCTCTGCTTGTCCGAGCCGACGGCCGATCCCGGCGCGGAGCCGGCCAGGCTGGCGCTGATCCGTCAGCAGTTCGACGCGATCGCCGAGCTCCTGGACGTCGAGCAGGCGCCCACCCGACGGATCGGCGGGGTCAACCTGACCCAACTGGCCGGTGAGTGCGCCGACGTGGTTCGCCTGACGTACCGCGCACCGGTGATCTTCGAACGTGTCGCCCGGGTGGTGGTCGCCGGAGACCAGGCGCTGCTGCGCCGTGCGATCGGCAACCTGCTCGACAACGCCTGCCGCGCGGCCGGCGGCACCGGCCACGTCCAGGTCAGCGTCGGGACGGCCGACGACGAGGCGTACGTCGAGGTGTCCGACGACGGCCCGGGCTTCGGTGACGTCGCCGCCGGAACGGGCCACGGTCTGCAGGTGGTGGCCGCGGCAGCGCGCACGTACGACGGCCGGCTGGAGATCAGCAGCGTTCCTGGTAGCGGAACCACCGTCCGGCTCTGCCTGTCCGGCGGGCACCGCGCGGTGAGGCCGGTATGAAACTGGCTGTCTGCGAGCAACACTGGTTGTTCGCCTCGGTCCTCGCCGCCGCCTTCGAGGGGCAGGGCCACGAGATCGTCACGTCCACCGATGATCCGCAGCAGTTGTTCGACGCCGCGGATCGCTGCCCTCCGGATGTCTACGTGCTCGACGCCCCGGCGGTGGCCGGGTTGCCGCGCCGCACCGGCCGGACGCCGTACGTCGTGCTGCTCGCCGACGCGCAGGACGATCTGGCCTGGGACGCCTTCGACCACGGGACCGCCGACGGAGTGGTCAGCAAGGCCTGCAGCCTGCGGACCGTGCTCGACGTGACCGAATCGGTTGCTAACGGCAATCACATCGCCCTGGGCCGGCCGGCCCAGGGCCGGCGCCGGCAACATCCTGTCATCGAGCCGCTGACCGCCAGAGAGCTGGAAGTACTGCGCCTGGTCGTCCGGGGCTACACCACCGAACAGATGGCCGGCGTGCTCGGAGTCAGCAGGCACACCGTCCGCACCCATGTCCAGCAGTTGCTTCGCAAGCTCGGTGTGCACGGCCGCGGCAAGCTCGCCCGCGCGGCCGCCGACGCCGGACTGGTCGATGTACGGGAACTGCTCGAGGGCGGCCGCCGGTGACGGCACCGGCCGGTGTGGCGATCCTGCTGGTCGACGACCATCGGGTCTTCGCCGAAGCACTGGCGAATCTGCTCGCGGCCGAGCCCGGTATCGGCCCGGTCGGCACCGCGTCGAACCTCCGCACCGCGCGGATGCGGATCGCGTCCGCCCGGCCGGACGTGGTGCTGCTCGACCTGTCGCTGGGCGAGGAGTCCGGCTCCGACCTGCTGGCCGAGCTGATGGCCGAGCCCGGCCCGCCGGCCGTGATCATGCTGTCCGGGAGTGCCGATCCGCGGCTGATCGTGCACGCCCTCGACGCGGGCGCCCGCGGCTGGCTGGCGAAGACCACCAGGCTGACCGCCGTGGTCGCGGCGATCTGGCAGGTCCTCGACGGTCACATGTACCTCGGACCCGCGACGCTCGAACCCGTGCTCGGCCATCTCCTGGGCGATCTCCGCCGGCGACGCTCGGCAGCCGGATTCGTGGACCGGTTGACGCCACGCGAACTCGACGTCCTGCGCTGCCTGGTGTCGGGGATGACCAGGGCCGAGGCCGCCGCCCACCTGTTCGTGTCCACGAACACGGTCCGGACCCACATCCAGAGTCTGCTTCGGCGGTCCGGCCAGCATTCGGCGCTCGCACTGGTCGCCTTTGCCCGCTCACACGGTGTGACCGGCATCGACGAGACCGAAGAGTCCGTAATCCCCGCCGAGCCCGGATCATCCTCTTGACGTAGAGGTTCTCGTCTCACCGGCGGGCGCGGGCAGCGGTCACAGCCCGTAGCGTCAGTGGACATCAAGGCCCGTGGGGGGCCTCGAGGGGGCATCGGGATGACTACCCGAATCACTGCTGCTGTGCCGCGTCCAGGGCTGCGTCCAGGGCTGCGTCCAGGACTCCGTCCGGCGCCGGCCGAGGACATCGCCGTACCGTTCGCCGACTGTGACATCACCGCCGAGGCGCAGGCCGCCGTACTGCGGGTCCTGCAGTCCGGGTGGGTGACGACCGGCCGCGAGGTCGCGGCGTTCGAGGCCGAGTTCGCGACCGCGGTCGGTGCCGAGTTCGCGGTGGCCGTATCGTCTTGCACACAAGGGATCGAGCTCGCCCTGCGATCGCTCGGACTACCGCCCGGGTCATTGGTGCTGAGCTCGACGATGACGTTCTGCGGCGCAGTCCAGGCGATCGTGCACGCCGGCCACCAGCCGGTTCTGGTCGACGTCGACCCGGCCACCGGCATGCCGACACCGGCGACGGTGCGCACCGCCGTACGGGCCTACGGGCCGCCGGCCGCGCTGACGGTTGTGCACTGGGCCGGCGACGTGGCCGACGTGCCCGCGCTGGTCGAGGCGGCCGGCGTACCGCTCGACCGCGTGGTGGTGGATGCGGCGCATGCGCTCGGCACGTACGCCGGCGACGCGCCGGTCGGCTCCGGTCCCGGGACGACTTGTTTCAGCTTCTACGCCACGAAGAACCTGCCGCTCGGCGAGGGCGGGATGATCACCACCGACGACGGTGAACGCGCCGAGTGGCTGCGGAAGGCTCGCCTGCACGGAATGACGGCCGACGCCTGGCGACGGTATCTGCCCGGCGGCAGCTGGCGCTACAACGTCGCCGACGCCGGCCTGAAGGCGAACATGACCGACATCCAGGCTGCGATGGGCCGGGCGCAGCTCGTGCACCTCCCGTCCTGGCAGCGCCGGCGCGCCCAGATCGCTGCGCGGTACGACGAACAGCTCGCAGGACTGCCCGGCGTCGGGCTGCCGCACCGCCCGGCTCCCGGGGACGGCACGCACGCCTGGCACCTGTATCCGGTGCGGCTGCGGCTGAACGGCGGGGTCGACCGCGACGAAGTCATCGCCGCACTCTCCGAACGTGCCATCGGCACATCGGTGCACTTCATCCCGGTCCACAAACTCGCCTACTTCAGCCAGGCGGCCCTGATCCCGTCGGCCGGGCTGACCGGAGCGGACGCGCTGTTCGACCAGCTGCTGTCGCTACCGATGTATCCCCGGCTGACCGCCGAACAGGTCGACGCGGTGTGTACGGCGATCACCGGCATCGCACATCAGGGCATCTCAGGAAAGGGAACGGAATGAGTGAGCCGCTGCTCCTGCAGAACCATGACAAGAGCCTCTTGCGGACCGTTGTCGTCGGGGCCGGTGAGGCCGGTCTGGCCCTGGCCCGCGACCTGCACCGGGTCAGCTCGTTCGGTCTGGAGCCGGTCGGTTTCCTCGACGACGATCCCGCCAAACGCGGCCGCCGGTACGGCGGACGCCGGGTCCTCGGCAACCTCGACGACCTGGAGGAGGTGCTCGAGCGCTCCCGGGCCGACGTCGTGGTGGTCGCCATCCCGTCGATGCCGTCGCACGAGGTGAGGCAGCTCGGACTGCGCGCCGCCGCCCTGGGCGCGACCGTGCTGCACCTGCCGCCGTTCCTGGCCGCGCTGCAGCGGCAGGTCGCCGGCACCGACATGCAGGCGCTCCAGGTCGGCCCGCTGATCGGCCGGCCGGAGATGCACGTCGTCAGCCGGCACGCCCGGGACGAAATCGCCGGCAAGCGGGTCCTGGTCACCGGCGCCGGCGGATCGATCGGCAGCGAGCTGTGCCGGCAGGTGCACGGCTTCGGTCCCGAGCAACTGATCATGCTCGACCACGACGAGTCCAACCTGCACCGCACCCAGCTCGAGCTCTGGGGCGAGGCGCTGCTGGACACCGAGAACACCGTGGTCGCGGACATCCGCGACAGCGAACGGCTGTTCCAGCTGTTCCGCGACCATCGGCCCCAGATCGTCTTCCACGCCGCGGCCCTGAAGCATCTTCCGGTCCTCGAGCGGCACCCGTGCGAAGGCGTGAAGTCGAACGTCCGCGGCACCCAGAACCTGGTCGAGGCCGCGATCGCCCACGACGTCGAGCGGTTCGTGCTGATCTCCACCGACAAGGCCGCCAATCCGACCTCGGTGCTCGGGGCGACCAAGCGCCTGGCGGAGCTGGTGCTGGAGTCACAGCGGACCGCCGGCACGATCCTGACCGCGGTACGGTTCGGCAACGTCCTCGGCAGCCGGGGCTCGCTGCTGCATGTGGTCCGCGACCAGCTCGCCGGCGGTACACCGGTGACGATCACCCACCCGGACGTCAGCCGGTTCTTCATGACGATCGAGGAAGCCGTCGGGCTCGTGCTGGAGGCGGCGCGGATGTCGCACGGCTCGGCGACGTATGTGCTGGACATGGGCGAGCCGGTGCGGATCGTGGACCTCGTCCACAACTTCGCCGCCCTGCTGAACATCCGCGACGTCGATGTCAGGTACACGGGGCTGCGGCCGGGCGAAAAGCTCACCGAGGAGCTGTTCGGCGCCGGCGAGGAAGCCACGCCGACCGATCATCCGCGGATCTCGATGACCGTGGCGCCGCCGCCGCCCGCGGGCTTCCGGGCCGGGCTGCGAGAGCTGTACGACGCTGCCGGGCACAACCGCCCGGACGAGGTGTTCCGGCACCTGCGCGCGCTGGTTCCGGAGTACTGCCCGTCGCCCGGGCTGGTGTCGGCCGGTGCGCCTTACCCGGACGGCTTCTGACCGCACACATCTGACGACGAGAGACTGCGAGTACAGCATGACCACTGAGGCCAGGCCGCCACTGGACGTCCGCGTCCTCGACGGTACCGTCGATGTCCCCCCGACGGTCTTCGATGACCCCACCCTGCTCCCGGCGGGCCGGGCGACCATCTCGGCGCTCGGACATCGTGTCGAGGGCGCGGACCTGGCCGCTCCACCGGTGGTCCTTCCGGACTTCCACCACAAGTCGAAGATGGAGCTGCCGTCGAGTGTCGCGGTGGCGACCAACGGCACCGTTCGTCCCGAGCTGACCAGTTCCTCGGTGAACTGCGGGATGGCGCTGATCGCCGTCGACTCCGAGGTACCGGACGAGCGGGCCGTCGATGTCTTCATGCGCGCGGTCCGCGAACGGTACCCGTACCCGACCCGCGGAACCGCCGAGCTCAGCCGTCAAGACGTCGCCAAGGCGGTCGGCGCCGGGTCCGAGTTCAGCGTGGACCGCTGGGCAGCACCGGCCGACGACCTCGAGCGGATCGAGGAGGGCGGCCGGATCGACCTCGAGCGGTACGGCGGTCTCGACCGGCTGCGCACCGAACTCCCGGGCCTCGCCTTCCAGCTGGCCCGCTACCGCTTCGGGACCATTGGCCCGTCCAATCATTTCGTCGAGCTCCAGCGGGTCGAGGAGATCCTCGACCCCGAACGAGCCGCCAAGCTCGGTGTCGGCCAAGGCCAGCTGACCATCCAGTACCACGGCGGCGGCGGCGTGTTCACGGGTGAGATCGGGCGGCTGTTCTTCCGCCGCAAGGACTACCCGGCGCAGCTCAAGGCAGTGAACGCTGCGCTGAAGCCGTGGTTCCACCTGCGGTCGGCGCGATCCTTCGCCCAACTGCAGGCCCGGCTCGGGCTGTACTTCACGGCCGGCTGCACACCGCTCCCGCTGGCCAGCGACGAGGGCCGGCGGCTGATGCTCGCCACCGCGGCCGCGATGAACTACGGGTTCGCCTTCCGGACCGCGACGTACGCCGCGCTGCGCCGGATCGCGGCCGAGTCGTTCGGCGGCGCCGTCGGCCGACTGGTCGTCGACTCACCGCACAACAGCATCTACGAGGAGCCGGTCGGGGACCGTACCGGCGTCGTCCACCGGCACAACGCCTGCCGGGCCTTCCCGGCCTCGATGATGACGCCGGGTACGACGTTCGCCGAGACCGGTCAGGCCGTCCTGCTCCCCGGCACGCACCGCACCTCCAGCTATCTGGCCGTCGCCGGCGACCGAGCCGCGACCAGCCTGTACTCCGCCTGCCACGGCGCCGGCACCGTAGTCTCCGACCTGGTGGCCCGCGGCGTCTCCGGCGACGACCCGCTCAAGCGGAAAACGCGCCGCTACCGGTACGACGACGGTGCACCCACCGACGCCTTCCACTTCGACGACCGCGGCGTGAACGCGGCCCTCGACGTCCTCGTCCGCAACGGGCTGGTCAAGCCGGTAGCGCGGATGCGTCCTGTCGCAGTTCTGCACTGACGGTTCGGAGCGAACAATGAGCAAGCATTCACGGAGCCTTGCAGTGGGGACGGTCATCGGCATGACCGCGGCTCTGCTGCTGCTCGTTGTCACCAGCAGCCCGGCATCGGCGGCCGGCACCGGGTACTTCGTCAACAACACGGTCGCCTGCAGCGACACCGGTGCAGGCACCCAGACTGCGCCGTTCTGCACGATCTCCCAGGGCACCAAGAAGGCCGTGCTGCCGGGCGATACCGTACACGTTGCCCCAGGCACCTATCGGGAGCAGATCACGATCAATGCCTCGGGAACCGCCACCGACCCGATCACGGTCACCGGCGACGCGCCGGGTGTCGTCGTGCTCGGCACCCGGTCGCTGGCCGGGGCGGCGCTGTGGACCGCGACAAGTACGACAGCGTGGTCCACGCCGTACGCCCCGCCGTCCGCACCGAAGCAGGTCTTCGTCGACAACCAGCGGCTGGCGACCGCCACGTCCGCCACCACGACGACACCGAACAGCTGGTTCTACGACGCGACCGCCAAGGTTCTGTACGTCGACCTCGGCGGCGCCAACCCGGGTGACGGGCACCAGGTCGAGGCGGGTGCGCAGTCGTTCGGAGTCACCACCAGCAGCAAGCAGAACGTTGTCATCAGCAACCTCGAGCTCGACCGCGCCAACCTGGCCGGCGTGCGGTTGCTGTCGTCGTCCGGGATCACCGTCGACCACGTCAGCACGTCTCAGTCGGCCGCGAACGGCGTACTCGTCGACACCTGCCCGAGCAGCTCGATCACGATCCGGTCCGCCGCCGTGGACAACGCGCTGACGACCGGGATCAAACTGAACGCGTCCAGCGGCGTGACGGTCACCGCGTCGAGCAGTCACGACAACGGGCTGCACGGGATCGGACTGGCCACCTCGCCGAACAATCTGCTCACCGGCAACACGGCGTACGCAAACGTCTCGCTGAACCCGAACGCGTCCGCCAACGGCATCGACGTCGACACCAGCTCGCCGGACAACCAGGTGATCGGTAACGTCACGTACCAGAACCAGGACAGCGGGATCCAGGTCTACAGCAGCAGTCACCGGGCCCTGGTGGCGCGCAACATCTCGTACGGCAACGGCGACCACGGCTTCGACACCCTGACCTCGACCGGTGTGCAGTACCTCAACAACACGGCGTACGGGAACCGCCGGGACGGCCTGTCGGTCGAGGGCAACTCGACCGGTGCCACCGTTGCCAACAACCTCCTGGTCGACAACGGCACCGCCGCGACCGAGTACGACCTGTACGTCGACGCCGGCTCGTACTCCGGCCTGACCGCCGACCGCGACATGGCCTACAACCACGTGGCCGCACCGAGCGCCAAGGTCAACGGCGTCATCTACAACACGCTGACCGCGTTCGCCACGGCGACCGGCCAGGAGGCGCACGGGCTGTCGGTCGACCCCGACTTCGTCAACCCGGCCGGCGCGGACTTCCGGCTGACGGCCGGTTCCGCCGCGGTCGACTCGGCCGGCTCCTCGGTGCCGAACTTCGTGTCCTCGGACCAGGCCGGCAACGCGCTCGCCGACGACCCGATCGTGCCGGACAGCGGCGCCGGTACTCCGGCGTACGCGGATCGCGGCGCTCTGGAGTTCCAGCCCGTCGCCGGTGCGACCGACTACCCGCCGCACGCGACCGCGGTGCTCAACCCGGCCGCGGTGAACATGCCGCCGTCGACGCCGGTGACCGTGGACGCGAGCGGGTCCAGCGACGCCGACGTGAACGGCATCGCGTCGTACACCTTCGACTTCGGTGACGGCACCGGGGCCGGTCCGCAGGCGACGGCAACCGCGACCCACAAGTACGCGGCGGCCGGGACCTACACGGTCACCACGACGGTCACCGACACCGCCGGGCTGACCGACACAGCGACCGCGCAGGAGGTCGTGAGCCTACGGCAGCTGCAGACCTACTCCGTCGAGCAGACGAACCCGTCGTGCAGCGACACCGGTCCCGGCACCGTGGCCACCCCGTTCTGCTCGATCAGCGCGGCGACCAAGAAGATGCTGGCCGGCGACACCGCGCTGGTCGGTGCCGGTCAGTACCGCGAGCAGGTCCAGCTCACCGCGAGCGGCGAACCCGGCGCTCCGATCACGCTGCGCGCGACCTCGCCGTCGGCCGTCATCCTCGGCACGAACGACGTCTCCGACGCGGCCGGCTGGTCCGGGACGTCGACGACGGCCTGGAAGCACGCCTACACCCCGGTGCCGTCCCAGGTCTTCCTGGACGGGCAACCGTTGGCCAAGGCAACGAGCAGTACGGCGACCACCAACGGCAGCTGGTTCTACGACACCCCGACGGCAACACTGTACGTCGACACGGGCGGCACCAACCCGGCGACCGGGCACACCGTCAGCGCCGGCGCGCGCACCTTCGGCATCCTGCTCCGCCAGGTCAGCGACATCAACATCAGCGGCTTCGCGGTCCGGCAGACCAACCTGAGCGGCGTGTACTTCGACACTGTGCAGCGCGTTTCGCTGGACACGATCGACACGGCGCAGTCCGGTGCCCAAGGCGTCACCGCCGACAACTCCGCCAACGTCACAGTGAGCGGAGTGCAGGCGTCGGCGAACCTGTCCATCGGGGTCCGGTTCTTCGGCACCACCGACAGCACGGTCCGTGCCTCGGTCACGCACGACAACAACTTCCACGGTGTCAGCATCCAGGGCGGCGCTCGGGACACGGTGACCGGCGTGACGACGTACCGGAACAAGCGGCTGTCGACCCGGATCGCGGCCGGTATCGACGTGTCGCTGTCCGCGCAGAACACCGTTGTCGACGGCAACCTGTCGTACAGCAACGACGACTCGGGCATCGAGTCCTACACCGGTGCCACCGGGACCCTGGTACGCCGGAACGTCGTCTACGACAACGGCGACCACGGCATCGACGACTTCCAGGCACCCGGCACGCAGGTGATCGGCAACACCGTGGTCGGCAACGCCACCGCCGGGATCAACTTCGAGGGCGGCTCGACCGGTGCCCTCACCCGGGACAACGTGACGACGGACAACGCCGTCGGCAGCACCCGGACGATCGGCGAGATCCGGGTGGACGAGACGTCCAGCCAGGGCACCAGCCTGGACCGGGACCTGGTCTTCCAGAGCAACGGCGGACCGCTGTTCGAGTGGGCGTCCCAGCCGTACACGATGCTCAGCTCGTACCAGACCGCCAGCGGTCAGGAACCGACCGGCAAGGCGGCGAACCCGAAGTTCGTCAACCTGGCCGGGCGCGACCTGCACCTGACTTCCACGTCTCCCGCGATCGACGCGGCCGACACCACCCCGGCCGGCTGGAGCGCGACCGACAAAGACGGTCTCGCGCCGGCCGACGATCCCGCGGTCGCGAACACCGGCACCGGATCGGTCACCTACGCAGACCTGGGCGCCTACGAGTACATCGGTCCGGTGGCCCGGGCGACCGTCACGCCGGCCTCCGGCTTCGCACCAGTGGCCGTCACCGTGGACGGCGGCACGAGCGTCGGCCTGTCCGCTCCGATCGCGTCGTACCTCATTGCCTGTGGCAACGGTACGACGATCGCCCAGTCGAGTGGGACCTGCACCTACACCGCTGCCGGGACGTACAGCCCGACGTTGACGGTGACCGACACCGCGGGCCGGACCGACACCTGGACGAGCGCGCCGATCGTGGTACAGCCGAACGGGGTACCGACGGCACGGCTGACCGCCACGCCGACGCAGGCCTACGTACCCCAGACGGTGGTGCTCGACGCCTCCAAGTCGTCCGACGCCGATGGCCGTCCGCTGGCGAGCTACGCGTTCGACTGCGGCAACGGCCAGACGACGAGTCCGCTGACGACATCGACGACCAACTGCACCTACACGACCGCCGGCACCTACACCGCGGCGGTAACGGTGACCGACACCGGCGGCCTGACCAGCCGGGCGACCACCCAGGTCAAGATCCTCGCCGACGTGGCGCCGACGGCCGTGCTGACGCTGAACAAGACGACGGTCAAGTCGAAGCAGGCCGTCCAGGCGGACGCCTCGAAGTCGACCGACCCGGACAAGACACCGATCGCCACCTACACCTTCAACTGCGGCAACGGCACGACGAAACCGCCGCAGACCAGTCCCAGTACGAGTTGCACCTACAACTCGTCGGGGCTCTACACGGTGACGGTGACCGTGACCGACACCATCGGGACGTCCTCGTCCGCGAGCAAGACCGTGCAGGTCCAGCCGTGATGCACCAGAACCGAAGAAGGGCGCAGTCATGACGCTCGAGGAGATGTTCCGCCGGATCGTGCGCGCCCACCTGGCGCTGATCCTGGTCTGTGTGCTGATCCCGGTGGCCGGCGCGGCGATCCTGATCGCCGGGCGGCCGGACCCGAGCGTGGCCTCGATCCGCCTCCAGGTGATCGCCGGCTCACCGAAGTCGGCGACCGAGGCCGAGGGCATGAACAGCCGGGTGCTGGCCGTGGCGACCACACCGAGCCTGCTCGGTGCGGCGTTGCAGGCGGCGAATGTGCAGCGCGACGTCGATACCTATGCGGCGACCAACATCGCGGCACAGCGGATCGGCGGGTCCTCGATCGTCGAGCTCAGCGTCAGTGACAACGACCCGCTCGCGGCCGGACGGATCGTGGGCGAGCTCGCCACCCGGGTCGCGCTCTTCATGAACCAGGGTGGCCAGGCAACGTTCCGGAGCACACTCGCCGACCTGACCCGCCAGATCGACGACGCGACCGCACGCCGCGACAAACTGATCACCCAGCTGCGCGGTATCGCCGATGTCACCGCCAGGTCCGATCTGGGTGTCCAGATCCAGTCGGCCAACCAGTTGCTGAGTGAACTCAGTGGCCAGCGAGCGACCTTGATCGCGAATGACGCGGCCAGGGACCAGGCGGTGCTGGTCAGCAACCAGCCTGACATCAGACGGGCATCGAGCACGATCCTTCCGCAACTCGCGCTGGCGCTGCTGCTCGGTCTCGTGCTCGGCCTCACGGCCGCGACGGTCCTGGAGACGTTCCGTCCGCGCGTCAACGGCATCCGCGCGCTGGCCCGGTTGCTTCAGGCTCCGGTGCTGGGCACATCGACCGAGGAGATCGACTCGCTCCGCAACACGATGGCGCTCGCAGCCCGGCGGCAGGGCGTCGATGCGGTAGTGCTGATGGGTGCCGACTCCGACGACGCCGACACCGTGAGCAAGCTGCTGTTCTCGCTGTCCGGACGGACTCATGCTCCGAAGCAGTCGAAGCAGCCGGCCGGTCCGGACGACACCGGGCCGGTCTTCGAGCTCGACGGTTTCACCGATGTCCGCTTCACCGGGCTGTCGGCCGTCACCCCCCAGGACGAGATGACGGCCGGGGTCGTCGTGGTGTCCACCGGCACAGTGCTGCTGCGCCGGCTGGACGACCTGGACGACGTCCTGAAGGCCGTTCGCTGGCCGGTGCTCGGGCTGGTGCACGGCCCGGCACCGCGTCGGTTCGGCAGGCTGCGATGAGTGCGGCGGTGAGCAGACCGCTGAGCACCAGCGTGCGTTCAGGGGCCGGCACGGGGATAAACACCGGGATGAGCACCGGGATGTTGCACACCGCCGGTCAACGCGTCGCGGTGCATGGTTCGCAGAGCGTCGTACGAGCGCTCCTCGACGCCGCGGACGGGCCGGAGCGACCCGGGCTCGCAGCGGACCCGCCGAACGTGGTCCTCGCGGTCGAGGACACCCGCGAGCCGTTCGGCACGCGCGGAGCGGAGCTGATCACGCGCGGCGTCTGGGCGACACCGGGCGGCGAGGCTGTGCTGACGAACGTCGGCGGCTCCGGCTTCGATCAGCGGTGGGCGGTCGACGTGGACGGCCTCCGGGTCGCCAGCCGGCGGCGGCCGTCGTACCGGGAGTCCGCCGCGGCCAGGCTGCTCCCTGCTCGGCAGCACGCGTTGAACAGCCAGGTCCTGCTGCACTACCCGGCGCTGTGGTTCGCGATGCAGCAGGGGTTCGCGCCGCTGCACGTCTCGATCGTCGAGGTCGGTGGTGTCGTTGCCCTGCTGGCCGGACCGGGCGGCGTCGGCAAGTCGACGCTGGTCGCGCGGGCGCTGGCCGACGGTTGCCGGGCGACGTGCGACAACCTGGCGGTCTGCGACGGGGCGACAGCCTACGGCGTGGCCGAGCCGTTGCGGCTCCTCGACGGTACCGGGCGGCGGGCGCTGCACGGGCGGCGCGAGCAGCCCTGGACACACCGGGTCAGGTCGCTGCCTCCAGAACTCGTCGTCGTACTGCGGCGAGGTACACAGGACTTGCCCGAACTGCACGAACTCGGCCCGGCGGCAGCGGCCCGCAGACTCGTCGCCGGTACCTACGCGGCCGGCGAACTCCGGCGCTTCTGGTCGATCGCGGCGCTGGTCGCAACGGCGACCGGATGCGGACCGGTGCACCCGCCGATCGAGAAGGTCGCCGACCGGCTCACCACCCGGCTGCCCGCGGTCGAGCTGATCCTCGGCCGGGAGCCCGGTGCCGGGCTGACCGAGCTGCTCCGGCGTCCGCTGGCCGCGATCCGGACCGGGCGGGCCGGCTGATGGCCGGCCGGCTCGAGCGAGACCGGATCGAGGGCGGCCGGATCGAGGGCGGCCGGATCGAGGTCGCCCAGATCGTCACCCGGTTCATCGCCGGTGCGGGCGGTGTCGCGCTTCGAGGTGTGCTCCCGCTCGACCGGGCCCGCTACCGGGTCACGATCATCACCGGACAGGGCGGCCCGCTCGCCGACCGCGCGGCGGCCGCCGGGATGCGCGTGCTGATCGAGCCCTCGCTGGTCTCACCCTTGTCACCGAACGACGACCGCCGGGCGCTGCGCCATTTGACCGCGTTGTGCGCCAATGGCGGGTACGACGTCGTCCACACTCACAGCGCCAAGGCGGGCGCGCTCGGCCGGCTCGCCGCTCATCGCGCCGGAGTGCCGCGCATCGTGCACACCTACCACGGCTTCCCCTTCCACCAGTTCCAGAACCCGTTGCGGCGCAGGGCCTACATCGCGATCGAACGGCGCCTGGCCCGCATCACCGACGACGTACTGGCCATCGGGACGGGCGTGGCAACGGAGGCCTTGCGACTCGGACTCGCCACGCCGCGCAGTCTGCGGACGATCACGCCGGTGGTCGAGGCGGTGACCGTGCCGCGAACCGGCACCTCCCGGACGGCGGCCCGCGCCGAGCTCGGGATCGACCCGAGCACCCCGCTGATCGGCACCGTCGGCCGGATCGACTACCAGAAGGCTCCGGAACACCTGATCGCCGCCGTCGCCGCACTGCGGCACACGGACGCCGTCGCGGTCTGGATCGGTTCGGGGCCGGGCGACCGCGAGGCGAAGGAACTGGCCCGACGCAGGGGCCTGGCGGATCGGTTCGTCTTCGCCGGCGAGCGGTCCGACGTACCGCAGCTGCTACCGGCGTTCGACGTGTTCGCGATGGCCAGCCGGTACGAGGGCCTGCCCTGTGCGGTCGTCGAGGCGATGCGCTGCGGCCTTCCGGTCGTGGCGACCGCGGTCAACTCGGTGCCCGACCTGGTCGTCCCCGGCGAGAGCGGGATCCTGGTCCCACCGGGCCGTCCACGCCTGCTCGCCGAGGCCATCGACGAGCTGCTCGACGATCGCCCGAAGGCCGAACGGATGGCCCGGCGCGGGCAGTCCGCCGCAGGAAGTACGTACGACGCCGGGAGTCTGGCCGAGGTGCTCGACCAGGTGTACTCGGCCGGGCGGCCGGCGCAGCTGGCGGCGTCATGACGAGTCCGGTCGAGAACGTCGCCCAGGGCGAGCGCAAGCGCCCGATCTCGCCGTGGCTGCAGCTGTGCCCACCCGGGACCGTCGAACTCGACCTGCGTTTCGGTCCGGTCGGGGCCGCCCAGCTGTCCCCGGACGGCCCGGTGGTGCTGCTCGATCAGCGTGCGCGCAGCCGCCGCCGGCTTCGGCGTACGGCGCGGGAGCTCGGGGTCGTACTGGAGCGGGAGTTCGTCGTACTGCCGACGCTCGACCGGCCGATGGTGGTAGTCGACGACGTCGAGGAAGCGATCAAGTACTTCTGGACCGCGGTGGCCACGGTGCCTCCCGGCTTCGCGTTCGCCTTGCCCGCGTCCGCGTGTCTCGGACTGGCACGGCTCGCACCCTGGCGCTGGACCGGCGCCCTCGCACCTGCCCGCGTCGTCGTCGGGAGGCGGCGATGACCGTAGCTACCAAGGCGTTCCAGCCTCGCCCGCGGTCCGTGCACGACCTGCTGTTCGCGCCGGGCAGCCGCGGCGTGCTGATCGCGACCTCGAAGGATCCCGATGCCAAGCGGACGTTGGTCGTCACGCCGCCGGCCGGTACCTTCGTGGACGGCCCGGCCGGGCCGGTGGCGATGAAGATCCCTGTCACGGTCGCCGCCGCGGGCGCGATCTCGCGCGAGACCCGGATGCTGCTGGCGCTCGGCGAGATCGACCTGGGCGAGTTCGGCCGGACCGTCCCCTCCTACCTGGAGACGCTCGACAGCGACGGGCTGCCGGCCGTGGTCACGACGGTACTGCGTGGTGTCCCGATGAGTGTCGCGTACCACCGCTGGCTGCACACCTCGCGGCAGCGCCCGGTGGCCGAGGACTTCGCGCTGGCCGGCGGATGGCTCCGGCATCTGCAGCTGGCGACCGCCGGTGAGCGTGCCCGGATCACCTGGGCCGGTGAGGTCGCGGGCCGGCTGCGCACCCGCTGGTCCGGACACCCGAAACTCGAGGCCGCACAGGTTCGGCTCGCGGCGGCGGACCGACAGCTGCGCAGTCATCGGGTCGCCACCACAGTGGTGCACGGCGACTACTGGTTCGGGAATCTGCTGGTCGACGGCGGCCGGATCTCCGGAGTCGTCGACTGGGAGAGCGGCGCCCGTACCGGATGGCCGCTGCGGGACCTGGTCCGGTTCGCGCTCAGCTACTGCCTCTATCTCGACCGCCACACCCGGCCCGGTCACGAGGTACGCGGGCACCACGGCCTGCGGCGTACCGGATTCGGCGCCGGGATCAGGTACGGCCTGCTCGAGACCGGCTGGCTGCCGGACCTCGTCCGGCTGTACCTGCGCACCGGGCTCGACACGCTCGGCCTGCCGACGACCCTCTGGTACGGCGCCGCGCTGGCCGGGCTGGGCGAGATCGCCGCGAGCGCTAACGACGACGAGTTCTCCGCACAGCACCTGGAACTGCTCACGAGTCTCCCGTGCCGGCCACTCACCGACGGAGCCGAACCCCGATGACGACCACCACGTCGATCCAGCCCACGCCACCGGCCGGCATCGTCGCCTCGCCCGGCCTGGCACGCGGTGACGCGCTGGTGGCAATGATGGGCCTGACGACCTGTTTGCTGCCGTTCCTCGTCCCGGCCGGCCCCGCCAACACCGCGCCGGCGGACGCGGGCATCCTGCTCTGCATCGTGCTGAGCGTGCTGTGGGCCGGGCGCGAACACCTGCCGATCAGGCTGCCGTACGCCGCCGGTGTGGCCGGGCTGATGCTCGGCGGAGCGTTCGCGGCGTACATCTCGATCGCGCCCTTCGGCAGCGCGCTGGTGCTGATCCAGGATCTACTGCTGTTCGCCTGGGGCGCGGCGCTCGCGCTCGGCCGGCACAATCCAGCGATCGTCCGCGCCGTCACCGTGTCCTGGTGCCGGACGGCAGCGATCTACTCCGGCGTCATGGCGGCCGCGTATCTGGTCGGCTTCAACGCGCTGACCGGGGTGTCCGCCAAGGACGGGGTGCGGGCGCCGTACACCTTCGGCGATCCCAACCTGGCCGGCAACTACCTGGTCGTCTCGTTGTTCGTCATCGCCGCGTGCAAGCATCCACGCTCCCCCGGCGTCCGCCTGATCGCCTACCTGCTGGTCCTTCTCGCGATCGGGTTCACCGGCTCGAACGGCGCGATGCTCACGCTGATGGTCGGCCTGGTGCTGTCCGTCGCGGTGACCTCCTACCGGCGCCGGGGTGCTGTGGCGGGCCTCGCTGTCCTCGCCACCGCCGCGCTGGCCGGCGGGCTGACGGCCGGTTTCGTGATGCCGCGCGTCGACCTCACCCAGCTCCGTGAAGAGGCGGCCGGCAGTGTCCCGCTGCTGCGGGATTCGTTCGGGCGCAGCGCGAACTCCAGCGGCGAACGCGCGACGATCGTCCGCGAGGGCGCGAACCTCTTCCTCCAGGGCGATGCGGCCGGTTACGGGCCCGCCCGGACGAAGGCGACTCTGGAGGCCACGCACGCGCCGTACGTCAAGGAAGCCCACAACGACTACCTGGCGACCTTGCTGGAGCGCGGGGTGATCGGCGGGATCGGCCTGCTGGTGTTCGGCGTCGCGGTGTTCGCCCGCTGCCTGCGGCTGGTTTTCGGGAACCTGCCGAAGACGTACGCCGAACTCGTACCGAGACCGTGGCTGCTGGCCGTCGTCGGGCCGGTGATGGCGACCGCCGCCGGGTTCTACGAGGTTCTGCACTTCCGGCATCTGTGGACCTGGCTCGGTCTGGTCGCGGCCCTCGTCCTCGCCATGCAGGACCAGCACGACCAGCACGACCAGCACGAGGTGGCGCGATGATCCGATCCGTCGTGTCCAACTGCTCGGCGCGGTTGCTCGCCGTCCTCGGACTCACGCTCGCTACCGTCCTGGTAGCCCGGACCGGTGGACCGTCGGCCGTCGGCGAGTACGCGCTGCTCCGGATGGTGCCCGGCCTGGTCGGCGTACTGTGCGTCCTCGGTCTGCCCGGGGCGCTCGCGTACTTCCTCGCCGTACCCCGGCGGGACCTGCCCCGGCTCTGGCCGACCCTGATGACGATCGGGGGCGCCGGAGCGGCCGTCGGTACGGCGCTCTGGATCGCCGCGACGCCGCTGCTGGCCAAGGTCTTCTTCCCGCACGAGGCGCCCTGGCTGGTCGCGGCCGCGGGCGCGACCGTCGCGAGTCAATTGATGCTGACGCTCGGCAAGACCGCCCTGCAAGGACTCGAGGACCGCCGGGGCGGTGATGTGGTGATCGCGGCCGAGGAGCTCGCATTCCTGCCCTGTTTCGTCCTCCCGCTGGTCGTCGGCGTGCACGGCATCGGTGCGATCGTCCTCGGTCTCGGACTCGCCGACCTGGTGGTCGCGGTCGACGCATGGCGCCGGGTCGCCGGCCGGCTCGGCTGGCGTCGCTTCGGTCTGGCCGGTGCCGGCCGCGGGTGGTTCGGCCGGCCGGACAAGAACCTCGCCCGGCAGGTGGCGTCGTACGGCCTGCGCGGCCAGGTGGGCGGCCTGATCACGTTGCTCAACCTCCGGCTCGACGTCGTGATCCTCGGCGCGCTCGCCGGTCCCGCAGTACTCGGCGGGTATGCGGTCGCCTCGAAGTACGCCGAACTGCTCCGGCTGCCCGGCACCGCGCTGACCTGGGTCTTCTACCCCCGCCTGGCGAAACTCGAGCAGCATCGCGCGGCCGAGCTCGCACGGCGGATGATCCGGCCGACGCTGGCCGGCGTCGCGATCGCCGCGGTTCCGGTCGCGCTGCTCGCCGACCCGGTGCTGCGACTGCTGTACGGCGCGTCGTTCGGATCGGCGGTCACGCCGGCCCGGGTGCTCGTCGTGGGCATGGTGCTCGCCGGCGCCTCGGGCGTCGCGAGTGGCTATCTCTACGGGCGCGGTACTCCGGGGCTCAATTCGATCGTTCTCGGCGCCGGGCTGGTCGTCACAGTGGTCCTCGACGTGACGCTGATACCTCGCTACGGGGCACTCGGCGCGGCCGTCGCGTCGACCGCGGCGTACCTGTCGACCGATGCGTTGCTGATCGGTCTGCTGCTGCGGCTCAGCGCGCCGTCGGCCCGCCGTGGCGCGGCCGTCGCTGTCGGAGAGGGAAGCTCATGAAGGCGATGGCGATCGCTACCGGTTTGCTGATGCTGCTGGCCGGCTGTTCGACGAGCAGCCCCGCCGCTCAGCCGACGGCACTCCCGGACAGCAGCCCGGCGGCAACGACTCCCGGTCCGACTCAGGCACCGTCCAGCACGCCGACGGGCGGCAGCGCGCCGGTGGTGCTCCCCGGTGACCGGTACGTCGCGCTCGCCACCGCGCTGCACCACAAGGGCGTGGCCATCTGGTGGGAAACCGATCTGGTGAAGCGCTGGCTGGACGGACAGGCCGCGTTCGACGGAGCGATCGCCCGGCTCGGGCAGCTGGCCTCCGTACCGGGGACCGCCGGGTTCAAGATCTCCGACGAGATCGGGTACGGCGACGGCCTGACCTCCCCGGCCCAGGCCGCCGACTTCCTCCGGCAGGCCCGCAGCGGCCTGGCCAAGGTTGCCCCAGGCAAGCAGATTCTGGTGGACGCCGTCGTACCGGAGCTCGGGTGCCTGCCGTGGCGCGGCGGCAACCAGGAAGGCTGCGCACAGCGGGTCCGGCTGAAGTACCCGGCGGCCAGTGCGGCGGCCGTCGAGGGCTACCTGCGGACCGACCTGATCGACCGACTGGACCTCAGCACCGGCCTGCTCAGCCCGAACACCTACCAGACCTGGGGCCTGGACCAGCACACCGCACAGACCGAGATCTGGAGTCGCGTTCGCGCCCAGGGCTGGGAATCGCTGACGATCCTGCAGTCCCGCAAGGCGCTCGCGGCCGCCGACGGCTACCAGGGAAACGCCGCCCAGGCCGCGACCGACACGGCCACGTACATCGCCGCACCGGTATCGGCCGGGGCACAGGCGGTGGACATCTGGACCTGGCGGCAGCGCTACCAGGGCAAGGTCTTCAGCCTGCTCGCGCCCGACCTCGGCAGCAACGCGCTGTGGACCTCCCTGCTCCAGGAACGGCGACTGGGCGTGCGGTTGATCACCCACATGACGCCGTCGACGATGCCCACCGATTCCGCCGCGTTCGACCACGAGTGCGACCTCGCGGCCCATGCGTTCACCGCGGTCTTCGTTGCCGCCGGCACCGGTTAGGAGACGGACATGTCGTCACAGGTCGGTCCGGTCAGGCGGTTGCTGGACGTGCTGATCGGCGCGCTGTTACTGGTGGTCGCGTCGCCGCTGCTGCTGGTGGTCGGCGTACTCGTGCTCGTCACCAGCGGCCGGCCCGTCCTGTTCCGTCAGGCTCGCGTGGGCGAGAACGGCCGGACCTTCACGTTGTACAAGTTCCGCACCATGCGGACGGTTGCCTCCGGCCCCCAGGTAACCAGCACGGGCGACGCCCGCATCACGCCGATCGGCGCCTTCCTGCGGCGGACGGCGATCGACGAGTTGCCCCAGTTGTGGCACGTGGTTCGCGGGCAGATGACGCTGGTCGGTCCGCGTCCGGAAAGCGCGACTCTGGCGGCGCGCTATCCGGACGCGTGCCGGCCGGTGCTGATGGCACGGCCGGGACTGACCGGTCCGGCGCAGCTGCGGTACCGCGAGCGTTCCGCGGTACCGCCGGACGCCTGGACGGACGTGGAGCTGTGGTACCTCGACGTACTCGTGCCGCTCCGCGTGGCCGCGGACCGGGAGTACCTGGACCGGCCGACGATCCCCCGCACGTTGTACTACGTCCTGGTCACCGGCCTGTTCATGGTCGGGTTGGCGGACCTCCAGCAGTCCGTCACACCGCCTCGTCCACGTACGGCGCCGGCTTCACCAGAACCGGGTCACAGCGGGCGTTGAGACAGGTCCCGTCGGTCAGGTCGAACTCGAAGTTGTGGCCGAGGCAGCGCAGTACGCCGTTCACCACGACGCCCGTCTCGGCCAGGTCCTCGCCGGCGTGCGGGCAGTACCTGCCGATCTCCAACTGCTTGCCACCGACAACGATCGTTGTGGTTTCCTCCGGATCGCGGGCGGCCTCGAAGCGCTCGACCGCCCGGAGCGCAGCTCGGTCCGCGTGCTTCAGCAGGCCGACCAGGTAGTCGTTGTACCGGTCCGGGTCGCGGCGTGCGGTGAAACGCATCGACAGCAGGAGCTCCTCCCAGCGGGTCCGGCCGGACACCACCCCGTCGAGCCATCGGCCGTCCATGGTCAGGCAGTAGTCGGCATGGCCTGCGCCGCCGTCGAGATCGACGACCACACGGTCCGGTCCGATGTGCGCGTCCCAGATCCCGCCGTACGGTCCCGAGACGTCGAAGCGCAACGTCATACCGATCCGGGCGAGGAAGTACTCCGAGAGCGTGCCGAGCGACTCCAGATGGTTCTTGAAGCGTTGGGCCAACCCGGGCCGCGACACGGGGTTCGCGGCCCAGGCGGCGTCGATGGCCGGCCGGCGGCGGGCGGCGTACTCCTTCAGGTACTGCCGCCGCTGCTCCGGTCCGGCGTCCAGCGCGAAGTCGTTCCAGTGCGGGTCCCGTACGACGGTGAGGTCGTCCAGCTGGATCTGGTCCCCCGGCAGCAGGCAGACGCCGGGCTGGTCGGGGATCCGGTCCGCGAGCCAGGCCAGCGCCTCGCCCTGATCGGGGAAGATCCCACCCGGACGGAGGCCGCTGTTCAGTTCGAACAGCTCGTCGTCGAGGAAGCACGGCGGACCGGCGTACGGCATCACCAGCCGCGGCCGGACCTGCCGGACCAGCCGGGTGACAGCCTTGAACTTGCCGACCCGTTTGATCGTCGAGATCCGCTCCCGCTCGACCTCGTCGTACTCGTAGCGGACAGGGTGCCAGCTCGCCCCCGACATCTGCACACCCATCACATCCAGCTGTCCGCCGACCTCCGTCATCGCGCGCCGCGCCTGGGACAGGGAGATCCGGGCGTCGTTGGTGTGCAGCACGCTCCGGTTCCCGAGCTTGAGCAGTACGGCGGCGTCGTGGCTCATCGGGCACTGCTCGGGTATCACCGTCAGCCAGTCGTCTTCGTTCAGGCGGTAACGCTCCCAGGGATCGAGCACGACGATCCGGGCCCGCCCGATCGCGCGCAACCGGCGCTGCATGATCGTCGACGGATACCGCGGCACGACCACGGGAATGCTTCGGGAGAGTCCGGCGATCAGGTCGAGATCCAGGTGATCCAGATGCTCGTGCGACACCACCACGAGATCGACGTCGAGCAACCCCGCCGTCAGCAGATGCGAGTTGTCCGGAAACGGGAACCAGGACCCGAGGAACGCACCGCCGGCCGACAACCACGGATCCGCCAGAATCCGCACCCCGTCCCCATCCACCCGCAACCCGGCGTGCCCCAGCGCCGTGACAGTCCCCTCGCCCATACCCCCAAGCCTCCCGACCCCCGCCCCCACCCCGCATCCCCCACCCGCACGAACCCCCCTACGCCATTCAGCGGTCACGCAACGGAGTCACCATCAGCCATTCTGTAACGGGGCGAGTCGGCGCCGGATCCGAGTTGAAGATACACGCATGGAACAATGGTTGCTGGAGATGAGGAGGAGATGATGACAGCTGTCCCGCTGCCGCCCGCCCATCTGCTCACCGTCGGCGAGTACGCGACACTCGGCGAGGAGGAGACCGGCCGGTCGGAGCTCATGGAGGGCAATCTTTTGATGTCGCCGAGCCCCAGCCCGGATCACAACATGGCCGGGTTGCGAATCGCCCTGCAGTTGATGCCGCAGCTGCCCCTGGATCTCGAGGTCATTACCGACGTGGACATCGATCTCGAGCTCGCGCCGCCCGACCAGCCCGGGTTCTCCCGGCGACCTGACGTCATCGTCGTGCGGAGAACCGCCAGGCCGCGGGTCAGGACCGAAGGCGGGCTGATCCGCGCGTCGGAGATCCTCGTCGTCATCGAGATCGTCTCCCCTGGGTCACGCCGTACGGACAATGTCGTCAAACGGGCCGAGTACGCCGACGCCGGCATCCCGCACTACTGGATCGTCGACATCGACGAGCCGGTCTCCCTGCTGGCGTGCCACCTCACCGACAAGTTCGGCTACCTCGACGCCGAGGTTGTCGGCGGCACCTTCACCGGCACCGACCCGTTCTCGATCAACCTCGACCTGGAAGATCTCCACTAGGATCCGCGAGGTCGAGCTGACTCAGCTTCCTCCGCCGCCGCCACTCCCGCAACAACTCCCCAACCGGCCTGTCGTCACTCACACACCCGAGTATCCAGGGCCGCGCCATGACGAGGCAGGTAATCGACAGCGCCGCGGCGGTCGGCGCATCGTCGTACGTATGACGATCAAGCAGCTCACCCTGCACGCCTTCCAGGAATTCGCCAACGGCAACCTCGAACCGCTCCGCCCGCTCCTGCACGAGAACTTCGTCGAACACAGCCCCGGCAACCCTTCCGGCCGCGACGCCTTCATCGAGTTCCTCGCCAAGGCCCCGGTCGCCGGCGCCGAGCTCGCACTCCAACGCGTCATCGCCGACGACACCCACGTCGTCGTGCACTACCTGATGACCACCCCCGAAGCCACCCAGGCTGTAGTCGACATCTGGCGCTTCGAGAACAACCAGATCGTCGAACATTGGGACGTCGTCCAGCCCGCGTGACTACACGAGGCTAGCGATCGCGCAGCGTGTCGTGGTGGTGGCGTTCGCCGCGGACCAGGTGCAGGCGAAGCTCCTGGGCGATCGTGTCCGGCGCGTTCTCGTCGGGGGCGTTGTGGTCCAGCTCCGGGAGGATCCGGAACTCGGCGTTCGGCATGATCGTGGCGAGGCGTGGCAGTACGCCGGTCAGGTACGCGGGCGACTTGGCCCCACCGAGCAGCAGTGTCCTCGACGCGATCCCGGCGTACCGGCTGCCGTCGGAGTCGAGGCGGAGGATCTCAGCGATCTCGGCCGGCGTCGTCGGCATCATGTCCCGCGTCTCGCGACTGCCGGGTCCGCGGACGAGCACGAGGGAGATTGCCCACAGCAAAGGTACGGCGCGGAACGGCAACAGGTCCGTGCCTTTGAGGAACGTCGTCATCGCGGCAACGCGCCGGCCCGCGTCGAGTTGCCGCGTGAACCCGCCCAGCCAACTCCCGTCGAACGACCCGTCGATACTCACGCCCGGCTCGTACGCGATCAGCGCATCCAACTGCCGCCGCAAACCAACATGTAGCGCGATCAACCCGCCGTAACTGTGCCCGAACACCGCCCGCGCGCCCGTGTGCTCGAGCACCGCAAGTACGTCGTCGGCATCGGTCTCCACGCTGTACGCCGTACCGCGCGCAGCACTGGCTCCACGCCCACGCCGCTCCACCACATGCACCGTATGCGCCCCGGCCAGCGCCCGCGCCAGCCCCTCGTAGTGATGCGCCCGCCGATTGTTCCCCGGAATCACCACCACACCGGGCCCGGCCCCGGTCGACAAGACGTCGACCCCCGAGACCAGCTCCCGCTCCCACGTCTCCGTGTCCCCCATCCCCGGTCCTCCCTCGCTCACAGATCCCAGGATGTCCAACACCACTGACGCACCGCTGTCTTCCCGCTGGCACCAATTCGCCGCCTCTGCGAACCCTCGCCGCTTCCGCCATCACGCACCGTGACCAACGCTCCTTCCGGACGAAAGTCTGTACAACTTTTGTCGAAGTTCCGCATCCAGACGGTCGGGTGTCGTGGAAGTGCGGGCAAGAAGGATCCGATTCCCTGAGGAGGGCTCCATGTCTGTACGTCGTTTTACTGCACTGGTCGCCGCGAGCATGCTGGCCGTCGGAGGTTCGACAGCCGCGGCGGTCAGCGCGCAGGCGAAGCCGGCGGGAACTGCGACTGTCTCCGTGCTGCACGCGGTTCCGGGCGCAACCGTCGACGTCTACGCGAACGGCAAGGCACTGTTGACGAACTTCGAACCGGGCACACTCACGGACCCGGTCAAGCTGCCCGAGGGCACGTACGACCTGAAGGTGACCGCGGCCGGCGCCGGCGCCGGCGGGCCGGCGGTGATCCAAGCCGACGGCGTCGACGTACCGGGCGGTGCGAACATCACCGTTGTGGCTCACCTGTCCGCGGCCGGTAAGCCGGTGCTGACGCCGTACGTGAACGACGTCTCGAAGCTCGCGGCGGGCAAGGCGAGGCTGACGGTTCGGCATGACGCGGCTGCGCCCGCCGTCGACGTCCGGGCCGGCGGCAAACCGGCGTTCGAGGGACTGACCAACCCGAAGGAGGCCAAGGCGGACCTGCCGGCCGGCACGGTCAAGGCCGACGTGGTCCTCGCGGGAACTTCGACCGTCGCCATCGGCCCGGCCGACGTGAACCTCGAAGAGGGCACGAACACCATCGTGTACGCGTGGGGCAGCGCGGCGGACAAGAACCTCAAGCTGGCGGTTCAGACCATCCCGGGCCTGCACGGCAACCCGTCGGGCGTCCCGGGCGGTACGGGCGGCCAGGCTGCCGAGCAGAGCACTCCCACCGCCTCCTGGTGGTTGACCGCCGTACTCGCGGCGGCCGCACTCGCCGTCCTCGGCTTCGGTACGTCGGCGGTCCGGGTCCGCAGGCGCTCGTGATCAGCAACCGTTGTGCGGCCATCCTCGCGATGGCCGCACTCGCTGTTGTCATCCCGTCGACCGGCTGCAGCTCACCGGGCCGTCAGGCGAACGAGCGCAACGCCCCGGCCGCATCCACCACGTCGCCCACCACGTCGCCCACCGATTCGTCGACCGAGTCGCCTACCGAGTCGCCCGCTGTCTCGCCCTCGGTCGCCGGCATCCCTGCCCGGCCGGCTGATCCGCCGGCCGTCAGGCGCTCGGTGCCGCCGGTTCGGTTACAGATCCAGGCGATCGGCATCGACCTACCGGTACTGCCCGTCGGCGTCGCCTCGAACGGCCAGATGGACCTTCCCCCCGATCCGGCGACGATCGGCTGGTACCGGTTCGGCCCTGGCATCGACAGCACCACCGGTTCGGTGGTGCTGGGCGGTCACCTCGACAGCAAGCAGTACGGCGTCGGCCCGCTCGTCCGACTCCGCAAGCTCCGGCCCGGCGGACTGATCGTCGTGCGCTCCGCCAAAGACGAAACGACGACGTACCGGGTTCGCCAGATCGAACAAGTGCCGAAGACCGGTCTCGCGCTGGACCGGGTGTTCGCCCGGGACGGCAGTCCGGCGCTCTGGATCGTGACCTGCGGCGGACCCTACGACCGTGACCTGGGCGGCTACCGCGACAACCTCGTCGTCACCGCGACTCCCGCTTGACCGCGGGCTTCTGAACCGCGTCGGCGAAGTTAGAACCGCACCCACTCATCGCGCCGCAGCGGGGCCGGCTTCGGCGAGCAGGAAGGTGACGGCCTGGTCCAGGCCGTCAAGATCGCGTGCCGGCCGGGGCCACCCCGGGCCCGCTGTGACAGTGGTGTAGCCGCTGTTCTCGAAGCGACGACGGAGGGCCGCCTGGCCGGCATGCCGCGTCATCGACCAGAGCACCACGATGACAGGCCGGAGCCGCTGAGCGGCGGCGAGCAGGGACAGGTCGTTCCCACCAGCCGCCAGCATGATCGCCGGCTGCCCACGTTCGATCAGAGCCGCACGCAGGATGGTCAGCGGCACGGTGTGCGTCTCGCCAGGGCGCGGCACCAGTAGGACCGCACCTGCGGATGGCTCGAGCCGGCGGCGTGCGACGTGCTGCTGGGCGGCTCGGTCCACTGCGGCGGCCAGTGTCACCTCGAGGTCGGCGCAGTCAGGGCGACGCTCGGCGCGACGCTCGAGCTCCCGGAACACCGGAGCGATCACCTCTTTCCACGCCTGCCCTGTCCCACGATCCTCGAACAAGCGCTCCAGCGCCTCGTCGACTTCGACGACCCGGTAGGACTCCAGCCGGCCAAGAAGGTCGTCAACGCCCGCGACGGGACCTTGCGCGTGACTCAGCCGCGCGGCGTCGACCGCTGACATCCCGGCGTCCATCAACGCGATCATCCGGCGCAGGCGATCGACGTCTTCGGTCGAGTACCGCCGGTGCTTGCCATCTGTCCGCAGCCTCGGCCCGACGCCGTACCGGCGCTCCCAGGCGCGCAGCGTCACTGTGGGCACGCCCAGCTCGGCGGCCACGTGCCCGACCGGCCAGACCGCGTCGGCCGGGAGCGGCGTCCGCGCTCCGGACAGGTCGGCCATGATTCAACAATAGTGCTCCACAAGGACGGGCCCGGACGTTCCCGGCGCATCCGTACGACGCTCCGCCGCCGAAGAACCAGTGGATCGCGAGGGAGCTGATGGTGACGAGTGAGGCGGTACGGCCGGTTCTGGCCGGTCCGGCTTCGATTACAGTTCGAGCCGTGACCAGCAGGGACGCCGGTGATCAGCCGGTGGCCGAGATCGCGAAGGCTTTCGCCGAGGGCCGGGAGGCCGGCTTGAGCGCTGCCTATCGCCACTGGTCCGGTCTCGTGTTCACGCTCGCGCTGCGGTCCCTGGGCAGCCGCGCGGACGCGGAGGACGTGACCCAGCAGGTGTTCGTCGCGGCCTGGCGGAGCCGCGGCACCTTCGACCCGGACCACGGTGACCTCGGCGCCTGGATCACGGGAATCACCCGGCACTGCATCGCCGACCGGTTCGCTGTCCGCCGGCGGGAGGTCCGCAAGACAGAGGCCGCCGTACGGCTCGCCGACGGCAGGACCGCACCGCAGGTCGTGGACGAGTCGGTCGTCAACCGGGTGATCATCGCCGACGAGCTGGCGCGCATCGACGATCCGCGGCGGACGATCCTGCGACTCGCCTTCTACGAGGACCAGACACACCCACAGATCGCGGAGCAGCTGGGACTGCCGCTCGGAACGGTGAAAAGCCACATCAGACGCGGCCTGCTGCAACTGCGGGACCGATTGCGGGAGGTGAGCGGTGACGATGCACGTCGATGAGGAGCAGCTGGCTCGGTGGGCCCTGGAAGACGACGTGCCGGATCCGGCCGCCGCAGACCACCTGCGTTCCTGCGACCGTTGCCGCGCGGAGCTCGACGAGCTGCGGCGGATCAGTGAGCTCGCGCACTCCCTGCCGTCCATGGAACGCCCGTCGGACGAGGTCTGGACACGCATCGCCGAGGAGGTGAGCTCCACGTCCTCGGCGAACCACTCGTCCGCCGCGCAGGCCAAGCCTGTACCACTGCCCCCCGGCGGCCCGCGCCGGCGCGGTTTCCGGAGCCGGACCCTGGCCGCCGCGGCCACGGTGGCAGCTGTCGCCGGTGCGGGGATCGGCATCGGTGCGACGCTGCTGGCCACCGACGAGAAGGCGCCGGCCACTCAGATGGCGATCCGGCTCGAGCCGCTGGCGGGCAAGAGCGGCGCGGGAAGCGCGGACCTCGTCCAGGCGTCCGGCGGCGTGGAGTTGAAGGTCTCCGCCTCGGGACTCGGGACCGGCCGGGGCTTCTACGAGGTCTGGCTCATCAACACCGACGGACGGCGCATGGTGTCGCTCGGGGTGCTGAATCCAAGGGCCGGCGGCACGTTCCAGGTCCCCGCCGGCGCGCCGGCCCAGGGGTACCGCATCGTCGACATCTCGCTGGAGCCCGACGACGGCAACCCGGAGCACTCCCACGACAGCATCGTCCGCGGCACGCTCCCCGGGTGAGTCAGGCCGACAACCGAGAACGGCCGCTGACAGCAGAACGCGCAGGCCAGCCGGGGCTGATCTGCGCGTTCTTCACAGGGGTGGAGGTGGCGGGAATCGAACCCGCGTCCTTCGGCGTCGCTTCAAGGCTTCTCCGGGCGCAGTCTGAATGGCGCTTTTCTCAGCCCCAGCGTTTGTACAGACATCTCGCTGACAGGCTCAGTCACTGTAAATGTCCCGTGCTAACCCCGTGACCGGGCTAGCAAAGCAAGCTCTCTAGATGAGGCCAGGAACCGGGGCGAGAGCATCCCCGGGCTGACCGCTTCTTTAGGTGCTCAGGCCGTCAGGCGGCGAGAGCGAAGCTACTGCGCTTGGAATCGGCAGTTATTGGTTTCCAGAGATCGTTTACGAGATAACCCTGGATCCTCGGCCCGCTTCCCTTGGAACGTACGTCCAAAGTCGAAACCGTTCACCCCCTGTTGAGTTGTCAAACTCCCACCCGTACCGCGGTGGAAGCTCCACACTATCAAGTCCAACAAGCCGCTCGCACCTCACATTCCCCCCGGGGGACCTACTTGATCAGCCGCAGGGTGAACGGATACCGGAACTTGCCGCCCGCCGCGGTGGCCAGGCCGCCGATGCCGGTCAGCAGGAACCAGAGGATCCCGAGCACCGGGAACAGGAACGACAGGAACCCGTGGGTGAAGCCGGTCGCGATCCCCAGCAGCGCGAACGCGCCGAACGCGGTCAGCTGGAAGTTCAGCGCCTCGACGGCGTGCCGGCGTACGGCGGGGTTCTTCTGGCCGGCCGTCGCGACGACCAGCGCCGGGCCGACGAACGACGTCGGGTACCCGAGCCAGTGCGCGATCGTGCCCATCCCGCGCCCGTCGCCGCGGTAGGTCTGCAGCGGCGCCGGCCGGGTGAAGGCGGCCGGGGCGAACGTCGGGACCGGGCGGGACACCAGCCCGTCGAACGAGCTGTTCAGCTCGGCCCGGGTCCGTGCCTTCAGGGCCTTGTCCAGACGGAGGTCGAACTCCATGTGGTCGAGGCGCCCGTCGGCGTACATTTCCTTGAGGATCTCGACGGCCCGGTCCCGCTGCGCCGTCGTCACCAGCAGCTCTGAAGTGGACATGCTTCCACTGTGCGCGCCACCGGCCGCGCACCCCATCGGGTTCGCCCCGGATGCACCCCTGACCGGACCCGGAAGGACCGGCTACTGGCGTCTGCGGTCCGAGAGGGCGCGTTGGGCTTCGCGGTTGGCCTGGCGCTCGGCGAGGGCGTGGCGTTTGTCGTAGTCCTTCTTGCCGCGGCCGGTGGCGAGCTCGACCTTCGCGTAGCCGTCCTTGAAGTACAGCGACAGCGGGATCAGCGACACTCCTTGCTGCTCGACCTCGCGGATCAGTTTCTGTACTTCGTCCTTGTGCAGCAGCAGCTTCCGCGTACGGCGGGGCTCGTGGTTCGTCCACGTGCCGTGCTTGTACTCCGGGATGTGCATGCCCTGCAGCCAGAGCTCGTTCCCGCGGACGGCGGCGAACGCGTCGACGAGGGAGGCCCGGCCCTGCCGCAGCGACTTCACCTCGGTCCCCGTCAGCACCAGCCCGGCCTCCACCACGTCCTCGATGTGGTAGTCGTGTCGCGCCTTACGGTTCTGCGCGATCGGCTTCTCCCGGCCGGACTGTTTCACCATCCAGCCAGTATCTCAGACCGTCTACAACCACTTCATCGGATTAACCACGCGGCCGTCCTGGTAGACCATGAAGTGCAGGTGGCAGCCGGTGGAGTAGCCCGTGGTCCCGGCGTACCCGATGATCTCGCCCCTCCGGACGCGTTCACCGACGCCGGCTTTGTACCGCGACAGGTGGTTGTAGACGGTCGTGATCGACGATCCGCCGATCACACCGTGTGAAACGAACAGCCGGTTTCCGTAGCCACCGTTGTAGTACTTGTCCGACACCACCCCGTCGGCTGCGGCGCGGATCGGCGTACCGCACGGAGCGCGGAAGTCGGTCCCGTCGTGCAGCTTCCAGTAGTGCAGCACCGGGTGAAAACGCATTCCGTACGGCGACGTGATGTAGCTGCTGACCGGGTAGGCCAGCCGCCCGCCGCCGGACGACGGCGGATCGTCCGGAATGTTGCGCGGTTTCCGGTGCTCCTTGCGCGCCTTCGCCCGCTCCGCCTTCTCGGCTGCCGCCTTCCGGCGCGCGGCCGCCGCCTTCTCGGCCTTCGCCCGCGCGATGAGAAGCTGTTCGACCCGGTTCCGCTCACGCAGCAGCGAGTTGTACTGCGCCAGCTCGGCGTTCTTCTCCTTCTCGGCGGCCTTGAACGCGGTCAGCTTGACCTTCGCGATCGCCGCGGCCTCGGCCCGGTCGGCCGCGACCTGCTTGGTCAGCTCCGTGACCCGCTGGACCGTTGCGGCGGCCTCGGCGCGAGCGCCCTCGGACTCCTTCTCCGCGGCCGCGACCTTGACCCGCTTGCTGGCGAGCTGCGCCTGCGCGTTGTTCAGGTTGGTGATCGCGTTGCTCTGGATGCCGAACACGTTCCGCTGGACCTGCATCCCGGTCGCGATATCGGCCGGCGCGGCACCCCGCAGCGCGATCGACAGGCCCACCAGGCCGTTCTGCTGCTGGTACGCCGACCGTACGGCGCGACCCGCGACAGCCCGCTTCTCCGCGATCAGCTTCTCGCCGGCCTCGACGTCGGACACCGCCGTACGCAACGCCGCCTCGGCCGCGGCGAGCTTGCCCGCGGCAACCGCATCGGCGGCCTTCGCGGCGGCGAGCTGCCCCTGCGCGGCGGCGTACCGGACCTGGACGGCCTGGTACTTCACGACGGCTTGGTTGTACGCGGCAACGGACTTGCCGAGCTGGTCGGACGCGTCGTCGAGATCAGCCTTCTGCTGACCGAGCTGCGCGTCGAGTTGCTTCTTCTTGGCGGCTGGATCCGGCGGTTTCGCCTCCGCGGAAGGAGCGGACGGAACCGCGGCCAGGACGCCGGCGGACAGGGACAGGACAAGGCAGCAAGCGGCAACCGCCGTCTGCCGGCCCGGCGGTCGCTTGCGTGATCGCTGGTACGGCGCGGTGGAGGTGCCGGTGCTGTCGTCTCGCTTGATGCTCCCCCGCTCGCGCGGGTTCGCACCGGGGAAGTGCGGGACCACAGGTCGACCCCTTGCTCTGGATGAAATTGTGCGATACGGGAGTGACTGCTGTTACTCCTGTTACTGCACGATAGGTCACCCGGGTCAGACTTTGAGGTATTTCCGCGTTGTCAGGAATGTCGGGATCACGGCGAGGATCAGGCCGACCACGACCATGATCAGCGTGGCGCGGAAGGTTTCGGTCGCGCCGACCCACTGCCAGACGCGGAACGTCTCCTGGGCCCGCTGCATGACCACGAAGTACACGCCGACCCACAAGGTGCCGCACGCAAAGACCGCGCCGATCAGCGCCGCCAGCACCGCTTCGAGCAGGAACGGCAGCTGGATATAGAAGTTCGAGGCGCCCACCAGGCGCATGATGCCTATCTCCCGTCTCCGGGCGTAGGCCGCCAGCCGGATCGTGTTGGAGATCTGCATCAGGGCCGCGACCAGCAGCAAACCGGCCGAGATCAGCGCGCCGACCTGCAGCCCGTTGAGGGCCTTGAACAGCGGATCGAGGTACTGGCGGAGGTCCTGGACGGTGTCGACGCCGGGGAGACCGGCGACGGCGCTGACCAGGTTCTGATATCGCTGTGGATCTCGCAGTTTGACCCGGAAGGACTCCTGCATCTGATCCTCGGTGACCGTGCTGACGATCGGCGAGTCCTTGTACAGCTTCTTGAACGACTCGAACGCTTCCTTCTTCGACTCCGAGAACACGCCATCGGGCGCGGTGTCCGGGTTCGTCTGGATGACCTGCTGGATCCGGTTCTTCTGCTCCTGGGTCACCTCGGCGCCGGAACAGCCGCGGCCGCCGGAGTCCTTGGTGCACAGGAACACCGAGATCTGGATCTTGTCGTACCAGTTCCCCTTCATCAGGTCGACCTGCTCGCGGGCGAGCAGCGCGCTGCCGAACAGCGACAGCGAGACCCAGATGGTGACGACGACCGCGATCGTCATCGAGAGGTTCCGCTTCAGGCCGATGCCGAGGTCGGAGAGGATGTAGTTCAAGCGCATCAGTCAGTCAGTCCCCTGGTCAGTGCTGGTAGCCGTAGACGCCGCGCGACTCGTCGCGGACGACATGGCCGTTCTCCAGCTCGATCACGCGCTTGCGCATCTGGTCGACGATCGAGACGTCGTGGGTGGCCATCACCACGGTCGTCCCGGTCCGGTTGATCCGGTCCAGCAGCTTCATGATGCCGACCGACGTACCGGGGTCGAGGTTTCCGGTGGGCTCGTCGGCGATCAGGATCATCGGCCGGTTCACGAACGCGCGAGCGATGGCGACCCGCTGCTGCTCGCCGCCGGACAGCTCGTCCGGCATCCGGTCCTCCTTGCCGTCCAGACCGACCAGCTCGAGCACCTCGGGCACCGTCTTGCGGATGTGCGCGCGGGGCTTGCCGATCACCTGCAGCGCGAACGCCACGTTCTCGGCGACGGTCTTGTTCGGCAGCAGCCGGAAGTCCTGGAACACGGTGCCGATCTGGCGCCGCATCTGCGGGATCCGCCAGCTGGCCAGCCGGTTCAGATCCTTGCCGGCGACCATGATGTGACCTTTGGTCGTCCGGTGCTCACGCAGGACCAGACGGAGGAACGTCGACTTGCCGGACCCGGAGGTTCCGACCAGGAAGACGAACTCGCCCTTCTCGATCTCGACGTTGACGTTCAGCAGAGCGGCCTTGGACTGGCCCTCGTACGTCTTGGACACATTCTCGAAGCGGATCACGGGTTCATCCGGCCGTGGTCGGGAACAGGGAGCGACGCGACGGTAACCACGAAGTGCACCGTACGCCACCGGAGCGGCCGGCGATCAGTCTAGGCGCTCCACGGCGTGCCGCCGACCAGACGTGCCGGTCCGTACACCCGCGTCCGATACCCGGTGCGTTTGAAACAGCCGTATGTCAGGCGGGAGCCGGTGACGCGGTGCCGTTGCCGTTGTCGGGGCGGGCGCCGGCGATGCGGGCGACGCCGGCGTCGGGTTTGCGGCCGGCGCGGCGAGCAGCCTCGACGTGCAACCTGGCCAGCTCGACAGCCTGGCGCGAGACCTTTACGGTCTTCTTCTCAGCCATGCTCACTGTCTCCCTCGACGACCTCGATGTCGGTGTCCGCGATATCAGCGTACGCGGACGCGCCGATGCGGTCGATCGCTACGGCGGCGGTCAGCGCGGCGACCAGGTCGTAGTCCTCGGGTTGTAACAGCTCCGACCTCATCAGTGAACGCAGCGTCACCACACCGGCGTCCGTCCCGGCGTCCTCACCCTCGAGAATCTGCTCCACGGCCCACCGGACCATCCGCATGGTCTCCTCACGGTGCCGCCAGGTGTCGAGCTCACGGTCGGACTTCCGCGTCAGGTACGCCCCCAGGAACACGCCGCCGAGCGCGAGCAGCGGACTCAGGACCGTCATCACCACCCCGACGATCGAGATCCAGGTAGGGATCACGAACACACCCCAGCGCCCAGACACGCTCTCATCGTGTCCTCCCAATTCCGTGGTCTTGACCGGCCGATGATGCTACGAAGGAGCATTCCAGTAGCCACCGACAAACCAGGATGACAAGGAGTCAGGTCACCGTGACGGACGAGCAGGACCGCTACGACGTGTTCGTGCAGGGGACGGTGTTCCTCGACATCGTCATGACCGGTCTGGTCTCCGCCCCGACCACCGGTACGGAGATCTTCGCCGAGGGCATGGGGTCGTGCCCGGGCGGTGTCGCGAACTTCGCGATCGCGGCCGCGCGGCTCGGACTGCAGACCGGACTCGCGTCGGTCTTCGGTGACGACGCGTACGCCGACTTCTGCTGGCGGACCCTCGCCGACCAGGAGGGTGTGGACCTGTCGCACTCGCGGCGGATCGGCCACTGGCACTCGCCGGTCACGGTATCGATGTCGATCGACCGGGACCGGGCGATGGTCACGCACGCGCACGAGGCGCCGGGCGATCCGAGCAAGCTGGTGGGGCCGGGGCTGAAGACGCGGTCCGCGATCGTTCCGGTGGCGGAGGAGCTGCCGGGCTGGACGGTCGAGGCGCGGCAGTCCGGGGCGCTGTTGTTCGGCGACGTCGGCTGGGATCCGACCGACGAGTGGTCGCCGGCGGTGCTCGACGTACTCGAAGGGTTCCACGCGTTCACGCCGAACGCGGGTGAGGCGATGGCCTACACCCGCACCGACACCCCGAAGGCCGCGCTGCACAAGCTGGCCGACCGCGTACCGCTCGCGGTGGTGACGAACGGCGCGGACGGCGTACTGGCGATCGACTCGGCGACCGGCGAGGAGGAGCAGGTGCCGGCGCTGCCGGTCCGTTCGTACGACCCGACCGGTGCCGGCGACGTGTTCCTCGCCTCGCTCGTACTCGGCACGCTCCGCGGCTGGCCGCTCGCCCACCGCCTGGCGTTCAGCAACCTGTGCGCCGGCCTCTCGGTCCAGCACTTCGGCGGGTCCCTCGCCGCGCCCGGCTGGGGCGACATCATCGACTGGGTGCGCGACCACAGCCGCCACCGCCCGGGCGACGTCGACCCCGCGATACTCCAGCACTACGCCTTCATCGGCGACGTCCTCCCGGCAGGTCCCGTCCCGATCGTCCGCCGGGCCTCAGCCACGATCGCACGCCTGTCCGACGCCTGACACGCCGACCGCCACCGCAACCAGGACGAGCAGTACGCCGCCGCTCGTTCTCGGCGGCTGGAAATGTCGGCGTACTGGGCTCCACCGGGTCGTAGGGTCTGGGGTGGTGCGCGGGCTGTCGGACCGCGCTGGACGGAGAGGTGCAGGCGATGACGATCAGTCGGCGGCAGGTACTCGGGCTCGGGACCGGACTGGCTGCGATGGCCGTGGCGGGATGCGGGTCGAACTCCGGGCGGCCGTCGTCCGGTGGGTCGAACGGGTCGAAGCCGGCGCTGCAGCAGTGGTACCACCAGTACGGCGAGGCGGGCACGCAGCAGGCGGTGGAGAAGTACGCGAAGGCGTACCCGGATGCGACCGTGACGATCCAGTGGTCACCGGGTGACTACGAGAAGAAGGCCGCGACGGCGCTGCTCACCGACCAGGGCCCGGACGTGTTCGAGTACCCGAACGGGCCGACGATCGACATGGTCAAGGGCAACCAGGTCGTCGAGCTGACCGATCTGCTGGGCGATGCGAAGAGCGACTTCAACGCTGCGCTGCTTGATCGGATGTCCTACCAGGGCAAGCTGTACGCGATCCCGCAGGTGATCGACATGCAACTGCTCGTGTACCGCAAGAGTCTGCTGAGCGCGGCCGGCGTACAGCCGCCGCAGACCGTCGACGAACTGCTCGCCGCCGCGAAGAAGCTCACCAACAACAAGACCAAGGGTCTGTTCGTCGGCAACGACGGCGGCGTCGGCGTGCTCGGCGGGCCGGCGCTCTGGTCGGCCGGTGTCGACTACCTGACCGCGGACAACCAGTTCGGCTTCGACGACCCGGCCGCGTTCGAGTCGCTGCGCAAGCTGCGGGAGTTCTGGACGTCGAAGGTGTTGTTGCTCGGGGCACCGACCGACTGGTCCGACCCGGCCGCGTTCACGCAGGGCCTGACCGCGATGCAGTTCACCGGCCTGTGGACGCTCCCGGTGATCGAGAAGGCGCTTCCCGGCGACTACGGCGTACTCCCCTGGCCGAAGCTGAACGCCACCACCGGCGCGCCGAGTGTCCCGGTCGGGGCGTACGGCGCCTGCGTGAACGCCAAGTCGAAGAACCTCGACGCCGCGAAGAAGTTCGCCAAGTGGCTCTGGGTGGATCAGACCGACGACCAGCTCGACTTCGCGCAGTCGTACGGCTTCCACGTACCCGCCCGCAAGAGCCTGTCGGAGAAGGCGGAGAAGCTGAAGTCCGGCCCGGCCGCGGACGCGGTGAAGCTGCTGAACGAGAACGGCCGCCCGCAGAACCCGATGCTCTGGTCGCCGAAGGCCAGCTCGGCGTACTCCGACGCGCTGAACAAGATCATCCGCAGCGGCGCCGACCCGGCCGCGGAGATCAAGACCGTCAAGTCGGTCACCGAGGCCGAACTCAAGCGCATCACCGGCTGACACAACGAGGCCGCGGCCCCACACCGTTCGGTGCGGGGCCGCGGCTGCGCCGGATCAGACGACCTTGACGTACTCCGCCTGCTGACCCTTCGGGCCCTGGGCGATGTCGAACTCGACGCGCTGGTTCTCCTCGAGGCTACGGAAGCCGTCGGTCTGGATGGCGGAGAAGTGGACGAACACGTCCGCACCGCCGCCGTCGACCGTGATGAAGCCGAAACCCTTGTCGGCGTTGAACCATTTCACAGTTCCCTGTGCCATGTTGATGCTCCTTCGTGGAGATGGGGGCACACCGCGGACGCGGTGGGCCCGGCCGTTGTCGCACCGGCGGCAGACCATCTCTCGCGAGGAAAGATCGGGATAAACCACAGCTACTAAAACTTGACCTACCCCATTCAACCACGAGACCGCACGGTTCATTCCCGATCGCCGCGTCGGTCGTGGCAGGGTGGACCGCATGTTCCCCGTGCAACCGCTGACCGACGCCGACCGCGAGCTGATCGAACTGGCCCGTCGGACGGTCGACGCGAACACCGACGGACCCGACGGCGTCCACACGATGGGCGCCGCGGTCCGCGGTGCCGACGGCCGGATGTACGCCGGTATCAACCTGTACCACTTCACCGGCGGCCCCTGCGCCGAACTGGTCGCCCTCGGCCGCGCCCGCGCCGACGGGGCCCGCGAGCTCACCGCCATCGTGGCCGTAGGCAACGAAGGCCGTGGCGTCGTCGCGCCGTGCGGCCGCGACCGCCAGGTCCTCGTCGACTACCACCCCACGATCCGCGTCATCCTGCCGACCGCCGACGGCCCGGCCTCGGCCCTGGCCACCGACCTCCTACCCGGCGCCTACCACTGGACCCCTTAAAAAGCTGGGATGATGTCCTTGCCGTACGACGCCAAAGTTTGCTCCTTGGCGTCGTGCTGGAGGTAGAGGGCGAACTGGTCGACGCCGAGTTCCTTCAGCTCGGCGAGCCGTGCGAGGTGGTTCTCGACCGGGCCGAGGATGCAGAACCGGTCGACGACCTCGTCCGGCACGAAGTCGGTATGCGTGTTCCCGGCGCGCCCGTGCTTGGCGTAGTCGTACCCCTTGCGCCCCTCGATGTAGTCGGTCAGCGCCTGCGGCACGGCGCCTGACGTCCCGTACCGCGCGACGATGTCCGCGACGTGGTTCCCGACCATCCCCCCGAACCAGCGGGTCTGTTCGCGTTGGTGATCCAGGTCGTCCCCGACGTACGCCGGTGCCGCGACGCAGAACTTGATCGCCATCGGATCGCGGCCTGCCTCCTCCGCGGACCGCCGTACCGCGGTGATCATCCACTCCGCGATGTCCGGATCGGCCAGCTGCAGGATGTACCCGTCGCCGACCTCGCCGGTCGCCTTGAGCGCGCGCGGGCCGTACGCCGCGACCCACACGTCGAGCGCGCCGTTGTCGACCCACGCGAACTTCAGCTGCTGGCCGCGGTACTCGACGGTCTCTCCGCGTGCGAGGGATCGCACCACTTCGACGCACTGCTTCATCTCGTCGATCGTCCCCGGCTTCGCGCCGAGCGTCCGCAGCGCCGAGTCGCCGCGCCCGATCCCGCAGATCGTGCGATTGCCGAACATCTCGTTCAACGTGGCGAACTGGGACGCGATCACGGTCCAGTCCCGCGTCCCCGGGTTCGTCACCATCGGCCCGACGATCACCCGCTGCGTGGTGGCCAGGATCTGGCTGTAGATGACGAACGGCTCCTGCCAGAGCAGGTGCGAGTCGAACGTCCACACGTACGAGAACCCGGCGTCCTCCGCCTTCCGGGCCAGCTCCACGACCGTGGACGCGGGCGGATCACACTGAAACACCACACCGAAGTCCACGGTTCTCCCCCTTACATCAAGTACGACGACAGGCCGCGCTTGAGGAACTTGCCCCGGCCCTTCCGGCCATGGTAGTTGCCGTCAGCCACGATCACCTCGCCGCGGGACACCACGGTGCCCACCCGGCCCTTGATCTCGACCCCTTCGTACGCCGAGTGGTCCATGTTCATGTGGTGCGTCTCGACGCCGATCCGCGTCGTACCGTTCGGGTCGTAGAGCACCAGGTCGGCGTCCGATCCCGGCTGCACGATCCCCTTCTGCGGATACAGCCCGAACATCCGGGCCGGCGTGGTCGCGATCGTCTCCACCCAGCGCTCCAGCGACAGCTTCCCGTCCACCACGCCCTGGAACACCAGGTCGACGCGGTGCTCGACGCCGCCGATCCCGTTCGGGATCTTGGAGAAGTCGCCGAGCCCGAGTTCCTTCTGGTCCTTCATGCAGAACGGGCAGTGGTCGGTCGACACGATCGCGAGCTCGTTGTTCCGCAGGCCCTTCCACAGATCCCGCTGGTGCGGCTCGTGCTTGCTGCGCAGCGGCGTCGAGCAGACCCATTTCGCGCCCTCGAACCCGGGAGCGCCGAGCTGGTCCTCGAGCGTCAGGTACAGGTACTGCGGGCAGGTCTCGGCGAACACGTTGCGGCCCGCGTGCCGCGCCTCGGCGACCTTCTCGAGCGCCTGGCTCGCGGACAGGTGGACGATGTACAGCGGGCAGTCCTGCGCGACCTCGGCGAGCGCGATCGCGCGGTTCGTCGCCTCCGCCTCGAGCGCCGCCGGGCGGGTGATGCCGTGGTAGATCGGGTCGGTCTGGCCCTTGGCGATCGCCTGCTGCACGAGGACGTCGATCGCGATGCCGTTCTCGGCGTGCATCATGATCATCGCGCCGTTCTCGCGCGCGGTCTGCATCGCGCGGAGGATCTGCCCGTCATCTGAGTAGAAGACGCCCGGGTAGGCCATGAACAGCTTGAAACTCGTGATGCCCTCGTCGGCGACCAGCTGGTCCATCGCCTTCAGCGCGTCGGCGTCGACACCGCCGAGGATCATGTGGAACGCGTAGTCGACGTGGCACTCGCCCTCGGCCTTCGCATGCCACGCGGCGAGCCCGTCCTGCACGACCTCGCCGGTAGGTTGGACCGCGAAGTCGATGATCGTCGTGGTCCCGCCGTACGCCGCCGCCTGCGTGCCGGTGTCGAACGTGTCGCTGGCCGCGGTACCGCCGAACGGCAGCTCCATGTGCGTGTGCGCGTCGATCCCGCCCGGGATCACGTACTTGCCTCCAGCATCGAGGACCTCGTCGACCGTGATCGTCGGGCTGAACGACGGATCGAGGACCGCGACGATCTTCTCGCCCTCGATCAGCACGTCCGCGACCCGGGTCCCGGTCGGTCCGACGACGGTTCCACCCTTGACGAGCAAAGACATCTACGCCACTCCCCTTTGAGCGGTCGGCATTTACGGTTTCGTCAGGTCTCCGTACGCGTCGGGCCGGCGGTCGCGGTAGAACTGCCAGCGGTCCCGGACCGTGTCCAGCAGGCCGAGATCCAGATCGCGGACGATCAGCTCCGGATCGTGGTCGTGCCCGACGTCGCCGACGAACTTCCCCTCCGGGTCGACGAAGTACGACGTACCGTAGAAGTCGTTGTCGCCGAACTCGGACTCGATGCCGACCCGGTTGATCGCGCCGATGAAGTACTCGTTGGCGACCGCGGAGGCCGGCTGCTCGAGTTTCCACAGGTACGCCGACAGTCCGCGGCTGGTCGCCGACGGGTTGAAGACGATCTTCGCGCCGGCCAGGCCGAGCGCCCGCCAGCCCTCGGGAAAGTGCCGGTCGTAGCAGATGTAGACGCCGATCCGGCCGACCGCGGTGTCGAAGATCGGGTACCCGAGGTTGCCCGGCCGGAAGTAGAACTTCTCCCAGAAGCCCTTCACCTGCGGGATGTGGTTCTTCCGGTACTTGCCAAGATAGGTGCCGTCGGCATCGATGACCGCCGCTGTGTTGTACAGCACGCCCGGCTGCTCCTGCTCGTACACCGGGAGCACCATCACCATCCCGAGCTCCTGCGCCAGCGCGGCGAACCGCTCGATGGTCGGGCCCGGCACGGATTCGGCGTACTCGTAGTACTCGGCGTCCTGCTTCTGGCAGAAGTACGGCCCGTAGAACAGCTCCTGGAAACAGATCACCTTCGCACCCGCAGCGGCCGCCTGCCGCGCATAGTCCTCGTGCGCCTTGATCATGGACTCCTTGTCACCCGTCCACGACGTCTGAACAAGCGCAGCCCGCACAACCTCCGCCACAAGACCTCCCCAAGTAGAGGTCCCATGCTCCATCCGCCCCAGCCCACCCGTCAACGGATACCGGAGATCGCGGTCAGAACGTGAAGGTGCGTGGTTCGGCTGGGAGGACGCGGCCGCCTACGGTGGCGTGGGTGGGTGGGTGCCAGGAGGTTTGGAGGTGGGAGCCCTTGCCTTGGATGACCAGGAGGTTTCGGGCGAGTTGGGCGGTTAGTTGGGTTACCGCGGAGCCGGTGGCTTCGTCTTCGGGGACGTTCATGGCGGGGGCGAAGGCTCGGGCTCGGATGGTGCCGGCGGGTTCGTTCTGCCAGGACCAGAGGAAGGTGTGGCCGGCTGTGTACGACGACGGGTCGGCGGCCAGGACCTCCTCGGGTGAGGAGAGTTGGCGCCAGTCCCAGGGGCTGCCCCAGGTCGTGTCGGCTCGGACGGCGAAGAGGTCGCCGGAGCGGGTGACGGGGATCGGGCCGGCGGGGACGTGCAGGGTGTCGACCGGGTGGCCGTGCGTGTGGAGCCAGGCGGCGGCGCCGACGGTGGGGTGGCCGGCGAAGGCCATCTCGCCGGTGGCGGAGTAGATACGGAGCGTGCCGGTGGCGGCGTCGTCGACGTACACGGTCTCGCTGTAGCCGAGTTCGGCGGCCACGCGCTGCCGGTCGCTCTCGGCGACGACGCGGCCGTCGACGATGCCCAGTGGGTTGCCGAACCGGCCGTCCGGGTCGGTGAAGACGTGTGAGACCTCGACCCTGAGGTCGGTCAACTCAGAGAACGACGATCGCGGCGATGATCGCGATCAGCAGCACCGCGCCGCCGACGATCGCCAGGACCCGGCCGTTGACCTTCGGTTCGGTGGTGGCCTCGGCCTTGCCCTCGTTGACGAAGGCGCGGAACATCTGCGTGTTCGCGCCCGGGTCCTGCTCGTTCTCCACGTTCTGCGGGACGTTCTGGTCAGCCATGGCCCAAGACCCTACCTGCCGCCACCGCGCGCCCGGCAGACCGCCCGCCGAAGTCTCACACAGACCTGATGTACCATTTGGTACATGCGCTTCGATCACTCCACCACGATCCAGGCACCGGCCGACCGGGTCTGGGAGGTTTTCAGCGACGTCGAGCGGTGGCCCGACTGGACCCCGACCGTCGATTCCGTCGAGCGGCTGGACGCGGGCCGGATCCACGTCGGGTCCCGCACCCGGATCCGCCAGCCCAAGCTCCCGGTCGCCGTCTGGGAGGTGACCGAGCTCAAGGAGGGCGAGTACTTCGAATGGGTCTCGAAGGCCCCCGGGATCAAGACGACCGGCGGCCACCGCGTCATCAGCACGCCGGAAGGCACCGTCGCGACCGCGACGATCGTCCAGGAGGGCCCGCTCGGCTGGCTCTTCGGCCGGCTGTACGCGAAGCTCACCCGGAACTACATCGCCACCGAGACCGCCAAGCTTAAGGAAGTCTGCGAGTGAAGGAGCGAAGCGAGTTCACTCCAAGAAGACAGCGCGTCCGCGGCTCAGCCGCGCCCGGAGCGAAGCGAGGACGTGGTTGAGTCGAGCAAGCCTGCTGGGTGAGGCGGTTGAGCATTTCGCGAGGAACGGGATCGGGGACGCGAGCCTGCGCAGTATCGCGACCTCGATCGGCACCAGTCACCGGATGCTGATCTACCACTTCGGTTCCCGCGAGGGCCTGCTCGCCGAGGTGGTCCGCACTGTCGAGCAACAGCAGAGGGATCTGCTCGCAACGCTGAAGGATCTTCCGGTAGCGGAGCAGGCCGAGGAGTTCTGGCGCCGCGTCACCGAGGCCGCGCTCGTCTACGGTCCGCTGTTCTTCGAGCTCAGCGCGCACGCGATGCAGGACCTGCCGCACACCGAGTCCCTCAAGGCCGACCTGATCAACGTCTGGCTGCCGCCGTTGATCGAGCTCTGCGTACGCGCGGGCATCCCGCCGGCCGAGGCCCCGGCGTACGCGCGGCTCGGTCTGGCCGCCTCGCGCGGCCTGCTGTTCGACCTGTTGCTGACCGGCGATCGCGCTGGCGTCGACGAGGCGTCCGCGCTGCTCAACCGGCTGTTCACGCTTCCGGTTCAGTAGGCCTCTCGACCCGGCCCGCCACGATCGGCAGCCGCGAGTCCCGCAGTACGGCGGTGAACGCGAACGGCCTGTCCAACGTGAGCTCCAGTCGACGCTCCTGCCGGGTGACCATCGCGGCCCGCGTCATCGCGACAGCGGTCACCGCAGCAGCCTCGAACCCGGTCGCGAAGAACCGCGCGAGCACCTTCTGCTTCGCCTGCCCGACCTGGAGCGGCGTCGGGCTGAGCGCGCTGAAATGCCCGTGTGCGCCTGGATCCGACGTGACCGCGGTCAGCCCGAACAGCTCCCGAGACGCCAACAGATCGTGCTCGACCTCGATGCTGAACGACGGCAACGACACCTTCACCTCCGGCCGCGACGCGGTGGTCCGCCCGATCCGCAATCCCGGCCCGGGATCGTCCTCAGAGATGAGCTGACTTCCAGGTACGCCGTCCGTGGGCCGAGACGCAGCGTCCAGCAGCCGCGGGAGCACGTCGTCACCGTCGCCGATCCCCAGCAGTACGTCGACATCCGCGTCGCCGCGCACCGTGACCACGGTCAGGTCGTCGTACCGCCGTACCGAATCCAGGTCGGAGTCCGTGCGGTCGAGCCAGTGCCACGAACCGGCCCACGGACCGGCGGCGACCCGGCGGATCTGTTCGGTGAACGGGCGGACCCAGGTGGTGCGGAGCAGCAGCGCCGAGGCGAGGACGAGCATCATGTCGCCGTCGAGGTCGACCGGCAGTTCGCGGATCAGGTCGTCGGTGTGCTCGGCGGCCCAGGCGTCGAGTTTCGCCTTGTCGACGGCCGGGTTGCCGGTCAGCAGGCCGACCAGCGGCGCGGGCATCACGGTGTCGAACGATTCGGCGAGCTTGAGTTGCTCGCTGACCCACACGCCGAGCGCGGCGTTCAGGTCGGCGGAGGCTTCGATCGTCTCGATCAGGCGGATCGCGTCGGTGGTCCCGGTCGACGGGTCCACGCCGGCGGCCGCGGCGAGTTCGGCGCGGCCGGGCTCGTCGGCACCGGTCGCGAGGATCGCCAGCAGCGGCCAGAGACCGAGACCGGCCACGACGGTGTTCTCCGCAGGCAGAGTCCGTGCCCAGCGGGTGGTGAGGTCATTGACTGCGCGCACCACGTCGGCATCCATATCCCCAGCCTGCCACGCACGGACGCCCAGGCCATCACAATCGCCCCCGACACCGCCCGCTGACCGTGCAGCCGACGGCAAGCCGCGGATTGTGATGGCCTGGACGTCCGCCCCTACGAGTAGTTCACCCAGCCCGCGACAACGGGCACGCCGGTCGATCGGTGGACGGCGATGAAGCCGAACGGTCGCTCGAGGTTCACGTACAGCGCCTTCGCGCCCAACGCCGCGCCCGCGGCCATGGCCATCGCGGTGACCGCGGCCGCCTCGAACCCGGTCGCCGAGAACCGCGCCATCACGGCCTGTCGCGCCTGGCCGATCGCCAACGGCTGCAGGCTCAGCCCCGGGAAGTGCCCACTGCTCGCGTCCGACGCCGACGCCAGCCCGAACACCTCAGGATGCTGCAGCAGATCGTGCTCCGCCTCGATCTCGAAGTACGGCATCGACAGTACGACGGTCGGCTGCACGGACTCGATCACCTCGACACCAGGCGCCGACCGCTCCGCGGCAAGCACCTCGGAGCCGCTCACCCCGTCCCCGTTGAGCTCCAACGCAGCGGACAGCACGGACGCACGCCCACCGTCACCGACCACGAGCCGTGCGTCGAACTCGCCGGTGCCGCGCACTGTCACCACGGTCAGCGGACCCGCCGCGCTGTCGTACACCCGCAAGCTGTCGAGGTCTGTATCCGCCCGGCTCAACCACTGCCGATCGTTCCGCGGGTACTCGTCGAACGGCAACGCCCACTCCGTCTTCAGCACCAACGCCGACGCGAGCACCAGCAACACGTCAGGCGTGAGCTGGACCGGCATTCGCTGCAGCAACCCGTCCGTCTGCTCGACCACCCACGCGTCGAGTGCGGCGCGATCGGTCAACGTCCCCCGCACCTCCGGCGGGAGGAACCGGTCCACGCCGGGCTGCAGCTCGATCTCCGGTCGCGTCCACAGCCCCAGCGCCATCCGTAGCTCGGGAGCCTGCAGCAGACCGCCGTACCGTCCGCCCGCGGCCTCGGCCAGCTCGGTGTGCGCCGGCTCGTCCGCGACCTCGGCCAGCATCGCGAGCAACGGCTGTACGCCGAGTCCGGAGATGACGGTGCTGTCCTCACCGGGCAGTTCGGCGATCCATCGAGCGGTCAGGCGACCGACTTGAGATGCATCCACTCACACATCCTGTCGCATCACCGTTCCCTTCGTATGAAGCGCACAGTCGAGCCCAAGGTCCTGTACTTCGGTACACCCGTAGTCCTGATCAGCTCCCGCAACCCCGATGGCACCACGAACCTCGCCCCGATGTCGTCCGCCTGGTGGCTGGGACACACCGCGATGCTGGGGATGGGGACGAGCGCCCAGACCGTGAAGAATCTCGTCGAGCGGCCGGAGATCGTGCTGAACCTGGTCGATCCGGACATGGTCGCCGCGCTCGACCGGATCGCGCTGCTGACCGGGTCGGAGGAGATGTCGGAGTCGAAACGGGCCCGTGGGTACCGGTACGTGCCGGACAAGTTCGCCGCCGGCGGCCTGACCCGCGAGCCGAGTGAACTGTCCGGCCTGGATTCCGTCCAGGAGAGCCCGATCAACCTCGAAGGCCGGATCGAGGCGATCAACGAGATCGGCGGGCCGGACTCGCACCTGTGCTCGTTGGAGATGAAGGTCGAGCGGGTCCGGGTTCGCAAGGACCTGCTGATGAGCAACGACCGCTACATCGACCCGCTGCGCTGGGATCCGCTGATCATGAAGTTCACCGAGTACTTCGCGGGCGGCGCTCCGGCGTACCCCTCATCACTGGCACGCGGGTGGCAGATGCCACCGCTCAAGCAGCTGACTTGACCAGCACGCCGGGCTCCGTCGTCCGCGGGGCCCGGCGCCTGATGATCGTGCAGGCCATGCCGCCGATCACCAGCGCCGCCGCGATCGCCTGCTGCGGGCCGACCGCCTCACCGCGCAGGACCCACGCGGCGGACATGCCGACGACCGGTACGAGCAGCGAGAACGGTGCGACGGTGCTGGCGTCGTACTGCCGGAGCAGGTAGCCCCAGATGCCGAATCCGAACAGGGTCGCCCCGAAGGCGAGGTACGCGATCGCGCCGATGCCGGTCAGGTCGATCGCGCGGATCGCGTCGACGTCGGCCTTCGGCCCCTCGGTGAGGAGGGAGAGGACCAGCAGCGGTACGACGGCGACGGCGCTGACCCAGACCATGAAGCGCAAGGTGTCCGGCGGCTTCGCGTACCGGGTGATCGTGTTGGCCACACCCCAGAACCCGGCCGCGACGATCACCAGTACCAGCGCTGCCAGCGGCGCCGACAGCTTGCGGTCGACGACGATCAGCAGGATCCCGACGCAGGCGATGACGATGCCGAGGATCTGCGCGGGCCGCGGCCGCTCCCGCAGTACGGCGATCGCGAACAGGACCGTGAAGATCACCTGACTCTGCAGCACGAGCGACGACAGGCCGGCCGGTACGCCGTGGTCCATCGCGATGAACAGCAACCCGAACTTCGCGACGCCGAGGGCGAGTCCGACACCCACGACGTACCGCCAGGCGACGCGTGGTTTGCCGAGCAGGAAGATCGCGGGGACGGCCGCGAAGAAGAACCGGAGCGCAGACAGCAGGAGCGGCGGCATGCCTTCGAGACCGACCTCGATCACGACGAAATTGAGGCCCCAGACAACGACAACGGCGAGGGCGAGGAGCAGGTCACGAGGCTTCATACGGTCCAGTGTCGGCCGGAGTACACTTAAGGACCAGCACCGATTGCTACCGCCTACGATGTAGGAGCACTTCATGATCGATCTCGGGCGCCTCAAGGCACTGCACGCGGTGGCGCAGTACGGCTCGGTCAATCGGGCGGCCGAGGTGCTCGGCTACACACCGTCCGCGGTGTCGCAGCAGCTGGCGAAGCTGGAGCGGGAGACCAGGACGACGCTGATCGAGCGGCAGGGGCGCGGGATCGTCCTGACCGATGCGGCGCAGCAGTTGGCATCGACGGCCGCGCGGATTCTCGAGCTGGTCGAGGACGCCGAGCTCACGCTGGAAGAGCAACGCGGTCAGGCCATCGGGACGCTCAGCATCGCCGCGTTCCCGACCGCGACGCGCGGCCTGTTGCCGCCCGCTCTCGCGCGATTGGTCGACGAGCACGAGCAACTGGATGTCCGGGTACTCGAGACCGACCCGTTCGAGGCCGTGGCCGCCGTCAACCGCGGCGAGATCGACATCGCGATCGTCCACGACTGGCACAACACCCCGCTCGGTCTGCCCGAAGGATTGTCGCGGGTGAAGCTCGGTAGTGATCCCGCCGACGTACTGGTGCCGGCGACGCATCGCCTGGCAGGCAAGGAGTTCGTCCGCGCCGAGGACCTCGTCGGCGAGCGGTGGATCTGCCAACCGGTCGGGTCGATCTGCCACGAGTGGCTGATCCGGACGATGCGCCGCGCGGGTGTCGAGCCGGAGGTCGCGTACTCCGTCGCGGAGTACCAGACCCAGTTGGCGATGCTCGCCCGCGGCCTCGGCATCGGTCTGCTCCCCCGGCTCGGCCGCGGCCCGGTCCCCGACGGCGTGGTCGTCGTACCGCTGCAACCCGCCCCGAGCCGCCGCCTGTACGCCGTTTGGCGCACGACCACGTCCCGCCGTCCGGCGATCACCGTCACGCTCGCGACCCTCAAAGCAGCCTGGCCGGAGCGCGACACGGCTTGATCACTATTGATCACCTTGCGCGACCGATTGACAGCGTTCCGCGCTTGCCGCTACGTTCACCTGAACTATTAGGAAACCTTCCTAATCATCCTCCCCGACGCCCCCTCGGAGGAAGTTCATGATCCGTTCTGTCTTGGCCGGCGTACTGCTGGCCGCCTCGACCCTGCTGCCGACACAAGCTCAGGCGCAGGCCGTTGCCGACGTCAGCACGTCGGCCGAGCTCAAAGCTGCGCTGACCGCTGCCAAGCCCGGTGACACGATCAAGCTTGCCGACGGCACCTACACCGGCAACTTCAAGACCACGGTCGACGGCACGTCCTCGGCGCCGATCACGCTCACCGGATCGCCGAACGCCGTACTGCAGGCCGGCGGCGGTTACGGCCTGCATCTCGACGGCGCGTCGTACTGGAACGTCAAGGGCATCACGGTGACCGGCGGCCAGAAGGGCATCATGATCGACGGCGCCGCCCACGTCACGATCGACGGCGTCACCGTGCACGGACTGGACATGGAAGGCGTGCACTTCCGCAACAGCAGCACGTACGGCGTGATCAAGAACTCGCGCATCTACGACACCGGCAACGACGGTCGCGGGATGGGCGAGGGCGTGTACGTCGGCAGCGCGGGCGGCACCTCGGACAAGTCCGACCACGTGCAGATCCTCGGCAACACGATCGGCCCGGACGTCGGCGGTGAGGCGGTCGACCTCAAGGAGGGCACGACCGGCGGACTCGTGTCCGGCAACAGGTTCGACGGCCGCGGCCTCACCGGCGCGAACTACGACGACAGCTGGATCGATGTCAAGGGCAACAACTATGTGATCGAGAACAACACCGGCAAGAACACGACGAACAACGGGTACGAGACGCACACCCAGCAGTCCGGCTGGGGGTGCGGGACGGTCTTCCGCGGCACACGTCCGACCTGACCGGCGCGACCGGGAGCGGACGGTACGCGTTCAACATCACCAACTACAACGCCTCCAGCTGCAAGGTCACCATCGACCGCAGCAACACGATGACCGGCGGGAAGGCGCTGACCAACCCAGGGATCCCGGTCACCTGACGAACTCCCCGGCCGCCCTGCCCGGCGGCCGGGGCCCAGGGGGAACCAGCAGACACCCCCTAGGTCCGGCTGGCCCGCCCCGTCAGCCGGGCCGCCCCATCAGCCGCCCGTCCCGTCAGCCGGGCCGCCGGTCAGCCGGGCTGAGAGGCGGGCTGTTTGGCCGGGGCGGCGACGATCTGCCGGAGCTTGTCCTCGGTCTCGTCGTCGAGCGCGGTGTAGACGGTCGCCCGGGTCGGCCCGAGTTGCGACAGCCACAGGTTGACCGGCTCGATCCGGAGGATGCCGTACCCGTCGATCTCCAGCATCTTCGTCCGCGTGCTCGGCGCCGCCACGTCGTACCGCTCCCAGAGCTCCGCGAAGTACGGCGAGCTGTTGAGCAGGCCCTGGATCAGGTCCTGCCAGAGCGCTTCGCCGACGTGCTCCGCGGACGCTGCGCGGAACGCCGCGACCATGTGGTGCTTGGTCATCTCCGCATCGACGAAGCTGCACATCCAGCCGTCGGACACGAAATTCAGCCAGAGCAGGTTCCGCTCCTCGACCGGCACTTCGTTGAGGTCGAGGACCACTTTGCAGTACGCGTCGTTGAACGCGAGGATGTCGTACCGCGTGTTCAGCACCAGAGCCGGGTACGGCGAGACCGCGTCGAGCGTCTTCTGTACCGACGAGGGCAGCGCCGTACACGCGCCCGGCGACGGGCCGAGCCGGAGCCCGGCCAGCCGGTACAGGTGGTTGCGCTCCTGCCGGTCGAACCGCAGCGCCGTCGCGATCGCGTCCAGGACCTGGGCGGACACGTTGATGTCGCGGCCTTGCTCGAGCCACGTGTACCAGGTGACGCCGACTCCCGCGAGCAGCGCGACCTCCTCGCGCCGCAGTCCCGGCGTACGGCGGCGGCCGCCCGGGGCGAACCCGACCTCGTCGGGCCGGATGCGCTCCCGCCGGCTGCGCAGGAACACCCCCAGCTCCCGCCGCTGCGCTGCAACGGTTCTGTCGGTGGCTGCTGGGACAGTGGTCATGGTTCCATCATGGACACAGGCGCAACCGGGTGCCAGGTGCTGTGAGTAATAGGATAAGCAGGCTCTCACCACCAGGCTCTGAGCGCGCGCACGCTGGAGCCATGACAGACCAGCTCCAGGCTGCCACCACTTCGGTCACCTCGCGGCCGCAGGCCGCTGCGGTGCCGCTGAAGCCGGTGGCGCTCACAACTCTCATCTTCGGCGCGTTCCTGCCGATGCTCTCCTTCTTCGTCATCAACGTCGCCCTGCCCGCGATCGGCTCCGACCTGCGCGCGACTTCCGGCGAGCTCCAGCTCGTCGTCGGCAGCTATGGGATCGCCGTGGCGACCCTGCTCGTAGTGGGCGGTCGCCTCGGTGACACGTTCGGCCGCAAGCGCCTCTTCCTGATCGGCCTGATCGGCTTCACCGTCATGTCGCTCATCTGCGCCATCGCCCCGACCATCGGCGTACTGCTCCTCGCACGGGTCGTCCAAGGCGCCGCAGGTGCTGCTGTCACTCCACAGGTGCTGGCCACGATCACCAGCCTGCTCACCGGCCAGCACCGCGCCCGCGCGATGGCCATGTACGGCGTGGCGGGCGGTGCGGCGGCAGCGTTCGGTCAGATCCTCGGTGGCGTACTGGTCGAGGCAAACGTGTTCGACCTCGGCTGGCGGGCCGTGTTCCTCGTCAACGTGCCGGTCGGCATCGTGGGCGTGCTTGCGGCGATCCGGCTGATCCCGGAAACCAAGGCAGCCAAGGCGCAGCGCGTGGACCTCGTGGGAGCTGCGCTACTCGCGCTGACTCTGGTCCTCCTGCTCCTGCCGCTCACCGAGGGCCGACCGCTCGGCTGGCCGCTCTGGACGTGGCTCTGCCTCGCAGCAACGATTCCGGCCGTCGTGCTCCTCGGTGTGCACCAGCACCGGTCCGAGCGGTCCGGTGCGGCTCCACTGATCCCACCCACGGTGCTGCGGCTGAAGGCGATGCGAATCGGCCTCCTGCTCGCAGTGGCGTTCTTCACCACGTTCGGCGGCTTCATGTTCGTTTTCGCGCTCGCCACCCAGGGCGAGGCGCGTATGTCGCCGCTGGAAGGCGGTCTGAGCCTGCTGCCGATGGCCGTCGGCTTCCTGATCACCTCGATCTACGGGCCTCGGCTGCAGGTGAAGTACGGCGCGGGCCTCATCGTCCGCGGCTGGATCATCCAGGGCGTCGGGTACGCCGTACTCGCGGTCGTCGCTCTCACCCTCTGGCCGCACGTCAGCCCGTTGAAGCTCGCCGTACCCATGTTGATCGCCGGCTTCGGCTCCGGCCTCGTCATGGTCCCGCTGATGGGCGTGGTCCTCAGTCAGGTCCCACCGGCCCAGGCAGGCCTAGGCAGCGGCATCCTGCTCACCAGCCAGCAGACCTGCCTGGCACTGGGAGCCGCCACCGTCGGTACGGCGTACCTAGCCCTAGCCGGCACCACCTGGGACCAGGGCGGCGCACTGGCCGCAGTAGCTCTGGCAATCACCGCCATCTCGTTGCTGATGACGCCAGTCACGCACCAGCTGCGGACCAGTGGGAAGGGCGCGTAACCGCCTTCGGAAGTCTCGTGGTGTGGTCGCCTCGGGCGGCGTTGATCTGGGACTGGGTGACGAACAGGGCACCGGTCAGGTCGGCGCCGCTCAGGTCGGCGTCGCGGAGGTCGGCGCCGATCAGGTCTGCTTTGCGGAGGTCGGCTCCGCGCAGGTCGGCTCCGATCAGGTAGGCGCCGCGGAGGTTGGCTTTCGCGAGGTCGGCGCCGCGGAGACGGGCTCCGACAAGGTCCGCGCCACGGCGTTCCTTCTTCTTGCTCTGCTTGCCGCGCAGGCGTTGGCTGGTCTTGAGAAGCAGTTCGTTGACCGCTGCGCGCTCGGCATTCACGTCGACGGTGGTGAGGTCCGGCGTACGGCTCACGTCTTCGATGCGGGCGATCGCCGCCCGCGCCGCTTCGTCGTACTCGAGGACTTCGGTGAGATACCAGAGCAGCTCGTGCAACTGGCGGAGGATCGGCAGCGCCGCGAACATCTCAGCGGGCGATTGCCCTCGCCTGGTGATCTCCTGCCCGGCGCCGAAGCAGTCGTACACCGTGCATCCCTGGAAACCCTTGCTGCGCAGGTCTTTGTGGATGGAGCACCGGAAGTCGTCGCTCAGATTCGGGCACGGCTCACCCGCCGGCTTGTCCAGAGCGAAGTCCGCCGACTTCGTGAAAGTCAGCGCGATGCAGCACAGGCCGACGCAACTACTGCAGTCGGCCCGCAGGTCAGTTCTGTTCGGCAACCGTGTGGCCGGTACGGCGCCAGCGGATGCCGGCCTCGATGAAGTCGTCGATCTCACCGTCGAAGACGCCGGAGGTGTTCCCGGACTCGTACTGCGTGCGCAGGTCCTTCACCATCTGGTACGGGTGCAGGACGTACGACCGCATCTGGTCGCCCCACGAGCCCTGCACGTCCCCGCGCAGCGCGTCGATCTGGGCCCGCTCCTCGGCCTTCTTCAGCGCGAGCAGCTTGGCCTTCAGGATGACCATCGCGCTGGCCTTGTTCTGCAGCTGGGACTTCTCGTTCTGGCAGGAGACCACGGTGCCGGTCGGGAGGTGCGTGATCCGGACCGCGGAGTCGGTGGTGTTGACGCTCTGACCACCCGGACCGGACGACCGGTACACGTCGATCCGCAGCTCTTCTTCCGGTACGTCGATCTCGTCGGTCTGCTCGAGCACCGGGACCACCTCGACCGCGGCGAACGAGGTCTGCCGGCGGCCCTGGTTGTCGAACGGCGAGATCCGCACCAGCCGGTGCGTGCCCGACTCCACACTCAACGTGCCATAGGCGTACGGCGCCTTGACCCCGAACGTGGTCGACTTGAGCCCGGCTTCTTCGGCGTACGACGTGTCGTAGACCTCGGTCGGATAGCCGTGCCGCTCGGCCCAGCGCAGGTACATCCGCTGCAGCATCTCGGCGAAGTCCGCGGCGTCCACACCGCCCGCGCCGGAGCGGATCGTCACCAGCGCCTCGCGCTCGTCGTACTCACCGGACAGCAGCGTGCGGACCTCGAGGGACTGGATCGCCTTGGCGACCGAGCCCATCTCCTTCTCCGCCTCGGCCAGGCTGTCCGCGTCGTTCTCCTCGCGGCCCAGCTCGACCAGCGCGCCGATGTCGTCGAGCCGGCCGCGCAGGTTGGTCACCCGCTCGACGTCGGACTGCAGGCTGGACAGCCGCGACGTCACCTTCTGCGCGTTCGCCTGGTCGTCCCAGAGATCGGGCGCAGCGACCTGCTCGCCGAGCTCGTCGATCTCCTTGCGCAACGCAGGAAGATCGAGCACTTTCTCGATCGAGGTCATCGTCGCGTCGAGCTGCTTCAGCTCCGCGTCAAAATCCAGTGCAGCCACAACTAAGCAGCTTAGCTCAGGCGAGACCGCGACGAAGAACGGCGAAGACCTGGGCGATCGCGTTCTCCAGCTCCGTCTGGGCCCGGCCGAGCTCGTCGGGTGATGCTTCGTCGGGCAGGGTGCGCATCAACTGTTCCTCGAGGACCTTCTGTGCGGCGGCGTACAGGGCCGCGATCAGCCGGTTGCGCAGGTGGTCCGGCGACCGCTCGTCGAGCGCCTCCGTGAGCGACGTCTCCAGCTCGTCGGCGGCCAGCCGGCGCCGGGCGAGCAGCGCGGGGCTGCCCTCGATCGTGCGCACGAACTGCTTCCAGGTGGCCAGATGGCCGACCTCGAGCCGATCACGCGTCCCCGCCAGGTACTGCGCCTCCAGCACGTCCACCGGATCCGCATCCGGCGGCGCCTCGCGGACCGCCCGCGCCGGCCCCTTCCACCACCCCGACTCGTCGAAGAACAGATCCTCCTTGGCCGGGAAGTGGTTGAACACCGTCTGTACGGCGACATCCGCGGCCCGCGCCACCTCGGCGACGGTGACCGCGTCGAAGCCGCGCTCGAGGAACAGCGTGGTGGCCACATCCGAGATGGCCTGCCGCGTCTGCTGCTTCTTGCGTTCCCGCCGCCCGAGCTCCATTGCACCGACCCTAGCGGATCTGCTTTACTGATTCCATTGTTGTAGTCATTCTAATTTTGGAGCATCACCAATGACTGTTCTCGTCACCGGAGGTCGCGGCGCGATCGCCCGCGCCGTCACCGCCGGCCTGATCGCCGCCGGACAGGACGTCCGCGTCGCCAGCCGCGAACCCTCCGCTCTCCCGTCGGCCGTCGCCTACGATCCGGCGGACCCGTCCTCCGCGCTCCGCGACATCAGCCAGGTCTTCCTGTACTCCTCCCCGTCGACAGCGCCCGCTTTCGTCGCCGCAGCCGAGGCCGCCGGCGTGAAGCAGGTCGTCCTGCTCTCGTCGTTGTCGTCGCTGGGCGGCCCCGAGGACCCCCACGCGAAGACCGAACACGTGATCGCCGACGCGTCGTACGCGACCACCCGGCTGCAGCCCGGCGCGTTCATGAGCAACGCGAGGTACTGGGCTCACCAGGTCCGGGCGACCGGTCAGATCCGGCTGCCCTACCTGGAGGCCGAGGAAGCCCCGATCCACGAGCAGGACATCGCCGATGCGGCGGTGCGCGTACTGCTCGACGGACCGGGCAACGGGCACGACGGTCGCGGGTACCCGATGACCGGGCCGGAGTCGATGACGCGCCGGCACCAGATCGGGCTCGTCACCGAGGTCACCGGCGTACCGATCGAGGCCGTCGACCTCACCCCCGACGAGGCTCGCGCCGAGATGGGCATGCGCGACGAAGGCCAGCGCGAGACCCTGCTGGCCTACTGGGCGTCCCGCGTCGGTACGCCGGCCACGATCGAGCCCGGCGTCGAACTCCTCACCGGCCACACCGGTCGAACCTTCACCACCTGGCTCACCGACCACCCCGGCCTCTTCACGTGACGTAGGAGCGCTACTCCCAGATAGCGCCAGAAACTTCCACTCACGTGGGGAAACCGGCTCTTGCAAGCACCCCGAACCCAAGCAACCTCGATCCACGCCTCGACGTTCCAGCAGGAGAAGACCCTGCACACGCGGGGATGACCCGCCGCCTGCTCGACGCAGGCCCGGGTGATCGGGCGGTGGGAGGAGGCACCAGCGTTCACCTGGGGTGGTTCGGGGGTGTGCAGTTTGGACAGGACGTGTCGGTTGGCGGGGTAGTGCACCTGAGCGTGATTGTGGTTGTGCGTACGGTGTCTCGGTGGTGCTCTACCTGTCGAAGTGGTACATAACCAGCCGACCGGGCGCGCGTCGGTCGCGGTGGGCGTTCGCTGATGCGCGCCGACAGGAAATGGTGGGTGGCGACACGACGTGGTGGGTGGAGAGCGGCTATTTCCTGTTCACCGGCACCGGTTCAAGTGCCACGCCTCACTACCACCCATCCACCCGCCTCTACCTCGGGGGCCTGCCCCGTCGGCCGGTTTTCAACCCACACGAGCCGGAAGTCTCCAGTTAGCGGATCGGGACGATGGCGGCGGCCTCGGAGGCGACGTCGGCCGTGCCCGGGAAGCCGGGCGGCTGGAACGGGAGGTCGGCGGTGGACGTGAGCCGCACCGTCACCGTCGTCCCCTCGACGTCCACGGTCCAGTCGAGGTTGTCGAACCTGTTGCCCGCGGCAACGTCGTCGAGGTAGTCCGCGGTCAGCCGGCGCGCCTGGTCGGGATCGATCGCGGCATTGCCGCCCGCGCCGGGCTGGGCGTAGACGGCGGCGAGGCCGTTCGCGGCCGCGAGGACGGCGCCGTCCGCGGTCGCATCGAGGTCACGGCGGACCAGGAACGCCTTCGAGATATCGGTGACCACGACAACCATCAACAGGATCACCACGGTGAACCCGACGATCAGCACGGTCATCTGCCCTTCTTCGCCCCGCCTGCGCCGGTTCATCATCCGGTGCCCTTGGCTTGGCGGTAGTCGCCGAACGCCTCGGTGTGCGAGGAGCTGATCCGGATCGCGGGCGGCTCCCCGCCGAGCGCATCCGGGATCAACGGCAGCCGGACCTTCGTCTCCAGGGTGACTGTGACGGTCGAGCCCGGCTGCAGACAGGCCGGGCTGCAACTGATCGTGAGCTCGTCCGAGCTGAGCTCCATCCCCTGGTCCTTCATCGCCAACTCGGCGGCGTCGAACGCCCGCGCCCGCGCCTCGTCCTCGGACACCCCGTCCGGCACGATCACGAACGCCCGCCCGGCCGCGCGGGTCGCCGCGGTCGCGCCGTACGACGCTCGCTGTACGTCGAACACGCCGAGCATCATGTACACCAGCGGAACCATCAGCAGGATCGCCAGCCAGGAGAACTCCACAACGGCGCTCCCGCGCTCGTCCCGGCGCCGCCTCACTCGCCCGTCTCCTTCACGGCATGTCCCTCGACGGTGAACGAGATGCCCGGCCCCCACAGCCCGAGCGGCGGCATGTGCGCGTGGACGGACACCTCGACGCCGGGCTGCCCGTCGATGTCGGTCTCCTCCGCGGACACCGAGTCGATCAGCCCGTCCGTCACCACGCCGCTGACCAACTCCCGGGTGCGTGCCGCACCGTCGGCCGGCGCCCGGTTGAGCACGGCCGCGTAGTGCGCACCTTCGGAGGCCGCGGCGGTCACCGTGTTGCGCACGTACAGGAACAGGCCGACCTGGAGGATGCCGAGGAACAACGGCACCAGGATCGTCGAGACCAGCACGAAGTCAACGACCGCCGACCCCCGCTCACCGCGGGTCCGGCGCATTACTTGTTGCTGACCGACGACAAGGCACTTCTGAGCATGTCGGCGAGTTGGTCGCCGGCCAGTTTCCAGATCGCGACGACCAGACCGGCCGTCATCACGGTGATCAGCACCCAGCCGGGTACGTCGCCGCGCTCGGTCCGCGCCGGACGTGGCTTCAGCAGCAACGTCAGGAACAGCCTCGTCAGGTGTAGGGACATGACCTCTCCTCAGTTCATCCGGCGATCAGCCGGATTCCGACAGCGCCCGGGTAGAAGGCGAACGCGATGGTCACCGGAAGGACCAGGAAGATCACCGGGACCATCATCGCGACCTCGCGCCGCGCGCCCGACTCGATCAGTTCGCGGCGCCCGGCTTCCCGGATGTCGCCGGCCTGCGCACGCAGTACGTCGGCCAGCGGGGTGCCGCGCTCGAGCGCCACCGCCAGCCCGTCCGCGAAGCGCGAGAGCGCCAGCAACCCGGTGCGGTCCGCAAGCGCGTCGAGCGCGCGGACCAATGTCTCTCCCGCCCTGGTCTCGGCCAGGACGCGTTTCAGCTCGTTGGCCAACTCGCCCCGGGACGACCGCGCGACCCGGTCGAGGGCGGCGGCCGGACCTTCACCGGCCGCAACCGACAACGCGAGCAGCTCGGCCACGGTCGGCAATTCGGCCAGCAGGCGCCGCTCACGCCGCCGTACCTGAGCTGTCAGGAACGTGTCACGACCGAGGATCGCGGTGATCCCGAGCACCAGGCAGAACACCAGCAGCGCCACCGGGTCCCCGAGGCCGACCATGGCGGCGACGACCGAGATCACCAGCCCGGCGCCGAACGCGATCGCTCCCCAGAGCAACTGCTCGATCCGGAACTCCTCGACCGTCCGGTCCAGCCCGGCCCGCTGCAGGCGCCGGCGGATCGTGTTCGCGCCGCCGAGGATCCGCTCCAGCCGAAGTGCGGCGGACCGCAACGACGGACCGAACAACCGCAGAATCGCGTAGAACGGCGACCGCGAGTCGATCACGCCGACGAACACGTCGGGCGCACCGAGATCCCGCAGGTACGGCGAGATCCGCTCGTCCACCGTGGGTTTGCGCAGGAACGGCAATCGCAGTACGACGAGCAGCAGGCCGGCGCCGAGCACCGCGCCGAGGAAGCCGCCGAGCAGCATCGGGCTCATCGCAGCACCCGCTCGGGCTCGGGCAGCCGACCGATCCGCAGCATCACCCGGTACGCGATCACACAGATCACAGCACCCACGGCGATGATCAGCGCGCCGACCGGCGAGTTGTACCGCTGGATGACGTCGCCCTGGAAGGACAGCAACAGCAGCACCAGCCACGGCGCCGCGACCGCGACCCGTGCGCCGTTGACCGACCACGACTGCCGGGACTCGAGCTCGGACCGGGTCCGCGCGTCGTCGCGCAGGAACGACGACAGCGACCGCAGCAACCGGCCCAGGTCGCCGCCGCCGACCTCGCGGGCGATCCGCAGCGCTTCGACGACACGGTCACCGACCGGGTCGGCCAGCCGCGCCTTCAAACGGTCCAGCGACTCGGCGAACCGGCCGGTGGAGGCGTAGTCCGCACCGAACCGCCGGAACGGCTCGCGCAACGGCATCGGCCCGCGCTCGCCCACCTGAGCCAGCGCCTCCGACAACGACAGCCCTGCCCGGACCGCCGAAGCGATGTTGTCGACCACGTCCGGCCACAGCTCGCGGAACTCGGTCAGCCGCTTCCGGGCCCGCGACCGCACCAGCGCGATCGGCACCCAGCCGGCCATCAGCCCGAACACCACGCCGACCGGCAACGTCTTCGACACCGCGAACATCAGCAGGAACGCGACCAGCGCCATGATCACGCAGGCGCCGATGAACGCACCCGGCGTCAGCCCTTCGATCCCCGCGCTCGCGAGCAGGTCCCGGCTCTTGCCGCGCAGCCGCCCGTCCGAGCCTGGCACGGTCTCGAGCGGCGCCACGAACGCCGCGATGATCAGCAGCAGGCCGACACCGAAGAACAGCCCGATCACGAGCCCCATCAGCTCGCCGCCCCACGCGGCAACTCGGTGAGCAGCCCGGCCACGTTGTACCCGGCCTGCTGGAATCGCTCCGGATGCGGCAACTGCCCCTCGGCACGCCGCAGGTACCCGTCGTACGTGCTGAACAGGGTCTCGGTCTCGATCGCCTGCTCCTCCAGCCGCCCGGTGACGGCAACGATCTCGCGCACCCGCCGGCGCCCGTCCGCCGCGATACCGAGGTGTACGACGAGATCGACGCAGCCGGCCACCGTCGGCAGCACGAACCGGGAGCCGATGTTCTCGCCGGCCAGCAGCGGGAGCGTGCACATCTTGGTCAACGCCTCACGCGCCGAGTTCGCATGGATCGTGCACATGCCGGGCAGGCCGCTGTTCAGTGCGAGCAGCAGGTCGAGGCATTCCTCGCCGCGCACCTCGCCGACGATCACCCGGGACGGCCGCATCCGCAGCGACTCCTTCACCAGGTCGCGCAGCCGCACCTCACCGGTGCCTTCGAGACCGGCCTGCCGGGTCTGCATCGACACCCAGTCGGGGATCGGCAGCTTGATCTCGAAGACCTCCTCGCAGCTGATCACCCGCTCGCTGCCGGGGATCGAACCGGCCAGCGCGTTCAGCATCGTGGTCTTGCCGGCCTGCGTGCCGCCGGAGACCAGCACATTGAGGCCGACGGCAACCGACGCCTCCAGCACCGCGGCCGCGTGCGGTGTCAGCGAACCGAGCTGGACCAGGTCGGTCAGCCGGGTCGCGCGGACGGTGAACTTGCGGATGTTGATCGCCGCATACCGCTGGGTGATGCCGCCGAGGACGATGTGGACGCGGCTTCCGTCCGGCAGCCGGGCATCGGTGAACGGCTGCGAGACATCGATCCGGCGGCCGGTGGTCTTCAGCATCCGCTCGACGAGGTCGCTGACCTCTTCCTCGGTCAGCACGGTCGTGGTCAGCTCGTGCCGGCCCTCGCGCGCGATGAACACGCGGCTGGGCTCGTTGATCCAGATCTCCTCGACGGACGGGTCGTCCAGGTAGCGCTGCAGCGGCCCGAAGCCGGCGACCCGGTCGTGGACCTCGCGGCTGACCGCCTCCAGGTCGCCGATCGGCGGCACCACACCGCTCAGACTGCGCTCGTCGTACTCCCGGACGACGGTGGCGACGATCGAGTTCACCGCGCCCGGGTCGCGGAGCGGGTCGATGCCTTCGCGGCGCACCACGTCGCGCACCTGGGCGTCGATCAACTCGATGGCGCCGTTCCAGCTCGAGCGGTGCGCGTCGAGCCTGTCCGCAGTCATCGATCTCCCCGTGTGAGTCCCGTCTGGCGACCACGCTCGGTCACCATGCGGGGACCATCCTTTCAACCGCGGGGCGTCCGGCGCCACCCGCGTCTGCTGCCCTGTGGACAACCGTGACACGCCGTTGGCTCACTCACCGTATCGATCGGGTCACGGCCAGGTCCAGAAAATTGCAGCTTGTTGCAATTCCAGGGTGTCAGCGGTGTACGAGCGTGTGCTCGAAGGAGTAGCGGCTCGCGCGGTACAGGTGGGAGCCGTACTCGACCGGCTGGCCGTGGTCGTCGTACGTGATCCGCGTGGTCGCCAGCAGCGGAGAGCCCGGCTCTTCCGACAGGAGCTTCGCCTGCTCGGGTGTTGCCGGTAGGGCGGAGATGGTTTGGTGCGCCACCTTCAGACGGACGCCCTCGGCTCGCAGCAGCTGGTAGAGACCACGCTCGGCCAGTGTGGCCGGGTCGGTCTCCAGGATCTCCGGCGGCAGCCAGTTGCGCATCAGAGCGAGCGGTTCGCCGTCGGCCCGCCGCAGTCGCTCCAGGCGCAGCACCCGGTCGCCCAGCTCGCACTGCAGTGCCGTGGCGACCTCTGCGGTCGCAGGTGAGATTCCGAAGCGCAGTACGTCGGTTTCGGGCTTACGGTGCGCTGAGGTGAGGTCGTCGTACAGGCTGGTCAGTTCGAGGGAACGGCGTACCTGTCCGGAGTTGCCGACCACCTGGGTGCCGACCCCGCGCTTGCGGACCAGGAGGCCCTGGTCGACCAGACGGGCGATCGCCTGGCGGACGGTCGGCCGGCTCAGTCCGTAGGCCTCGGCCAGGTCCACCTCGTTGCTCAGCCGGGACCCGACAGGCAGCTCGCCGCCCTGGATGGCCGCCTCCAGCTGCTGCGCCAGCTGCACGTGCAACGGCGTACGGCTGTTCCGATCGACCTGGACCTGGACGGTACTCATGGGCTCATCCTGAAGGCTGGACCGGAATCCGTCGAGCCGGTACCCGGATTTGATCAGAACCGCCTGCCGTAGCCGCGGACGCTGAACAAGGGCCTGACGCCAGGTGAACTTTGTGATCCTGACGGTCCGGATCGCGGGCACTGAGTTTGGAGCCGTGATGTGGTGGGGCAGGATGACGGCTTCGCCCACGCCGCCCCGGATCGCTGTCAGCAAGGGAGAACGCATGGAACCGCTTCGCATCGGCATCCTCGGTGCCGCTCGGATCGCCGGCCGGGCCATCGTCGAGCCCGCCAAGCTGACCGGCGCCCGGCTGGTCGCGGTCGCCGCGCGTGACACCGGCCGGGCCGAAGCGTTCGCCGCCGAGCACGGCGTCGAACGGGTCCACGCGTCGTACCAGCAACTGCTGGACGATCCTGAGATCGAAGCCATCTACAACCCGTTGGCGAACGGGCTGCACGGGCCCTGGAACCTGCGGGCCCTTGCCGCAGGCAAACACGTGCTGACCGAGAAACCGTCGGCCAGCAACGCCACCGAGGCTCTGGAGGTCCGGGACGCCGTCCACTCATCCGGTCTGGTGTTCATGGAGGCGTTCCACTACGCGTACCACCCGGTGATGCGGCGGCTGCAGGAGCTGGTCGCCAAGGGCGAGCTGGGCGACCTGCAGACGGTCGAGGCGACCATGGTGATGCCCCCGCCGCCGGAGGACGACCCACGCTGGTCCCTGCCGCTCGCCGGGGGTGCCGTCATGGACGTCGGCTGTTACGCGCTGCACGCACAGCGGATGTTCGCGCCGTACGCCGGTGGTGCGCCGAAGCTCATCAGTGCACGCGCCGGTGAGCGCAAGCGGCTGCCGGGCGTGGACGAGTGGCTCAACGCCGACCTGGAGTTCCCGAGCGGTGCGACCGGTGTGGTGCGGACCAGCATGGCGGCCGAGAGCGTCGAGTTCAGTCTCAAAGTCGTCGGCAGCCGTGGTGAGGCGTTCGCCCCGTTCTACGTGCTTCCGCAGAACGACGATCGGGTGATCGTGACGACCAAGGAAGACACCTGGGTCGAGCACCTCGGCACCCGGACGTCGTACACGTACCAGTTGGAGGCCTTCGCCGGGGCGATCCGCAATGGCGCTCCGCTCCTCACCGACGCCGACGACGCGCTGGCCACGATGGAGCTCATCGACGCCTGCTACGTCGCCGCGGGCATGGCCCCGCGACCGGTCTCCGCGATCTGATCGCCGCGGCCGGCGACCGCGTGCGCGAACGCCTGGATGAACGGGTGTGGGCGTCTGCCGTCGCCGGCCAGCTCCGGCTGGAACAGGCTGGCCAGGTAGAACGGGTGACCCGGCAGCTCAGCGATGCGCGGTTCACCTGCGTCGTCGTACCCGCTGAAGACCATGCCGTGTTCACGCAGTAGGTCGAGTTTGCTGCTGTCCAGGCCGTAGGAGCAGTGGTACCTCTCTATAGAGCGCTCGACACCGAGTAGCTCGGCAGCAAGGGTTCCTGACCGCACCTGTACTCCGCCCTCGTGTCCGTCGAGCGAACACTGCATCGGCACGATCAGGAGCTCGTCAGCGTCCGGCGTAGTCTCGCCATGCTGTACGCCGATTGCGCCGCAGACGTTGCGCGCGAACTCGAGCATCGCGTGCTGGAACCCGCCACACGTACCCAGGAACGGGATCCCGCGCTCGCGGGCGATCCGGACCGCGGTCACTGCACCGGCCTCGCTCCGGTACGGGCTGCCGGGCAGCAGCCAGATCCCGTCGAAGCCTTCGAGCGCATCGTCGGCGGCGTCGCTCGGGACCCAGTAGACGTCGAGGTCCAGGTGATCGCGTTCTTCGAGTTCTTTGAGCAGACCGGGGATGCGGGCGTGCGAACGAACATGCGGTGAGCGGTCCCCGACCAGGGCGAGGCGTCCGGAGTAGGCGTTCATGGGTCCATCATCGGGTCGCGCCGAGCATCAGCGCCAACGATGATCTCTACACGGTCGATCAGAGATACTGATGCACGTGGATCCTCATCTGCTACGGACCTTCGTCACCGTCGCCGAGTGCGGATCGTTCTCCGCAGCCGCCTCACGACTCGGCTACACCCAGTCCGCGGTGTCCCAGCACATCGCCACCTTGGAGAGCGACCTCGGTACGCCGTTGCTCCGCCGACGGCCCGTCGTACCGACGCCGGCGGGCGAGCGCCTGCTGGAGCACGCCGGCCCGATCCTGCTTCGGCTGGACGCGGCCCGCGCCGACGTACGCCGTACTGTCGCGGACCCGCCCAGCACCCTCACGCTCGCCGCGTCTCCCCTGGCGGCCCGGTCACTCGCAACGGCGTTGGCCGAGGTACGACGTGCTTATCCCGGCACCGAGACGTCGCTGACCGTCTCTGGGCGCGATGAGGTCGTCGCGGGTATCGCCGCCGGCACGTTCACGCTCGGTCTCGTGGACGGCATCGCCACCCCCGCCGATCCTCTCAACCTGACCGACGCCGTACAGCTCCGGACCACCTCGGTGGCCCACGACACCTTGGTCGTAGCCCTGCCCACCACCCACCCGCTGGCCCGGCATGGTCGTGGCCTGGCGCTTGGCGATCTCGCAGACGCGCGGTGGATCGACGCCCCCGACCTCGCCGCCCCGCTGGCGACGTTGCGCGCCGCAGCCGGCTCCGACGCGCTACGCCCGGCCTTCACCTACAACGGCACCGACCTCCACACCCTCCTCACCCTGATCGGCTCCGGCCACGGCCTGGCGGTCCTCCCCCGCTCAGCAGTCACACCGGACCTCGCGGCCGTCCCGCTCACCACGCCACGCCTGGTGCATCGGACCGAGCTCCTGCACGGCCACCTCTCCGACCCAGCCGCAGAAGCAGTGGCCACCGCCCTCTCAGACCACGAGTAGTTGCTCCAGGCCACCACGCGTCATCGGCCGATCAAGCACCCCGACAGCCTCCCGCTCGGCAAAGACCGCGTGGTCGGCATCCTCCGGGTCGATCGCCTCACAGATCGCGTTGTACGTCCAGTTGAGCCAGCCAGTGATCGCGACCGCGAACGACTCCAGCCCGAGCTTCGGCCACTCCCGCACCTCGCCGTACCCGTCCCGGAACGCCAACAGCCCACGCTGGTTGACTTCCGGCCGCATCAGCCAGTGCGTCAGCACCGAGCCGAGCTCGAGCTCAGGACTGAGCGGTCCGGCGAAATCCCACTCCATCACGGTGAGCTCTCCGTTGCGTCCCTGGCGAACACTCTCCGGGTTCAGGTTGCGGTTGCAAAGCATCAGTTCGTGGGGTGCGTCGAGCTCGATCGCCAGCAGCTCGCGGAACGCCGGCAGGCGTGCGTCGAGTTGCTCGGCCCATCGTTTGCCGGCTGCACGTGCACGACCGAGCAGGTGCTGCCAGTCGTCCTCTGAGCGGCGGAAGGCCAGGTAGCCGTGGATCGGCTCGTCGCTCGGGATGGCCAACGCATGCAACGTCCCGAACAGACCACCCGCTCGACGAGCCATCGCCGTCGACACCGGCAGCACTGGCGCCGGGCCGACCTCGAGCCACTCGTGCACGCGCCAGTTCTCGCCGCGCACCTTCTCGATCAGGCGTCCGCGCGGACTGATCGCCGCCGCCGGCGCGGCGACTCCCGCCGCGACAGCAGCCTCACGGAGCCGGGCGCCGAGCTGGGCTTGCTCGTTCGTGATCCAGTCGTAGACCGTGACGGCCAGCCACCGACCGCGGTCGGTGGTGAAGTCCCAGGACCGCCCCATCGCGGTGAAGAACACGGGTTTCGCCGGTCCGGTCAACGTCCCCAGGTCGAACGCTTCGGCAAGCTCCTCGGCCAGTCCGGCAGGAGCCGTGGGCGTGTCCGCGACCCGGCGCTCGACCTCGGCTTTCAACGCCGGCCAGTCGCGTACGCCGTACTCCGCGGCCAGCGCGCGTTGCGCTTCCGCGAGCGAGGCGTCCGGCTTGGACTCCCGCAGTACCGCGAGGAGATCCTTGGCTTCCTTGCGCAAGTACTCGATGCTGGGCCGATCAGGCAGCAGTCTCACAAGGCGTCCTCTCGCACCCGGACTCGCACGGGTCTCAAGAGAGCGTCATCGACCGCACTCAGCTTCGGAGATCGAGGTGGCTTCCAGCCTTCCGGCGAGTCTCGACGCGCCCTCGAACGCACCAGCGAGGCTACCCAGCTCCGGCCCCGCCGGTCAACGGTGACGGTGACCTACGTCGGCCTGCCCGGGACCGCAGTCCCGGGGAACTGCGGTCCGGACGCTACTTCTGCCCGTGTTTGGTGGACGGGATAGTCGAGCTGTCGCTCGGGTTGGGTTTCGGCCGTTTGGGTTGCTTGGGCTTGCGGACTTCACGTCCGCCTTTGTTCTTGGACATGACGCACTCCGGGGCTTCACGATCGCGAGCTGATGACGGGCCGACGGCCCTGCTACGCCGCGGTACTCCTCATGCCCCGGGGGTCACCTTCGACGCTACACCCAATACCCCGATCAGTCGTGGGTCGGGAAGCCTAGGTTGATCCCGCCGTGCGACGGGTCCAGCCAGCGCGACGTGACCACCTTGCCGCGGGTGAAGAAGTGCACCCCTTCGGTCCCGTGGGCGTGGGTGTCGCCGAACAGCGAGTTCTTCCAGCCGCCGAACGAGTAGTACGCCATCGGCACCGGGATCGGGACGTTGATCCCGACCATCCCGACCTCCACCTCGTTCTGGAACCGGCGCGCCGCTCCGCCGTCGTTGGTGAAGATCGCCGTCCCGTTCCCGTACGGGTTGGAGTTCACCAGCTCGAGCGCTTCGTCGTACGACGGCGCACGCAGCACCGAGAGCACCGGGCCGAAGATCTCGTCGGTGTAGATCGACATCTCCGGTGTGACCTTGTCGAACAGGGTCGGGCCGAGCCAGAAGCCGTCGTCCGCCCCGTCGAAGTCACCCGCGCGCCCGTCGACCACCAGCTCCGCGCCGGCCTCGACCCCGGCCGCGACGTACCCGGCGACCTTGTCCCGATGCTCGCCGGTCACCAGCGGGCCCATGTCGCAGCCACGCGTCCCGTCGCCGGTCTTCAGCTTGCCCATCCGCTCCTTGATCTTGCCGATCAGCTCGTCCGCGATCGGCTCGACCGCGACCAGGGCGGAGATCGCCATGCAGCGCTCCCCCGCCGACCCGAACCCGGCGTTCACGGCCGCGTCGGCCGCGAGGTCAAGGTCCGCGTCCGGCAGCACGATCATGTGGTTCTTCGCGCCGCCGAGGGCCTGCACGCGCTTGCCGTTGCGGGTGCCGGTCTCGTAGACGTACTTCGCGATCGGCGTCGACCCGACGAACGACACCGACTTGATGTCCGGGTGCTCGAGCAGTCGGTCGACCGCCTCCTTGTCACCGTGCACGACGTTCACCACGCCGTCCGGCAGACCGGCCTCCTTCCACAGCTCGGCCATCGCGTTCGCCGCGGACGGGTCCTTCTCGGACGGCTTGATCACCACGCTGTTGCCACAGGCAACCGCGATCGGGACGAACCACATCGGCACCATGGCCGGGAAGTTGAACGGCGAGATCACCGCGCTGACGCCGAGCGGCTGCCGCATCGAGTACACGTCGACCTTGGTCGAGACGCCCTCGCTGTACCCGCCCTTGAGCAGGTGCGGGATCCCGCAGGCGAACTCGATCACCTCGAGGCCGCGGGTCACCTCGCCGAGCGCGTCGGACAGCACCTTGCCGTGCTCGGCGGTGATCAGCTGCGCGATCCGCTCCTTGTCGCGGTTCACCAGCTCGCGGTACGCGAACAGGACCTGGGCGCGCTTCGTCAGCGACGTCTGCGCCCAGGCCTTCGACGCCTCGTGAGCGACCTTGACGACCTCGTCGACGGTGGCCGCCGACGCCAGATCCAGCTCGCCCGTGACCTGGCCGGTCGCGGGGTTGTAGACCTTGCTGGTCCGCTCGGCCACGCCGGTCCACGGGCTGCCGCCGACGAGGTGGGTGATGCGCTTGCTGTCAGTACTCACGATGTTTCCTCACTGCCGGGGGTGTTTCCTGCTTCATCCGAGGACCTCGCCGCGGTCGGCCAAGGCAACGTCGACCGGCTTACCGCTGCTCAGTGACTCCAGACCGGCCTCGCAGACGGCCGCCGCCGCATACCCGTCCCACGCGCTCGGTCCGTCGATCTCACCGCGCAGGGTCGCGTCGACCCAGCGCTGTACTTCGATGTCGTACGCCTGCTCGAACCGGACCCGGAAGTCGGCCGGCATCGTGCCGCCCCACTGCTCGCCGGCCCGGGTGAAGACGCCGGACCCGAGACCGATTGTCGCGCTGCCGCGCTCGGCCACCGCCTCACACCGGACCTCGTACCCGACCTGGAAGTTCACGAACACCTCCACGTCGGCCATCGCCCCGTTCGCCAGCTCGAACACGGCCAGCTGCGGATCGAGTACGCCGTCCCCGACGAGACTCGTCGGCGTCGGGGTGTGCACGGTGATCCGGGTGATCTCCTCGCCGAACAGCCACCGCGCGACGTCGACCTCGTGCACCATCGAGTCCCGGACGATCATCTCGCTCCGGAACGTCGGCGCGGCCGACTTGTTCCGGTGCACGTTGTGCAGCAGCAAGGTGCGCCCGAGGTCGCCGGAGTCGAGCAGTTGCTTCAAAGCGGCGTACTCGGGGTCGAATCGGCGCATGAACCCGACCTGGATCAGCTGTCGTCCGAGCTTGTGTTCGGCCTCGACCACGCGCAACGCCGACGCCGAGTCCATCGTCAGCGGCTTCTCGCACAGCACGGGCTTGCCGTGCTCCAAACAGGCGAACAACTGGTCCGCATGCGCGAACCCCGGCGACGCCAGGATCACCGCGTCGACGTCGTCGGCCGCGATCAGCTCCATCGGGTCCTCGACCACGCGAACAGTCTCCGCGTACGCCGTACCGCCCGAGTGTCTCGCCGTACTGGCAGACGCGGCTGTCGACGTTTCCGACAGCCTGCCGGCGAGCGCCTCGGCCCGGCCCGTATCCGCATCGGAGACCGCGGCCAAGCGTGCGCCCGCCGTCTTCCGGACAATGCGTTCGGCGTGGTCGGCGCCCATCACTCCGACGCCGACGATCCCGACCCGCAGCTCGGTCATGTCCCCTCCTGCCCCTTCCGAACATCATCCACGACCACCTCGGGGTTGATCTCCCGCAGCTCGTGACTCAGCGCCTCCAGCTCGGAACCGCCGGCCATCTCGGTCGTCAGCTCCTCCAGCGTGATCTCCGACCGGTGCGTGTCGAGCGCCACCCGGCCGAGCTTCAGCACGACGAAGTGGTTGCCGACCAGGTACGCGTGGTGCGGGTTGTGGGTGATGAAGATGACCCCGATCCCCGCGTCGCGCGCCTTCACGACGTACTTCAGCACCACCCCGGACTGGTTCACGCCGAGCGCCGCGGTCGGCTCGTCGAGGATCAGCACCTTGGCGCCGAAGTGGATCGCCCGGGCGATCGCCACACACTGCCGCTGACCGCCGGAGAGCTTGCCGACCGGCTGCTCGAGATCGGGGATCGAGATCCCCATCTTGGTCAGCTCCTCGTGCGCGATCCGCTTCATCTTCGCCGCGTCCAACTGCCGGAACGGCCCCTTGGTGATCTCGTTGCCGAGGAAGAAGTTCCGCCAGACCGACATCAGCGGCGCCAGCGCGAGGTCCTGGTAGACGGTCGCGATACCGTTGTCGAGCGACTCGCGCGGCGAGCCGAAGTGCCGCTCCTCGCCGTTCACCGACATCCGGCCGGACGTGTAGTCGTGCAGCCCGGCGATGATCTTGATCAGCGTCGACTTGCCCGCGCCGTTGTCACCGAGCACGCAGGTGATCTCCCCCTGCCGCACCGACAGCGACACCCCGCGCAGCGCCTGGATGTTGCCGTAGCTCTTGCCGACGTCCTCGAGCAGCACGATCGGTGTGTTCGGACTGGTCGTCGCGTCGTCCGCGAACGATTCCGTGGTGGTCATCGTGCCTCCGCCCTGTTCTTGACGACGAGATTGACGATGGTGGCCAGCAGCAACATCGCACCGAGGAACGCCTTGAACCAGTCCGGATTCCAGCCGGCGTACACGACACCGAGCTGCACCATTCCGAAGATCAGCGCGCCGACCGCGCCCCCGACGACAGACCCGTAGCCGCCGGTGAGCAGACAGCCGCCGACGACCGCGGCGATGATGTAGAGGAACTCCTTGCCGACACCTTCGCCGGACTGCACGACGCCGTTCTGCACGAACAGCAACTGCATACCGGTGAACCAGGCGAAGAACCCGACCGTCATGAACAGGCCGATCTTGACCTTCTTCACCGGTACGCCGACAGCCCGCGCGGCCGCCGCGTCACCACCGGCCGCGAAGATCCAGTTGCCGATCTGGGTCTTCAGCAGCACCCAGGCCGCGATCGCGACGAACACGATCCACCAGACGACGATGATCTTGACCGTCACGCCGCCGAGCTTGAACTCGGACGCGAACACCGACTTCGCGGCGTCGAAGCCGTCCATGTCACTGATCGAGTTCGACGCGACGGCGCCGGAGGCGAGCCGGGTGACCGCGATGTTCAGGCCCTGCAGGATGAAGAACGTACCCAGCGTCACCAGGAAGCTGGGCAGGCCCGTCCGCATCAGCAGCCAGCCGTTGAACGCGCCGATCGCCAGCGAGAACGCCAGGGCGACGACCATGCCGACCCAGACGTTCACGCTGAACTGGTAGGCGAACAGTCCCGCGGTCAGGCCGGAGGTCGTCACCGCGACGCCGGCCGAGAGGTCGAACTCGCCGCCGATCATCAGCAGCGACACCGGCACCGCCATCACACCGATCAGCGCAGCCTGGTACAGGATCGTGCCGGTGTTGTTGATATCGCGGAACGGCGGGGCTGCGATCAGGAAGAACACCAGGATCACGGCCGCGCCGACCAGCGACCCGATCTCCGGCCGGCTGAGCAACCGGGCGCCGAGGGACCGGGCGGAGACGCGGTCGTCCGCCGAGGCGGGAGAGATGATGGTCGATGCCATGGCGCTACCTCAGCGCGTCCCGGCTTCGGCGTACTTCTGGACCGCCGCGACGTTGGACTTGTCGATGAAGGCCGGCCCGGTCAGCGTGGCCTCGCCGCCGCCGATCGTGTCGCCGTTGGTCTTGTAGAGCCAGATCGCGTCGATCGCGAGGTACCCCTGCAGGTACGGCTGCTGGTCGACGGCGAACTGCACGGTGCCGTCCGCGACCGCCTTGGCCATCTCCTTGCTCATGTCGAAGCTGCCGATCTTCGCCGACGATCCGGCGTCCTTGGCCGCCTGGACCGCGGTCAGCGCGATCCCCGCGTTGAGCGCGACCACGTAGTCGGCGCTCTTGTCCGCCTGCAGCTTCGAGGTCAGGGTCGCCTGCGTGCCCGGCTGGTCGGTGCCGTTCACGTTCACGTTCTCGGTGCTGGGCAGCTTGTCCTTGATGCCCTGGCAGCGGGCCTCCAGGCTGACGTTGCCCTGCTCGTGGATGACGCAGATGACCTTCTTCGCGCCGAGCTGCTTGAGCTTCTCGCCGGTCGCCTGGCCGGCGATCCGCTCGTCCTGACCGAAGTACCCGAGCGCGCCGGTGGTCTTCCACTGGTCCAGCCCGCCGTTGAGGATCGTCACCGGGATACCGGCCGCGATCGCCTTCTTGACGTTCGGGATCACCGCGTCCGGCTTGTTCAGCGTGACCGCGATGCCGTCGACCTTGGAATCGATCGCGGTCTGCACGAGGTTCGCCTGGGCCGCACCGTCCGGGTCGGCGGAGTACTGCAGCTCGATGTTGTCCTTCTTCGCGGCTGCCTCGGCCCCGCGCCGGACGATGTCCCAGAAGGTGTCGCCGGGACCCGAGTGGGTGATCATGGCGACCTTCATCCGCGGCGTGTCCGCGACGTTGCCGCCGCTGCCGCTGGAGCTCTGCTCCTTCTGCTTGCCGCCGGAGGAGCTGCACGCGACCAGAGCCGCGGCGAGTACGACAGCCGCGACTGCGGCCCCCGCCTTCTTCTGCCACCGAACCATGACTTGCTACCAGCCTTTCAGGTGTTCCGCGACTCCGCGGACTTGCGTGGGACCCGAGAGTGTCACACTCCCGTGGCCGTCATCTCGATGTAGCACCCCCAGAAGCAGTGAGATACGCCAACGTCCGCACCGCGATCGGCAGCGGTACGTCGGGCGCACACGGGTACATGTCCTGCTCGACGATCGCGAACACGTCGGCGTCGAGCGCAGCCAGCGCGTCGAGGACCGGCGGCAGCTCGGGTACGCCGTTGGGCGGCTCGCACATCACGCCCCGCCGTACTGCCTCGTCCATGCTCAGGCCCTCGGCCTCGACCTCCGCGAGGACCTTCGGATCGACCTGTTTGAGGTGGACGTAGCCGATGCGGTCCGGGTACTTCCCGATCAGCTCAAGGTTGTCGCCGCCGCAGTAGCTGATGTGGCCGGTGTCGAGGCACAGGTTCACGAAGGCGCTGTCGGTCTCCTCGAGCAAGCGCTCGACGGTGTCCTGCGTGTCGACATGTCCGTCCGCGTGCGGGTGGTACTGCGTCAGCAGCCCGAACTCCTCCGCCAGCCGGCGACCCAGCTCGGTCACCGCCTGCCCGTGTCTGGCCTGTCCCTCGTGGTCCAGCCGCTCCTCGACGATCTCGCCGTTGTCACCGCGCCACATCGACGGCATCACGACCAGGTGCTTCGCGCCCATCGCGGCCGTCAACCCGGCCGTTTTGACGACGTCGCGCCACGTCGCCTCCCACCCGTCGGGGCGATGCAGCTGCTCGAACGTCGTACCGGCGGTCAGTGTGAGACCGCGCTGGTCGAGCTCGTCCTTCAACCTGACCGGGTCGGTCGGGAGGTACCCGTACGGACCGAGCTCGATCCGCGTGTACCCGGCCGCGACCACCTCGTCGAGGAACCGCGTCCACGGCGTCTGCCGTGGATCGTCGGCGAACCAGACTCCCCACGAGTCAGGCGCCGTACCGATCTCGACTCTGCCCATCAGCGATCCCCCTCGACCGGAGTCAGGTACGGACGCTGGGCCTTCTTGCTTTCCTCGTACGTCGCGGCCGCGGCCTGAGTGGACTGCAGCTCCGACACCTCGCTGACCGGAACGTCCCACCAGGAGTCGCTGTCCGGACCGCCGACCAACGGGTCGGTCGTGACATGGATCGCGATCGGTCCGGTGGCTGCCTTCGCGGTCTGGATCGCCTTCTCCAGCTCGGGCCGGCTGTGCACGTCGATCACGTCGACACCGAAGCTGCGCACGTTCGCCGCGAGGTCGACCGGCAGGTAGTCGCCGTCGAGGCGGCCGTCGCCGGTGCGCTTGCGGTACGCCGTCCCGAACCGCTGGGAACCGAGCGACTCCGAGAGCGCGCCGATCGACGCGAAGCCGTGGTTCTGCACCAGGACCACGATGATCTTGATGTTCTCCTGGACCGCGGTGGCCAGCTCGCTGGACATCATCAGGTACGACCCGTCGCCGACCATGACGAACACGTCGCGATCCGGCGCGCCGAGCCGCACACCGAGTCCGCCGGCGATCTCGTATCCCATGCAGGAGAAGCCATATTCGACGTGGTATCCCTTCGGATCGCGCGGCCGCCACAGTTTGTGGAGATCACCCGGCATCGAGCCGGCCGCGCAGACAACCACATCAGACGCCGCCGACAATTCGTTGACGGCGCCGATCACCTCGCCTTGGGTGAGCAGTCCTTCGGACAGCTTCGCGGTCACCTCGGCGGAGGGCCGGAAAACTGCGTCCACAGTTCCGTTCCAGTTCCTTGTGAGTTCCTGGGCCTCGGCTGTGTACTTGTCGTCCACGGACCACTCGCCGAGCGCGGATCCCAACGAGACAAGGGCTTCCCGCGCATCGGCCACTACCGGGAGGCCGGCATGCTTACCACTGTCGAATCGCGCCACGTTGATGTTCAGGAACCGCACCCGCGGATTCTGGAAGGCTGTCCGCGACGCCGTCGTGAAGTCGCTGTAGCGGGTGCCGATTCCGATCACCAGGTCCGCGTCACGGGCCAGCGCGTTGGCCGCTGTGGTCCCGGTCGATCCGACCGCGCCGACCGCCTGCGGGTGATCGTAGGCCAGAGATCCCTTACCTGCTTGGGTTTCCGACACCGGGATACCGGTACGTTCGGCGAACTCGCGCAGCCCTTCCTCTGCTCCCGAGTAGTGCACACCGCCGCCGGCGACGATCAGCGGTCGCTGCGCGGACCGTAGGAGATCTGCCGCCTTGTCGACAATTGATGCCTCCGGCAAGGGACGTGCGACGTACCAGGTGCGCTCGACGAAGAGCTCCTCCGGCCAGTCGTACGCCTCGGCCTGGACGTCCTGCGGCAGGGCCAGCGTCACCGCGCCGGTCTCGACCGGATCGGTCAGCACCCGCATCGCGTTCATCAGCGCCGAGGGCAACTGTTCGGGCCGCCAGATGCGGTCGAAGTACTTCGACACCGGGCGGAATGCGTCGTTGACGGACACGTCACCGGCGCCGAAGCTCTCCAGCTCCTGCAGCACGGGTGTCGCCACCCGGGTCGCGAACACATCCGAAGGGAGGATCAGCACCGGCAACCGGTTGATCGTCGCGAGGGCCGCACCGGTCACCATGTTGGTCGAGCCCGGGCCGATGCTTGCCGTGCAGGCATAGGTCTGGAGCCGGTCACGGGTCCGCGCGAAGGCGACGGCGGTGTGCACCATGGCCTGCTCGTTGCGGGCCAGGATGTACGGCAACGCCTTCGGGTCCTCGAGCTCGGACTGCAGCAACGCCTGGCCGACCCCGGCCACGTTGCCGTGGCCGAAGATGCCCAGTGACCCGGCGATCAACCGCTGCCGAAGGCCGTCACGCTCCGAGTACTGGACGCTCAGGAATCGCACCAGGGCCTGCGCGACCGTGAGACGCACCGTCATGACTCATCTCCTGTTCGTCCGAAAGGTAGACGCGGATCAAGATGCTGGGAATTCCACAGGTCGCGGACCCAGGCGTGCTGCGGATCGTCGGTGATCAGCCACTGGCGCTCGGTGCCGGGTCCGGCCATCACATTGAGGTAGTACATGTCGTAACCGGGCGGGGCCATCGCCGGGCCGTGCCAACCGTGCGGGACGAGCACCACGTCACCGCTGCGGACCTCCGCCAGTACGTCGATCGGACGTTCCTCGGTTCCGTAGACCCGCTGGTAGCCGATCGGATCGTTGCCCTTGACACCTTCCGGGACGTCGTCGGACAGCTGCAGCTCGAAGTAGTAGATCTCCTCGAGCTCGCTCTCCTTCCCCGGCTTGTGCTCGTCGTGCTTGTGCGGCGGGTACGACGACCAGTTGCCGGCCGGCGTGATCACCTCGCACGCGATGATCGAGTCCGCCTCGAGAACTCCCGGCGTACCGAAGTTGCGGACCTGGCGGGACGCGACACCGGCGCCCCGGAGCTCGGTCTCGACCTCCTCGGGGCCGATCCGCCGGAACGGATGGTCCGTCGCGGCCCTGGCGTGCGGGAACGCGATCCGCGCACCACCGGCGCTGACCACCGCGAAGGTCGAGTTCCGGGGCACGTACGCGAGATCCGTCGAGCCCGCGAACACATCCGCCCGTCCGCCGAGCGGGACCGCTTCACCGTCGACGATCACCTCGGCGGATCCACTCAACGGAAGGACGATGTACTCACAGTCCCCGGTGTCGATCTCCACCGACTGTCCAGGAAGCAGGGTCCGAACCAGCAAGCCACTGTGATGCCACTCCGCCTCGCCCGGCCGCACCGCGAGCTCGAACCCATCGCTCGCGGCGGTCCCGGCCGGCCGAACCCATTCAGTCATTCCAACTGTCCTTCCTCAGAACCTCAGCGGTCCGGGTCATACGGTGTCGCCGTGGACGAGTGCGGCGGCGTGGTCGACAGCCGCTGCCACGTCGCCGTCCGGTGGGAACAGCAGCGCCCGCCCGACTACGAGTCCGCGGACCGAGGGCAGCTCGAGCGCCTTGCCCCACGAGGCGTAGGTCGCCTCCGGCTCCGCGGTCGGATCGCCGCCGAGCAGCAGCGTCGGCAGGGTCGTTGCCTCCATCACCCGATCGAGCTCGTCCACGACCGGCAGCTTGAGCCACGTGTACGCACTCGTCGCGCCGAGACCGGACGCGATCTGGATCGACTTGATGACCGAGTCGGGATCGAGCAGGTTCGCGACCCGGCCGTCCTCGCCGCGCGTCGACCAGAACGGCTCGACCATCGCCATCAGCTTGTGCTCGGCCAACCCGGTCACCGCCGCGGCGCTGCTCTCCAACGTCGCCACCGTCCCCGGATCGCCGAGGTCGATCCGCGTCAGCATCTTCCCGCCGTCGAGCCGCCGCGCGGCGATCTCGTCAGCAGTCCGGTACGCCGTGAACCGGTCGTCCAACTCGAACGCCGCTCCTTGCAAGCCGCCCCGGTTCATCGATCCGATGACGACCTTGCCTTCCAATGCACCGAGCAGGAGGAGGTCTTCCAGCACGTCCGGAGTGGCCAGTACGCCGTCCACACCGGGCCGCTGCAGCGCGATCATCAACCGAGCAATCAGATCAGCGCGGCTGCCCATCGCCATCCGATCACCCCGGACCCCCAACGCACCACGCGCCGGATGGTCAGCAGCCACGATCAACAGCCGCCCATCATCCCCCACCAACGCCCGAGTCCGCCGCTGCAACCACCCCTCAGCAACCCGCTCCGGATGCCGAACCCGAACCTCCGTCAACTCCCTCAACCGCTCAGCAACTCCCGGAACGAACCCCACCTGCTCGGCTCCACGCTCCTCAACCGGGGAGCCCGCGCCGGCGGCTTGATCCTCAACCGGAGCACCCCGGTCAACCACACCAACCTGCCCGACAACCTCTTCCGCATCCACAGCACCGTGCGCCAGGTCAGCAGCACCGGCAGCATCAGCCGGGTCGGTCAGGTGGGACAGGTCGGTCAGGTCGGTCGGGGCTTCGGGGACGCTTGGCTGGTCTTCGCGCAACTGGCCAGTGGCTTCCTCCCGGCCTGGAGCACCTGCTTCGTAGGCCTGCTCGGATACACCGGGTTCAAACGCAGCGGTCGGCTCATCATCAGCCTGCTCCGGCAGCGGGGAAGGCACGGCAGCAGCCTGCTCCGGCAGCAGAGCAGGCTCGTCAGCAGACTGCTCCGGCAGCGGGGAGTTCGCCGTGGCTGACGGTGGGGTCGCGTGTGGTTGAGCTGCGGCGGTGGATGGCTGCTCGCTTGAGCCCGGCGTACCAGAGGATTCGGCCTCGGCGAGGAGCGATTCTCTGTCTGCGTCCGCGGGCCCGTTGGACGGCCGGTCGGTCGGAGGTGCCGGCAAAGTCACCCGCTGCGCTCCACGAACCGTTTGCCCACTCACCTGATGCCCAGGCGAAGCCTCAACCCAGCCCACCCGCTGCTCACGCCAAGCCTGCCCACCCGCTGCCTGCCCAACGACTGCCTGCTCAACCGGTGCCTGCTCAGCGGCTATCTGCTCGACGGCTGCCTGCTCGACGGCTGCCTGCCCACCTGCTGCCGGCGCAACGGCTGCCTGCTCAACTGGTACCTGCTCAACAGCTGGCTGCTCAGCGGCTGGCTGCTGAGCGGCTGGCTGCTGAGCGGCTGCTGCCTGTTGGGGGGTGGGGTGTTCGGGGGTGAGGTTCAGGTTTCCGATGACGGTTGTTTGGCCGTCGGGGGTTGCGGGGGTCGTCTCCTGGGAGGTGTCCATCATCACCGTCAGGTCCTCGGGGCCCGGTACGTCGGGGCGACGGACAACAACCGTCGGGTCGTTCAGACCTGCGGTCGGAACGTCCGGATCGACGTACGGTCGCGCCGCCGCGCCGGGCTCCCCCGGAACACGCGGTTGGGGCGGAGTGGGGCGGTTGGCGATGACCGTTGGGTCATTGGGGCCAGGTGTGAGGACGGTGGCGTCGTTGGACCAGTCGGCCTGGTCTGGGGTGGCGGCGTCCTGGCGCGGGTCGCGGACCGCGCGGTCATCGGGGCGACGGGCAATGACTGTGGGGTCGTTGGGGCCCGGGGTGAGGGTGGTGGGGTCGGGGTCTTCGTGGGGGCGGTGGATGGGGATGGGCCGGGCGTCTTCGGAGTACTGGTCTTCGTCGTGGGGGTTCATGCTTCGGCTCCCAGGTGGGAGAGGACTTCTTCGGTCGTGGGCATCGCGGTGGAGCATTCGAGACGGGAGGCGACGATCGCGCCCGCCGTGTTGGCGAACCGGATGATCTTCTCCAGCGGCCAGCCGGCCAGGAGCCCGTGGCAGAGCGCCCCGCCGAAGCCGTCGCCGGCGCCAAGGCCGTTGACGACCTCGACCGGGTACGGCGGAACCTCGACGCGCTCGTCCCGGGTCCGGGCAAGCGTGCCGCGGGGGCCTTGTTTGACCACGGCCAACTCGAGCCCGCGGTCGAGGAGCGCCTGCGCAGCCTTGTCGGGATCGGTCTCGCCGACGGCCACCTCGCACTCCTCACGGTTGCCGACAGCAACCGTGCAGTACTCGAGCGCGCGCGACACCTGCGAGTGCGCCTCGCTCGGGTCGGCCCAGAACATCGGCCGGTAGTCCAGGTCGAGCACCGTGATCGGACGCCGACCGCGAGCCTCCCAGGCGGCGAAGTGCGCGGACCGCGACGGCTCGGCGGACAGCCCGGTCACCGTAGACCAGTAGATGCGCGCGTCGCGGATCGCGTCCAGGTCGAGCTCCGACGGGTTGATGACCAGGTCGGGCGCCTTCGGGAAGCGGTAGAAGTACAGCGGGAAGCTGTCCGGCGGGAAGATCTCGCAGAACGTGATCGGCGTCGGCAGGCCGTCGACTCCGGAGACGAAGCGGTCGTCGACCCCGAGTTCACCGAGCGTGCGGTGGATGAACACCCCGAACGGGTCGTTCCCCGTCCGGCTGATCACCGCCGTCTTGCGCCCGTGCCGCGCGGCCGCCACCGCCACGTTCGTCGCGCTCCCACCGAGGAACTTGCCGAACGAGGTGACATCTTCCAGATGCGTCCCGGTCTGCAGCGGGTACAGGTCGACCCCGATGCGCCCGATCGTCAGTACGTCGTCCACCATCAGACCATCCCATCCCCACGGGTCCCGGTCATTCGAGCCCCGCCGCGATCGAATGCAGGTGCGCGATGCTCGCCCGTACGTCGGCCACGGGCCCGTCGTCGACCGGGCGCGCGCGCAGGATCGTGTCCTGTTCGAGGACGTACCACCCGTCGTACCCGGACTTCTCGAGTGTGCTGACGATCGTGGTGATGTCGATGTCGCCGGCACCCAGCGGGCGGTACATCCCGGAGCGTACGGCGTCGGTGTACCCGACCTCGCCGGACTGCACCCGCGCGGCCCACGCGGCGTCGACGTCCTTGAGGTGGGTGTGGCGGATGCGAGCCGTGTGCTCGACCGCCAGCGCAACGGGGTCGACCCCGCCGATCAGCAGGTGACCGGTGTCGAGCGTGAGGCCGATCGACGACCCGTCGAGTACCTGCGAGACGTCGTCAGCGTTCTCGACCATCGTGCCGACATGCGGGTGGACGGTCGCCAGCACGCCCCGGGAGGCCGCCAGCTCGGACAATTTGTCGAGGTTGGCGAGCAGTGTGCTCCAACCAGCGGAGTCCAGCGCCGGGCGGTCGTCGTACCCGTCCTGGCCGGTCGCTGCGGCGAGGACCAGCGTCCCGGCGCCGGCCGCGACGAAGCCCTCGAGTGCGGCGGCAACCTCCGGCGCGGGATCGTGCGACGGGTCGTGCAGGACGACCGGTACGAATCCGCCGACGGCCCGAAGTCCTACGTCGGCCAGGGTTTTGGCCTTGTCCGCGGGGTCGTCGGGCAGGAACCCGTCCGGACCGAACTCGGTCGCCGCGAGCCCGACCGCGCGCATCTCGGCGAGCACCGTCGCGGCGTCGTACTGCCAGCCCCAGCCCGGCACCTCGCACACTCCCCACGAGATCGGGGCACCGGCGATACGGGTAGCAATCTCTGTCATATGAGCGGCTCTCCTCAGAGCGTGACGATGCGGTTCTCGTGGCGGGACAGTTCGCAGGCGTCGGCGATCCGGAACGCCGCGAGCGCGTCGCGGACCGTGCACGGCACCTCGCGGGTCCCGGCGACGACCTCGGTGAAGGCGGTCAGTTCAGCGACGTACGCGGGCTGGAAGCGGTCCATGAACGTCATGTGCGGCGGGCCCTCCGGGAAGCTGACGCCCGGCTCGGCCGACCGCAGTGCGGTGTGCGAGTCGAGGCCGACCGCGATCGAGCCGAGGCTGCCGTGCAACTCCATCCGTACGTCGTGCCCGGCGCCGTTGTACCGCGTCCCGCTGACCGCGACGAACGTGTTGTCGTCCAACGTCAGCAACGCGGCGGCCGAGTCCACGTCGCCGGACTCGGCGAAGAACGTCTCGCCGCGGTTCGCGCCCGTGGCGTAGACGCTGACGACCTCGCGTCCGGTGACGTAGCGGATGATGTCGAAGTCGTGCACCGTGCAGTCGCGGAAGAACCCGCCACTCTGCGGGATGTACTCGCGGTGCGGCGGGAAAGCGTCGTTCGTGTTCGCCCGGATGTGGTGCACGAACCCGAGCTCGCCCGACTCCACGGCCGCCCGCGCCGCCTGGTACCCGGCGTCGAACCGGCGCTGGAAACCGATGTGTACCGGAACGCTCGCCGCCTCCACCAACGCCAGTACGCGCTCGGTCTCGGCCAGGTCGAGGGCGACCGGCTTCTCACAGAACGTTGGTACGCCGGCCGCGATCCCTGCCTCGATCAACGAGGCGTGCGCGGACGTCGCCGCCGCGATGACGAAACCGTCCAGGCCGGACGTCAGCAGGGCCGGTACGTCGGGGACCGACGCGACGCCCAGCTCCTTCGCGACCGCCTGGGCCCGGGCGGGGTCCGCGTCGGCGACGACCACCTGATCCACCGCCGGCAACTCCTTCAGCGTCGCGGCGTGGAACGCCCCGATCCGCCCGACCCCGACCAACCCGATCCGCATCCGCGTGCCCTCTCGTGAACGGCGCGCCACAACCGGTGTGGCGCGCTGGTTGCCGTCAGCTTTCCGGGCCGGTGCCAGGAGTGTCAATACTTTGTTAACACATTCTCACGTACGCACATGACCAGGTAGCATCCGCCTATGAATGCGTTGCCGATCCAGCTCGATCGGAGCAGCCCGGTGCCGCTGTACCACCAGTTGGCCGAGCAGCTGACTGCCGCCATCACCGACGGCCGACTGCGTCCGGGCGACCCGTTCGAGAACGAGATCGGCATGTCCGACCGGCTGAACCTGTCCCGCCCGACAGTCCGGCGGGCGATCTCCGAGCTGGTCAACCAGGGCCTGCTGGTCCGCCGCCGCGGCATCGGCACCACGGTCGCGAACCAGATGGTGCACCGCAAGGCCGAGCTGACCAGCCTGTACGACGACCTCGCCCGCGAGGGCCGGACACCGCGGACCGAGGTGCTCGCGCTGGACTGCGCGGCGCAGGACGACCGCGCCGCCACCGTACTCGAGGTCCCGTCCGGCACCCCGCTGGTCGCGATCGTCCGGCTCCGGTACGCCGACGACCTGCCGCTCGCGATCATGCGCAACTGGCTGCCGCCGGCCCTCAACGACCTCACCTTGGACGAGCTCACCAGCGACGGGCTGTACGCCGTCCTGCGGGCCCGCGGTATCCGGCCGACGGTCGCGCGTCAGCGGATCGGCGCCCGCAACGCGACCGCCGAGGAACGCCGTACCTTGCACATGTCGAAGGCGGAGCCGCTCATCACCATGACCCGCTCCGCCTACGCCGCCGACGGCTCCCCCGTCGAATACGGGAACCACTGCTACCGCGCCGACCAGTACTCCGTCGATGTAGTCGTCTCCGAACGCTAAGACACGGATTAGGCCTGGTTGGCGATCAACGTCCGGACCAGGCGGAGGCCTACGGAGAGGTGGGCCAGTTCGGGGCCTTCGGTTTCGACGATCTCCTCCAGCATCGTGGCGGCCCGGGCCAGCGCCGTGGCGTTCTGGTCCTGCCAGGTGATGACGCGCTCCTCGGGATCGGCCGACGGGTCGGTCGTGGCGAGGACCTGCTGCGTGAGGTGGGCGTGCACGGCGTGCAGGTCGTCGCGCAGGGAGGCGCGGGCCATGGTCTGCCAGCGGTCGGTGCGCGGCAGGCCGATGATCCGCTCCAGGAATCGGCCCAGCTGCAGCCGCTCACCGAGGGCGAAGTGGACCTTGGCGACCTCGAAGATGTCGATGTCCTCGCGCGACGCGGTCTCCACGATCCCGAGCCCGCCGTACGCCGGCGGCAGCACCGCGATCCGGGTCGCGAAGTCCTCCGAGACTCCCTTCTGCACCAGGGCTTCCCGGCGCTGCTCGAACAGCGCCAGCTCGCGACCGCGCAGTACGTCGGGCAACGCCGCCGTCAGCTTCGCGATCCCCGGTCCAAAGAACTCGATGAGCTCCTCGATGTCGACCGGGGGCCGCCGGTTGCTGACCAGCCAACGGGTGGCGCGCTCGACCAGCGTCCGCGTTTCGAGCCGCATGTGCGTCTGCGTCTCGGCGTCGACCACGTTGTCGAGCTCGGCATTGTCCGACAGCAGCTCGGGCTGCGCGAAGATCCTCGACGCGGCCAGGTTCGCCCGGACCACGTCCTCGACGGTCCCGCCGGTCTCCAGCGAGAGTCGGTGGTACGCCGTGATGCCCGACGTGTTCACGAACTCGTTGACCACCTGTGTCGTGATGATCTCGCGGCGCAGCTGGTGACTCTGGATCTGATCGGTGAACCGCTCCTGGATCGCCTTCGGGAAGTAGCTCGCGAGCTTGTGGGCCAGGTACGGGTCGTCCGGCAGCGATGTCTTCAGCAGTTCGGCGTCGAGCACGATCTTGGTGTACGCGATCAGCACCGACAGCTCCGGCGACGTCAGCCCACGCCCCTCGGCCTTGCGCTTCTTGAACTCGGTGATGCTCGGCAGGAACTCCAGCTGCCGGTCCAGCAGCCCCTCCTTCTCGAGCCGCCGGACCCAGTCCTGGTGGACGTGCATCAGCGCCGGCGCCTGCGCGGCCGCGTTCGCCAGCGCGATGTTCTGCCGGTAGTTGCTCTTCAGCACCAGCGCCCCGACCTCGTCGGTCATCGACGCGATGATGTCGTTGCGCTGCTTCTCGGTGAGATCGCCGTCCGCGACCACCTTGTCCAGCAGGATCTTGATGTTCACCTCGTGGTCGGAGGTGTCCACACCGGCCACGTTGTCGATGAAGTCGGTGTTGATCCGGCCGCCGGCCGCGGCGTACTCGATCCGGCCGAGCTGGGTGAAGCCGAGGTTGCCGCCCTCGCCGACCGCGCGGGCGCGCAGCTCGGACCCGTTGATCCGGATCGTGTCGTTCGCCTTGTCGCCGACCTCCGCGTTCGACTCGCCGGACGATTTCACGTAGGTGCCGATGCCGCCGTTCCAGAACAGGTCGACCGGCGCCTTCAGGATCGCGTTCATCAGCTCGCCCGGCGTCAGCGTCGCCGGACTGCCTTCGAGACCGAGGGCCTCGCGGACCTCGGCGGAGATCGGGATCGCCTTGTCGGTCCGCGGGAACACCCCGCCACCGGCGGAGATCAGGGACCTGTCGTAGTCCGCCCACGACGACCGCGGCAGCTCGAACAGCCGCCGCCGTTCCGCGAACGACGAGGCCGCGTCGGGCGTCGGGTCGAGGAAGATGTGCCGGTGGTCGAACGCGGCGACCAGCCGGATGTGCTCGGACAGCAGCATCCCGTTGCCGAACACGTCACCGGACATGTCGCCGACGCCGACGACCGTGAAGTCCTCGCTCTGGCAGTCGTGCCCCATCTCGCGGAAGTGCCGCTTGACCGACTCCCACGCGCCGCGGGCCGTGATGCCCATCGCCTTGTGGTCGTACCCGACCGAGCCGCCGGACGCGAACGCGTCGCCGAGCCAGAACCCGTATTCCTTGGCGACACCGTTCGCGATGTCCGAGAACGTCGCCGTACCCTTGTCCGCGGCAACGACCAGGTAGGCGTCGTCACCGTCGTACCGGACCACGTCGCGCGGCGGAACGATGTCCCCGGCAACGATGTTGTCGGTGATGTCGAGCAGCCCGGAGATGAAGGTCTTGTACGACGCGATGCCTTCGGCCAGCCAGGCGTCCCGATCCGCGGCCGGGTCGGGCAGCTGCTTGGCGTAGAACCCGCCCTTCGCGCCGACCGGCACGATCACCGAGTTCTTCACCATCTGCGCCTTCACCAGGCCGAGCACCTCGGTGCGGAAGTCCTCCCGCCGGTCCGACCAGCGCAGACCGCCGCGCGCGACCGCGCCGAACCGCAGGTGCACACCTTCGACCCGCGGCGAGTACACGAAGATCTCGTACTTCGGCCGCGGCTGCGGCAGGTCCGGGATCGCCTTCGGCTCCAGCTTCAGCGAGATGTACGACCGCGGCTTGCCGTCGGCGCCCGGCTGGAAGTAGTTCGTCCGCAGCGTCGCCTTCATGACAGTGAGGTACGAGCGCAGAATGCGGTCCTCGTCCAGGCTCTGCACCGTGTCCAGCGCGGCCAGGATCTCCTTCTCCAGCTGGTCCGTGAGCATCGTCCGGTCCGGGTCGTCGGCCGGTCCGCGCGCAGGGTCGAAGCTGGTCTCGAACAGCTGCACCAGCAGGCCGGCTACGTCCACGTGGTTGAGGAACGTGTTGTGGATGTAGTCCCGGCTGAACGGCGTACCGCCCTGCCGGAGGTAGCACTGGTAGGCGCGCAGAATCGACACCTGCCGCCAGCTCAGGCTGCCGCGCAGCACCAGCGCGTTCAGCTTGTCGGACTCGGCCCGGCCCTCCCAGACCGCCTGGAACGTGTCGGAGAACAGGGTGCGCAGTTCCTCGCGCTCCTCGGTGTCCTCCGGTGCCCGCAGGCCGAAGTCGTAGATGTAGGCCATTGTGCCGTCGTCGCAGCGGATCTCGTACGGGCGCTCGTCGACGACCTCCACGCCCATCGCGCTCAGGTGCGGCAGCACCTGCGACAGCGAGAGCGAGGACCCGGTGCGGTACACCTTGAAGCGCCGTTCGCCCTCCCACTCCTCGTCGAGCGGGGTGTAGAGCGACATGGCCAGCCCGTTGTCGGACGGCAGCCCCTCGAGGACGTGTACGTCGTTGACCGCGACGCGCGCGTCGAAGTCCTCCTTGTAGGCCTCTGGGAACGCGTTGGCGTACCGGCGGGCCAGCTTGGTGACCGCGCCGTCGCCGCCCTTCGCGTGCAGCGCGGCGTTGAAGTCGTCCTGCCAGGCTCTGGTCGCCTCGATCACCTGCTGCTCGAGCAGCTCGGAGTCGTACTCGCCGACCGTCTGGCCCTGCTTCATCCGCACCACGAAGTGCACGCGGGCCAGTACGGACTCGGTGACGTACGCGGCGTACGTGACGGTCTCGGCGCCGATCGCGTCCTTCAGGATCTGTTGCATCTTCAGCCGGACCGCGGTGGTGTAGCGGTCACGTGGCAGGTACACCAGGCAGGACAGGTACCGGTTGTAGACGTCTCGCCGTACGAACAGCTTGACCGCACGCCGCTCCTGCAGGTGCAGCACTGACTGCACGATCGGCAGCAGGTCCTCCACAGGTGCCTGCAGCAGCTCGTCGCGCGGGTAGGTCTCCAGTACGTCGAGCAGACCCTTGCCGCTGTGGCTGTTCGGGTCGAAGCCGGTCAGGCGGAACAGCTCCAGTGCCTTGCGCCGCAGCACCGGCACCTGCATGACGCTCTCGGTGTACGCCGTCGACGACAGCAGACCGATGAACCGGCACTCGCGGACCGGGTCACCGTTCTCGTCGAACTGCTTGATGCCGACGTAGTCCAGGAACGTCGACCGGTGCACTGTGGACCGGGAGTTCGCCTTGGTGAGGATCAGCAGCTTCCGCTCCTGCGCCCGCGCGCTCGCCTCGGGCGGCAGCTTGCCCGAGCCCGGCTTCGGGTCCGGCCGGAGGATGCCCAGCCCGGTCCCTGCGCGGCCGCGCAGGATGCCCTGCTGCCCCTCCATGGTGAAGTCGTACTCGCGGTAGCCCAGGAAGGTGAAGTGCTCGTCGGCCAGCCACTCCAGCAGCTCGCGGGCCTCCTCCACCTCGCTCTCGGAGACCGGCAGCTCGGCGGCGTTCAGGCCGGCGGCGATGGTGACCGCCTTCTCGTGCATCTTCGGCCAGTCCTCGACCGACTCGCGGACGTCGTTCAGCACCTTCTGCAGGTCCCGCTCGAGCGCGCGGTGCTCGGCGACGTCCGCGATCCGCTCGATCTCCAGGTGCATCCAGCTCTCGCGGACCAGGTCGTGCCCGTCCGCGGTCGCGCTGTCGTCGAGGACCTCCTGCAGCGTGCCGGCGACGTCGCGGCGGACCACGAACGTCGGGTGGACCAGCAACTGGAGCTCGAGGTTGCGTTCGGTGATCGCCATCGAGGCGCTGTCCACCAGGAACGGCATGTCGTCGCTGACGATCTCGACCACGGTCCGGCCGCTCGCGGACCAGCCGTGCTCCTCGAGCGTCGGCGTGAAGACGTGCACCTTCGCCGTACCCTGCGGGCGGGACACCGCGGACTTGTAATGGTGCCGCGCGGCGCCCAGGCAGTCGTTCGGCTGGCGCTCGGCGACGTCCTCGGCGGCGACGTGCCGGTAGTACTGCTCGAGGAACGTCTTCAGCTTGCCCGGGTCGGCCGACTTGTCGTGACCGTGTGTTCCCGCGGCCACCGCCTTGGCGAGCACATCCGCCTTCTGGACGTCCAGCTTGCTCTGCATTCCCCACCGTCTCCACACGTGACTTCGGCGTCGCTCGCGCCGGACCGCACGACATTGTGCGGTCACTCAGAGATTAGTCCACCTTTGTCACTGGTGTGGTGTTGGGACGGGCCTGTCATCGACTGGTGAGGCGTAGTGCGAGGGCCGGGCAGGCGAGGATTGCGCGGCGCGCGTCCGGGAGCTCACCGGTGGTGATTTCGCGGCCGCGGAGGACGGGGAATCCCCACTCGTCGAGGACGATGTCATCAGGCATCAGACCTGCGCAAAGGCCGTGCCCGTCGCACCTGGTCCAGTCGATCTCCACCTTGTTCATCGGGTACCTCCAGGGACGGGCAGAACTCCGAGAACCGGCCGGCCGCAGCCCTGACCGGACAGGTGACGCCGTACGTCGTCGTCGAACACTTCGAGCGCCGATGTGAGGAACCTCGCAGCCCCGTCCGGGTGCGCGCAGGCGCCCCTGCCCGGAATCAGACCGAGGTGCCGCTGGGCGTCGTACCAGCCCTGCCGGTCGCCGATGGTCAGCCGGGCGAAGTCGTCGACGAGCGCCGCGAGGCCGAAGACGCAGGGTCCGCACTGGCCGGCTGACTGACTCCTCAACCACTCAGCGACCCTGGTGACCTCACCGAGCGGACAGGTGGCGGAGCCGAGCGCCAGGATGATGCCGGCGGAGACCTCTGGTCGCTGCAGCGTCACGCCGTCGGTCCGCGGCAGCCAGCGGCCATGGTACCCACCCAGCAGGACAGGTCCCGGTTCTGCGCCGGCGTACTGCAGGACGGTGTCCAGCAGGACACCGGTCGGCGTCTCGATCACACCGGGTCGTTGGACCGCCCCGTCGATCGTCAGCAGCTGCGTACCCGGCTCGCTGATCAGACCGGTGCTGCTGAACCCGCGGGACCCGAGCCGCGCGAGTACGGCGAGCTGCGCAAACGTCTCCACGTTCGACAGGAACGTCGGCCGCTTGTGGATTCCCGCCCGCGTCGGGAGCACGCGTCGACCTGGTGGGACTGCGGCACGCCCTTCGAGCGCGCTCAGCAGTGCACGGGCCTCACCTGCGACGAACCGACCCGGGGTGTCACGCACCTCGATCGCCAGGTGGTCGTCCCGTTCCATCAATGCCTCTCGGAGAGACGTGGCCGCGGCCGGATCATGTACGGCGATCAGCACGTGCGGAGCGCGTAACGCGTGCGCTAGACCGACTGCGCCGTCGAGAACGAGGTGTGGCGAACGGGTGAGGAGCAAACGGTCCTTCCGGCTCACGGGCTCGCTCTCCGAGCCGTTGACCACCACAGCCTCCACACCACGAGCTGGAAGGTCCTGCAGCTTCAGTGCAACCGGAAACGCCGCACCACCACGGCCCCTGAGTCCTACAGCTTCACAAAGCTGCACATAGTCCTCACGGGTCAGCGCGGGCAGCGGACCGTACGTCGAGAGGTGCCGCCGGTGATCCTGGTCGAGCCCAGCCAGCACCCTGGCCTCACCGATGACCCGCCCTTCCAACCCCGCCCGTCCTTCCAACCCCGCCCGTCCTTCCAACCCCGCCCGTCCTTCCAACCCCGCCCGCCCTTCCAGCCCCGCCGAGCGAAGCGAGGCGGGGCTGTTGATGGTGGTCATCGGGTCCTCCAGGCACGGGCGGTTTTAGGGGTTGTGTTGTTGAGGCGATACGCCCCTGCAGTGGCCACTGCAGTGAGGCAGCCGAGCGTGATGCCGAGCATCCACGGCGTACTGCGGTCGGTACCTGCCAGCAATGCGTGACCGACAGACAGCAGCCACCCCACGGACGCAGCGATGTGCAGCTTGCGCCAGTGCCTCGTGAACGTTGCCGACGCGGCCAATCGACCACGGGCTGCTCCGACGAGGGACGCCAGTACCAGGCTGTAGAGAGCGAGCGCACCGACAACCATGGCGAACGGCCGGTAGGCGGCACCGAACGGCCACACCAGAACGGTCGGACTGATAGCCACGTAGCTGTCGGCGATCACGGCAACCACATGTGTCGCCAGCAGGACCAGCCCGGTTACAGCTGCCGAGCGGTGCACGTACTGGAGCCAGAACCTCCGCTCCGGTCGACGTACGCCAGACATGACCATCCCGAGTACGGCGGACAGCGTGAACATGATCATCGTGACCACGCCGGCCGCACGGGCGAGGTACCACAGGGTCATCAGGCGGCCCTGCTCGCAGTCGGCCACCCGCACAGCTCGGTGACCTCACCGTCGTCGGCAATCAGCCGCGCCGGGTGACCGGACAGCTTCAGGCGCCCGACAGCTGCCTCGCCAGTCGCGATGAGCGCAGTGCTGAAGGTATTCGCCCGTACGGCGGTCGGCGCCCAGACGGAAGCAGTCCGGTACAGCCCCTCCGCGGGACGCCCCGTGCGCGGGTCGATGACGTGGTGCCCGTAGCCGGTCGGTGTCTGCCAGCGCCGTACGGTCCTGGTCGAGGTCGTCAGACCGCCGTGGGCCAGCGTCACGAGGACACCCGCATCACCGGCGCGCTCGGCGACCGTGATGACCCACGGCTTCTTCGGCGTACCCGCTGCACGCAGGTCTCCGCCGATCTCGACGAGGACCGCGCAGCCGTAGCGCTTGCTGATCAAGTTGGCCGCCCGGTCCGCGGTCCAGGCCTTGGCGGTGGCGCCGAGGTCGAGAGAGCAGTCCTTCGGTACCCCTAGCAGCGCTAGCTTCCGGTTGAGGCGCACCTCCTGCCAGCCGGCGACCTGCGTCGGGTCGTCGGGCGCCTTGGGGAAGCGCCGCCGTACTGCTTCGATGTCGGTGTCGTACCCGGCCGCGATCACCGCCGGGCCGACGGTCGGGTCGACCGCACCGCCGCTCATCTGGGCCGCAACCAGGCTGACGTCGACCAGGTCGACGAGCAGACGCGACACCGGTACGAGTGCACCGGCGCGGGTGTTGACGATCGACAACTCGGAGTCCGGGCGGAACCTGCTCGCGGCCTTGTCGACGCGGTCCATCAGCGCCTTGAGCTCACCGCACGCCGCCCCGAGTACGGCGGGGTCGTCGACGGTCAGCCGGACCGTGCAACTCCACGCGTTCCACGTGCGGGAGGCGGTCATGACCCGTTGCTCCCGCCATGCGACGTCGAGCCGGAGTTCGCGGACCCGAGTCCGCTCGAGCTGGAATCGCTGCTCGAACTACTGCTGTCGTCGTCCGAGCTGCTGGACGTCGCCGTCGTACCGGTGCTGGTGCCGGAGTGCTTCGCCGACACGACCGCGACCGAGATCCCGGTCGCGCCGACGCCGAGGACGGCAGTGGCTATCGCGGCCGCGGACGCGCGGTGCAGCCAGCGCCGGCGGTTGGGTTGGGATTCGTCTGTGGTGACCATGCCGTAAGCCTCGTGCGAGGCCCGTCAGCCGCGCTCCAAGAGAAGATCAAGCCACCGTCAAGTTCTGCTGAAAGCTCTCTGAGAACAACTCTCAGGAGCGGGTCTCCAGCGGGCAGTCGGTCTCGCAGTGCTTGCCGATCGTGCCGACGATCTCGTCGGCGACCTCACCGAGAACAGCGAGGCGGTCGGGGCCGAACACGTCGACGAAGAACTCCCGCACCCGTGCGGCCTGCGCCGGCGCGCACTCCTTGATCGCCGCCAAACCTTCCTCGGTGATGGCGATCTCCGGATACCGCGATTCGCAGGCCTCTTTGCGGACCAGGCCGCGTTTCTCCATCCGAGTCAGGTGGTGCGACAGGCGGCTCTTCTCCCACTGGGTCGCCCGGCTGAGCTCGAAGGCGCGCATCCGTCCGGACTCCGACTCCGACAGGTTCACCAGGATCTCGAAGTCCGACTTGGACAGGCCGAAGTCGCGCTGGAGATGCCGCTCCAGGTGCGTCTCCAGCGTGCGGTTCATCAGCAGGTAGCTGCGCCACGCCTTCTGCTCGTCGTCGTCGAGCCACGGTCCCTTGCTCACGAGAACCATCCTACCCGCTCGGGTTGACACATCAACCAAGCGCGCTACGATCGGTTGAGTTGACACATCAACCTGACTCTTGGAGTGAACGCTATGAGCAAGCTGATCGCCGTCGTCGGAGCCACCGGAGCACAGGGCGGCGCGCTGGTCCGCGCGATCCTGGCGGATCCGTCCGGCGAGTTCGACGTCCGCGCACTGACCCGGAACCCGGACTCCGCCGCGGCGAAGAACCTTGCCGCGGCGGGTGCCGAGGTGGTCGCCGCCGATCTCGATGACGAGGCGAGCATCCGGGCCGCGTTCGACGGCGCGTACGGCGCTTTCGTGGTGACGAACTACTGGGCGCCGCTGACCCCGGACGAGGAGGCGGCGCGGACCCGCGCCGACATGGAACTCGCCCAGGCCGAGACCGCCGCGCGGGCCGCCCGCGACGCCGGCGTACAGCACCTGGTCTGGTCGACGCTCGAGGACACCCGCCTGTTCTTCGGTGCGCGCGACGACGTACCGAGCCTGGACGACGGGCGCTACAAGGTCCCGCACTTCGACGCGAAGGGCGAGGCCGACGACCTGTTCACGAAGTACGGCGTACCGACGACGTTCCTGCGGACCACGTTCTACTTCGACGCGTTCATCAGCACCATGCCGCCGACCCGCAATGCCGACGGCACGCTGACGATCACGCTTCCGATGGGCGACCGTCCCCTGTCCGGTATCGCCAGCGACGACATCGGCCGCATCGCCTTCGCCATCCTCAAGCGCCCCGACCTGATCGGCCAGACCGTCAGCCTCGCCGGCGACCACCTCACCGGCCACCAGTACGCCGCCGCCCTCACCGAAGCCCTCGGCGAAAAGGTCACGTACCACTCCCCGACCCTCGACGAGTACCGCCAGTACCCCTTCCCCATGGCCGTCGAAATGGCCAACATGTTCCAGTTCTACGCCGAGAACCACGAAGACTTCACCGGCGACCGCGACCTGGCGAAGGTCCGCGAACTCAACCCGTCCCTCGAATCCTTCGAAACCTGGCTCAACCTGCACAAGGCCGACCTACAGGCCGCCACTAAGTGACCCATCGTGTTGGGCGGGTCTGCCCCTGAGCCGCCCGCATCAATAAGCAACAATTCGCGCTTTTGACCGCCGATTGCCAAGGTCTCACGGAACAGCGACGGAACAGAACCGGAGCCCGAGGCACGCCAGGCACGGGGTGTCGCATCTAGCCCCGGCTCCCGCCGAGCCGGGGTGGGTCGGCTCGCTGCCGCCGGGAGTTGCGGAGCCGGGGGCAGCCGATTTGAAAGCCGACCTCGAAGCGCCGGGCGCCTCGACGATCATCGGGATCGCGCGCGGGGTACGCCCCGGTCGTGGTGTCGGCCCAGGCCCGTCCGTGGGTTGTTCGACGCTCTTCATCTTGACGTTCCACGCGGGCTCGTTCGCGGGGTCGCTGCAGTAGTCGAAGACATCCTCGGGCGACCTCCCGATGTCGGCCTCGCTCTCGATCACCGCGACGCGTCTGGGGTTCGGGATCACGAACCGTCCATGCCCCTCGTCCGTCAAAGGCGTTTGGTTACCCAGTCGTTGGCGGCGGGTATGAGCACGATGGCGATGACCACCGCGCTGCCCACGATGTGCATCCATAGGTTGATCTGCACGCCCGGGTCCGAGAGCCCGACGTCGAGTCGATGCTGCCCGACGATGAAGGGGATGACGGTAGCCAGCCCGACGACGGCTGACACGATCGCCGTGGGCCCCCACCAGGAATACCCCTTGAACACAGCCCATCCCGCGATCGCGAATCCTGCCAGGGTGACAAGCGCCAGAATGTTGGCCAGGGTCCATGCCGTTCCCTTCGGCGGCGATGCCTTGCCGGCGAAGGCCGGCGTCATCCACAGGAAGGTTGTCCCGAACAGGAACAGACCAAGCGCTACCAGGTTCTTGAAGCTCCACATCGCCCTCTCCCCTCCCTTCCGGCCCGTTACCTACGGTCCACAATCAGGCTCTCTCCTCAGCATGCGCCTCGAGCATTCGCTTGCGGATGGCGGGACCTTCGTCCTGCGAGGTCGGGTCCAATGCACGGTTCCGATCGGCCGCCGCCAGCGCAGTGTTCTGTGAAAGAGCTCATGCCTGGCGCACAGGTCGCGCCATAGGCGGTGCTTCACGGCGCGACCTGCCATGCCACCCGGGCCGACCGGCCCGGACGACGCAAGGGAGGTCGTCATGCGAAACACAGCCACTACACCCAGATCACTGGGAGGCGCACCGGTACGGGACGGGCCCGTCGGCACGGTCCTGCGGCGGGTTGGTCGCTTCGCGCTGCACCTGGCCGAGATGTGCATGGTGATGTGCGCCGGCGCCATCGCCTTGAGCGTGGTGTTCTTCGGCGCCGCCGCCCTGCTCGGGTACGGCGAGCTGCCGCAGACAGCGCCGACGCTGTCGGTGTTCGTCATCGCGGTGAACCTGTCGCTGCCGATGGCGGCATGGATGAGGTTCCGCGGCATGCCATGGCGGCCCACGCTGGAGATGGCCGGCTCGACGATGCTGCTCGGACTGTTGCTCATCGCGGCATACTGGGCCGGCCTCATGCCCGCCGACAGCCTGATCGAGATCCAGACCAGCCTGGCGTGCCCGGTGATGATCGCCGTCATGCTGCCGCGGTTCGGCCTGTACTCGGCCAGCCACACCGCCCATCACGAGCACGTGGGTCAGCCACGAGCCACAAGGAAAGGAGCGATTGATGGCCACGATTAAACAGGCGGCGTCGGAGTTCCTGGCCAAGAAGCGCATCGCCGTCACCGGGGTCTCGCGCCATGGCGGCAACCACGGCGGCAACTTCGTGTACCAGCGACTGCGCCAGCGAGGCTACGAGGTGTTCGCGGTGAACCCCAACGCCGACCGAGTGGAAGGCGACAGGTGCTACCACGACCTGAAGTCGATCCCCGGCGGTGTGCAGGCCGTGGTCATCGGCACCCGCCCGCAGGTCGCCGAAGAGACGATGCGCGAGTGCGACGAGCTGGGAATCAAGCACGTGTGGATGCACCGGTCGTTCGGCGCGGGCAGCGTCTCGGACAAGGCCACCGGGTACGGCCGCGCGCACGGCATCACCGTGATCGACGGCGGTTGCCCGCTGATGTTCGAGCCGACGTCGGATCGCGGACACCGCGTCATGCGAACGGTCGCAACGCTGACCGGCAACGCGCCGAAGCGGGTCTGAGGGCAGCAAACCAACCCCGGATTCCGCAATGCGATTCGTGTACTGCTACCTCATGAAAGGGCCGCAAGATCATCGAGGCTGCGCCGCAGCACGCAGCCTCGACCTCACAGCGTAGGTGCGTGGGGATTTGGCCCCACGCGCCTGGGCCGATCGACTCGCAACTCTGCGTGGGTGCAGGGCATCAAGTCATATGAGAGCCCGATGCGGGAGGACGAGAGGGCTCGTCTCCTGGGGCTCCGCCGGGCACCGAGTACACCTCCGGGGGTCGGAAATGAATCGGAAATTCTTTGCTCCAGCGATCATGGCCGCGGCACTGCTCACAGCCGGCGGACTGCCGGCGGCGGCAGCTCCAGCAACCAGTACGACGGTCTGCAGCCTTCGCCTCGGGTCAGTCGACGCCACGGGCGGCGAGGTCTTCCAACAAGTCGCGGCCACTCGGCCACCGACCATCTCCAGCGACGGTCCGACACTGCCGGTCTTCGCGGCGGGCCAGGTCCGGCTGAGTAGTTCTCTGGTGGTGAAGCCGGGTCCCGTGGGTCCGGCGGTCGACAGCTACGTGATCATCGGCAGCGCGATGTACCACAGCACCTACCGCACCGGCGTCGACGGGCGACTGGATCCGAAGCATCCGCCGGTGTTGACCCGCATCGGTGGCGGCTGGGGCACCTTCACCGCGTTCGAACGATCTATCCGGGCGGGATACACGACGTACTACGGCCTGCGGAACGACGGCATGCTGTTCCGGTGGACCTCCGGGGCGGACGGTGTCTGGCACCGTGCCGGCTCGGTCCCTGGGTTCGCAGGGTTCAAGACGATGGCGCTGATCAGCAAGACGCGCACCTACGACACGTTCCTGATGAACACCCGCGCCGGAGCGCTGTTCACCTTCCACATCCCCGTCGGCTCACCCATGCACGGCATGGTGAAGATGGTCCGTGAGCGGACGTGGCAAGGATTCGAGTCACTGGTGGCGGAGAAATGCGGTGTGTACGGCACGCTGTTGCTCGGCATCGACCAGGACACTCACGCCGGTTATCTGTACGCCGTGGGGCACGCGAACGGCTTCGCAACGGTGATCCAGCAGATCGGCAAGGTCCCCGTACCCCTCACGGATCACGTGTACTTCCGGGTCGTTCCCAGCCCGGCAGTCGACGTATTGAACGGCGAGTGACGGGGCCGGAACCGAGCCTGGAGCTGTCCGCGGCCGTCGGTAGCTTTGGCGGTCTACCGGGAGCTCCGGCTCCTCGCGGGGTGTGACGGACGGCGATCTCGCGCTGTCGCCGAGCCCGGGATCGAGTTCCCAAGCTGATGTTGACACCAGCTCTTCGACACCTGATCAGAACACGACAAGAACTGCTGTCGTCGATCTTGCCAGCTCTCGCTATGGCGGCACCACGCGGCCAGGATGTACCACAAAGCGACGATTCGGCTGCTCGTGATCAATGCGGTCAGTATGGCTGCGGTGCGAGGAGGTTGGCCCATGTCTGGCAGAGACCCGCTGCGCGTCGGACTGAGCTACGCGTGGGCGTTCCTGCCGCTGCTGTCGCTCGGCTTTGTTACGCCCCTGGTCTTCTTCTTCGCGGCGACGCGCCTCAAGTATCGCTCCCTGTGGATTGCCTGCGCGTTGTACACCGGCGCCCTCGTGATCGAGCAGGTGACCGCCCCCAACTACCAGGTGGTGGCCGATGTCGCACTCGCCGCCTTGACCCTGGGTGCCACGGGGCACGCCCTGGCCATCAGGGCGCCGGTCTTCTTCGGCCGGTCGAAGCCGAGCGCGATGGAGCTAGCCGTGGACACAGCGGAGGAGCGGCGCCGGTTGCGCGAAACGGCCCGCGACCTTGCCGCAGGGGACCCAGCGCTGGCCCTCGAACTTAGGGTCGGTCGACCGGACCTGGCGCGCGACTACGACGACGGTGGGGTCGTCGACGTCAACCACGCCCCCGCCGATGTCCTGGCCTCCCTGCCGGGCGTGACACGCGAACACGCTGAGCTCATCGTGCGTTTGCGCGAGGAGCACGGCGGATTCGTATCGGCCAACGAATTATGCGTCTTCGCCGAACTTCCACCCGAAGTCACCACCTCGGTCACCGAACGAACCGTCTTCTTGCCTGATCAGGCGCCATCGTCATAGCGAGCGTGAATGACAGGACGAGGCAAGAATGGCCGGTCGTCACTCCCGCACGTCTGGGACGCCGCCCATCACTCACTTCCCCAATGCAGCCGCCATCATCTGGCTGTCCACACAGTTCGACCACACGATTTACGCCTCGGTAGATCGACAGACGCTGGCGAGCTCAGCTGCCCAGGCGGCCTCGGCGTCGGCGACGCGTTCGTCATACCGCGCGTGGCTACTTCCCTCCAAGGTCGACCGCGACGTCAGTCCATGGACTGGAGGATGCGGTTGAGGGTTTGGTGGCCCATTTTGCTCATGATTGGGTTGGTTTTGACGTAGTACCAGACGACGCCCATCGCCTGTTCGAACGCCCAGGCCTTGCCGCGTTCCCACTCCAGGTCGTCGGAACCCAGCGTCCGTCGGAGCACTTCCCGTGGGCCCGGCTCTAACAGGTGCCAGGCACTGACCAGGTCCAGCGCGGGGTCGGCCGGGCCGAAGCCGCCGGTGTCGAGTACGCCGCTGAGCCGGTCGCCTTCGACCAGTACGTTGCCGGGGATCAAATCACCATGGCTCATCACGTCCGCAGCCGTGCGTGGCAATTCCCGAAAGTAGCTCCACAGCTGACGCAGCCGCGGTACGTCGAGCAGCCCCTTGCTCTCCTCGAAGCACTTCGCCATCCAGTCGTCGTGGTGAGCGAGAACGCCGCCACGACCGTCGCCGCTGAACAACCGCCCTCGTGTCTCCACATCCCGCAGCGCCGCGATGAAGGTCGCAAGATCCTCGGCAAAAGCGTCCGACGTACTCGGGTCGGCATCGAAGGCGACCGTTCCCGGTAGCCAGGTCTGGACTGCCCACGGCATGGGGTAACCCGCTCCAGCTTGTCCGAAGGCGACGGGTTCCGGGGCGGGGAACGGGGACACCTGCGCCAGCTCCGCGCTCGCCTCGGCTTCCTGTTCCAGAACCGCCAACGCCTCGGCAGCATCGACCAGACGCAGTGGGAAACGCGCAGAGAGGTCGTTCCCGATGCGGAAGATGGCGTTGACCGTCCCGGTCGAGGGCACGGGTCGGATCGTCTCGCCCTTCCACTGAGGGAACTGGTCCTGGATCAAGGACGCAACGGTTTCGGTGGTTACGTCCACTTGGTCATCGTGCACCGGCCCATACCTACACGACAGTCACCACAATCGGCACTCATTTTGACTCTGCGGGTGATGGGTACTGGCGCGGGACGATGAGCGAAGCTGCGGCCCGCCCTGGGGCATCGGTACGAAACGGGCACGTTCTGCGGACGGTCGTGCCCGGTGTCGCGATGATCGCGGTCACGTTCGGGTTCGCGCGCTACGGATACGGACTGCTGCTGCCGCAGATGCAGGCCGACCTGGGCATCACGCCACGCGCCGCGGGGCTGACCGCATCGGCCGGGTACACGTCGTACCTGATCGCGAATCTGTCCGTGATCTGGATGACCGTCAGGCTGGGACCGCGGTGGCCGATCGGACTCGCGGCGGTACTCGCGGCCATCGGGATGACGATCGTCGCGGCCGCCGGCACCTCATTGATCGCACAGGTCGGCGTGGTCGTCGCCGGCACCGCGGCCGGTCTGGCATTCCCGCCGTACGCCGACATCGTGGCTCAGCAAGTGCCCGCGGCTCGGCGTGCCCTGGTGTGGTCGACGATCAGTTCCGGAACCGGATGGGGAGTCGCGCTCGGAGGACCGGTCGCGATCGGCTTCGGAGACGACTGGCGATTCGCCTGGCTGGTGTTCGTCGTCCTGGCGGTCGGCGCGGGAATCCTCGCGACGGTGTGCGCACCAGCGCGAGGGCGAGACTCGCGTCGGCCCCGGGTGCCACAGCTGAGTTGGACCTGGTTCGTCTGCCCGAAGTCTCGCCCGCTGTTGCTCTCCTCCGTCCTCATCGGGGCCGGCAGCGCTGTGTGGTGGACCTTCAGTGTCGAGGCGCTGCACAAGGCCGGACTTGCAGCCGGAGAAGCCAAGACTGCCTACGCGGTGTGCGGTGCCGCCAGCCTCCTCGCCTCGCTCAGCGGATCGGTCGTCGATCGCATCGGCCTGCGGAACAGCTACCTCGGCTCCTGCGCGCTGCTCACCGCAGCACTGGTCCTGATCGCGGTCGGAGCCCGCCAGTTCGTCATCGCCCTGCTGGCCGCGGCCTTGTTCGGTACCTTCTACAGTGCGGTGATTGCGACCCAGGGCATCTGGAGTGCCGATGTCTTCGCCTCACGCCCCTCGGCCGGTCTCGCCGCAGTCAACACCGCACTCACCATCGGCACCATCGCCGGTCCAGCCGTGGCCGGACTCCTGATCAACCGATCCGGCTACCCCGCCACGCTGCTCGCGGCGGCCTCGGTGGTCGCGATCTCCATCGTCTTCTGCCCGCCATCGGCACGCCGCCGCGAGATCCTGGCAGCGCACCGATGCCGAGCCGCACCGATCCGCGACTGACAACCAGCAGGTGACCTGCAGCCGTCAGGTGCTGATCTTGAACTTGGGCGAGATCGCCAGTTCGGCCAGCTGGCGGCCGGTGAACACCGGTTGCGTCAGCGGCGATCGCCCCGTGCGATCGCTCTTCTTGGCCTGCGCGAAATACACGACGGTGCCGTCGTCGTACCGGTAGGCGGCCCACTGGTCGTAGCTGTCGTTCCCCTTGGTCGTCAGTACGCCGACCTTCTTGCCGCCGACGTCCACGACAGCGCAGGTGCCGGTCCCGCCCCAGAACTTCTTCGCCAACGTGCACGGGTCCGTCGCCGGTTTGCCGTTGGGCGTGGTCGACATCACCAGCAACTTGCCGACCCGGTTGTCTTTCTGCACCGGGATGGAGGCCGAGTACTCCCAGTAGTCCGGCTCCCCGTCACTGGACGCGTACTGGGTCTGCGGCCATCTCATCGGGTCGCCGCCGGGGTACTTCAGGTCCGGCGAAGTGAACCCCGGTGGCAGTGACGAGGTCAGGTCGTTCATCAGCTTCACGGCCCGATCGGCGCGAGGACCCGTGGACGCCGTGCGGTCCACCTGGCCCTCCGGCCACGGGTCGCCGGTCTTCCGGGTCTTCGGTGCAGTCGTCGGCGCGACAGTGGAGACCGGGGGCGGCGCGGACGCCGACGGCGGGGATGCCGACGGCGTACCCGGCCCGCCCGCCACCATCTGGCCCACCGACCGGTGACCGTTGAAGTTCGCCACCAGTGCGGGACCAGCCGTGACGCCAACCACCAGCGGTACGACGGCGAGCGCGGCCCAGGTCGCCCTGCGCCGCTTGCGCACCCGGCGGGCCTGCTCCAGAGCGTGCGCAGGATCCATCGACGGCGGTGGGCTGCTCCGCACGATCACGTCATGCAGTGCCTCGTTGAGATCCTCTTCGTTCATCGAACCCTCTCCTCTTCCAGCAGACCGCGCAGTGTCGCCAACCCGCGCGCGGCCTGGCTCTTGACAGTTCCGGCCGAGCAGTCGAGCAGCTCAGCCGTCTGCTCGACGGACTGGTCCTCCCAGTACCGCAGGACCAGTACGGCGCGTTGCCTCGGCGGCACCTTCACGAGTGCCTCCAGCAACACGAGCCGTTCGTCGGCAAAGTCGGCCGACGGCGCCGCCCGATCGGTCGTCTCGGACGCGACCGACTCGTGCCGGAACCACCCCCGGCGCCGCTCGGACAGGAACGTACGGATGAGTGTCTGCCGGGTGTAGCTGTCCATCGCCTCGTGCCGCTGGATCCGCCGCCACACCAGGTAGAGCTTCGTGAACGTCTGTTGCACCAGGTCTTCCGCACGATGCCAGTCGCCGCACAGCAGGTACGCCGTGCCACGCATGGCGTCGGAACGTGCCGCGAAATACGCCTCGAACGCCGCGTCCCGATCACTCATCCGATCTCCCATCGTCGATACCGGGTTAGACACGCCTCCGGCGCCGAAGTTGGTTGCATCCGCCGGTGGAACCTCGTACGCACGCTAGGGTCACAACCATGTTCGGTGTGCGAGGCAGGACGGCTCATCTGGCGTGGTACCGGAGCGATGAGGCGCCGGCCGAGGTCGCGTTCCTGCACGGTTTCTCGGACTCTGCGCAGTGCTGGGAGCCGGTGATCCGCGCGCTGCCCGGGATCCGCGCGCTCGCGATCGATGCGCGCGGGCACGGTGAGTCCGGGCTTCCGGACGAGCCTGTTCGCTACGAGGCACACCGCGACGATGCCGCCCTCGTGCTGTCGAGCCGGCCCCAGGACGGCGGGATCGTCGTGGTCGGCCACTCGATGGGTGCGATGGCGGCCGCGCACCTGGCTGCGTCGCGGCCGGACCTGGTCCGTGCAGTCGTGCTGGAAGACCCGCCGACCGGAACCCCTGGCGACCGGTACGACGAACCGTGGTCCGAGCCGAACTGGCTCGCGGAGGTCCGGGCACTCGATCTGCCGTCACGGATCGCGATGGGCCGATCCAACGACCCCGACTGGCCCGACGACGAACTCGAGCCCTGGGCTGTGTCGAAGGCGCAGGTCAACCCGCACCTGTTCGATCTCACGTTCCGCGACGCCGGCCCGTTGACCGACCTGCTCGCCGAGATCACGTGCCCGGTGCTCCTGATCCACGGCGACACCGAGCGCGGCTCCCTGATCTCCCCCGAGTACGCAGACCGCTGCGCCCAAGCAGCAGGCGGCGAGTTCAGTGCAGTACACATCGCCGGCGCCGGCCACTCGGTACGCCGCGACAAGCGGCCGCAGTACCTCGCAGAACTCACCCCGTTCCTCGACCGATACCGCTAGTGGAGGGTGTAGCCGCCGTCGATCACCACTACTGAGCCGGTCATGAAGCTGGACGCCGGCGAGGCCAGGAAGACGACGGTGGGCGCGATTTCTTCGGGTACGGCGTACCGCTGCATCGGGGCGTCGTCGATCCAGCGGGACTTGAACTGTGGCTCGTCGACCGGCGCCATCTCGGTCTTCACATAGCCCGGGGCGACGGCGTTCACGCGAATGTTCAACGGCGCCCACTCCGCGGCCAGGGACTTGGTCAGCTGATGGACCGCGGCCTTGGAGGCGTTGTACGCCGGTTGCCACTGGGGACGGTTCACGATCTGTGCGGAGATCGACCCGATGTTGACGATGGTGCCGCCGCCGACCGTCGTGAAATGCCGGGCCGCCTCCTGGCTGAGCTTCCACAGGCCGTCGACGTTCGTGGCGAAGACGGCGTCCCATTCGTCGTCGGGAACGTCGAGCGCCGGCCGGTGAACGCACGCCCCGGCGTTGTTGACCAGGATGTCGAACCGCCCGGTCACGTCCAGCGCCGTCTGGATCGCCGCCCGGCCGGAGGTCCGGTCGTTCACGTCGAGGCCGACGCCGACCACCGTCCGACCGGTCTCGCCCGCCAGCGCTTCGGCCGCCTGCTGCGAGGCCGCGGCGTCGCGCGGACCGATCACCACATCCGCACCGGCCTCGGCCAACGCAGTAGCGAAGGCACGACCGAGGCCTCGATACCCGCCCGTCACGAGAGCCGTCCGCCCGATCAGCGAGAACTTGTCGAGAACCCCCATCACACAACAACCGCTTCGATAGTCATCCCGACATTGTCACCGGTCGCCGCAGCTGACCATGGCGCCCGCAGCTCGAGCCTGCTTCCGGTACTGCGGCTGTGGTCTTAGGCTGTAGCGGGTCGGGGAGACTGCGCTGGGCCTGAGGTAGGGCGCACCGCTTGGAGGGCGGCGGACTGTGGAACGTGGAAACGTGGTCCGCGGCCAAGAAGCGGAGCGAACTCGACCTGCGAGACTGCTCGGCCGGCGGGCTGAGCGGGCCGTCCTCGACCGCCTGCTCGCCGAGGTGCGCAACGGCACCAGCCGGGTACTCGTCGTCAGGGGCGAGGCCGGGGTCGGGAAGACCGCGTTGCTGACCTACGCGACCGACTCCGCGGCGGACCTCAGCACGCTGCGGGCGGCCGGCGTCCAGTCGGAGATGGAGCTGGCGTTCGCGGCACTCCATCAGCTGTGCGCGCCGCTGCTCGATCGCCTGCCCCGGATCCCCGAGCCGCAGCGCCGGGCGCTCGCGACGGTGTTCGGGCTGGCGCCAGGTCCCGCTCCGGACCGCTTCATGGTCGGACTCGCAGTGCTCAGCCTGATCTCCGATCTGGCCGGCGAACAGCCGGTCCTGGTCGTCGTCGACGACGCGCAATGGCTCGACACGGCGACGGCGCAGACGCTCGGGTTCGTCGCCCGCAGGATCGGCGCCGAATCGGTCGGGTTGTTGTTCGGCGCCCGCGAGATCGGCGTGGAACTGCACGGTCTCTCCGAGCTAGAGGTCGAGGGGCTGCCGGCTGACGAGGCACAGGCGCTGCTGGGATCAGCTGTCGAGTTCCTGCTCGACGAACCCGTCCGCAAGCGGATCGTGGCCGAGACCGGCGGTAACCCGCTGGCCTTGCTCGAACTGCCCCGCGGCCTGACGGCCACGCAGCTCGCGGCAGGGTTCGGCCTGCTCGGCGGACAGGGTCTGCCCGGACGCATCGAGCAGAGTTTCCTGCGGCAGGCCGATGCCCTTCCCGCACCGACCCGGCAGCTGCTTCTGGTCGCGGCGGCCGAGCCGATCGGCGACCCGGTGCTCGTCCGGCGGGCCGCAGACCACCTAGGGATCGACGCGGCCTTTGCCGAGATCGACGGACTCCTCAGCCTGGGCGAGCGGGTGACGTTCCGCCATCCTCTGGTTCGGTCAGCGCTGTACGGATCCGCCTCCGAGACAGACCGCCGCGCAGTACACCTGGCGCTGGCCGGCGCGACGGACTCGGCAGCCGACCCGGACAGGCGCGCCTGGCATCTGGCCGCGGCCGCGACCGGACCTGACGAGGACGTCGCTCTGGAGTTGGAGCGGTCCGCCGACCGCGCTCAGGCCCGAGGCGGCTTCGCTGCCGCGGCTGCGTTCCTGCAGCGCGCGGTAGCCCTCACCCGTGATCCGCTCCGGCGGAGCGAGCGCGCGCTGGCCGGCGCGCACGCCAGTCTGCAGGCCGGTGCGTTCGAGACCGCGTGGGCGCTGCTGGCGACGGCCGAGGCAGGCAAGCTCGACGACCTGGGGCGGGCCCGGATCGATCTGCTCCGCGCCGAGGCGGCGTACGCGCAGCAGCGTGGCCGGGACGCGCCTGGCCTGCTCCTGCGTGCTGCCAAGACCCTTGAAAAGCTCGACGTACAGCTCGCTCGCGACACCTATCTCGATGCCTGGAGCGCCGCCCTGTTCGCAGGTCAGCTGGCTGCGGGCACCGGTCTGCGCGAGGTCTCACTGGCAGCCGAGGCAGCGCCGCGGCCCGAGAGGTCCACGCGAAGTTCTGATCTGCTGCTGGACGGGTTCGCGTTGCTGTTCGCCGAGGGCCGGGCTCGTGCAGTGCCGCTGCTGAAACAGGCTGCCATCGCGTTCGGTGAGCAGACGGCCTCGACCGAAGAGGTGCTGCGCTGGGGATGGATGGCCACCGCGGCGGCGGCGACCGCGTGGGACTTCGAAGCCTGCCGGTCCACCGCCACCCGGCAGGTGGAAGTGGCACGTGGCGCCGGTGCGCTCGCGGTCCTGGCTGTCGGTGTCAACGTGCTCGGCCAGGTCGTCGCGCTGGCCGGTGACTTCGCCGAAGCCACCTCGCTCGGGGCCGAGGCCGATGCGGTCCGAGAGGCCACCGGCACGCACGTGCTGCCGTACGGCGGACTGGTGCTGGCAGCACTGCGCGGACGCCCGGACGAGGCGTTCCCGTTGATCGACGAGACCATCGCGAGCGCGACCGCCGAGGGGCAGGGTACGGCTGCGCAGTACGCGCGCTGGGCGAGGTCCGTCGTACTCAATGGTCTCGGGCGCCACGACGAGGCGTTGCCGTGGGCGATCTCGGCGAGCGAGGACACACCGGAGCTGTTCGTGTCGTCGTGGGCGCTCAGTGAGCAGGTCGAGGCGGCCGCACGGAGCGGACGCCAGCGCGAGGCAGCTGCCGCACTCGAGCAACTGCAGGCGAAGACGCTGGACACCGACGAGCGCTGGGGCCGCGGGATCGAGGCCCGCGCGCGGGGCTTGGTGGACGACGGCGCGACCGCTGAGGGTGCGTACCTCGAGGCGATCGAGCAACTGACCGGCACCCGGCTGCGCCCGGATCTGGCACGTGCCCATCTGCTGTATGGCGAATGGCTGCGTCGTCGTACTCGCAGAGGGGAGGCGCGGGCGGAACTGCGCAGCGCGTACGACCTGTTCACGTCGATCGGCATGGCTGCGTTCGCCGAGCGGGCGCGTCGCGAGTTGCAGGCGACCGGAGAGACGGTACGCCGCCGAGCGAGCGGACCCGCCGCGGGTAGCGGGCTCACTCCGCAGGAGCTCCAGATCGCCTCGCTGGTCCGCGACGGACTGTCGAACCCCGAAGTGGGCGCCCGGCTGTTCCTGAGTCCCCGCACGGTCGAGTGGCACCTCCGCAAGATCTTCGACAAGCTCTCGATCAGCTCGCGCAGACAGCTACGCGAGGCGCTGCCCGAGACCGGTCAGGAGGCGAAGGTTTAGCTCCGGAGCAGTTGCTGGCCACCGTCGACGTCGTACGTCGCACCGGTGAGTGCTGTGTTCGTCATCAGGTGGATGATCAGCGCGGCCACGTCGTCCGGACCGACCACGCGCCGGATCGGAAGCGTGTCGCGCAGCTCGGCGCGCCGCTGTTCGAGCTGATCGCCGAGCAGCCGCGCCGACAACGGTGTGTCGACGAACCCGGCCGCGACGGCGTTCACCCGGATCGGGGCGAGTTCCAGTGCGGCGTTGGCGGCGATCGCCTGCAGTCCGACGGTTCCGATCGCGGCGAGACTCAGGCCGACCCCGGGCCGGCGCGCGCCGGTACCGCTGATGAGCGTGAGGGAACCGCCGGGACGAACCCGTCCGATGCAGAGCCGGGCGATTCGCAGGACTCCGAGCAGATCCTCGTCGAGGAGGCGCCGTGCCCGTTCGAAGTCCAGCTCGGCGATCGGTGCGTAGAACGGTCCGCCCCCGCTCACCAGGACATGGTCGAGCTCTGCGGGCAGGTCGGCGAAGACCTGCTCGAGACGCTCGGGATCGCCCAGGTCCAGGGTCGGCGCACTCTCGGCGTCGACCTCGGCGGCGGCCTTGGCGAGTCGTTCGGGATCGCGGCCGGTGACCACGATCCGGGCGCCGGCCGCGTGGGCCTGGTGGGCGGCCGCCAGTCCGATCCCCGAACTTCCGCCGATCACGACCACAAGCTGCCCGTCAAGTCTGTCGCTCATCGTGTTCTCCAGTTCATCAGGTCAGTTGGACACCGGTACCGCGCACCCGTGCACGCGCGGCGTCGCCGGCAGTTGCGTGGCTGGCGGGCGGCCGCGGGCGACATACCGGAAGGTGATCAGCGCGGCAACGACGCTCAGGCCCGCCATCACGAGCATCGCCGTCTGGTAGCCGTGTGCGAGGGGCTGGACGAGGTCGTCCGAGCCGCCGACGCCTAGCAGGGCAGGTACGAGCGCGATCAGGACGACGCCGCCGACCCGGGACGCGGCGTCGTTGATCGCGGATGCCTCGCCCAGGTCGGTGTCGTCGACAGCAGCCAGTACGCCGGCCGTTAGCGGAGCGACGGTCAGACCGATACCGAGACCCCACAGCAAAGCGCCCGGCAGGATCGCGTGCAGGTAGCTCTCGCCGGGGCTCGCCGCCGACAACCAGGCGAATCCACCGGCCACGATCAGGATGCCGACAGCCATCGGTCCACGAACGCCCACGCGTGCCACGAGGCCGCCGACGAACGGCGAGACGAGCAGGAAGACGGCTGACTCCGGGATCAGCGCCGCACCTGCCTGGGTGGCGCTGTAACCCAGCTGTAGCTGGCACTGCAGGACGACCAGGTAACTCGCCGCCGACAGGGCTCCGTAGAAGAGGACAGTCGCGGCATTGATCGCGACGAACTGCTTGATCCGGAAGAGCACCGTACGCACCATGGGCGCGGGCCGCCGTTGCTCCAGCGGAATGAGTACGACCAGGCAGACCACGCCGACAGCACCCGGCACCAGCACCTTGGTGCTCCCCCATCCGGACTCTGGTCCCGCGGTCAGCGCATAGATGACACCGCCCAGCCCGAGGACGGTCAGCAGAGCTCCCGTCACGTCGACCGAGAGCGCCCGGCGTGGGCGGCTGACTTCCGGTACGCCGTGCAGTACCCACAACGCTGCTGCGATCAGCGGAACGTTCAGCAGGAACACGTACCGCCAGGAGCCATGGTCGATCAGCCACCCGCCGCCGTACGGACCGAGCGTCGTACCGAGGGTCGACAGCCCCGCCCAGATGCCGATCCCCTTGGCACGGTCCGCCGGGCGCAAGGTGCCGTTGAGCAAGGCCAAGCTGCTGGGGACGACCATCGCTCCACCGGCTCCTTGCACGACCCGGGCGGCGATCAGCGCCGCGATGTTCGGGGCTGCCGCACAGCACAGCGACCCGATCAGCATCACGACCAGACCGGTGATCAGGATCCGGTGCCAGCCGAAGTGATCGGCCAGCGCACCGGCGAGCAGAAGCAGGGCGGCGACGGTCACCAGGTAGCCCGTCAGAACCCATTGCAGCCCACTCACCCCGGTCCCGAGGTCGCGACCGATCGCCGGAATCGCGACGTTGACCATGTACGCGTCGATGAAGCCGACCATCGAGGCGAGTACCGTCGCCGCGATCAGCAGCGCGCCGGCCCGCCCACGCACCGCGACCCCCGAGTACGCCGCCCGCTCGTCGCTGGCTGTCATCTCACACCCTCCCGTCAGCCGCCGCCGGACCGTTCGGGTGCGGCGACAGCGCGGTCATCGTGACGAGGAATTCCATCTCCGCCTCCGGCTCGTGGATGTTCTCGCCTCCACGATGTGGCTTCCGCGGCGGAGATCACCCCCGTGACTGTCACTGGTTGCCGGGGACCAGGGACACTCACTGGCCCGACGGGCGCGTGGTCCGGGTGAATCTGGACCCGAGCGAAGGGAGTCCGTGATGGACAGGAAGCACGAGTACGACGTGATCGTGCTCGGGGCCGGCGCCCCGGGAGAACACTGCGCCGCAACGTTGGCCAAGGGCGGGGCGCGCGTCGCCGTCGTCGAGCGGGAACTGCTCGGCGGCGAGTGCTCGTACTGGGCCTGCATCCCGTCGAAAACCCTGCTGCGCCCGGGCGAGGCGCTGGCCGAGGCCCTCGACGCGCCTGGTGCCCGGGAGGCCGTCACCGGCTCCCTCGACGTCGCCGCGGCCCTGGCGTGGCGGGATTTCATGGTGTCCGGCTACGACGACTCAGGGCAGGTCTCGTGGGCCAAGGGCGCCGGCATCGAGGTACTGCGCGGTCACGGCCGGCTCGCGGGTCCGCACACGGTCGCGGTGGACGACCGGACCTTCACCGCCGACGCGATCGTGGTCGCGACCGGCGCCGACCCGATGATCCCGCCGGTCCACGGGCTGGCGGAGCTGCCCGGCCTGTGGACGAATCGCGACGTCACCGGGATGGTCGAGGTGCCGGATCGGCTCCTCGTCCTCGGCGGCGGCGCCACCGGTGTCGAGATGAGTCAGGCGCTGGCCCGGATGGGCACGGCCGTGACGCTCCTCGAGCGCGGCGAACACCTGCTGACCCGTGAGCCGCGAGCGGTCGGCGAGGCAATCGCCACCGCACTCGCCGCGGACAACGTGGACGTCCGGGTCGGCACCGGCGTGGAGCGAGCTGGGCTCGCGGGATCGACGTACGTCGTCGACCTCAGCGACGGGACCCAGGTGACGGGTGATCGGATCCTGGTCGCGACCGGTCGCCGGCCGCGCGTCGACGGCATCGGGCTGGACACCGTCGGCATCGATCCCGACCCACGCGGCATCCCGGTCGACGACACACTGCAGGCGGCACCCGGCATCTGGGCGATCGGCGACGTCACCGGGCTCTGGCAGCTGACCCACGTCGGCGAGTACCAGGGCCGTGTTGCCGCAAGCAACATCCTCGGAACCTCACGTACGGCGAGCTACGAAGCGGTGCCGCGCGTCGTGTACAGCTACCCGCAGGCCGCGTCCGTCGGTGCCGCGGACGGCGCGTTCACCGCGACCATCCAGCTGTCCGGGGTGCCGCGAACCTCGACGTACCTGCGCTCGTACGACACCCAGCCGGGCTTCCTGACCCTCGTCTCCGACGGCACCGTGATCACCGGCGCGTACGCCGTCGGCCCGGAAGCCGGCGAATGGCTGCAACAAGCGACCCTCGCCGTTCGCGCGAAGGTCCCGCTGCCCGTGCTCCTCGACGTCATCCAGCCGTTCCCGACGTTCTCCGAAGCCTTCCTGCACGCGCTGCGCGACCTCGAAACCCAGATCGCCGCCCGCTGAGTCAGCGACCGAGGAGTCCGACGGCGAAGGAGACGACCAGGACCGAGAGCATCAGGGCCGAGACCGATTCGACGGCCATCAGGAGCTTGGCCCGAACGGTCAGCGGCATGGTGTCGGTGGGGCTGAAGGCCGACGAGTTGGTGACGGACACGAACAGGTAGTCGATGAACCCCGGGGTCCAGCCGGACCTGGCCGAGGACCGCTGCGCCACTTCACTGATCGCGTCGTGGTCCTCGTCCTGGGGAAACCGGAAGTCGGCAGCGGGGAGTCCCGGCCGGTCGACCCGAAAGCGCGAGACCGGACCGCCCCGATCAAGCTCCCAATACGCGAGCGCGAACACGAGAACGTTCGTCAGCCACACCTGGCCGGCGGCTGCCAGCAACTGACCACCCGCTGTCGCCTCTCCCGCCACCAGCGACCGGATCAGCAGCACGAGGGCAGTCGTGTTGGACAACGCGATCAGCAGCACGAGGCCGATCGACAGCCGCCGCAGGAAGCGGTTCTCCTTGCTCATCCGGCGCGGGTTGGCCAGCACGAGGGGAACGAACAACAGCAGTTCCAGCACCGGGATCACGAACCGTGGCCCGATCTGCAGAGCGCTGGGCAGAACGGTGTACAGCCCGATCGCCGCCATCACCGCGACCGCGGCCGGCAACCGGGGCTCAGCCGGACGGGTCTGCCGCGTCCGTTCATCATTCATGCAAGCCACCCTGGCACACGAGTCGCGGGGCACCGCGCAGGCGGCGTCGGTCGGCAACCCGCGATCCGACCTCGGTCAGGCCAGGTACGGGCGGCCGGCGCCGTCCCACTTGAGGACACCGGTGTAGGCCTGGCGCTTGCTCGAGTCCTTCACGCCGTTGTGGTTCGCGTCGACGTAAGCGTGGAAGGCGATCCGAGTGGTCGCGCCGACGTTGATGACGGTGGCGCCACCCGGTCCGCAGAGGCGGGTCGACTTGGTGGTCATGAGGGTCTTCACGCGAGTGAAGCGACCGCCCCAGAAGCTGCTCGCGGACCACACGTCGGTGTTGTAGGAGCAGTTGATGTAGTCGCCGCGGGAGGCGAACAGCCACACCTTGCCGCCGTGCGCGATCACCGACGGGCCTTCGATCTTCGTCGAGCTGACGATCTTGGCGATGCTCTTGCCGACCACGCGGCTCCCCGTCTGCGTGTCCATCTGGACCGCGCGGATCTGGAAGCCGGACGCGTTGCGGTAGTCGCTCTTGTAGATCAGGTACCGCTTGCCGTCCTTGGCCCGGTACGCCGCCGGATCGATCGCCTCGTACCCGCGCGAAACCCACGGCGAGCAGACGATCGGCTTCGAGCCCGGGGTGTAGTTCCCTGCCGGATGACGGGAGGTCGCGACGCCGATGCAGTGCACATGCCGCGACGCGGACTCGCCGGTGAAGTACATGACGTACAACGCGCCGCGGCTGTCCGAGCTCTGGAAGACCTCCGGCGCCCACAGCAGCGGCTTGCTGTGGTCGACCCAGGCCGGGATCGTCGCCATCGACTTGTGGATCGCCGACCAGCCACCGCTCGTCGTCCAGCGCGTGCCGTATCCAGCGCCGGTCCGGAACAGGTAGTACTTCGAGCCGAGATACGCGAACCCGGGATCGGCGAATTCCTCGCTCCCGACCCGCCGCACACTATTAGGCCCCGCAGCAGCCTGTGCAGCCCCCGGCTGCACAACGATCAGCCCCACGAGGGCCATCACAACAGCCAGCACAAGACGACGCACGAGAACCTCCAAGAACCCTGGGCGGACGAGGTTCTCGCAATCTAACCCGCCCGCCGGGCCACCTGGAGTTCTACGAGGTCTACAGCACCGTCCGTGACGAAGAGGCCGACGTGGCCTGGGCCCAGTTCGTAGCGGCGGAAGGTCAGGGCCACTCGGTTGTCTACGACGACCTGGCCGGTTGTGCCGTCGAGCAGTACCTGCACCGTATGCCGACCGGATGGAAGGGGACAGGCCCTCTCGAGTTCCACGACGTACGGGATGTCGCCGTCGACCTGCCATTGGGCGGGGCCTGTTCGGCCGCGGGGCCAGCGGTCGAGGACGATGCGGTCGCGTTGCGGTTCGAGTCGTACGACCGTGGCGTCCTCCCCGTCCGCACTGGCGTGCAGCAACAACCCGAACGCCTGCGTGCCGGCCTCGACGTCAACGGTCAGCGCGATCAGACACCGCTCCGGCGCGACCTCCCCGACCCACGCGGCGTACCGATCAAGCGCCGGCTCGACGTCGAGTTTCACCTGCTGTACGTCGGAATACGCCGCGACGACCTCCGCAGGGAGACCGAACGCCAGCGTCCCGTCGTCCTCCTGATGTGCCTCGAGTACGGCGAGATCGCCCGCCCACTCCCACCGGCCGGTATCGGAATCCCCTTGTTTTGTGGGGATCCAGCCGATGAAGAACCGGCGCCCCTCGTGCTCGACCGACTTGGCCGCGTAGAACGCCCGCCCGTCGACGGTGTCACGCCCGGGCGCGAGCCACGGACCGTCCGGCCCGCGCGCGATCCGATAACGGGTCTGGAACGCATCGGTGAACTCGGAGTACACCAGGTACCACCAGTCGCCCCACTGGAAGACGTCCGGGCACTCCTGCGTGATGAACCGGTGCGGCTCCCACAACGGCTCCGCGATCGTCCACTGCTCCAGGTCGACCGAGGTCAATCGCGCGACAACACCACACCGGCGATCCGGCGCATCGGCGTACCGCGCCGCCAAGACCATCTGCCACGGCTCATCGGCTGCGGTCCGGTACACGAACGGATCCCGCCAGTCCTGCGGCACAAAGCCTGCAGGCGCACCGAGAGAGAGCTCGGGCTGCTTGGTCCATCGCGTCGGATCGCCGTCGCTGACGGCGTGACAGACGACTTGGTACGAGCCGTTCGCGTCCCCGCGCCGCGGATTGTGCCCGGTGTAGAAGAGATGCAGCTGAGAGCCATCGGCAACCACACTGCCCGTGTAGCAGTCGAAATCGACCGCTTCCCGATCCCCGGCCGGCAGTACGACGCCGTGATCCGTGTACTGCACGAAGTCCGTGGTGGACACCAACGCCCACGGCATCCCACTCGCACCGGCGGTCGGATCCTCCGGACGCTCGTCCAGCAGGTAGAACAGCCAGATCCGGCCGGCGTGACTGAACGGGATCACATCACCGACGAAGCCCGACGACGGGCGCCAGTGGATCATTTCGCAGTAACCCGTGGTCGCCGGCGCGGCGGATCACCCACCGAATCCCGCTCGATCAGCGGGCACTCGACGATCACCCGCTCGGGCGCATCATCCGGGCCGGCCACCACGAGCTCACCGGCCCGTCGGCCCAGCATCAGGTGCGGCAGCTCGGCGGTCGTGAGGCCGGGCCGGACCTGGTCCGCGACATCGGGCTGATTGTCGAAGCCGACGATGCTGACGTCCCGCGGGCACTCCAGCCCGAGCGCGTGCAGGGCGAGCAGGGCACCGATCGCCATCCGGTCGTTCCCGCAGACCAAAGCCGTCGGGGCGTGCTCGGTGATGACCTCGGTCGCCAGGTCGTAACCGTTCCCGATCTGATAGTTGCCGTACCGATGCACGAGATCGGCCGGACGCAGACCGGCCGCCCGCGCAGCGTCGTCGAATCCGCGTCGGCGTTCCTTGCAGGCGTAGTCGTTCCGCATGCCGCCGAGGAACGCGACCTCGCGATGCCCGCGCTCGAAGACGGACGCCGCCGCGGCGCGCCCGCCGGCGTACTCGTCGGCCAGCAGGATCGTGTCGGCGTGCCCCTCCTCGGGCCAGCAGTTGACGAAGATCGTCCGGATCCCGTCGAGGCGCGGGCTGCGGTGCAACGGCTTGGGCGAGAGCGAGGCGTACACGATCGCGGCGACCCCTTGCCCGACCAGGCTCGCCACCGCGTCGTCGCCCTGGCCCGGGTCGTCGGTCGTATCGACGACCATGCACACGTAACCCGCCGGCTGGACGACCTGTTGCAGCCCGAGCACGATCAGACCGGCGTACGGCTGGGAGACGATCCCGCTGGTCACGACGCCGACGGTGAACGACTTGTTCGACCGCAGCAGCTGGGCCGCCCGGTTCGGGACGAAGTCGAGCTCGGCCGCGGCCTGGAGCACGCGCCGCCTGGTCTCCTCGGCCACCGCGACGTCGCGGCGGTCGTTGAGCACGAACGAGACCGTCGGCTGGGACACCCCCGCGCGTCTGGCGACGTCGGTCATCGTGACGCGTTTCGGCCGGCCGTCCGACTTCTTCGCCATGGTCCCCCTTCACGGTGCGCGGCTCGGCGGCCGCCGTCAATTTACTATCACAGATCGGCCCAATACGTATTGCGTACCACCGTACACCGCTGCTACCGTCCCGGGTCAATACGTATTGGGCGGCGCGCCGGGCCGCCCGAGCGGTCAAGGAGGAACCCTCATGACAGGTATGAATCCGCCCGGAGGCTCGCTCGCCCGCCGTACGCTGCTGAAGGCCGGAGCCGGTGGGCTCGGGCTCGCCGCGCTGGCCGACCTGGCCGCCTGCAGCAAGGACGGCGGCGGCTCGTCGAAGTCGCTGAAGATGCTGTACTTCGGCGAGCAGGCGCAGGCGACCCAGCTGCAGAACCGGTTGCAGCCGCAGATCGCGAAGCTCGACTCGACCATCAAGTTCGAGATCTCCGCCATCAACGGCACCGACTGGAACGACTTCCTGGCCAAGGTGCTGACCCAGATCGCCGCGGGGACCCCGCCGGACATCATCAGCGTCGCCACCGAGGGCCTGCAACTGATGGCGTCGAAGGAACTCGCGGTCCCGCTCGACGACTACGTCACCAAGGACCTGGACGCGCTCAACGAGTACTTCGCCGACATCCACCCGGCCCTGGTCGAGTCGATGATGTACCAGGGCCACCTGTGGGAGCTCCCGGACAGCTTCAACGCCGGGAACATGTTCTACAGCACGGGCCTGTTCCAGCGCGCCGGCGTCGTACCGCCGAGCGCGGACTGGACCCTCGACGACTTCGAGACCGCGGCCACCAAGATCGCCAAGTTCAAGGGCATCAACGCCTTCGGCTGGGTGGTTCGGCTGTGGGGCAGCTGGACGTCGTTCATGTACGCGAACAACGCCAACCTGCTCGAGGAGGGCAAGTACGACGGCGGCGACTGGCTGTGGAACAAGGCGTACGCCGGTGACGCGGCCGCCGCGGGCCGCAAGGGCGGCTGGAAGTGGGGCGCACCGACCGCGAACTCCGACGCTACCGTCGAGGCACTCAACTACATGATCGAGCTGACCAAGAAGGGTCTGTCACCGTCGCCCGACGTCGGCGGCGGCGGCACCCTGCAGGGCCTGTTCGCGTCGAACCGGATCGGGATGTCGATCGGCGGCGGGTTCTGGGCCGGCGGCCTGACCAACGCCGGGATGAAGAACGGCAGCTTCGACGTCACGATGTTCCCGAGGTGGAAGAGCCAGCGGCACCTGTTCGGCGCCGGCGGGTACGCGATCTTCAAGTCGTCGAAGAAGAAGGACCTGGCCTGGGAGGTCCTGAAGCTGCTGGTGAAGCCGGAGACCTTCGACCTGGTCTTCCCGGGCAACGTGACCACGCCCGGCCGCAAGTCCCTGGTGACGGCCGCGCGGTACGCCAAGACCGGTCCGAAGCACTGGTCGGTCTTCTACGACACGCTGACCAAGCACCCGGACACGGCCCCGATCCCGGCCCCGCCGTACTACAACGCGCTCGCGACCGCGCTGAACCAGCGCACCACCCAGGCGATCTCGTCCGGCAACGCGAAGGCGGCTCTGGACGGGCTGCAGTCCGACCTCGAGAAAGCCGCAGGAGCGAGCTGATGGCTGCCGTCACCGCGGAGGTGCGCGAAGCCGTCGTGAAGCGGCGCGGTCACCCGTCCTCGCACGGAGAGGCGCGGTTCGGGTTCGCGATGATCGGGCTGTCGGTGCTGTTCGTCGCGATCTTCACCGCGATCCCGATCGTCGCCTCGCTGGGTCTGTCGTTCTTCTCCTGGGACGTCATCTCGACACCGGAGTACGTCGGCCTGGAGAACTACCGGCGGCTGTTCACCGACGGGCCGGTGCTCAAGTCGTTCGGCGTGACGCTGGGGATGGCGCTCGCGATCGTCGTACTGCAGCTGACCATCGGCCTCGGGCTCGCCGTCCTGGTCAACCAGCGCAAGCTGGTGTGGGTACGGACGTTGTTCCGTACGGCGTTCTACCTGCCGCTACTCGCGTCCACAGCGGCCGTGTCGATCTTCATGGGCTACCTGTTCGACTACAAGTTCGGGGTCGTGAACTACTACCTCAGCCTGCTCGGGATCCCGAACGTGCCGTGGCTGACCAGCGGTTTCGGGGCGGCCGCGACGATCGTGCTGATCGCGGTGTGGCAGCAGATCGGGTTCACGTTCGTGCTCTTCGTCGCATCCCTGATGTCGGTCCCCACCGACGTACTCGAGGCCGCGCAGATCGACGGCGCTGGGGCGTTGCGGACGCTGTTCCGGATCAAGATCCCGTTGATCAGCCCGACGATCCTGTTCGCCGCGGTCGTTGCCCTGATCAACGCGATGCAGCTGTTCGACCAGCCGTACATCATGACCAAGGGCGGTCCGGGATCGGCGACCACGACCGTGACGATCTCGATGTACCAGAAGGGCTTCCAGAACCTGCAGTTCGGGTACGGCTCGGCGATCGCGATCGTGCTGCTGGCGGCGATCCTGGTCATCACCGGGCTGCAGTTCCTCGCGGCACGAAAGCTGGTGTTCTACCAATGACAGAATCCACCGGAACGCTGGCCAGGATCGGCCGGATCACGGGCGTCGCGGTGCTGGTGATCGCCGCGATGATTGCCCTCGGCCCGTTGTTGTGGACCGTCACCACGTCGCTGCGGACGCCGGCCGAGGCGTTCAGCAACCCACCGCAGTGGATCCCGCTGCATCCGGACTTCTCCAACTACGGCGCGGTCTTCGACCGGATCCCGATCGGCCGGTTCTTCTTCAACAGCGTGGTCGTCACCGGGCTGATCGTGGTCGGGCAGACCATCACCTGCACACTGTCCGGGTACGCGTTCGCGATGGTCAGCTTCCCGGGGCGCTCGGTGATCTTCGGGATCTTCCTGGCCACCATGATGGTGCCGCTGCAGACGATCATCATCCCGGTGTTCGTGATCATCCGGTACCTCGGGCTCTCCGACAGTCCGTTGTCGCTGGTGGTCTCGGCACTCGGCAGCGCGTTCGGCACCTTCCTGATGCGGCAGTACTTCATGCAGATGCCTCGCGAACTCGGCGAGGCGGCAAGGATCGACGGCGCCGGTCACTTCCAGACGTTCCTGATGATCTACGCCAAGATGGCCGGTCCGGCGATCGCGACGCTCGCGATCCTGAACTTCTCCGGCTTCTGGGCGGAGTTCTACCGGCCGCTGATCTTCCTGCAGTCGCAGGACAACTTCACGCTGCCGCTCGGGCTGGTCGGTCTGCAGGGGAACCTCGGCACCGGCTCGATCTCGGTCGTGCTGGCGGGCGTCGTACTGGCGATCCTGCCGAGCGTGCTGCTGTTCATCTTCGCCCAGAGATACTTCATCGCAGGCATCACGGCAGGAGCATCACGGTGACCCAGACCAAGTCCGCGGCTCGATCGCCTCAACAGGACCCTGGCGCGGTGGCGCATCTCCGCCCCGCGTTCCACGTCCGGCCGCCCCGCGGATACCTCAACGACCCGAACGGCCCGATCGAAGTGGGCGACGACGTACACCTGTACTTCCAGTCGCGGCCGACGCTCGATCACCACGTACCGGTCGAGTGGGGGCACGTGACCTCACCCGACTACGTGCGCTGGACGCTGCACCGCCCCGCGATGGCGCCGCAGCCGGGCGGGCCGGACACCGACGGCTGCTGGTCCGGCAACACGGTCCTGGACGACGGACGGGTCCGCGCGTTCTACTCGGGCCACATCGAGGGACGCCCGTACCAGTCGGTGCTCACCGCCGTGTCCGACGACGGCGGCGCGTCGTTCGGCCCGCCGCACCAGGCGGTCCCTGACCCGTCCGACGCGATCATGTTCCGCGATCCCTTTGTCTGGCAGGAGAACGGCAGCTGGTGGATGGTCGTCGGCGCCGGGTACGTCGACCGTGGGGCGAGCATCCCGTCGTACCGCTCGACCGACCTCGAGAACTGGACGTACGCCGGTCCACTCGCCGAACTGCCCCGCGGCGTCGTGGACGGTGACGACACCGGGGCCGCGTGGGAATGTCCGCAGATGCTCACGATCGACGGCCGCCGGATCGCGGTGGTCGGGTCGTGGTCGCCGGAAGGTGGGCCCGCTGACGTGCTGTCGTTCGATGTCGACGTACCGGTGGTTCCGCGGCGCGTCGATCACGGGACCAACTTCTACGCGGCATCGGCCGTGCGGGACAGCCGGTTCGGGCCGCTGCTGTTCGGCTGGCTGACCGAGGGACGGGATCGGCAGGGGTGGACCGACGACTGGGCGGGCGTCATCTCACTGCCTCGAGTGGTTTGGCTCGGCTCGGACTCGTCGCTCCGCAGCGCGCCTGTACCAACGCTCGACACCCTCCGCGTCGGCGATGGCTCACCCGCCGACGGTGCGTCGACGGGCGCCCAGTGCGAAATCGTCGTACCGGAAAGCCCCGGGCAGGTCGTCATCCACTTCAGCGACCAAGAGCGGGTGGTGATCGAACTCGACGCCGACGTCCTCACCATCGACCGCACCCAAGCCAGTGTCAGCCCCCACGCCCACGGCGGCCGCATGCAGGCCACCGACGCCTTCGACCCCGCATCCGACCGCCCAGCCGCCCGAATCATCCTCGACGGCTCAACCCTCGAGGTCTTCACCAGCGCCGGCCGCGTCCTCAGCACCCGCGTGTACCCGACCGCGTCCCCCAAGTGGCGAGTCGAAGCTCCGGCCGACGCCCACTACTGGACACTCGCCCGCTGACACAAGCAGAAGTGCTGGCCGAGGCACACGGCCCCGGCCAGCACTTGAGCGGATGTGACTACTCGCCGACCAGTTGGTCGTAGTGCGTGGTGATCGACACCGCGTCGACGCCGTTGAACGTGGCGGGCACCTTGCCGTACGAGAGGAAGGCAGTCTTGGAACCGTTCGCCTTGCTCATGCCGTACAGGTAGCCGGACTTCGTGTCGCGGTCCACACCGACGACCAGCGAGCCGCCGCGGTCGCCGCAGCCGTAGACGACGAGCGACTCGTACGCCGACCAGCCGGAGGAGCGGATCAGCTTCATCACCGGCTTGGCGCCGGCCGCGACCGGGATGTGGGCAGTCCACAGCGCGCCGGCGTTGGTGGTCATCAGCAGGGTGTCGTACGTCGCGTTCTCGCTGAGGACGGTCATCGCCTTGAAGCCGCGGAAGCCCGGGATCGGGCCGAGCGCCTTGAAGCCGGCGCCGACCATCGAGTACCGGTACAGGCTGCCGTTGGTGTTCAGGCCGTACAGGTACGCGTGCCGCGGCAGGCCGATGCTGTAGTTCGACGTGGCGATCGACTTGAAGCTGGTCCAGCCCGAACCGACCCTCTTGAAGGTCGCCACCGGCGGCTTGCTGTCCGGAATGTACGTCGTGTGCCGGTACAGGCTCCCGCCCTGCAGCATCAGGCCGTAGTAGTAGAACTGGGTCGCCGAGGCGTTCGACGCCAGGTACCAGGTCGCGTTGGCGCGGGTCCCGACGAACTTGATCGGGTCGCCGTACGGGTAGACCTTCACCGGGCGGCTGGCCACGACGTCCACGCCGTCCACGATCCCGGCCGCGCTCGGCGACGCGATCGAGGTCACGCAGGAGTCGACGGTCGCCGCCTTGGTCGTCGGCGCGGTCTTGGCAGCCCAGGAGTGCGTGCCGTCCGGTGTGGCAGCAGTAGCCGGGACAGATGCGGCCACAGCCGAAATCAGGCCGACACCGGCCAGAGAGAGCGCAAGGCGCTGCAACTTCATAAGGAGTTCCCCCTCCAAAACGTCTCGAAGAGCTCGAGATCGCGCCGACTATAGCCGAGCCTGCGGGCCACCGACGAGAAAATTGCAGCTACCTGCAATCGTCTGCGCTCAGAATTCAGGCTTTCGGGTGGTGCGCTTCTCGATGCTCTTGCGGGTGGCCTGCTCCGGCGTCAGCGGTACAACGCGACGTACGAACACGCCTGGGAGGTGGATCGCGTCCGGGGCGAGCTCGCCGACTTCGACGACTCGCTCCGCCTCGACGATCGTCAGCCGGCCTGCCATCGCGGCGACCGGGTTGAAGTTCCGGGCGGCCGCGTGGAAGACGCAGTTGCCGGACCGGTCGGCGACCGCGGCGCGGATCAGCGCGATGTCGGTGACGATCGCCTCCTCCAGCACCATCTCCCGACCCCGGATCGTCCGCACCTCTTTCGCGGGTGAGGCGACCGCGACCGTGCCGTCCGGCGCGTACCGCCACGGCAGCCCGCCCTCCGAGACCAGCGTGCCGACACCGGTCGGGGTGAAGAACGCCCCGATCCCGGACCCGCCCGCGCGCAAGCGCTCGGCGAGCGTGCCCTGCGGCGTCAGCTCGAGCGTCAACTCCCCCGCGAGGTACTGACGCGCGAACTCCTTGTTCTCCCCGACGTACGACGCGATCACCCGGCTGATCCGCCCGCGTTCGAGCAGCAGCCCCAGGCCCGCACCGTCGACACCGCAGTTGTTCGACACCACGGTCAGATCGCTCGCGCCCTGCTCGAGCAACGCCTCGATCAGGAACCACGGGATCCCGGCCAGCCCGAACCCGCCGACCGCGAGACTCGAACCGTCCGCGATGTCCGCGACCGCCTCGGCCGGCGTGGCGAAGACCTTGTCGAGACTCATGAGCCTGCCTCCAGAAGGTTGGCCGGTGCGGTCATCGGACTGCTTCGAGAACAGCCGCGATGCCCTGGCCGCCGCCGATGCACAGTGTCTCCAGGGCGTAGCGGCCGTTGCGGCGGTGGAGTTCGTGGGAGAGCGTGGCGAGGATACGGGCGCCGGTCGCGCCGAGCGGGTGACCCAGGGAGATGCCGGAGCCGTTCGGGTTCAGGCGATCGTCGAGCGGTTCGATCTTCCATTCGCGCAGGCAGGCGAGCACCTGGGCGGCGAAGGCTTCGTTGAGCTCGATCAGGTCGAGGTCGTCGAGGGTCAGCTCGGCGCGGGCGAGCGCGGCGGCGACGGCCGGGACCGGGCCGATCCCCATCACCTCGGGCCCGACCCCGGAGACTGCCCAGGACTTCAGCCTCACCAGCGGACGCAGGCCACGGCGTTCGGCCTCGTCGCGAGTGGTGACGACGCAGACCGCGGCGCCGTCGTTCTGCCCGCTCGCGTTGCCGGCGGTCACGGTCGCTTCCGGGTCGTCCTTCACCATGAGGGGCCGAAGAGCGGCGAGGCCCTCGAGTGACGTGTCGGGCCGGGGATGCTCGTCCGCGGTGATCAGGCCGCGCTTGGGGACCTCCACCGGTACCAGTTCGTCGGCGAAGCGGCCCTCGGTGTGCGCGGCGACGGCCCGCTGGTGCGAGCGGAGCGCGAGCTCGTCCTGCTCCTGCCGCGAGATGCCGTACTCCCGCCGTACGTTCTCGGCTGTCTCGAGCATGCCGCCCGGCACCGGGTGATACTTTCCGCCCGCGGTCTCGCGAGCCCGGATCAGGCGGTCGTTCAGCTCCACGTTGCCGCGGACGCCGGTGCGCAGGCCGACGGCGTAGTGCTCCACCTGCGACATCGATTCGGTGCCTCCGGCAACCACCACACGGGCCGCGCCGGTCGCGACCATGCCCGCGGCGTACAGCACGGCCTGGAGACCCGAGCCGCACCGGCGGTCCACCTGGACACCCGGTACGCCGACGCCGAGGCCGGCGTCGAGGGCAGCGATCCGCCCGATCGCGGGCGCCTCGCCGTTCGGATAGCACTGGCCGAGAACGACGTCGTCGACATCACCTTCGCTCAGACCGGTTCGCCGTACCAGCGCCGTCAGAGCGACGGTGGCGAGGTCGGCCGCCGACAGCGCGGACAGAACGCCGCCGAAACGGCCCACCGGGGTACGAATCGGTTCGCAGATCACCACATCGCTCATGCCCTCGACGGTAGGCGGCGGCACCGATATGGAGAAATACTGATTTACGCAGGATAAAGACTCTGCGAGTATGGATCGCATGGAGCTCCGGCACCTGCGGTACTTCGTCGCCGTCGCCGAGGAACGGCACTTCGGTCGCGCCGCGACCCGCCTGCACATGGCGCAGCCGCCGCTGTCCCAGCAGATCCGCCGGTTGGAGAGCGAGCTGGGCCTGCAGCTGCTTCGCCGTACGACGCGACGCGTGGAGCTCACGCCCGCGGGCGAGTCCTACCTGGTGCGGGCGCGGCAGATCATCGCGGCGGTCTCGTCCGCGGCGGGTGAGGCGCAGCGGGTCGCGGCCGGCCTGCAGGGGCGGTTGGTGATCGGGTGCGTCGGCTCGGCGACGTACAGCCTGCTGCCGCAGCTGGTCCGGACGCTGCGCGAGGAGCTTCCGGATCTCGAGGTCGCCGTACAGGGCGAGATGCTCGCACCCGATCAGGCGCGGGCCCTCGCGGACGGGCGGATCGACCTCGGGCTGCTGCGGCCGCCGGTCGACGACGAGTCGCTACGGGTCGAAGTACTGCGGGCCGATCCGTTGATCGTCGCCGTACCGGACGGGCATCGGCTGGCCGGCAGACGGCGGGTACGGCTCGAGGAGCTGGCAGACGAAGACTTCGTGATCCATGCCGGTGGCGGGCGTTCGGTGATGCACGACACCGTGCTCGCCCGCTGCCGAGAGGCCGGATTCGAACCGCGAGTCCGGCACGAGGTCGCGGAAACGTCCACGTTGGTGACGTTCGTCGCCGCCGGACTCGGCATCGCGATCGTGCCCGCACCTGTAGCCGAACTCCTGGTCCCAGGCGTCACCTACCGCCCACTCACCGGCTCACCGACCATCGGCCTGGCAGCCGCCACCCGAGCCGACGACGAAGCCCCGCACCTGGAGCGCGCTTTATCCGTCCTCAAAGGTCTGGTTCAGTAACAGCTCTGAGAGTCAGGACGACTTCGTTGCGGTGGAGGGTCAGGGTGCCGCCGGCGGCTTCGGCGCAGCGGCGGGCTATGTCCAGGCCCAGGCCGGTGGAGCCGCGGTCGCTGCGGCCGCGTTCGCCCGCGCCCAGGGGGATGCCGGGACCGTTGTCGGCAACAACTATCCGTACGACGCCGTCCTTGCGGGTCAGGGTGATCCGGGCGGGTGTCCCGTCGGGGGTGTGCGCTACGACGTTCTCCACGAGTGCGTCGAGTGCCGCGCCGAGGTCCTCGCCGGAGGAGCGCACCGCCGCGGGCACGTTCGGCAGGTCCAGCGCGAGCTCGCGGCCCTGGTCCTCGAACAGCGGCTCCCAGAACGCGGCCCGCTGACGCGTCACCTCGACCGCGTCCGAGTGCGGAACGCGGCCCTCACGCTGGGGTCGCCGAGCAGCACTGATCACCGCGGTCAGTGTCCGTTCGAGGCTGTTGACCTGGGTGTTCAGCTCCTCGGCACTCTCCCGGTCCGGCAGCGCCTCGACCTGCAGGCGCAGCGCGGTCAGCGGCGTCCGCAGGCGGTGCGACAGGTCCGCGACTGCCTCGCGTTCGACCGCTATCACCTCGTCGATCCGATCCGCGAGACCGTTCAGCGCGGAGCCGACCTTCGCGACCTCGGCCGGTCCGGTCGTCGGGGCGCGGGCGTCCATGTCGCCGCGGGCCAGACGTTCCGCCGTACTCGCCGTCTCCTCCAACGGGCGCGCGAGCCGACGTGACACCAGTTCGGCGCCGGCGATGCTGAGCAGCAGCACGACCAGACTCCCGCCGACGAGAATCAGGATCCTCGGCACCACACCGGCGTACAGCTCGTCGCCGGTCAGGTAGAGGCAGACTGAGGCGGCACCGTGCGGCGTACCGACGCTGACCTCCACCGCGAGACCGCCGCCGACGTCGCGGTAGTCCGCGTCGCCGATCTTCGGCGGGCCCTTGCCCTCCCCGTCACCGTCCCCCTCACCGTCACGGTCGCCGTACCCGGCCGGCATGTTCTTCGGCGTCGGCACCCCACCGGGCGGCGGATCGCCGAGCGTCGTGCCGTCCGGCATCCGCACCGAGATCCGGCCCGCATGATCCGGCAGGCCGTCGAGGTACGCCGTGATGTCGTCGTTCGTGTGGTTCTTGTCGCCGACGTAGTACGCGACGCTCTCCGTCAGGTACCGCGCTTTGTCCTTCGACTCGTTGGCCGTCGTACTGCGCAGCAGAATCACCAACGGTACGGCGAAAGCGAGCACGACCAACGTGGTCATGCCCACCGACAGCAGCAGGATCCGACGGCGCATGCTCAGCCGTCCACCGCGAGCTTGATCCCGACGCCGCGAACACTGTGCAGGAACCGCGGCGCGGCGGCCGTCTCGCCGAGCTTCCGGCGCAACCACGACAGATGGACGTCGACGGTCCGGTCACCGCCGCCCCACGGCAGCCCCCAGACCTCCGCGAGCAGTTCCCGCTTCGTCACCACGGCTCCGGGCCGACGAGACAACGCCAGGAGCAGGTCGAACTCTTTTCGGGTCAGGTCGACCGGCGAGCCGTCCACCGTCACCTCCCGGCTGCGCGGATCGATCCGCAGCCCGCCGATCTCGACAGTCGACTCCTCTTGCGGGTCCTGCCCGAGCCGCCGCAGTACGGCGCGAATCCGTGCATCCATCTGCGCCGCGCTGAACGGCTTGATCACGTAGTCGTCCGCGCCCGCGTCCAGCAGCCGCACGACGCTCGCGTCGTCGTCCCGCGCCGTCGCCACGATCACCGGCACATCGCTGACCGCCCGGACCATCGCGAGCACGTCCCGGCCGTCAAGGTCGGGCAGCCCGAGATCGAGCAGCAGAACCTCCGGCCGCTCCCGCGCGACCGCGGCAATCCCGTCGGCGCCGGCCGCGACTGCCGAGACCACATGCCCGGCCGCCGTCAGGGACTTCCCCAACGACAACCGGATCGCATCATCGTCCTCGACCAGCAGCACCCGCGCCATGCTGTTGAGCGTAACCGCCGCCCCTGCCCGCGAGCCTCAAGCCGGGGTTAAGCGAACGTCAGCCACTCATCAACCTCGCGCCTACTCCCTCGGCCACGCTCGGCGGGCCGGGTTCACCGGGTGTCGGGGAAGGTTACTGAGTGGTGGAGCTCCGGGGCGGCTTCAGGCCGGTGCTGCGGAGTTCGAGGGTGGCCAGGGCGGTGACGACCTCGCGGTCGCCGTCGCGCCAGGCGGCGACCGGGTCGGCGGAGATCTTCGCGAGTTTGTGCATCGGCTGGTTCGCCATCGCCCGGAGCGCGAACAGGTCCAGGTCCGCCGCGTTGTCGATGAACCGCTGCGCCGCGCCCGCCCGCCGCGCGAACCGGATCCGCCGCGGCACCCAGATCAGTACGGCGAACAGCACCGGCAACCCGATCGTGACGGCCGCGAGCACGTACGCCAACTGCTCCACCGCATGCGCCTGGTCCCGCCCCGCCTGCGCCAGCTTCCCCGCGGCACCGGCAGCCCCATCGATCGGGGCCCGTAGCTGATCCCCGACCGCCGGCACCTTCCCGATCGGCTCGGACATCCGGTGCAGCTCGCCCGCGAGCCCGTCCCCCGCCTCGGCCGCCTTCCGCCCCGGCGCCCCAAGCGCATCGGTGACCCGGTAGACGAGCAGCCCCAACTCCACACACGCCCACACCCACGCCGCGAGCATCAGATCCCCGACAACCTGCCCGAACCGCTGAACCCGTAGATCGGAGTAGAGCTTCACCACTTGGCTCCCATCTGGCCGGGGCGGTCCGGAACTGTCGGCGACTTCTTTCCGGAGAGGGTCAGAGGTTGCTGCGGAGGTTCCAGAGGAGGGGGTAGTAGCGGAGGTCGAGGCGGCTGCGGAGGTAGGCGGCTCCGGAGGAGCCTCCGGTGCCCGGTTTGGTGCCGATCATGCGCTCGACCATGACCACGTGTCGCGCGCGCCACGCCGCGGCCAGTTCGTCGTGCTGGACCAGGGCCTCCGCGAGTTCCCAGATGGCGGCGTAGTGCGAGCGGTCGCCGGCGATCTTGCGAAGGGCGTCGCGGATGGCGTCCTCGGAGTCGGTGTCGAAGCCGCCCTTCCGCAGTACGTCGAGGTACGCGTCCCAGAGCGTCGGCTCCTCCAGCCGGCGCCGCAACCGGTCCTGCTCAACCGCGGTCAGCCCGCGGAAACGGCGTACGAAGGACGGATCCTTCGCGCCGGAGAGGAACTCGATCTCCCGGAACTGCACGGACTGGAACCCGGACGCCGGCGACAACCGGTGCCGGAACTCACCGAAGTCCTGCGGCGTCATCGTCTCGAGAATGTCCACCTGCTGCGTCAGTACCCGCTCGATCGTGTGCACCCGCCGGAGCAGGTGCTCGGCCAGCCAGTGCTCCCCGGCGAGCATCGCGTCCCGGGACGCGGTCAGCTCGTGCAGGATCTGCTTGAACCACAGCTCGTACACCTGGTGGATCGTGATGAACAGCAGCTCGTCATGCGCCGGCGGGTCCGACTCCAGCCGCTGCTGGTCGAGCAGGTCGGCCAGCCGCAGGTAGCTCCCGTACGTGAGCCGGCCGCCCTCCTCGCCGAAGTGCACGTCGACTCCGCCCCACTGTCCAGCAACCCCGTCACCAGTGCTCATGTGACGGAGACTAGCCGACCACTTCGTGACTGGTCAGCGATTCGTTCGTTGGACCGGTCACTAGGGCACCATCCTTGCTGTGGGCACCGATATGGTGCTTGCTGTTGGGACTCGGCGGGAGCCGGGGTGACGGTCTAGGTCGGTCGCT
>NZ_SNWS01000023.1:0-154331 GCF_004362255.1 Kribbella sp. VKM Ac-2571
CGGCAGATGTTCGCCGCGCTGGACCTGGCCACCGGCCAGATGTTCTACCGATTCCGCGATCGCAAACGCTGGCAGGAATTCCTCGCCTTCCTCAAACAACTCCGAGCCCGGTTCCCCAGCGGGAAACTGCACGTGATCTGCGACAACTTCTCGCCCCACAAGAAGGCCGAAGTCGTCGCCTGGTGCCAGACCAACGACATCGAGTTGGTGTTCACCCCAAGCAACGCATCCTGGCTGAACTGGATCGAGTGCGAGTTCACCGCACTGCGCTACTTCACCCTCGACGGCAGCGACTATCCCAGCCATACCGCCCAAGAGGCAGCCATCGCCGGCTACGTCCGCTGGAACAACAGACACGCCCAGCCCAAACGCCACTACGCCGTCGACTCCAAAATCCGCCGACCCGATTACCTACCCAACGTTGCTTGACGAGGCACTAGCGACCGACGACAGCCGCGCAACTGCCGACCGACCTCGGCCACGCCGACGGCTCATCCCTGATCGAGGCCGCCGAATGGCTGATCATCACCCGCACGCAGCGGTGACGCTACGATCCAGCCACTGTGCGTCGTCGACCACACGCACCAAGGAACGCTCCGCCGGGGCGGTAGCCAGCAGGCCCCACACAGCCAGACCCATCAAGAATCTGCCCGGCGCAGGGCCTGCTCCAAGCCGAGGGCCGTGCCAAGCAACTGACGCTGTTGCGCGGGAAGGCGATCGAGCCCGTGCAGCAGCGGCGAACCCAGCTGGCGTAGGCCAGCGAACGGTCTAGCGGCGGAGAGGCTCGGACCTGATGTGAGGGTCGGACATCTACGCCTGCAGGAATTCCAGTAGGTCGGCGTTGGTGACGTCGGCCTGAGTGGTCGGCATGCCGTGCGGGTAGTCCTTGTAGGTCTTCAGGACACCGTTCTTCAGCAACTCGGCCGACTTCGGGCCGGCCGCGACGTACGGCACGATCTGGTCGTCCTCGCTGTGCATCACCAGGACCGGGATGGTGATCTCCTTCAGGTCCTCGGTGAAGTCGGTCTGGGAGAACGCGACGATGCCGTCGTAGTGCGCCTTCGCGCCGCCCATCATGCCCTGGCGCCACCAGTTCGCGATGATCGCTTCGTCGGGCACGGCGCCCGGACGATTGAAGCCGTAGAACGGTCCTTCCGGGAGCGCGCGGTAGAAGGCCGACCGGTTGGCCGCGAGCTGCGCCTGGAGGTCGTCGAAGACCGCCTTCGGCAGGCCGTCCGGGTTCGCATCGGTCTGCACCATCAGCGGCGGGACCGCGCAGAGCAGCGCGGCCTTGGCAGCCCGGTCCTCGCCGTGCCGGCCCAGGTAGTGCGCGACCTCGCCGCCGCCGGTCGAGTGACCGACGTGAATGGCGTCGTGCAGGTCGAGATGTTCGACGACTGCCTTCAGGTCGTCCGCGTAGTGGTCCATGTCGTGACCGTCGCCGGTCTGCGTGGAGCGCCCGTGTCCGCGGCGGTCATGGGCGATGACGCGGTACCCCTGCTGCAAGAAGAACAGCATCTGGTTGTCCCAGTCGTCGGCTGACAGCGGCCACCCGTGACTGAACACGATCGGCTGACCGCTTCCCCAGTCCTTGTAGAAGATTTCGGTGCCATCGCTGGTCGTGATTGTTCCCACTATGATGCCCCCTCGAAGCGTGTCGTCCAGGCATAACTCAATAGGACCTGGGCAAGCACAGAATGTCCAAGGCCTTGGGTCCAGAGCCGATCGTCGTCAGCACGAAACCCTTTGCCAGCAAGAGGTTTTGGGGCTCTTCACAGTTGAGGGTGTAGTTGGGGTCTGAAGCCGCCGGTCTCGAGTAGGGATCTGGCGATGTAGTTGGTGAGGTTCCGGAAGCCGAGTGCGGATCCTCGGAGGTGTTCGAGGCGGCCGTTGATGGCCTCGGTCGGTCCGTTGGACGTTCCTGGGCGGTCGAAGTAGGCCAGTACGTCGGTGGCGCGCTTGTTCAGCGTCCGTCCGAGTGTGATGAGCTCGACGAGCGCGGCGGGAACGCCGTGGCTGACCGAGTTGATGAGCTGTTGCATCAGTTTCCTGCCGCGGCTGCGGTCGGGTTCGCGGTAGGCGGCGATCATCCGTTGGTAGATCCCCCAGGTCGCCTCGACCTCGACGTGGTTGTCATCGGCGAACAGGGTGTGGAGGCGGTTCTTCTGCTTGCCGGTGAGTAGCCCGGCGCCGGTGTGCAACGTGCGGCGTGCCGAGTAGAGCGGGTCGTGTTTGCGGCCGCGGTGGCCGTGGACGGCTTGCTGGACGCGGCGCCGGCACTGGTCGAGGGCGTCGCCGGCCAGTCGGACGACGTGGAAGGGATCCATGACCGCGGTCGCGTCGGGCAGTTCCTCGGCAGTCGCTGTCTTGAAGCCGGTGAAGCCGTCCATCGCGACGACCTCCACCGCGTCGCGCCACTGCTGAGGGCGCTCGGCGAGCCACTGCTTGAACGCCTGCTTGGAGCGGCCCTCGACCATGTCCAGCAGGCGTGCTGGGCCGGTGCCGTCTCGGACGCCGGTCAGGTCGATGATGACGGTGACGTACTTGTCGCCCCGGCGCGTGTGGCGCCACACGTGCTCGTCGACACCGATCACGCGCACGCCGTCGAACCGGCTGGGATCATCGATCAGGACACGCTTGCCCTCGGCAAGAACCGCATCGTTCGCAGTGTTCCACGACACCCCGAGCCCTTCAGCGACCCTGGCGACCGTGAGGTGCTGGACCACAAGACCTTCCAGCGCCCACCGCAGACCACGGCGGGAGATCTTCGCGCGTCGCTCAGCCGCGCGACTGGTGTCCTGGCGCCACACATGCCTGCACCCGGTACACCGATAACGACGCACGATAACCTCCAACGTCGTGGGACGCCAGCCCAGCGGCTCGTGCGCCAGCCGCCGGACCACGGTGTCACGAGCGACACCTTCGCAGCCGCACCGCAGGCACCAGCCTCCGGATCCACCGTCGGGCTCGACCACCCGGCAGGCCAGCACAGCACGGCCCGGCTCGACCCGCTGCCCGACGACTTCAAGACCGAGCTCGTCAAGGCGTGTGAACGTGGTCAGATCAGGGCAAGCGAAGGTAGCGTCAGGCACGTCGAGGTCTTCTGGATGGGCGGTGTGAGAACTCCCATCATCGGAAGACCTCGACCCCTACCCGGACACCGACGCGCCGCCAGCCTCTACACCCTCAACTGCGAAGAGCCGGTTTTGGCTTTCTCGCCCACCCCGGCGAACGCTACGTTACGCGCGACAGGCAATCTGTGGAGCCCGTCAGTTCAGTAGTCGTCAGCCCGCCGGTGGCACCTCACCTCGTCGAAGCTGAGCTCACCATCCAGGAGCGGTGGCGGCGTATGCAGGTCCGCTGGCGTGTTTGGTGGCATCGGTCCTCACATCTCCCTCGCAACATGGGCGCGAGGGCCGTTTGTTCGCTGACAACAACTGTTCATTGGCGAGCGGCGTCAAACCGATCGCAGTCTGAACGGGCATTTCGCAGCTTGGCCACTGTCAGCAGCGCCCAAAGCGATCTGCTCCGGAGGCACTCTCGCCCTCACCGGGGCCGGAGTCGCCCTGGAGACGTGATTGACCACGCGGGCCTCGGCCGATCTCGAGGCGAAGGCTCGAGGCAGCCTGTATCAATCGCACCCACTCGCCCCCGTCATCGCCGAGAAACCCCACCGCCGTCGAACTCGGCGACCTCAACACCCGCGACCGTGGCTACGGCGATCTCTACCGCCTGCTACGTGCCATCACCCTCCGCGCCAACGAAGTATCCACCGCTCTCGACGCCACAGCAGCGCGCCGGCGGATCACTTTGCGAAGACTCAGCTCGAGCACTTCCGATCTCCCCCAGCAGCGACAGCCCTCCTGCTCCGCATGGCTGCGCCGTCAGGGCCCAGCCGCTCCCGGCTACCCAACCAGCTTCTCGGATGCGGTCGCGGTGATCACAGCTTCGCGGACCCACTGATCAGCAGCGAGCTCGTGGCAGGGACTGGGATCCTGAGAACCTCGATGGACCTGACCAACGCGCCGGGCTACGCACCCTTTTACGCACTGAATCAGCACCGCGCAGGCACGCGAGTCGTTGCGCACTTCGAGTTCGAGAATCCGCAGGTCACCGGCAACATTTGCAGCCCAGCAATCGTCGATCAGTCTTCGGTGAAATCAGCGCTTATGGGGTTCGGCCTGCTGGATCCGCGTCGAGCTCCAAGCGTGTGGTTAAGGTTCTTGTTCCTCCTCGGACACCAACCCCAAGGCCCCGCAAAGCGGGGCCTTACGGCTTTTCACCCAACTCCTGAAGCATCCTCCTCCTACCCTCGGACTATGCCGACTCAGTCTGCAGACCGTGATGCCGGACGAGTTAGCCAGAGCATCGCGGTGAGGACCGGGCCGTCAACGGACGGCTGCTGCGTACTGATCGGCTCGTAACCCCACGATTCGTAGAGCGCCTTGACCTTCCCATCACCGTTCACCAGCAACGAGACCTGCGCCTCAGAACGACCCCGGAGTAGCTCGTCATGAATCAGCCGAGCGATCCCCTGACCCCGCCACGGCTTACGCAGCATGATCTCTTTCACCGCCACGGTCGACCTTTCAGCGCATCCGCCGGGAAGCGGGGTGGCCATCCGGCGCCACCAGCGATCGTCGGGAGTGAGGGTATTGACGTACGCGAACCCGACCGGCTCGGCCGTGTCGTAGCCGATGACAACTTCCCACCCGGGATCGGAAGCATGCCGGGCAAGCTGCTCCCCGAAACGCTCGACCGAGTAATGCGGAAGATGAAGTTGATCCGCACGTACGTCGGCATACACCTCGATCAACGTGCTCCACACCTCGTCGATCACCGTGGAGTGGCGCAGCGCAATACCGTCAGGGGTCACAGATGCTTCCTCAGTGAGTCGTGTGCATATTGGTTCCAGGCGTTTGCCGGGTCGCTGGATGGTGCAGCGATCCGCAGTGTGCTGCCGAAGTCTTGGAGCATCGAGTTGATCCGCGGATGCACGCCGGTCGGTTCGATCGGGATCGACATCGCGGTCGCGACCGCTTCCTCCAGATCGCCTTGCCCGAGCTGCGCCTTGGCCAGTCGCGCGGTGGTGATCGATCGCGTACGCCGCATGCCAGGCCGCAGAACAGCGAGGCTCCGATGAGTGTGGCCTTCGGCCACCTCGTAGTCCCCGAGCGCCAGGTAGCCGGCCAATGCAAGATTCTCCAGCTCTGCCTGGTCGTAGAACGCGTTCAGCCAGAGCGGCCGCTCATCGCTGGGTTCAGATCTGACCAAAGCATCTTCGGCATGGGCAACGGCCTGGCGTACGGCGGTGATCGCCAGTCTGCCCCAGGATCGCGGCATGTCTTGCGTGGCCGAGTGACGCGAACATCGGATCTCGTCTCGCAATCGGCAACCGACGCGCGACGTCGTTCGCGGCCAACGCGTCGACGGGCCTGGCCATGTGGCGGTAGAGGCTGCCAGCATGGGACCAGATCCTGAATTGGATCGCTGGATCGCCTGACATCGTGGCCAGGCCTGCCGCGCGATCAAAATGTCGTTGCGCGGTATCGCGATGACCTACAGCGCAAACCTCCAGTTGAACGTGTCCGCGACCGGCAATCCTTCCCACGCGATCGCAGCGGCTCTGCCGGAAACGAACACCGAGACGCCGATCCCCGACGGCCAGCGGCCAGGATCTGACACATCGACCGACAACTGCTGACCATGAGCACCGTCCTGGTGCTGACCGGCCGCGACGACCTGACGGCCGACGCTGTCATCGACGAGCTGGCCAGTCGGAATGCATCGATCGTTCGGTGGACACCTCCGACTTCCCGCAGTCGTCCCGCCTCGCTGCCACCCTCGGAGCGCAAGGACCGAAGGCGTGTGGCGATACGCAGTTCGGGTGCCCCGCCACACGCTCGTCTTCTGCGACGTTGTCGCTGGGCGTCGATGTCATAGTCCTGGGTATTGAGGATCGATCCATTACAACACCTGCCTGCGAGACTGCTCGTGTTGACAGTCCCGACCCGATGTAACGCGGCTTGTCTCTCTGCCGATAGGTCAAGCACCGGGCCGAGCTTCTATCGGCACTCTTGGGTGGGGGATGAGATCAGTGGGCTTATTGTCCAGCAGCGTGGCGTTCGAGTTTCCGGATCCTGGCCGGATCGAGGTCAGCGACGAGGTACGGAATGGTCTGATCGATCCTGGTGACCTTCTGTTGGAGCTGTACGAAGGTACAGACCCGAGCGTGATCAGGTCAGTGCAGGCCGAACTCGATCGAGTTCGGAGGCCAAAGGGTGGCTATGACCTGTCCGGTGTGAAGCACCACAAGCGATCCGGGCCTCTCTTCCTGCTGAGCTGGATCACTTCCGGGGACTACATCGCCGTCCAGGTCTGGGCTGAACATGTCGGGGTTCTGCGCGGGAAGCAGAAGAATGAGGTAAGGGGGCGCGTCATGTCCATCGTCAGTCAATATGGAATCCCGGTGGCCGCCACCTGGACGATTCTCTCCTGGGCGTCGACGGGCGTGCGCGGACCACGTCTTGACGGTCTCAATCACTTGCTGGGCACCGGCTACTACGAATGGCAAGGAAAGATCACCAATGGAATGGTGATCGATTCCATCAGGAAATGGCGAGCGTAGTTCAACACGGGTAGCGAATAGCCATTCCGGAGCGATGACCTTGCTTAGAGCAACTCGGAGTTCTCCGGGCCCGCCGCCGGTGGGGTCATGACCACGCCGCTGTAACTGGGTCGATCAGCTCGAGTCGTCCAGCCTGGATTGCAGCGATGGCTGATCCGTAGCGCCTCCAGGCCGTAGCGGCGTTGCCGGTGATCGTGCCGTTGGCTACAAGGTTGTTGGTCGACTGCTGGAGACCGACCAGCCATTCGGACTGGCGTTCCCAGATATCGCCGTTGCATCCGATGGGGATCAAGGCGGCGAGGATCTCAGGGACCAGGTGCGAGATGTCCTTGCCCTCCTTCGTCAGTTCGATGGCCTTGTTGAGGGTCAGCACCAGGACTCTCTCGGCTTCGTCGGCCCATCGGCCTGGATCCAGGTAGGCGTGCTCGGTCACCGGCGGATTGAGTTCCAGCGTTGGAACCAGCCGGATGTGGTGACTGGGCGGCCGGCCAGTCCATCGCGCTTCGCGAACGTCGCGTTCGAGTGTCCTTTCACTGTTCAAGAACACCTCTCCGACGAGGCGCCCTTGGCCGTCATCGAGCGTCACCCGTGCGAGGTGACCTCCTACGCCATGTTCGCTCTGGTACTCGGTGGTCACGCCGGCTGGAGTCTGCACAAGGATCTCGCGGCCATCAGGCGAGACGGCGGGGAACCAGGTGTAGGGGAATGACGATAGGAGAGGGACGTCGAGCGTAATCTGCGGGTACGTCCGGGTGTAGGAGTTGGACTCCAGGCTGAAGATCTGCGGGGTCGCAGTTCCGTTGTCGTGGGTCACCGTCAGAAGGCTGGAGTCGCCCAGAGGCCACCAGGCAGCGTTGCCGACGTCGAGTCGCAGCCAGCGACCGGTCGCAACCTCGACCAGCGTCGAGGCTTGGCTCCCGCTGATCAATAGCCACTCGCCATCACCGCTGAAGCGGATGGGCTCGTTTCCGCTGATGTCTTCGACGACGGTCAGCAGGTGGCGTTCACCCGAAGGGTCGAATAGAAATACCGCGGCCGTGGAGCCGCCGAGGTGCGCCAGTGCTGCGATGGTTCCGGTGACTGCGTGCAGGTCGACTGTAAGAACGTTCAGCGTTGCGTCCAGAGGCACGAGGATGCCGGTGCGGGTCGATCCGACGTACAGCGACGACGACGGCCAAACGACGCCGCCCGCGTGGCCCTGTTCGGAGAAGCTGAATCCATTCCGCCCATCGATCGCACCTAGGTCGTGTGCCGGCGACAGATCCCAGACTTCGTGGTTGAGGTGTCCGGTTGCGACGATGCGCCCGGACTCCGGGTCGAATGCTGCCGACTGGAAAGTGAGCCAACTCGGGGACAGAAGTGCGTCCCCCGCTCCACGCCAGGCGTGCTCGAATCCCGACCCTCGCTGGGCGCGCAACTGCTGTGCCAACAGGTCCAGAGACTCGAAAGTGGACGTCCCTTCGGGAACTGACTCGCGCACTCGTTCAATAACGGTGTAGTCCGCTGTCGACGACGGCCAGTCAATCTGGCGCGTGGGCGCTGCTCCCGCGGGCACTGTCTCTAATCGGTCCCATAGCGATGTCACCGTGGTCTTCACCGGCAGGCTGGGCGCGTTCACCTTTCCCAACTCGGCGAGCCCGGCGGCGAGGTCGTCTACCAGTCGTTGGCTCAACTGCATCAGTTGGGATTCCTCGATGCCCAGCGGAACCGAGCGAACGAAGACAACAGCGGCATCCCAGCGTTCGAGGCTGTAGGGACCGCGTGCCGTCAGCGGCTCGAAGCGGTCAAGGTCGCCGTCGGGGGCGATTCCGCCAATGGTGGTGATCAGATCTGGCCGGCCTTCGTTCAAGCCGAGAAACACGTCGACCGTGTCCCCGTCGATATCTTGAAGCTGCCGCTTGTACAGATCGAGTCCGATGCGTTCCCATCCGCACGCGGCGCGGCGAATCGAAGCCGGCAGGGTTGGAAACTCCGCAGGGTCGGCAATGTGATGAAGTGGATCAACTTCCCACGCTGGCGCGACGTCGGCACCGTTGATGATGGCAGCGAGGTTGGGGCTCGTTGATCCTGAGAACACCATGTCGCAGGAGAACGGATGCTGGGCCTGTTCGAAAGGCTTGAAGACAGTCTGAAACAACAGATCTGTGTTCGACTCCGGCGAGCCGAACACAATCACGGCGGAGCCGCTTGGACCTTCGACCGCCGTCCAGACCGTTTGCGGATCGGCATCCATCCGGAGAAACCCACGCCCGAGGTGGCTTGACCGCGCGAGAATCGGCGCCAGCCTGACCGCCTCTTGGAGGGTCCTCCCCACGTCTACCCGGGCATTCAAGACGAAGCTGATCCCTGATCCGTGAAGGAGCCCGAAAAGAAGTTGCCGAGGATCCTGGGGATCCAGTCCTGGATCGCGCACCGGAACCTTGTCGTCTCCGCCGACCGATGACGAGCGTTGCTGCTGCTCTGGCTGGCCCTTCTTGCCAAAGAGTCCCATCGTTGCTCTCCTGTTCTCACCGGTGCGATCCGCGGCACAGGAGCGTTGCGCACGCTACCGCGCGGCTTCGCGCCGACAACCGTTCCGGGGTTTCCCCGATGGATAGCCGGCGTGATCGTCAACCGGCGATGCCGTCATCTCCAGCCTCATCAAGGCCGCGCCAGCGCTAGTTTGATGTCCAGCGCTGACGCTTGCGGCGATGCACCGAGCAATTTGCGGAAACTGCGCGACGACGAAAGCGTGTCGCCGCCTGGCACGGCAGTCGTCTATCGCCCTTGGCGGGTCTCGCCGGCTCTGCGACGTGATTCCGCAATCAGCGCCTTCTGACGCTCCTCTTCTTCCTTCTTACGCCTTTTGGCCTGCTCGTCAGCGTACTTCGCTTGCTGTGAACGCTCTTCGGCCTGCCGAACCTCGCTCGCACTCGGCTGCGGCGGTGGCAAATCAGGCATGGCTTCCCCCCATTGTCGTTGTCACTCCCCATGACCTACATCGCCGCCAGCGCATCAGCGTTACAGCGACACAGCGCTGGCCCTCGCTCAGTTGCGACTGGATGCAGGTGCGCGGCCAAGCTTTCCTCGAGTTGTGGAACATCAAGCGGGGCAGGCTACCCGGAGAGCGACCTTTGCAGCCTTGGCGATCAGGGTCCGGGGATGCAATGTCGCCTTAGGTCTTGGACGGCGTTCTTCGGCACCCCTGTCCTCATCGAGCCGCTTATGAGGCTTGCTGGTCGGTCGGCGATCCTGTCGACGACACTGCCAGCGGGCCGCCAGTCCACGCCCGCTTGCGGTAGATGGCCTGCGACGCGCCGGTGGCTAGCGGACGAGGGCTTGCGGCAACTGGTGGGATCAGCGACTGATGGTTTGGCCGCGGGTTTCGCGGCACCGTCCGTTGCATCGAGGGCAGTGCTGGGTGCGGCACTCGTAGCGGCCGTAGGGTCCGTCGTGTTTCTGGACGGTCTCGTAGAGCCACATCTGCACATTGCAGTGCGGGCACGTGGGAGCCATGTCTTCACCTCCCCTCGGGGGACGAACTCGACTCGCACCGTCCGGTTGTGGACCGCGAGCGTGTCGATGAGCCTTTCCACTTTGGTCGCGGCCTGGCACGAATTGGGGAAATGGCATCCCGCACAGGTGGCGCCGATGGTTGACGGCGACATGTTGAGTGTCCGGCGGCAGGTTTCGGAAAGCCACCGCGCTCGGTCGACACACTTCTTCCGGCCCTGCTCACTGCCGCACGATCTGGTTGCGCCCGCGACCAGCTTGCCGGCGCAGCCGTTGGTCGCTGCGGCCTGGATACCGTCGGCGGACACCGTGTTCTTCACAGCATGCTCCTGTCTGCGTTGACCGCGATTGTCTGCCGGGTCATTGGCCGTCAGATCGCCTCTGACCTCGGCCCGCTCGTGTGGTCGAGTACTCGAACGACGTCTCGGTCTTGCGCCGCGGCCAACTGCGTAATGATGCTTGCTTCGAGTTCTTGTGCGCGTCGCACTTGGGCTGTGTCGGGCCCGTACTGCCGGGTCCGCAGTTGGGTCGCCTCGGAGGCGAACTGGCGGGCTTCCTCGAGGTCACTTCTGAGCTCGGTGCCGGCCAGCGCGCGGGCTAGCAGTTCCTCTGCCCTGCCCGGGTCTTTGGCTCCGGCGGCAGCCTGGTCGGCGAGTACGCCGTATAGCAGCCAAACCGCCTCGTCGCATCGCTTGAGCGCGATGAGAGCTTGAGCGCGGATCATTTGGCCGCTGAGGGTGCTGTCGTGGAGGGGGCCGAGGACTGTCTGCCGCACGCGCACAACTTCCGATGCGAGCTCGAGCGCCTTTTCGGCATCGGCAGTCTTTGACCCGGCTTCGACTAGTGACAGCAGGATGAGCGCTTTGTTGGCCATGGCAACGATAGTGCGGGGGTGCTCCGGGCCGTATTCGACGGAACGCTCGGCCAGTTCCTTCTCAGCGATCTGGTCTGCGCGGTTGAGGTTGTTGTACTCGCCGCTCTCGCGCAAGGCGACGGCGAGATTCATCCTTGCCAGCCGAGTACGCCACGCGTCGGGGCCATCGGAGTTCTTGCGTAGCGCAAGTTCATCTTCGTAGAGCTGGATGCCGTTGGGGTCTCCGGCCTTGCGGGTGAACTGGGCCCGCACCATCGAGCACCGGCGGGTGAGGTAGGCCTCGTGACCCAGTGCGTTCTCACAGGTCGCCAGGAGCTCAGACATCTTCTTCGCGGTCACTGCCGCGTTGACTCTGCGGGCCTCGTGGTATATCAGCATGTACCTGCCCTCGAGGCTGACGACCGAGGTGTCGCCGAACTCCTTCTCTGCCCTTGTCACGATGTTGTTGAGCTCCGGGACCGCGGATGCCGGGTCCACGGGAAGGACGACCCTCAAGGCCTCCAGCCTGGCACGCAGCGCGGTGGCCGTGTCCAGGGATCGGCGCAAGTCCTGCACCGCTTTCGCATGCTCTTCCTTGTCGTCGCTGTAGAGCGCCTGCAATAGGTTGGCTGGAGGGACGATCCGCAGCTCTTCAAGGCGAGCCAGTAGTGATTTTTCGGCTGGCGTGAGTAGCCGCGCGCCGGGGACGGATTTGCGTGCGGGAGTCGTCATGCTGGTTCCTCGGATCGTTCTGAGTCGTCTGATTCCATGGTGGTGGCTGGAATTTCGAGACTGGCCCGCAGCCTGGGTGTGGCTGCCGGACCGTCGTCTCGGAGTCTGGTGATGGCCCGAGATGCCCGGGATAGGACTCCTTGCAGTCGCGGCGACGGCTGCTCATCGGCCGCGGACAGCATCTGCATCAGATCCACGATTGCCCTGATGACCTTCCAGGTCTGTGCCTCGAGGCCGTGTTCGTCGAGATCGAGTGCCGCGATCGCGGCGCGAACCGATCCGAGTGCACCGACCACGGAGCCCGGGGCGTTCTCGTTGACGACGAACCGGACGGCGTCACGCACGATGGCCTCAGCGGTGCGCTCGAGCTGTGTCGCTGTGAGCGGCCGGCTGTGGCTTCGTAGACCGCACCATTGCACGGCCTCATGCAGCTGGGCCGGTAGCGCGCAGTCGTCTCGTGACGCCAGACACCGATGCTCCTCGGCCCACCGTGCCGTGATCTGGACCAGTGTTTCCAATCGTTTGCGCGGACCGAGCCGCAGCCGCCGGGCCTGCTCGGCCCATCCGTCCAGCCACGGCTGAAAAAGCCATGCCTTGGCTTGCTCGAAGACCGCCTCAACGCCTTTGCGCTCGGGATTGATGGTGACCTTCAGCGGGCCGGTAGAGCCTGCTCCTCCGAAGTGATCGTAGAAGGCGTTCTGGGCCTTGCCTGAGGCGGCTACTAAGTCCTGCAGGCGCGGGTCCCGGTCCGCGGTCCAGCGGTCGGCTGCTTCGTAGAAGGCGATGCGAGTGTCACGAGCACGCGGGTCCAGTTTGGTTCTGAACTCGTCGATCCACGCCATGAGTTGATCCTGTCTGCCGATTCCCCCGGCAGGAGGTGTTTTCCCAGAAGTGCCCCCACTTTCGGAATCCGTCAGCCGACGGTTCCCCGAACTCACCCCACTGCCCTTCTGCGTAGCGTCGCACGACCCGGAAGCCGACCGCCAGACGCTGCCGGGAATTGCCCCAGCGTCGGGTAGCCAGCCTGTCCAATCTCTCTCAAGGACTAAACGTCGAAGGGGTGCGGGATGAAGAACAGGACGCGAAGCCGCCGCCACTGGCCAGTATGCCGCGCCACCGGCAAGCGGCGCCTCGATGAACTGAAGGACGTCAAAGCAGAGCTGCACGCGGCCAGGTCGTCCCGGGGCACGGCGGCGCTCAGCGACGCCGACCCGACCTGGACCGTCGTTTCCGGCTACGACTGCGACGCCTGCGGTGGCTACCACCTGACGAGCCGACCGAAGCCGACCTGGACGACCGTGCGCAGGCCCACCCCCCTGACGGTGGCCCCGCTCATGGGATCGGGCATCGCATGACCGCCACTCCGTCTGCCGAACGTTTGGAAGGGCAAAAGACCATGCCGAAGGAACCCCGCGGCGATAGGCCCACGCGGTATCGCCTGCTCGACCGGCTCCGCGACGGCCACGCCGGCCGCCGCGACGGCAGACGAGACGCTGCCGTGCCGGCCTACCGCAGTCCTCACCCGGACGGCCAGCCGACCGACTGGCTGGCCCGAAACCAGCATCAGCTGCTCGCCGGCTGCCAGTACGAGTACACCTCTGCTCACCGAGACGCCGAAGGACTTCTCGAACAACTGGCCACCGCTCGCGCCGACGCCACCCAAGCACGAGCCGAACTCACCGAAGCCACCCTCCGCTGGCAGGCAAATCTCGACGAGCCGCCTCTCGAGGCGCTCCAACGTCGTGGTCCAGCAGAACTCGGCGACTCCCCTGAGACGATCGCCGACCGGCGCCGCGCGGAGCACCTGCGACGACTCGCGGCCCTTGAGACGGCTTGCGAGCAGGCGCGTGCCCGCGTCAACACGGCGGAGACCACCGCCGCCAGCTGCACCACGCGGATCGTCGCGCGATTCGCCAACGCGACCGACCTGTCCCGAGAACTGCTCGAGTTGCACGAGCAACGAGCCGCCCACTACCGCGCGGCCTATCGGCGGACCTTGAGACGCGCGGAGCCGGCCGCCGAACCCGGCCACCCCCTCACGACCACCCCGCCACTGCGGATCCCGCAATGGGCATCCGAGCCCTGCCCCTGGCTGCCCGACGAGCAGCACAACGAAGCAACCACGGTCACCGTAAGGAGCATCCGATGAGCAGGAAACTGCGAGCCGCCCTGGGAAGGGTTGTTCGGAAGATGGTGCCCGGCCACAAGCCACGACGCATCGAGAATCACGACAGCCTGATCATCGACCTGCCCGGCTGGAACGCCGGCGGCGACGTGCTCAGCGACATCCGCCGCATCGACTCCGTGTCGCCGCTGGATCACTCACTCGCCGGACCGGCGCCTCTTCAGCGCGACTGCGAGCTCGAGTGCACCCAGCTCATCAGCCAGCTCGCCGAGCGCGGCGCACTCGACGCCGGCACCCATGACGTGCTCGACGACCTCATCGACACCCAGGGCCCGATGTGGCACGCGCACGTCAGCCAAGAGGCCGACGCCCGTCGGCGCCGGGGGGCGCAGCTGTACGCCGTCGCCACGCAGCACTACGTCGAAGAAGCCCACACACTTTCGCGCCTACGCGACCAAGAGATCGCGGCGATCGAGGTCGAGCGGCACGCCACCGGCCAGCTCCTCGGTCAGAACCACCCGACAACAACAAGTACCGGCGGCCAACCAATAGCGGCGGTTGCCGGGCCGCCGTCGACCGACCTCGACGCCCTGCTCTCACCGAGCACTGTCGATCACGACTCACCAACCGCGCCAGCCGACCAGTCCGAGCTGGCCGGCGACACCGCTCCACGTTCCGCTCCGGCTCAGCAACCCGCGGAGATCCGGGCCTCCGGCGGCAGGGCGAGCGGATGGCACAAACCGCAAGCAGCGTACGAGTCACTGACGCGGCACCTCGTCTACCTGGGCGCCGCGGCCGCCGCGGTTGTGCTCGTGGCCGCAGCCGACATGGGCATGATCAAGAGCACGATCGATCGGTTGCTCGGCCTGCCCCCGCGGTGGTCCTGGCTGATCGCCGTCGGGCTGACCGTCGCTGCACTGAATCTGCCGCTGATCGCCGGCAAGCTGTATCGGCGCAGCAAGGCCACCGGACACTCCACCACCCCGATCCAATCCGTTCTGCTCGTGGCCTGGTTCCTCATCGGCGCATCCCTGCTGGTGATGCGGTGGTACGCCGCCGCGATACTGCCCGGCCAGGTCAGCTTCGAAGGTCAGCCAGCGGACCCCAGCGAGGCCGGGACGGATCGCCTGGTGGCCATCGTGCTCGCCGCGGTGTACGTAGCCACCGGAGCACTCGCCTGGGCGGAGGGCTACCTGCTCACCAACGACGCCGCTGCAACACGGCGGGCCGCCGGCCGCAGCGCCAGAAAACTCACCAGCAAGCGAGCCGAATCCGAGGCGAAGCTGACCCGCCTCGCGCAGACCGCAACCGCTCACCGGCAGGAACTCAAGACCCTCGCCGACGCCGAACGCACGGCCCACAAAGCCGTCGACGGGCTCATCGAGCACCTCAAGGCCCACGCCCGAGTGCAGGCCGCCCACCACCTCGCCGATCCCGCCGCCACCGGCATCACACGCCTGCGTCCAAGTCGCGGACGCAACACGGCAGCCGGCGCCTGATGACCACACCCCTCGATCACCACCGATGCGGGCACTGCAAGGCAACCCTCCTGCGGTGCCCGCTCGGAGACCGCTGCAAGGGCTCCGACCCTCTCGACCCGGCCACCTGCCAGCACTGCTCATGGGGACTGATCTGCTCCACCCACGCACGTCGCTGGACCCGTACCTGATGCGACCGAAAGCTCACCACCTTCCAGCCACACTCGCACCGATGGAGACACAAACCATGCCCCACAAACGCACACCGCCCGTCCACCGGCCGGCACTCCGCCTCTCCCTGCACCTGCCGACCTGGTCAACGGTCACTGCAGCCGCAGCCGTACTCGCTGCACTGCTCATCGGCCTGACCGCTTGCAGCGGACCGCAAGACCAGGACAACACCGCCGGCGCGACGTCCAGCCGGACAGGCGGGCCCGGCCCGCAATGCCCATCAGTTCACCCAGCCGCCCTGGCTCTGGTCATCGGCGTCCACCAAAACCAACCCGCGCCAGACATTCCCAGCGAGTTGGCATGTCTGCTGACCAGCGCGGTCGAGAACCAAGCGGCGGTCGCTGTGGTCATCGTCGACGGCTCCCCCACCATCACCCGGCTGGGACGTTTCACCCTCGACACCGACAACGACGGCAGACGCAACGACGACATGAAGCGCGCTCTCGGCTCGATCCGAAAGGCCGTCCAGGCAGCCGCGGCCGACAGCAACGGCTCCGACCTGTTCGCCGGAATCAAGATCGCGTCCGACTACGTCCGTGCCACGACCCGCTCGACCGTCGACGGCTACATCGCGGTCATCGACGCCGGCCTCCCAGACACTGGGGTCATCGACATGACCCGACCCGGCATGCTCGCCACCGACCCCGCTGAGTTCGCCAAGTCGATCGACGCCGAGCTGCGCGGGCTCCACCTCAAAGGCCTGAACGTCACACTCGTCGGCATCGGATACACCTCCAGCCCGCAGCTACCACTCACATCGGCCCAGTCGGACGCCATGTCCACCTTCTGGCAGAGCGTGCTCAGGACCGGCGGCGCCACAGTGGAATCCACGTCGAGCCCGAGGACCGGCAAGCCACCCACCACACCTTTCACGACCCGGCCGGTAGTCCTGACCAAGCCGCCTCAGCCACCAAGAGTTCGGCCCTGCACCACAACCACACTGATCTACGACGACGCATCGCCGGTCGGTTTCAAGCCCAAATCGAACGCCTTCCGCGAGACCGACGCAGCAGAGATTGTCATCCGCGATATCGCACGGTGGCTCCTGGGAGGATCAGGCCGCAGCGTGCTCATCACTGGCACGACAGCTCGTGTAGACACCGACACGAACCAAGTGCGGCGCGCGCAGGAGCGGGCCCGAACCGTCGCGACGAAACTCGTCGACCACGGCGTACGGCCCGCCCAGATCACCACCCACGGAGCCGGCAGCCACTTCCCCGGCTACATCCAGGACCACACACCGGAAGGGAAGCTCGATCCACTCGCAGCCGTGAAGAATCGCTCGGTCCGGCTCACGCTACGCGAGTCACGCCCCGACTGTGCGACACCTCAGGGCTCACGATGAGTCTCATCCTGGCCGCGATGCCCTCTGTTATGCGCTCCTGGTCCTGGTAGGCATCTACTGGATTATCGCTCGGCGTGCGGTTCCGGCCCCGAAAAGCACAGCTCGCGTCCCGGTCGGCGACGGGTCCCCTAGTCGGTGTGTAGCTCGCCCTGCTGGCGGCGACATGGACGTTGATGGATCTCGGGGCTCCGGTAGGGACCAGGTCGGAACAGACGATCACAGCCTTCCCTGGTGGTTACCGCTGCGGGGATTGCCGCGATCGGGCTGATCCTCGCCCAACGCGTCGCCGTCTTCGTCTTGTCGATCATGGGAATCGCAGCCCAGGTCGCCGATCCCGCCGACAGCGAATCACGGCTGACGCTCGATCTGTCCGTCAGCGGAGCCATCGCCACCGGAACCTGGAAAGAGCGAACAGCCCCACCGGCTACTACCGCGGCGCGGTCTACTACGGCACCATCCAGCTAGTCGTCAGCCCGCACGCCCGCGGCATGAACGGCCGCTGGCTCGGCTTCGGCAAGAACTTCATCGTCAACTCGGGCGACTGGCACCTCGAGTGGCTAGAAGCCTGACCGTCAGGTCTCTGGAACTTCGCCGGACCCACTGATCAGGGCAACGATCGTCGTACCTCTCGGAAACGCGTTGCGAGCCACCTGGTCGAACAGTGCGTACATCATCTTCGCCTCGTACACCCAGTCCAAGCGCACACCGTGCCGCGCCTCGAAGTCGTCGATGAACTCGCCGAGCTCTGACGTCCGCTTCGCGTAGCCGCCGAAGTGGTAATCACACTCAAGCCGCCACACCCCGGTACGCGCGCCGTACACCTGCTCCTGCAGCCCAACGATGTCGCCCTCAAGGAACGCCCCGCCCTTGACCACCGGAACCCCAATCACTAGCCGGTCCGGCCGCATACCGCCAGCCACACCTGCGAGCGTCCCTCCGGTACCGACCGCACGGAACACGACGTCGACGGACGAATCCAGCTCCGTCGGCAACTCTGCACGTCCCCGGACGGCGACGACATTGCTACCACCCTCAGGGATGAGGTAGATGTCACGAACTCCTGATGTAGCGCCTCGATCACAGCGTCCGATGCCTTGGTCCGGTACGTCGTCCGGTCGACGTACATCAGCCGCATGCCGCGCGACACGGCGTACCTAAGCGACGAGTTGAGCGGCAGATGCTCCTCACCCCGGATCACGCCGATCGTGCCGAAGCCGCAGTACGACCCGACCGCAGCAGTGGCCCGGATGTGATTCGAATAGGCACCACCAAACGTCAGCAGAGTCTCGAATCCCAACTCCCGAGCAGTCGCGACGTTGTACTTCAACTTCCGCCACTTGTTCCCCGGCACTTCCGGATGAACCAGATCGTCCCGCTTCAGCAGAACCCGCACCCCCGCGGCCCTCAGCCGGTCGTCATCAATCTCGACAACCGGAGACGGCAACCGAAGCCCCGCGATCAACCCATCCTCCACCACGCCAGCACGGCACGCCGCTATGCATCTGCCCTCCCGCAGGCCCAGCGTCCGACCACGATACCAAGGCCGTCGCCGCTGCCCCACCAGCCCGACCGGCCGTGATGTCCTACCGGTCCATCACCCGCGCAAGAATCCTGCCACCAGACCCGCGCAGGCATAGCTGCCTTTGCTGCCATATTGGCCCCCTTTAATGACGATGCTCCTACATCGGCGCGTGCCGCTCTCCCACATCGGTGAGCAGCTGTGAGCTAACGGCCCACCGTGCGTCACACCAGCGACTGCACTATGACGGCAGCCGAGCGGTCTACTGCCCCCCATGACAGCGTCGACCCATCACTCTTCCGCGCCAACTGCCAAGTTCGCGGGGGCGGCGTCGGCGGAGACCGGTGCCTTCTGCGGACCAGCGCCGAGCCCGATCTCTTCGAGGGCGTCATGCAGAGTCGCGCGCAGACGGTCCCTCACTTCGTCAACTGCCTGACCGTACGCCAGTTGAGCGGCCGCGCTCGCCGCAGCCCCCGGACTGGAGTAGCCTCCCCAAACCTCGCACTGTTCCTGCGATCCGCTCGTTAGCCGCAGCACCCAGAAGGTGCCCCCGCCGCTTTCGAACAGTCCAGTAGGTTCCGTCCGGAAGATAATCGCGATAGCTCTCGGCCTTCTTCTCGGCCATATGTCCCCTCTCGGACACACATGTGAACCACACTCGTCGAGGCGCGAATGATGCCTGGCGCAGGCTCCGCTGGCGGTCAGTTGTTTGTGGGGTGGGTGGTGTTGGCTCGTTGTTCTCGGGCGGTGTGGCGGGCGGCCTGCCATGGGAAGTCGCGTGGCGCGGCAGCCGGCTGCTCCGGGGTTCCGCCGCTGATGATGTACGCGCGCCGGTGGTCGGCAGAGCGGTTCGGCGATGTGTAGTGCAGGGTGCGGCTGGCGTGGATCGTCGCCCCGCCGGCCGGGATCGGGCAGGCCACGGCGGTGGAGACATCGACGGATCCGGGCTCCACTTCGAGGCCGTGCACCCGTGGGTCGCCGCCGATCGGCCGGTGCGGGACCACGTCGCCGCGGTGCGAGCCGGGGACGAAATGCATGCACCCGTTGTCAACCGTTGCCTCCTGCAACGGAATCCAGATGCTCAGCGCGTGGTAGCTGACCGCCGGGTTCCAGTACGCCTCGTCCTGGTGCCAAGGCGTCTCGACCCCGTTCCGGGGCGGCTTGTTGATCGCATGGTCGCCTCCGAACGTCGCCTCCGGACCGAGCAGCTCGGCCAGCACCTCCTTCGCGCGATCGAGCGTCTCGCTGCGCAGAAGCTCCGGCGCGTACCGCGACGGGTTGAGGATCTGCGGGAGGTTGGCCTCGCTCTCCTCGTCGTCCGCACCGGCCAGGTCGAACTGATCGCCGGCCGAACGTCCGGCCCGCTCGGCGAACAGACGGTCATAGATCGTACGCATCCGCTCGACCTCCTCGCCCGAGATGAAAGACTCGAGCGCGAGGAAACCCTGGTCGTGGTACCGGACCACATCGTCTGTTGTCAGCATGACCACAACGCTAGGGACGGCGCCGACTGCTTGCGTCCGGAATCGAACGAGAGACAAGATCGAACATGGCCCACCGACTCGAGCTACAGGATCCCGACCTGCCCGGAGTCGTCACTCTCGGCCGCTATCGGTACTCGTATGCGCACGACGTACTCGGCGCGCACTCCCACCCCGGCTGCGTCGAGGTCTGCTTCCTCGCCCGGGGACGGCAGCGCTACCGGCTGGGCGACCGGGTCTATCAGCTCAGCGGCGGCGACCAGTTCGTCACCCTCCCGGACGAGCAGCACGACAGTGCCGGCGCGCCCGAGGACAAGGGCGTGCTGTACTGGCTGATCCTCCGCGTCCGTGACTCGCCGCTGCTCTATCTGGACAGCACCCGCCGACGACAGCTGACCCAGGCGCTACTGGGCATCCCGACCCGGCAGTTCCGAGCACACCCCGAGGCAGGGTTCCTGTTGGACGACGCGATCGCGCAGCTCAGCGGCCCGGCGAGCGAGCTCGCCCGACTGCAGGCGGCGATGTCCCTCGCGCAGTTCCTGGTCCGGACAGTGACGGCGAGCGCCGCCGACCAGGCGCGGCCGGTGTCGGCGGTGGTAGAGCGGAGTCGGCAGTACGTCGCAGAACATCTCGGCGAGACGATCACCGTGCCGATGCTCAGCCGCGCCGTCGGCCTGTCACCGGCCCGCCTGCACGCACAGTTCCGCCAGGAGCTCGGCCTGCCGCCGGGCGAGTTCATACTCCGCAGCAAGATCGAGCACGCCCGCACCTTGCTCGGCGAGACCGATCTGCCGGTCACCGAGATCGCGCACTCCCTCGGCTTCGCCAGCACGCAGTACTTCGCCACCGCGTTCAAGCGGCTGACCCGAACCACCCCAACGGCGTACCGACGTGGGTAGGTGCCTAGTGCTCATCAGGGTCCCTACAGCTGACTGTCGAGGGGCGGCGCCCAAAACCTCGCCAGCTCGGTTCACTGGCGAGGTTTTGGTCGCTTGGTCGGGATGGCGGTGAGTGGGTCTTCCGGCCAGGGATGGCGGGGGTAGCGGGCTCGCAGGTCGGCTCGGACCTGGGGATAGCCCTGCTTCCAGAACGAGGCGAGATCGCTTGTGATCGCGACCGTCCGCCGTGCGGGCGACAAGAGGTGCAGAACGACCGGGACACGACCGTCCGCGACGACCGGAGTGGCAGTCCAGCCGAATACCTCCTGCAGCTTCACCGCGAGCACCGGTGGCTCGACACCGTCGTACGCGAGTCGGACCTCGGAGCCCGATGGGACCTGGAGCCGTTCCGGTGCGAGCTCACCGAACCGGGTTGCTGCGGGCCACGGCAATAGTCGCCGGAGCGCCGAAGCCACGTCGATGTTGGCAAGATCGCGCGCACCTCGCACCGAGGCGAGCTCGGTCCCCAGCCATTCGTCGAGATCGGCCAGCAGCGCTTCGTCGTCGACCGCAGGCCACGGGGCGCCGAGGTGGGCGTGGCAGAACGCCAGCCGCTCCCGCAAGGCGAGAGCAGCCTCCGACCAGCGCAGTACTGACAAACCGCTGCGCCGGATACCGTCGCGGACGGCAGCTTGGACGAGAAGCCGGTCGGGCTTTGCCAGCGGGACGTCATTGAGCACGATCGCGCCGAGTACCTCGACGCGACGCGTCACGATCCGGCCGTTGTCCCAGCGGATCTGGTCGGTGGTCGAGACGAGGTCGCCTGCGATGTCTCGCGCGGTCTGCTCGTCGATCGGCGCCGCGGAACGGATCCTGGCGTCGGCGCGACCGGGCGCTCGGTCGGCAGCCGCGATCGCCAGCCAGGTCGTGGTCCGCAACGGCGACTGCGGGTCCAGCGCGGCGCCAGTCCCACCAGACATCTGGTACGTCGCCGACTCGGCCCCCCGGACCCGCGCAATCCGATCCGGATACGCCAACCCGACCACAACCCCCACCGCAAGATCATCCGGTACGGCGCTTGTCCCCCGCCGTACTCCGTCTCCGCCCAACGGGTCGCCTCGGCCGAGACGCTTGGTCTCTTCTCGCCAGCGGGCCGTGGCTCCGCGGTCCTCGCCGCGGCGGAGGGCTCGCCAGCGGGCCGGTAGGTCATCGCCGAAGTCGCGCCCGGAGTCGTCCGAGAGCATCGCGACGATCTCGCGTGCCCGGTCGGCGCCGACCCGCGGCGTCCCGTCCAGCAACGCACGAGCCAGCCGAGGATGCGCCCCGATCGCCGCCATCTGCCGTCCTCGCTCAGTGATCCGGCCGTTGTCGTCAATGGCGTCGAGGCGGCGCAGCAGTTCGGTGGCCGCGGCCATCGCCGGCACGGGCGGCGCGTCGAGCAAGGTCAGACCGTCGCCGGCCGGCGCACCCCACGCCGCGAGATCGAGGGCGAAAGCTGCCAGATCGGCGATCGCGATCTCCGGCGCCGCATGATCGTCGAGATGCGCGTGGTCGGTGGCGGACCAGCACCGATAGACCCGGCCGGGCGCCTCCCGCCCGGCACGGCCCGCTCGCTGGTCGGCCGACGACTTCGACACCCGGCAGGTGACCAACGCACCGAGGCCACGGGACTGATCGGTCCGCGGCTCCCGGGCAAGACCTGAGTCGACCACAACTCTGACCGCGGGCACAGTCAGCGAACTCTCAGCGACCGACGTCGTCACCACGATCCGACGAGTGGCCGCGGGCGTCAATGCGCGGTCCTGTTCGGCCCTGGATTGGCGACCGTACAACGGCAGGACGTTCTGACCGGCCAACCGGCGAGTCACACCGTTGATCTCGGCCTCCCCCGGGACGAACACGAGGATGTCGCCGTCGTTCTCGGTCAGTGCACGCCGGACGACGGCCGCGACGTGATCCAGCAGTCGCGGGTCGACCCGCCCACCCGGAAGCAGCGGCACGGGCACCGGTGGTGGCGCCCACTCGATCGCCACGTCGAACAGCTCCGCAGACGCGGTGATCACGGGCGCCGGAACGTCGGTGCCCAGCGCACGGCTCAGCCTGGTCGTGTCCGCCGTGGCCGAGGTCGCGACGAGCGCCAGGTCTTCGCGAAGATTCGCCCGGATGTCGACGCAGAACGCGAGCAGCAGATCGGCATCGAGGTGCCGCTCGTGGCACTCGTCGATCACAATCGCCGCGACTCCCGGCAGCTCCGGGTTCTGCTGCAGTCGCCGTACGAGGAGCCCTGTCGTCACCACCTCGACACGGAGCCCCTTGCTGCCGCTGCGTTCACCGCGCATCGCGTAGCCGATCCGCTGCCCGAGCGGTTCGCCGACCAGCATCGCCAGCCGGGCCGCAGCCGCGCGGGTTGCCATCCTTCGCGGCTCGGCGACGATGATCGTGCCCTCGAGCGCGTCGCCCAGTGCGAGCGGCAACAGCGAGGTCTTCCCCGATCCAGGCGGCGCAACCAACACCGCCGTACCGCGCGAACGCACCGCATCGACCGTGGCAGGCAAAACCGCCCGGACAGGCAGATCCGCCCCCGGCACCGACAGTTCAGGCAGCAACACGCCCCGACGCTAACCGACCAACACCGCAGAACCCCACCCGGCGCCTCCAGGGAGCGTCATGTCGAGAAGGAGGCGTCAGCGGGGTGGGCGGAGTACGGCGAACGGGTCGGTGACGGTCAGCTCGCGGGCCACGAACTTGTAGACGGTCGCGGGACGGCCGCCGCTCTGGCCAGGGCTGGCTCGCCGTTCGGTGGGGTCGATCACGTGCCTGCGGGTCAGGACGCGGGTGAGATTGGTGGCGCCGAGCTCATAGCCGAGTGCGGCACCGAACAGATCACGTAGCTCCGCAATGGTGAACTCCAGCGGAGCCAGCGCGAACCCGATGTTCGTGTACGACAGTTTCGCGCGCAACCGCGCGACCGCGGCATCGATGAAGTAGTGATGATCGAACGCGGTCCGCGGCAGCTCGTCGACCGGGTGCCACTGCGTGTCGGAAGGAAGCTTCGGCTGTACGTCGGACGGGACAAGGCCCAGGTAGCCCGTCGCCAGCACGCGGGCCCGCGGATCGCGATCGATCGCACTGTGCGTGGCCAACTGTTCGAGGTGCGCGACGTCGCGAACGTCGACCTTCGTCGCAAGGTGCCCGGTGATGGCGTCCCGCAGCCGCTCGGTGGGCTCGACACCGCCGCCGGGAAGCGCCCAGCGGCCGCGATACGGGCTCCGTGCGCGTTTCCACAGCAGCACGCACAGCCTGCCGTCGCGAACGGACAGGACCACGGCGAGCGCCTCGTGCGGGTAACTGGGGAAGTTAACCGGATCACCTTTCTTGGCTGTGGGCACGAGGCCGATGGTAGCGTGCATCTAGTTATCGCCTCGGAAGCGAAAACATCACGGAGAGCAGGGCAGCAGATGCAACTGATGACGGAGACGGTCCGGACCGCGGTGGCGGCCGCACTGTTCGAGGACCAGGCGGCAGACGATGTCACCACCCGATGGAGCGTCCCGGAGGCGCTGGAGGTCGAGGCGACGATGATCGCCAAGCAGTCCGGTCGCGTGGCCGGTCTGACTGCTGTGCAGGAGGTGTACGCCGCCGTCGATCCCACCGTGACGGTGCGGACGGCTGTTGCCGACGGTGATCCGGTTGTCCCGGGGCAGCCGCTGGCGTGGATCAGCGGCCCAGCGCGGTCGGTCATCACCGGCGAGCGGGTGGCGCTGAACTTCGCGCAACGGATGTCGGGCATCGCAACCCTCACGTCGGCGTTCGTCGCAGCGATCGACGGGCGCCCGGTCGCGCTCCTCGACACCCGAAAGACCGCACCCGGCCTCCGGGCCATGGACAAGTACGCCGTGAGTTGCGGCGGCGGGACCAACCACCGGCTCGACCTGTCGGCCATGGTGCTGCTCAAGGAGAACCATCTCGCCGCGGCCGGCGGCGTCCTCCCGGCGGTTCGCCGGGTCCGGGACGGCATGGCCGCCGAAAACAAAAGGATGGCAATCGAGGTCGAAGTCACCACTGCCGAGGAGGCCCGCGAAGCGCTGGACTGCCAGGTCGAGTGGATCCTGCTGGACAACATGCCGGTCGAGCAGATGGCTCGGATCGTCGAGCGGCGCAACACCTCCGGATCCGCCACCAAGCTCGAGGCCTCCGGCAACATCACCGTGGACACCATTGCGGATGTCGCCGCCACCGGCGTCGATGCCATTTCGGTCGGCGCCCTGACCCACTCCCCTACCGCACTTGACATCAGTCTGCTGGTGACCCGCAGCCACGGCTGAACCAGGGATCGCCATGCCCAGTTATCGCCTCCTAAGCGAAAACTTGTCGAAAGAAGGATCTGTTGTGACCATTGGTCAGCGCACGGAAATCAGCTGGCAGGAAGAGGTACGGCGCCTCGCCCAGGAGCGGGATGCGGTGATTCTCGCCCACAACTACCAGGAACCGGCGATCCAGGACGTAGCCGACCATGTCGGCGACTCACTCGCACTGTCGCGCATCGCGGCCAGGACCGAGGCGTCCACGATCGTGTTCTGCGGCGTGCACTTCATGGCCGAGACGGCCAAACTTCTCAGCCCTGACAAGACCGTGTTGATCCCGACGGCCCAGGCGGGCTGCTCGCTGGCGGACACCATCGACGCCGACCAGTTACGGGCCTGGAAGGCTGACCATCCCGATGCGGTGGTTGTTGCCTATGTCAACACCAGCGCGGCGGTGAAGGCCGAGGCCGATATCTGCTGTACGTCGTCCAACGCGGTGGAGGTGGTGAACTCGATTCCGGCGGATCAGCCGGTCTTGTTCCTGCCCGATCAGTTCCTCGGCGCGCACGTCCGGCGACAGACCGGCCGGGACAACATCGAGGTGTGGATGGGCGAGTGTCACGTACATGCCGGCATCACCGCAGCCGACCTGCGCGCTCAGGTAGCCGCCGATCCCGCGGCCGAAGTTCTCGTGCACCCCGAGTGCGGCTGCGCGTCATCGGCCGTCTGGCTCGCCGGCGTGGGTGATCTTCCGGCCGAGCGGACCCACATCCTGTCCACCGCCGGCATGTTGGACACAGCTCGCGGCATGACCGCGAAGACGGCTCTGGTCGCGACGGAGATCGGCATGCTCCATCAGCTTCGCAAGGTCAACCAGCAGACGACGTTCCTGCCAGTGAATCCGAAGGCCTCGTGCCGGTTCATGAAGATGATCACCCCGGAACTGCTGGTGCGGTGCCTGCGGGAGGGACGCGACGAGATCCAGCTACCGCCTGAGGTCGTCGAGCGGGCACGGCGTTCGGTCGAGCGGATGGTTGCCATCGGCAAGCCTGCGGGTGCTCGATGACGAGCGTGGCCGATGTCGTTGTCATCGGCTCCGGCGTGGCGGGCGTGTCGACCGCACTCGGTCTCGCGGCGACCCGTCAGGTGATCCTGCTCAGTGCCGGCGACGGCAGCACGCCCTGGGCGCAGGGTGGCATCTCGGCCGCGTACGGCGAGGACGATCCACTCGACCACTGGCACGACACCGAGGTCGCGGGCGCGGGATTCTGCGATCCCCGGAACGTCCGCGCGCTGGTCGAGGAGGGACCGCAGCGGGTTGCCGAACTAATCGCTCACGGGGCGCGCTTCGACCGTGACGGCGCCGGCTCGCTGTTGCGGACGCTGGAAGGCGGCCACAGTCGTCCTCGGATCGTCCACGCGGGCGGTGACGCCACCGGTGCCGAGGTTCATCGCGCGCTCCTCAGCGCCCTGCAGCGAAGCAGCGTTCAGACGGTGACCGGGCGTACCGTCGGTCTGCTCCAGTCGGAGTCCGGAAGCGTGGTCGGGGTGCTCGTAGAGACGGGCACCGAACTCAGGCCGATCGAGGCGCGCGCCGTCGTACTGGCCACCGGCGGTATCGGCAACGCGTACCTGGCCAGCACCAATCCCGCGACGGTGCGCGGTGACGGGATCGCCTTGGCGCTGCAAGCCGGCGCGTCGCTGGTGGACATGGAGTTCGTCCAGTTCCACCCGACCGCGCTCCACACCGGTGAGACCAGCGGTCAGTTGCCCCTGGTCACCGAGGCTGTCCGAGGTGAAGGCGCCGTACTGCGCGACGTCCACGGCCGCCGGATCATGGCCGGACGGCATCCGCGAGCCGACCTGGCGCCGCGAGACATCGTCGCTCGGGCGATCGAGGCGACGATGCGCCGCGACGGATCGGACCATGTCTGGCTGGACGCGACAGCTGTCGCGCCGGACGTACTCCGGAAGCGGTTCCCGACCGTACTGGCCTCGTGCGCACGCATCGGCGTCGACCTGTTGTCCGAGCAGATCCCGGTCGCGCCGGCCGAACACTTCTTGTGCGGCGGCGTTCGGACCGATCGGAACGGCGCAACCGACGTACCCGGCCTGTACGCAGTCGGCGAAGTCGCCGCGACCGGCGTACACGGAGCCAACCGGCTCGCCTCGAACAGCCTGCTGGAAGGACTCGTCTTCGGTCGGCGCGTCGCAACGGCCCTGATCCTCGACCTCCCCGCGAAAGACGTCGGCCGCGTCCGTGAGCTCATGCTCGGCGATGATCGTGAGCCGGAGCGGATTCGCACGATTCTCAGCAGGTACGCCGGTATTCGCCGCGACGGCGCCGGTCTGAACGCCGCCGCGGACGAGCTCGACACCGTAGGCACCGGGCCGCTCGCGACGGTGGCACGGGCCGTCGTCGCCGCGGCAACCGCACGACAAGACAGCCGCGGCTGCCACTGGCGTTCCGACCATCCGCACCCCGACGAACGATGGGACAACCACATAGTCGTACGCCTCGACCAGGAAGGCCGCCCGACCACACGCCAACTCCTCCCCTCGACGTGCCCGGCGTAGTCGACTCGACCAACGGCGAAGCCTCCGAGGCCTAGCCACTTCACGATCCCTTCGGAGATCACCAGCTACCTTGCCTGACCTCCCCGGATGTCAGTCGCGCCGCTCGTACACTTCACGGCTCGTCCTGGCCTGGCTCCAAGGGAGGTGCAGGCCAGGACGTGGGACACGGCTACTGCTGGGCGGTGGCCTTGGCGGCCTTCTCGATGACTTGGGTGACCGTTCTCGGATCGGTCATCAGGCCGAGGTGGCCGGCGTCGAAGGACGGGTCACCGAGCCGGCTCGGGTGGCCATGGCCCGTTGCACCGTCGGCGGGATGATCTGGTCACGCGTTCCGATCAGGTACCAGGACGGGATCGTGCGCCAGGCCGGCGTACCGGACGGCTCGCTGAGGGCCCCGAGGGTGGCCGGACGTTGCGTGGCCACCACCAACCCCTTGTCCTCGGAGCTCAGGCCGGTCGCGAACGACGTGAAGACGGTTGACCTCTTCAGGTACAGGTCGGTGGACCCCGTCGGCGGGAGGGTGGCCGGCACGAAGTTGAAGATGGTCGTCGGGTCGGCCGACAGCGCGGAGTCAGGGCCTGCCAGGCCGGTCGCGGATTCGCCGCTGTCCGGCGCAAAGGCGTTCACGTAGACCAGCGCCTTCACGTTCGGGACCCCGGCAGCCGCGTTCGTGACCACCGCCCCGCCGTACGAGTGGCCCACCACGACGGCCGGGCCGTCCAGGGTCTCCAGGAATGCTCTGACGGAGGCGGCGTCACCCGAGAGTGATCTGAGCGGGTTCGCGACCGCCGCGACCGGATAGCCGTCGTTCTGCAGCTGCTTGATGACTGCGTTCCAGCTCGAGGCGTCGGCCCAGGCACCGTGCACGAGCACGACTGTCGGCTTTCGCGCCCCGTAGCCGCTCCCCTGTGCGACGGCTGCCGGGCCGAGCCCGGCGACGACGAGGGCTACGGTGGCGAGCACGATCGCTGCCGCGCGTGATCGGTGGCGAGCCGGGGACGTTCGGTGACTACTCATGATTTGTCCTGTCCGTACGAGAGAAGCCGCCTCTTGGCGGACTCGTTGGTACGTCCGACGACCGCCCCGTCCTGTGACAGGGCATCGCAGAAGACGGTCGCGGACGAGGGCGCGAAGCCTCTAGCCTTTGTCGAGGGAGGTTGGGGACATGGCGGATGGGGCGGCGTACGGGATTCGTGGGCGGCGAGCCGAGCTGGCACGGTTGGAGCGGTTGATCGCTGATGTTCGCGCCGGTCAGGGCCGAATACTGGTCGTCCGTGGCGAGCCGGGAATCGGGAAGTCCGCCCTCCTCGATCACCTGGCCGAGAACGCCCCTGGTTGCCGCGTTGCCCGCGCCTCGGGCGTCGAGTCGGAGATGGAGCTTCCGTTCGCCGGTCTGCACCAGCTCTGCGCGCCGATGCTCGAGTTCGCGGAGCGGCTGCCGACGCTGCAGCGCGAGGCACTGGAGGTGGCCTTCGGCCTGCGCCTCGGCCCACCGCCGGACAGGTTCGTGGTCGGTGCCGCGACGCTGACACTGTTGTCCGAGGCCTCGTCCGCCGAACCGCTGCTGTGCGTCGTCGATGACGGACAGTGGCTGGATCAGGCCTCGGCGCAGGCGCTGACGTTCGCCGGCCGCCGCCTGTTCGCCGACCGGATCGGGCTCGTCTTCGCGGTCCGCGATCCGGTGACCAGAGCCGAGTGGCGAGGGCTCGACGAGTTGGTGATCGGCGGCCTTGGCCGGCACGACGCCGAGGCCCTGCTCGGTGCGGTGATCCCGGGCCGGATCGACGCGCATGTCCGAGATCGGATCGTGGCCGAGACCCGCGGCAACCCGCTCGCGCTGATCGAGCTCCCCCGCGGGCTGAGCACTGCCGAGCTCGCCGGTGGGTTCGAGCGCCCCGACCTGCGGCCGTTGGCAAGTCAGATCGAGCAGAACTTCGGCCGCCGGATGCAGGCGCTGCCGCCGCAGACTCAGCGCCTGTTGCTCACGGCCGCCGCGGACGCGGTCGGGGATCTGCCGCTGCTGCGTCGGGCGCTCACCATTCTCCAGGTGCCGATGAGCGCCGCCGGTGCGGCTGAGGAGGCAGGCTTGATCGAGCTGGGTGCGCAGGTCCGGTTCCGGCACCCGCTGGTGCGCTCGGCGGCGTACCGAGCTGCCACGCCGGCCGATCGCCGGGCGGTGCATCAAGCCCTCGCTGAAGCCACTGACATCGCGACGGATCCCGACCGGCGCGCGTGGCACCGCGCGAACGGAACGCTCGAACCCGACGAGGACATCGCCGGCGACCTGATCGCCTCCGCGGACCGCGCCGGGCGCCGGGGTGGTGTCGCGGCGATGGCCGCCTTCCTGCGCCGGGCCACCGAGCTGACGCCGGATCCCGCGCAGCGCGCCGATCGGGCTCTGGCCGCCGCGCGGGCCTCGTTCCGCGCCGGCGCCTTCGACACCGCCCTGAAGCTGCTGGTCACCGCTGACGAGGATCCGACAGCGGAGTTGCGACGAGCCCTGGCGGAGCTGCTGCGAGCAGGGATCGCCTTCGCCACCGGCCACGGGCGGGACGCGGCCCGCATGATGCTCGACGTCGCGCGCCGCCTGGAACCGCTCGATCCCGGGTTGGCCCGGGACACCTACCTCGACTCCATCGCGGCAGCGATGTACGCCGGTCGCTTCGGCGCCGATGCCGGGCTGCCGGTCGTCGCTCGCGCGGCCCGCGACGCGCCGATGCCCGCCGTCCGGGACAAGCGGGATCTGCTGCTGGACGCCTTGGCCCGGTTCCTGACCGGCGAGTACGCCGCTGCGGTTCCGGTGGCCCGTGACGTGATGGCGGCCTACTCCGGAGCCGATGACACGAGTGATGCCGATGACTTGCGATGGCTGTGGCTGGCGGGACTGCTCGCCGTCGATCTCTGGGACTCCGAGAACTGGGACATCCTGACCGCACGGCACGTCCGGATTGCTCGTACTGCGGGTGACCTGACCGAGATTCCGTCGGTCCTGGGTACCAGGGTCATCCTGACGATCTTCGCCGGCGAGTTCACCGCAGCCGAGTCGGTCATTCGCGAGATCGAGACGATTTGGGAGGCGACCGGCATTACCACCACGCCGTACCAGGCGGTCACGCTGGCCGCTTGGCGTGGTCAGGTGGAGCGGACCGAGGAGCTCGTCACGGCCAGTCTGCAAGCCGCGGAGATCCGCGGCGAAGGTGGCGCGGTCAGCTCCCATCAATGGGCCCGCGCTGTGCTGATGAACAGCCGCGGCAGGTACGAGGACGCCCTGGCCGCGGCTCGAATCGCGACCGAGTATCCCGTCGAGCTCGGCGTCGCGAACTGGGCCCTGCCCGAACTCGTCGAGGCCGCTGTCTACAGCGGGCGGCCGGAGCTGGCGTTCGAGGCCATGGAACCGCTGAGCTTGATGACGCAGGCCAGCGGTACGCCGTGGGCGCTCGGAATCCTGTCGCGGGCCCGCGCCCTGACATCAACCGGTGGCACGGCCGAGTCGTGCTACCAGGACGCCATCGAGCACTTCGGCCGGACCCAGCTCCGGCTGGAGCTCGGACGGGCACGGCTCGTCTATGGCGAATGGCTGCGGCGCGAAGGACGACCCAGCGACGCACGCGAGCAGTTGCGGGCGGCGTACGAGGTGTTCTCCACCGCCGGCGCCGAAGGGTTCGCCGATCGATCGCGCCGCGAACTCGCGGCGACCGGCGAACCTGTCCAGGAACCGACGCGGCGAGCGACCTACGCGTTGACCGCTCAGGAGGCGCGAATCGCCGAGTTGGCCGGACAGGGCCTGACCAACGCCGAGATCGGGGCCCAGATGTTCCTGAGCCGGCATACCGTCGAGTGGCACCTCCGCAAGGTCTTCACGAAGCTGGGCATCAGCTCACGACGACAGCTCCACGTCCTTCTCCTCGACAACCGCAACGCGTAGGCGCGCGCGAGAAGGGTTGTCGCGCCGAAGTCGCAAGGTACGGCGCTCCTCCTCGGACAGGCCGCCCCACACGCCTGCGTCCTCGCCGGTCCGGAGGGCCCAGTCCAGGCAGGCATCGGCCACCTCACATTGCCGGCAGACCGACTTGGCGTCCTCGATCTGCCGTAGTGCGGGCCCCGTCGTACCGACCGGGAAGAACAGGTCGGGATCCTCGGTCCGGCAGGCACCCCTCACCAGCCATGTCATGGTCGGGTCCATCGTGCTGACACCTGCTCCCACTCGCGTGTCCAGGCCCGAAACCGGGCACGATCCAACGGCCGGCGGGCCAGCCGGAACATCGCGAACAACGACGGCCAGGCGACCAGGGCCGACGTGATCCCGGCGACTGCTCCGACGGCGCCTCCCAGCGCTGCCGATGCTGGAATCACCAGCACAGCCGCCACCAACGCAGTCCACAGCAGCGCGGCCTCCAGCCTGTCCGTCGTTCGTCGTAACGGATTGCGCCCGAAGCTGAGTCGTCGAAGACGCATCAGCACCCGCAACTGGATCGCGCGTCGGTGAGTCGTGGCCATGACGGCCTCCTCGGTCGACGGAATTCTCGATGCATGACATCGACCGGTCAGCCAACCGGTTTGTGACGACGCAGGCGTCAGGCCGGGCGATCCGTGTCCGGAAGACCACGTGATGCGCGAGGACCACGCAGTCACACCACGGACATCAGGGGCCCCGCTCGGGCGTCCGCAGTCGCACGGTGAAAGCCGGGCCTGCGAACCCGCAACGCCCACCGTGGAAGGAGGCTGGAGCATGTATACCGAAACAGTCGAGCGCGACCGCGGCTCTGGCACTGCGGCGGATGCCGATCACCTCAACGGTGACCTCGAAGACGCTGTTGCGATCTTCATCGGAGTGCGGCCGCAATTGACGGCCATTGCCTATCGGATGCTCGGCAGCGCCAGCGAGGCCGAGGACGTGGTGCAGGAGATCTGGGTTCGCTGGCAGAACATGGATCGCACGATCGTTCTTGCCCCCCAGGCACTCCTGGTGACCATGACAGCGCGACTCGCGATCAACGTCAGGAACTCCGCCCGCAGGCGTCGCGAGACCGCTGTCGGCACGTCTCCACCGGACCGGGCCGATCTCGGCGACGATCCCGCGACTCGCGTCGAGCGCCGAGACGCCGTGGAGCACGCAGTGCTGCTGATGATGCAGCGGCTGACACCGCGCGAACGTGCCGCGCTGATCCTCCGGGAGGCGTTCGGCTATCCGTACGGACAACTCGCCGACTTCCTTCACCTCCGCGCGGCGAACACCAGGCAATTGGTCAGTCGCGCCCGCAGACGGCTCAACACCGACCGCCAGGTGGTCGGAAGTCCGGAGCCGCACGAGCGTTTCGTGCAGGCCTTCCTCGGCGCAGCACGGGGCGGCGATCTCGCCACCCTCGAGCAGGTTCTCGCCGAGGACCTGGCCGGCTGATGAGGGTTGCTGTCACACGCATCCGTGCTGTGCGGTCATTCCACGATGTCGGCCATCCGCAGATTCCGGTTGGAGGAACCATGAGGCGAATCGTCACCGCCGCCGTGCTCACCATCTCCCTGGCCGCTACCGCAGCCTGTGGGACGGCGGGCTTCGAAGGTTCGGACGCCGCCACGCGCGGACCGATCACGATCTGGTACTCGAACAACGCCGAGGAAGTGGCCTGGGGCAAGCAGATGGTCGCGGCCTGGAACGCCGAGCACGCAGACCAGAAGGTCACCGCCCAGGAGATCCCGACCGGGAAGTCGTCGGAGGAGGTCATCGGCGCGGCGATCACCGCGGGGAACGCACCCTGCCTGATCTTCAACACGTCGCCGGCGTCGGTCTCGCAGTTCCAGAAGCAGGGCGGTCTGGTGCCGCTGGACGCGTCCTACATCGAGGAGCGGTCCGGCGACGTCGCACAGCAGTACAAGTCGGCGGACGGCAAGTACTACCAGCTGCCGTGGAAGTCGAACCCGGTGATGATCTTCTACAACAAGAAGATCTTCGCGAAGGCCGGCATCACCGATCCCTCGCTGAAGACGTACGACGAGTTCCTCGCCGCATCGCGCAAGGTGGTGGCGTCGAAGGCGGCGAAGTTCGCGATCTACCCGGCGCCGAGCAACGAGTTCTACCAGTCCTGGTTCGACTTCTACCCGTTGTACGCGGCCGAGACCGGCGGCAAGCAGCTGGTTGCCGATGGCAAGGCGACGTTCGCGTCCGACGAGGGCAAGAAGGTCGCGCAGTTCTGGCGGACGATGTACGCCGACAAGCTCGCCTCGCCGGAGAAGTACACCGGGGACGCGTTCGTGGACGGCACGGCGGCGATGGCCGTGGTCGGTCCGTGGGCGATCGCGACGTACAAGGGCAAGGTCGACTGGGGCGTCGTACCGGTGCCGACGTCGTCGGGGAAGGCTCCCGAGGAGATCCACACCTTCAGCGACGCGAAGAACGTCGCGATGTACTCCGCGTGCAAGAACCGCGGCACCGCGTCCGACGTGCTGAAGTTCGCGACCAGCAAGGAACAGGACGGAAAGTTCCTGGCCGCGACCGGGCAGATGCCGTTGCGCAAGGACGTCGCGTCGACGTACGCCGACTACTTCGCGAAGAACTCGGAGTACAAGACGTTCGCGGACCAGTCGTCGCGGACCGTCGAGGTTCCGAACGTTCCGAACTCGATCACGATCTGGCAGACCTTCCGCGACGCCTACTCCAAGTCGGTGATCTTCGGCCAGGAAGACATCGGCACAGCCCTCGACGGCGCCGCGCACAAGGTCGACCAACTGGCGTCCCAGCCATGACCGTCAGCACCCGGGCGACCATGCCCGCCGCGACTCCACATCAACCCGGCAGCCACGAGCGTCGCGGGGACCGCGGCACAATGCTCGGTCAGCTCGCGGGGAAGCAACCGATCGGGACCGCCCTCGCCGCGCCGTACGTCGTTTTCCTACTCGCCGTCTTCGCGTACCCCCTGGGCTTCGCCGTCTACATCTCGTTCCATGACTACTTCTTCGCCGCGCCTGGGGCGATCGTGGAGCGGCCGTTCGTCGGGTTCGACAACTATGCCGCAGTGCTGTCGGACCCGGCGGTCCGGCGGGCGTTCGGAAACGTTCTGGTCTTCCTGGTGATCAACGTCCCGCTGACCGTGGTGTTGTCGCTGGGGCTGGCGAACGCGCTGAACGCGGCGATCCGGTGGCGGACGTTCTTCCGGGTCTCCTACTACGTCCCCTACGTGACCGCCTCGGTCGCGGTGGTCGGGGTGTGGCTGTTCCTGTTCAACTCCAACGGACTGGTCAACTCGGTGCTCGGCCCGCTGGCGCCGGACCCGTCGTGGCTGGTGAACTCGACGCTGGCCATGCCGACGGTCGCGATCTACGTGACCTGGAAACAGCTCGGGTTCTTCATCCTGCTCTACCTGGCCGCACTGCAGAACGTCTCCAAGGACTTGTACGAGGCGGCCGCGATGGACGGCGCCGGTCGGTGGAAATCGTTCCTCAACGTCACCGTGCCGGGCGTGCGGCCGGCCACCACGCTAGTGGTGCTGGTGGCGACGGTGACCGGCGCGAACCTGTTCACCGAGCCCTACCTGCTCACCGGCGGTGGTGGTCCGGACGGCGCCTCCGCGTCTCCGGTTCTGATCATGTACCAGCGCGGGATCGAGCAAGGTAATCCCGACGTCGGCTCGGCGATCGGTGTGCTGCTGGTCATCGGGGTGTTGTTGCTCGCCCTGATCGAGCGACGCTTCGTCGGCCGCGAAGAGGACTGAGGAGGACTCATGAAGCTCAAGTTCGTCGCGCTCCTGATCGGCGCGTTCGTTTTCCTGTTTCCCTTCTACTACATGCTGATCGGCTCGCTGCAGGCCGAGCCCGATCCGTCGGTCGGCGGCGCGTTTCCGTCGCCGGGGAACCTCACCGGCCACAACTACGCCGAGATCAACCAGTCGATCCATCTCGGCCGGTCGTTGCTCAACTCCGGGATCTTCACCGGCGGCGTGATCCTCGGGACGCTCGTGTTCGGGGTGCTCGCCGGGTACGCGCTGGCACGGTTGCAGTTCCGCGGGCGCGGGCTGGTGTTCAACCTGATGCTGCTGATCCAGGTCGTGCCGTTCCAGTTGCTGACGATCCCGCTGTATGTGCTGATCGTGCGCAGCTACGGGCTCGCCGACAGCTACCTCGGGATGATCCTGCCGTTCCTGATCAACTCGACCGCGGTCTTCGTTTTCCGGCAGTATTTCCTGCAGTTGCCGGCCGAGTTGTTCGACGCGGCCCGCATCGACGGGGCGTCGGAGCTGAGCATCCTGTGGCGGATCGCCGTACCGCTGGTGCGGCCGGCTCTGCTGACCGGCGTTCTGCTCACGTTCATCGGGCCGTGGAACGAGTTTCTGTGGCCGTTCCTGATCACCAAGCAGCAGGATCTGCAGCCGCTCGCGGTCTCGCTGTCCAACTACCTCACCACGGTCTCGGCGCGGGCCGCGAACCCGTTCGGTGCCGTGCTCGCCGGCGCCTGCGTACTCGCCGCACCGGCCGTCGGTCTCTTCATCATCTTCCAGCGCCAGTTCATCTCACAGGGCCTCGAGTCCGGAATCAAAGGCTGATCTCCATGACCATCCGCTACACCTTGACCCGTGTCGGCGTCCTGATGAGCCCCCAGCCGGGCAACGAACTCGAAGCCGAGGGAGTACTCAATCCGGCCAGCGGCCACACCCCGGACGGAGAGCTCTACCTGCTGCCCCGCCTGGTCGCCGCGGGCAACGTATCGCGGGTCGGCCTGGCATGGGTGGAGCTGCAGGACGGCGTACCGGTCGGCGTCGAGCGCGAAGGTGTCGTGCTCGCACCCGACGAAGGCTGGGAGCGCGGCAAGAACAACGCGGGCGTGGAGGACCCGCGGGTCACGTTCGTCCCCTCGCTCGGCCTGCACGTGATGACGTACGTCGCCTACGGTCCGCTCGGACCGAAACCGGCGCTGGCGATCTCGTCGAATCTGCGCGAGTGGCGCCGCCTGGGGCCGCTGCACTTCGAGTACCAGCCGCTGCTGGACACGGATCTCAACCTGTTCCCGAACAAGGACGCGGTGTTCTTCCCGAGACCCGTATCAGGGCCGGACGGCGCGCCGTCGTACGCGATGCTCCACCGGCCGATGTGGGACCTCGGCTGGTTCCGCGAAGGCGAAGGGGTGCACCTGCCGGCCGGCGTCACCGACGACCGCCCTGGCATCTGGGTGTCCTTCACGCCCGTCCACGCCGTCGAGAAGGACGTCCGCAACCTGACGCATCTGCGCCATCACCGGCTCGTGGCGATGCCGGAGTACCCCTTCGAGAAACTCAAGATCGGCGCCGGACCAGCTCCGGTGTGGACGCCCGAAGGCTGGCTGGTGATTCATCACGGCGTCACCGGTGAGCAGCCGAAGGGCTTCGACCCGACCACACAGCGGGTCATCTACTCCGCTGGGGCGCTGCTGCTCGACCTCGACAACGTCACCAAAGTCCTCGACCGGACGTCCGAACCGCTGCTCGTGCCCGAGACCGACGACGAGCGGATCGGGACCGTCGCGAACGTCGTCTTCCCGACGGCGGTCGAGCGGGTCGGCGAGGTCCGCTACGTGTTCTACGGGATGGCCGACGCCAAGATCGGCGTGGCACGACTGGACAGGGTGTGATCATGCGAGACCCGGACAAGCTCGACAATCTGATCAAGGCGTACGACATCCGCGGCATCGTCCCCGGCCAGCTCGACGACGAGCTCGCGTACCAGGTCGGCGCGGCGTTCGCCCATCACCTCGGCGCGGACCTGATCGCGGTCGGACACGACATGCGCGTGTCCTCGCCGGCGCTGGCCGAGGCATTCGCTGCCGGGGCGGCAAGCCGCGGTACCGACGTACTGGCGATCGGCCTGGTCTCCACCGACCTGCTGTACTTCGCCTCGGGCGTCGGGGACGTACCGGGTGCGATGATCACCGCCAGCCACAATCCGCCGGCGTACAACGGCATCAAGTTGTGCCGCGCCGGAGCCGCACCGGTCGGACAGGACACCGGACTCACCCAGATCAGGGCGTTGCTCGAGAACGGCCTGCCGGAGTACGACGGGGAACTCGGCCAGATCGGCTACCAGGACCTGCTCCCGGCGTACGCCGCTCATCTCCGCGGCCTGGTCGACCTCACCGCGAGCCGGCGACTGAAGCTCGTGGTGGACGCCGGCAACGGCATGGCCGGCCGGACCGCGCCGGTGGTACTGCGGCATCCCGCCTTCGAGATCGTCCCGCTGTACTTCGAGCTCGACGGGACCTTCCCGCATCACGAGGCCAACCCGATGAACCCGGCGAACCTCAGCGACCTCAAGGCAGCCGTACGGCGTGAGGGTGCGGACGCCGGCCTCGCCTTCGACGGGGACGCGGACCGGTGCTTCTTCGTCGACGAAGCAGGCGAGGCGGTCTCCCCCAGCGCCGTCATCGGCTTGATCGCGACGAAGGAACTGGCTCTCCATCCCGGGTCCGCCGTCATCTACAACGCCATCACGAGCAGGGCGGTCGCCGAACTCATCACCGAGAACGGCGGCCGGCCGATCCGCACGCGGGTCGGGCACTCGTTCATCAAGCAGGTGATGGCCGACAACAACGCGGTCTTCGGCGGGGAGCACTCTGGCCACTACTACTTCCGCGACTTCTGGAACGCCGACAGTGGCATGCTCGCCGCGCTGCACGTCCTCGAATCGCTCGGGAACACGGACCAGCCTTTGTCGGCGCTCACAGGCAGATACGTGAGGTACGTCGCCAGCGGCGAGCTCAACCTCACCGTCAGCGACATACCGGGAACGCTCGCTCGGATCGAAGCGAACTACACGGCCCGTGGCGCAACTGCCGACCACCTCGACGGCCTGACGATTACACACCCCGGTGGCGCATGGTTCAACCTCCGCCCCTCGAACACCGAGCCGCTGCTCCGGCTCAACGTCGAGGCACCGGATGCGGCGACAATGACGCAGATCCGTGACGCGGTGATCAGCGCCGTTCAAGCAGGCGACAGCCGCCACGAGCGAGTGGACGCCGCATCGTAGTGCTATGTCGGCCGCGAGTGCTCAGGTATCGTCCGTCGCGTGGCTGCGGGGACGGGGAGATCCCGGACCGGACTGCTGGGCCGGCGTACCGAGTGCCAGGCTTTGGACGACCTGTTGGCGGGTCTCCGAGCCGGCCGAGGCACGGCCTTGGCCCTTCGCGGCGAGGCAGGCATCGGCAAGACCGAACTGCTGAAGTATCTGGCCGGCCGATCCCCAGGATGCCGCGTCGTCAGGGCGACAGGCATCGAGTCCGAGATGGAGCTCTCGTACGCCGGTCTGCACCAGCTCATCGCGCCGCTGCTGGGCGGGATCGGCCGGCTGCCCGAACCCCAGCGCAACGCTCTGTCCGCCGCCTTCGGGCTGTCCGACGGCGAAATGCCGAGCCGGTTCCACGTCGGCCTGGCCACGCTCGGCCTCCTCGCCGATGCGGCCGCAAGCCAGCCGTTGATCTGCCTGGTGGACGATGTCCAGTGGCTCGATCGCGCTTCGGCACAAACTCTGGAGTTCGTTGCCCGGCGCCTGCTGGCCGAGTCGGTCCTGCTCGTCTTCGCCGTTCGCGAGCCCACCCCGGGCCCCCTGCTCACCGGGATCGCCGAGCTTCACGTCGGAGCGCTCGCCGACGCCGACTCCCGTACGCTGCTTGACTCGATCATGCCCGGACGCCTCGACCGCAGCATCCGCGACCGCGTCATCGCCGAGGCGAGAGGCAACCCGCTGGCACTGCTGGAGCTGCCTCGAGGGCTGACGCCGGCCGAACTCGCCGGCGGCTTCGTGACCCCGGATGCGAACCCGCTGCCGAGCCAGATCGAGGAGGGTTTCCGCCGCCGTATCCACGCTCTTCCCGCCGACGCGCAACGCTTCCTGTTCACAGCCGCGGCCGAGGCGGTGGGCGACCTCTCCGTGCTGAGACGGGCTGCCGAGCGCCTCGGCATCGCGATGGACCCGACCGCTTCGATCGCCGAGTCGTCCGGTCTGATCGGCATCGACACCCATGTCCGTTTCCGCCATCCCCTCGTGCGCTCAGCGGCGTACCGGGCGACCGAACTGCACGAGCGGCGCCTCATTCACCAGGCCCTCGCGGACGCGACGGACGCCCGGCTGAATCCGGACAGCCGCGCATGGCATCTGGCCCACGCCAGCACAGGTCCCGACGAATCGGTGGCTGCCGAGCTGGTGGTTTCGGCCGGCCGGGCTCAGGCACGTGGTGGCGTCGCGGCGGCGGCGGCCTTCCTCACCCGTGCCGCAGAGCTGACACCGGATCCCGCGCAGCGCGCAGTCCGGGCACTCGCTGCGGCCGAGGCCAAGTTCCAGGCCGGGGCATTCGACGAGGCACTCGAACTGGCGGGCGCGGCGGAGCTCGTCGCACTGGATGACCTGGACTCGGCGAGACTGACGCTGCTCCGTGGCCGGATCATGTCGGTCGCCCGGAGTTCCAGCGCCGGACTGCCGTTCCTGCTGGACGCGGCCAGGCGCCTCCAACCACTCGATCCCGGTCTGGCCAGAGACACGTTTCGAGACGCGATCCATGCGGCTGTGACCGCCGGTGGACTGACGGCGGTCGAGCCGGAACTCGCCGAGGCTGTGCTGGCCGCGCCCGGTCCCGCCGGCACAGTTCCGGGCGCGCGGCTTCTTGACGGAGTGGCGCGCACGGTCGCCGAAGGGTACGACGCGGGCGCTCCGATCGTGCTGGCGGCGCTCGCCGACTTCCGTACCGACGGTGTGCGATCCACGGACGAGGAGTTGGGCTGGCTGCCGATCGCCTGCCGAGCGGCCCACGAGACCTGGGACTTCGAGAGCTGGTCGGTCTTGTCGGCCCGCCTGGTCGACGCGGCCCGCGAGAGCGGCGCGCTGTCCGTGCTCCCCCTGGCCCTTCTCCTCCGGCTGTCCAACCGGTCCTTCACGGGTGATCTGCCCGACGCCGACTCACTCGGCGCGGAAGCCGTGGCCGTTGGCGAAGCAACCGGTGCCGGCATCCTCTCGCCGTACGTCGAACTGTTTCTCGAGCCGTGGAGAGGCAACGAGGCGGCCACTCGTCGTGCCATCGATGCGCTCCGGAACGACCTCTTCCTCCGTGGACAGCCGAAGGTACTGACGGACACGTACTGGGCGGCAGCCGTGCTCTACAACGGGCTCGGCCGGTACCGCGAGGCCTACGAAGCAGCGAGACGCGGAAGCGAGCACCCGGATGAGCTTGGTCTGTCCACGCAGGCCATGGTCGAGCTCGTGGAGGCGTCGGCGCATCTCGGTCGGAGCGCCGACGCGGCCGGCGCCGTACGATCGATCAGCGACATGGCGCGGACGGCCGGCACCGACTGGGCGATCGGCACCGCGGCCCGTGTCCGGGCGCTGGTGACCGGCGGTAGCGCTGCGGACGACTTCTACCGCGAGGCGATCGACCGACTCGATCGTGCCGGCGTACGGATGGAACTTGCCCGTGTCCAGCTGAACTACGGCGAGTGGCTGCACCGGCAGGGCCGCCGTATGGACGCACGAGCGCAGCTTGGCCGCGCACACGAGCTGTTCAGCCGCACCGGGGCCGCAGCGTTCGCGGAACGTGCTCGCGTCGAACTCGAGGCCACCGGCTTCACCGTGCACCGGCGCAGTACGGCAATGCGCGAACCGCTGACCACCCAGGAAGCCCACGTCGCGCGGCTCGCGGCCGACGGGCTCACGAACCCGCAGATCGGAGCCCGGTTGTTCATCAGCCCGCATACGGTCGACTGGCATTTGCGCAAGGTCTACTCGAAGCTCGGCATCAAGTCGCGCCGCGAGCTGCCCACTACCTTGGCCGACGTCTCGGCGTGACCGGTTGGTTGTCGATCAGCTTCCGGGCGGCTGCGGCGGTGTGCTCGGCGTCGATCCCGGCCGCGTGCAGTAGATCGGCCGGCGTACCCGACCGCAACGGCGACTGCGGATCCAGCGCGGCGCTCGTACCACGAGACATCTGGTACGTCGCCGAGTCGACCCCGTGTGACAGCCGGCTCTCTTCGGCTCGTGGGCCTTACGGCTTGCTGACCTCGGCGTTATTGGCAGGCGGGGCGTGTTGTGTGGGTGGCATCGTGAGGGCATGGAGATACGGCTGTACGACGGGGATCGTGAGGTGCTGCGTCCGCTCTTGCGGCTCGCTGACGATTCGGAACAGCAGATCGACGCGTACCTCGGCCTCGGCGACATACTCGTGGCCGATGACGAGGGTGAGGTCGTCGGCCATCTGCAGCTGGTGGAAACAGCCGAGGCGTCGACCTTGGAGTTGAAGAGCTTGGCGGTCGTCGACGGGCGGCGCGGAACCGGGATCGGCCGCGCGCTCGTCGAGGAGGCCATCGAAGCTTGCCGAGCGCACGGTGCGACGCGGCTTGTTGTTGCGACAGCCGCCGCCGACATCGACAACCTGCGCTTCTACCAACGTAGAGGGTTCCGGATGCTGACCATCGAGCGCGACGCGTTCGGCGCCGCGGCGGGATACGCCAACGGGATCGACATCGACGGCATCCCGTTACGCGACCGTGTCTGGCTCGACCAGGAACTCGCGGTTCGATCCGGCAGTACCCAAGAACCATGAGTGCCACGCGATCGCCCTTGTTCTGCGATGTCGCCATGGCCGAGCGGATCGAACGCGTCGAGACTGAACTCATCGAGGCAGCAGCCCGCGCGGCCCATCGCCGTACCGATGACGCGAAAGGCTTCGTGATCCCGATCGCCGGCGGAGCGGCGACCTTCGCCGACGACGACTCGCCGTTCAACAAGGTCGTCGGGCTCGGCTTCGGCGGCGTACCAACCGCTGCGGAACTCACCGAGGTCGAGCGCGCGTACGCCGCCTGCGGGGCGCCGGTGCAGGTCGAGCTTCCGCACATTGCCGATCCGGAGATCGCTCTGGTCCTCAGCACGCGCGGGTACCGCTTGGAGTCCTTCGAGAATGTGCTCGGTATCGCGATCGAGGACCAGTACGACGCGACGCCGCCGACCGGAATCGAGATCCGCCCGAGCGATGACGACGAGTTCACCACCTGGCTGGGCCTCATGGCCGACGCGGTCGCCGTACCGGACACACAAGGCGTTGCCTGGCGGGAGGAGTTCCCGCGGGACGTCTACATCGCGGCCGAGCGCGACGCCGCTGCAGCCGACATCGATCGCTACCTCGCACTGCGAGACGGCATCCCCGCGGGCGGCGCCGGGCTACGGATCTCCGAGGGCGTAGCGCAGTTCGCCGGCGCCGCCACCGCCCAGGCGCACCGGCACCACGGCATCCAGTCGGCGCTCCTGTCCGCCCGACTCGCCGATGCAGCGGCCGCGGGCTGCGACATCGGCGTCATCACGACGCAACCGGCATCCAGATCACAACAGAACGCCCAACGCAGAGGTTTCGATCTCCTCTACACCCGCGCCGTCCTCGTGAAGCACGAATAGCTCGGCGCGGGGCGTCGATCCAACTTTCGAAGTCCGCGGCGCGGCGTCTGTGACTGGTCAACCTGTCTGCCCGTGGCCCGGAGGGAGGTTGCTCAGGGCGGCGGCGACGGCTTCGCCCAGGCCGTCTGCGAGCTCCCCGAGGAGGGGCCCATCACCGAGGCCGATGTCTGCCAGAATTCTGCGGATGCCGGTCAATCGATCGACGAGGCGCTCCAGATTCTCGCCCAGTTTGCCTTCCGTGCCAGTTTGCTCCCAGGCAATGAAGAGAGCGCCCAGGCTACGGTCGATCCACTCGATCGCGGCCTGCGCCATGGGTTCCATACCGGCGTCCTGAGCGACGACCCACAGCATGTCGTCCGGACGTTCGGCGGCCAGCGTGCCCAGCATCCTGAGGTTGGCCTCGGTCATGCCCGCCTCGCCCGGCCGTATCCGCTGGATGAGTGTCCAGGTGACTTCATCCGCCGTACGTCCGGCCTGCGGCCGATCCTCCGGCGACCACTTCGGAAGCGCACGGTCCAACGCAACCCGAAGGGCAGTTCCGGCAACAGCGGCAGCGACCGGACCTACCCCGATCCCTGCGACAGTTGCGGTTACCGCGGCGCCGGCAGCGAGGCCGCCGGCTGCGGCGGCTCCGTTGACGAGGGCAGCGCGGGCGACGACAGGCAGGGTCAGTCGCACATACGAGCCGAGCTTTGCGAAGGCTCCGGGCCGTTCGTCCGCCAGGGTCTGGTCGAGCCGGGTGGCGAGATCGGCGACGCGATCGCGCAGCGCGCCGATGTGGATTCCCTGTGGGTTGTCGATGGCGCGAAACATGTCGCGCCGGAATTCGTCGGCGAGCACCTCGACCTGCGGAGGCGGGCGATATCCCGCCTCGACCAGGAACGGCGTCCAATCAAGGTTGCTGACGGCAAGGAGCCGCACTCGTTGGCCCTCGTCGAGGCGCTCCAGCGTTCGATGCTCCGATCTCAGTTGCTTCCAGAGCGGACCGTCGTCGTGAAAGGACCACAGCAGTTCGGCCAAGTCATGTGCGATTGGCCGCAACTCGAACTGGGCGTCGACTTGCTCTGTTCCACGCGTGTGGATCTCGGACAATCTTTGCTGACGCTCACGCCAACGACTGAGATCTGATTCGTCGGGACTGCGATCGGTCCCCTCCCCGGCTTCAGAGTCCCCCATGCCGCTGATGATAGGACGTAACGTGGCTCGGCACGAGTGCGCGCAACTTTCTTCGGCTTGGCTGCATCAAGGTGGGTAACGATCTACTGCTGGCATGGAGCCCGCAGCCTGGGGGCAGGTACGAGAGGTTGCGACATGCACGGTAAGCGAAGGCTTGTCCGTCGAGGATCGGTTGTACTGAGCGCGGCAGCGCTGTTGGCCGTCGGCTTGTTTCCCGGAGCCGCGGACGCTGTGACGGCAACGACCGGCGATGCAAGCGCCGGCAAGTGCACGATGGATCTGGGGTCGGTCACGGCCGGAGGTGATCACAGGTCGCAGCGCATCACTGCCAACTCGCCTCCGACGAGGACGGACGACCATGTGGTGGCGCCCGGCCTGTTCAAGGATCCGGTACGGCTCAGCAGTTCGATGGTCACCACGCCGAATCCGGCCGGGGTCTACGTCGGGGGCCATGTGATCATGGGCGCGAAGATGGTCTACAGCGGCTACACACTCGACAAGGGCCGTGAGTTCGACCCGGACTCGGTCGTCCGCGAGGTCTACGGCGGCGACTACGGTGACATCGTCGCGTTCGAGGCGTCTCGCTATCGGGAGGGAACCTCCGTCCCGCGAACGACCGCCTACGGCTTGCGCGCCGACGGCGTGCTGCTCCGATGGACCTCCACCAGCGGGGACTGGCGAGTTACCGGCACGTCGTCGGGCTTCGGGTCGGTGAAGGCGATGGCGTTGATCAGCAAGTCCCGGACCTACGACACGTTCCTCGCGAACACCCGGGGCGGCGCGCTCTACACGATTCACATCCCGACGACGTCGCCGATGAAACCAGTGGTCAAACCGGTGCGCACCCGTACCTGGCAGGGCTTCGAATTCCTCATCGCGCAGAAGTGCGGCAATCAGGGCACCCTGCTGCTGGGCATCGACAAGGACACCCGATCGGCCTATCTGTACGCCGTCGGACACGCCAACGGTACCGCGACGGCCATCGTGAACCTCGGCAAGGTTCCCGGCACGTTCAACGACCCGGCGTACTTCCGCTGGGCACCGTCCATCGACCCACTCGTGGGCGAGTAGGCGCCTGACCCGCCACCGGCGCACTTGACCGGTGGTGGGTCAACGTTCGAGCTGACCACCTCGACCATGACAAACGTCGCAGGTCCGACAGCGTCGGCATATTAGGGTCATGGTGTGACCACTCGCACCGCTACTCGTAACCCGCTCGCGGCACTCGCCGTCGGCCCGACTCGGCCGTTGCTGACTGCAGCCGTGTTTCTGGTGACGCTGGCGTGCGGGATCGCGCAACTGGTGCACCGGCCGCTTTACGAGCACGTCGTACGGGACGCCGATCGCATCGACCACGGCCAGTGGTATCGACTGCTGACAGCCATGTTCTTCCAGGACGGCTGGGCGTCCGGGCTCGTCTCGAACCTGCTCTTGCTGGCGGTTTTCGGCACCATGGCCGAGCGCGTGTTCGGCCGATGGCAGTGGCTTGTTCTCTACTTCGCCTGCGGATGGTTCGGCCAGTTCATGAGCTACATCTGGCTCAATCCTGTGGGCGCGGGCAACTCGATGTGCGTCGCGGGCCTGATCGGCGGGCTGGCCGCGGCGATCCTCCTGGCCCGGCGCCGGTACGGCGTCATACCGCCAGTACAGCTCCGGATCACGGCGCTCGCCGTACCAGTGCTGGCCGTGGTCGACACGATCCTGCACGACAACCACGGCCTCCCCTGCCTCCTCGGGGTTGCCCTGGGACTCCTGCTCTTGCCACACCGTCGCGATCAGCCGACAACGACCTCGACGTGATGGTGGCCGGCGAGGGTGGCCGGGACAAACGGTGCTTCCAGCTCTTGACCATCGAGGTGAACAGACCGGACGCGGGTGCCTTCGCCCCGCAGCGTCAGGTCGAGCGTCGCTGCTCGGTAACGAAGCGATTCCAGCGACCACTCACCGGCGTACGTCGTCGGCACGGTCGGCCGGATCGTGATGCCGTCGGCACCGAACCTGAGCCCGAACAGGCCTTCGTGGACGAGTCGGAGGAGCGCGGTGGCAGACCACGTCTGGTGCGGGAGCGACTGCCACTGACGGCCCACCTGCCAGCCACCGTCCACCTCGCCTGTCGTCGCGTTGTAGACCTCGAAGAGCTCGTCACCACTCGAGCGGAAGACACTGACGAGGTCGTCCAGCGAGCGGCCGAACTCAGCCGGATGCTGACTCGCGGCCGCCGCGTACCCCCACAGTCCCATGACCATCGGCCAGCAGATGGCATTGTGGCGGCCGGGACGATCGGAGCTGAAACGCGCGAAGTGCGGCCACACGTTCACCACGCCGAAAGGCTCGCGGTGGATGCCCCCGACGATCCCCGCTGCGCGCTCTGCCCCGGCGATGCCGAACTCGATCACCAGCGCGAGCCCTGCGGTCTCCTGATGGAGATCAAGCCCGTCGGGTCCGAGGAAGTAGCCGTACGTGCCGACCTCGTCCGACCAGAGCTGGTCGTTGATGGCGGCAACGAGTTCGGCCCGCTGGGTGGCGTACGGTTCCGGATCCGCGCCGACCTCCGCTGCGAGCTCTTCGAGACAGCCAAGTGCTCCCACGTACACGGCATTCGTCGACAGGCAGCGGATGTCCCGGCTGACCGGATGGTCCAGCACGAAGGACGACGGATTGTCCGGCTGGTACGGTGGTTCCGGGTAGCCGGCGATGCCGTCCTGCATGAGCGCCGGACCGCGGTACAGGCCTGACCGGCTGTCGAAGCGATCACGCCGGAGGATGTCCAGCGACGCCGCGCCGATCCGGAAAGCATCGGCCGCGAACCCCGCGTCGCCGGTCACCAGGTGATGGTGTCGTGCGCCGATGACCCAGATGATCTGATCCCACCATTGGTCGTCCTGAGCGACCAGGCCGTCAGTGCAGACCTTCTGCAACGTGTGCTTGGCGACCTCGGGCGACAGCAGACTCGCTGCATGCCACGAGTTGATGGCGGCGTCCCGCGTCCACGGATCGGAGTACCCTCCCCCGGCCCGCAGGTACGCCGCACCGTCGGCCACGTCGGCGATCGTGTTGACGTCGAGGAGATTGTGCAGGGCCGCGGAATAACACACTCGAAGGTCCTCACCACGCAAACCAGCAGCTGGCAGGAGCAGGGGGCGATCAGACATGCCCCCACCCTTTCAGAACCCCCTCAGCCTGTCGGAAGGTGCCCGCCTCGCCGAGCTAGACGACGGGGACAACGCGGCGCCAGCCGTCGAAGACGACGGTGGCCTTCATGCCCACTGACAGGTAAAGGCCGAGTGCAGGCGTCGGGTTGTTCGTGTCGACATGCAGGATCGTGCCGGCCCGGCCGATGGCCGCATCGAGGGCGAAGGCGTCGTGCAGCAGGAACTTCGCCAGACCCCGCCCCCGAAACTCCTCGACCACGCCGAGCATGCTGATGCAACCACAGTCCTCGGTCTCGACGTACTTGTCGGTGCACACGCGGACCGCGACCGCCCGGCCGTCAACCTCGAGCAGGGTGAGCTGGGCCCACTCGAAGATGGGTACGTCGTCGTTCGCCTCGAGCCACGCCTCGTGGGGAGTTTCGACCCAGCCGAACTGGCCGCGGAAGCACTCGTTGATGACCTCGTGTGCAGTCCAGCGGGTGGCGTCGTCAAAGGCCCCACGGCGGACCACGACGCCGACGGGCCCGTCCGGGGAGACCGCCCTGGAAGCAGCCGGTCCGGTGTGGTCGATCCGCATCCGGTGGTACGACGTACCGGTGGCGAAGCCGTGGTCGGACAGCTGCGCCCGCAGCGGTTCGTCGGTCCGGCAGACGAACGCGTCGACGGTGACCTCGGCATGGCCACGCTCGCGTCCCATCTCCTGGGCACGCTGCATGGTCCGATCGACCAGCCAGCCGGTGACCTCTGGGTCCTTCGCCGCCACTTCGATGTCGATCAGCTGGCGGTCACCTGTGCCGAGCGTGGTCGCATACCCGGCCGGCAGGCCGTTTGCGGCGAGCACGAGCCAGCCGTCGCTCGTCCGGTCGAAGCCGGGCCTGTCAATGCAGTAGGCGACTTCCTGCAATGTGGTGTCGGCGTACCCGACCACCGCCGTGTTGTAGGCCGCGAGCATGTCGAACAGCGCCTCGGCATCGGCCGGCTCAGCCGGACGAACGGTGTAACCGTCGGGTAGTGGAGCGATGGTCTTCATGACTCATCGTGCGCCCGCACTCACTACAGCGGAAGGGCCTGGACTAACTGATGGCGGCGCGGATCGATTCTCGGAGGGAGCCTAGGGTTGCTACTACGGCGGTTGGTTCGTAGCCGCAGTGGGCCATGCAGTTGGCGCAGCGTGGGTCGCGGCCTCGGCCGTACTTGGACCAGTCGGTTTCGTCGAGGAGTTGCTGGTAGGTCTCGACGTACCCGTCGTCCATCAGGTAGCAGGGCCGCTGCCAGCCCTTCAGCGAGTACAGCGGGATCGCCCACGCCGTACAGTCGAAGTCGACCTTGCCCTCCAGGAAGTCGAGGAACAGCGGCGAGTGGTTCAGCCGCCAGCGCTTCCGGCGCCCGTCGCCGAACGCCTTCCGGAACAGCTGCCGGGTCTCGTCCGGGCCGAGCCAGTGCTCCTGGTCGGGCGCCTTCTCGTACGCGAACCCCGGGGAGATCTGCATGTTGTCCACGTGCAGGTCGTCGTTCAGGTAGTCGAGGACGTCGATCACGTCCTGCGGACTGTCGGTGTCGAAGAAGGTCGTGTTGGTCATCACCCGGAAGCCCGCCGCCTGCGCCTGCTTGATCGCGTCGACCGCCTGGTCGAACACGCCGTCCTTGCACACCGACTGGTCGTGCCGGTCCCGCAGGCCGTCGATGTGCACCATCCAGGCGAAGTTCCGGTGCGGCGTGAACTTGTGCAGGTGTTTCGGCAACAGTACGGCGTTGGTGCACAGGAACACGATCTTGTTCCGCGCCAGCAGTTGCCGGACGATCTCGTCGATCTCCTTGTGCATCAGCGGTTCGCCGCCGGCGATCGACACCATCGGCGCGCCGCACTCCTCGACCGCAGCGACGGCCTGCTCGACGGGCATTCGCTGCTTCAGCCAGTCGTGGGTCTGCTGGATCTTGCCGCAGCCGGCGCACTTCAGGTTGCACGCGTACAGCGGCTCGAGCTCGAGCAGGATCGGGAACTTCTCCCGGCGCCGGAGCTTCTGTTTCATCAGGTAGCTGCCCAGGCGGATGGACTGCCGCAGCGGCATGGTCACGCCTGACTCACCTCTTTCGGTAGCGCGAAACGGATGTCCTCGGTCAGCTCGCCGGTCTCGGTCACCGTGACCGGTCCCAGGCCCGACAGGCAGCGGACAAGTTCGTCGACGAGTGTTGGCGGGGCGGACGCGCCTGCTGTGATGCCGATCCTGGTCGCACCGGCCAGCCGGCCGAGCTCCAGCTCGGTGGCGTCGTCGATGAGAACTGCGGGGGCTCCTGCGGCCTCGGCGACCTCGGCAAGCCGGCGGGAGTTCGACGAGTTCTGGGAACCGAGCACAATCACCAGGTCGGACTGCCGGGCGATGGCGCGGACGCCGGCTTGGCGGTTGCTGGTGGCGTAGCAGATGTCGTCGGTCCGCGGACCTTTGAGCGCCGGGAATCGACGACGCAGCACGGCAGCGGTTTCGGACGCTTCCTCGACGGCGAGGGTGGTCTGCATCGCGTAGGCGACTCTGGTCGGGTCCGGCACCTGGATCGTTTCGGCCTCGGCGGGTCCGGCGACGACGAGCACGTGGCCGGGTGCCTCGCCCGTCGTCCCGACGACCTCCTCGTGGTCGGCGTGCCCGATGAGTACGACGGTGTCGTCGTGGTCGGCGTACCGTCGTACTTCTTGGTGGACCTTGGCGACCAGTGGGCAGGTGGCGTCGACGACGCGGAGCTGACGCTCGGCTGCCTGGGCGCGGACCGCCGGAGCGACACCGTGCGCCGCGAGCACGAGCAGGCTGCCTTCCGGGACCGCGTCGACCTCCTCGACGAATACCGCGCCGCGGCGTTCGAGGTCGTCGACGACGTGCCGGTTGTGGACGATCTGCCGGCGTACATACACCGGCGCACCGAATTGCTCCAGGGCTCGCTCGACCGTCTCGATCGCCCGCTCGACACCCGCGCAGAACGACCGCGGCCCGGCAAGCAGCACCTCCCGCTCACCCGTGGCCGCGCTCCACGCGTTGATCACTCCCGCCGTACGCCGCAACTCTCGCAGTGCACGCACTCCGCGCGCAGGCATCCCCCACGCCCGAAGGGGCCGCCCCGGCGTATCCACCACCGCCCGAACCACCACGGTCCGCCCGTCGACGCCGGCCAGCAGCGCCGACTCGGTGTCAACGGCAACGGCCCCCTGCGCCGCCAACGCGGCCCGCTCCGCCGGTGAGTCGACAACGTGATCAGTGGTCACGACAGGCCCGGCATGCACGGTGAACCCCTGCCGTCGCAACTCCCCCACGACAAGAGGAGCGGCATCACAGCTCACTGTTCGGTGGTCGCGTTGGATCTCGGTTGCAACGACCAGGTCTCCCGGGGCGATTCCGTCGACCAGCGCGCCGGCAACCCCTGCAACGAGGACCGGGCCTTCGTGCCGGGATCCGCGAGAACGGCCGGTGTGAACGGGGTGTGCCGCTCGGAGCGCCAGCCACTCGGCGTAGAGCGGCGTGCAGACGACGCCGCTCATCGCGTGCTCCTCAGGTAGCGGCCCAAGGCCCAGATCGGAAAGACCAAGCGGTACAGGTGGTAGCCGATGTAGAAGTCGCCGGGGAACCCTGTGCCGGTGTACCGGTGCTCGTCCCAGCCACCGTCCGGTCGCTGCGTGTCGACGAGGTACGCGAGTCCACTCTGCACGGCCTCGCCACGCGAGTCGGCGGCCAGCAATGTCAGCAGGGCCCACGCGGTCTGCGACGGCGTGGAGTCACCTCGGCCGATCCAGGACGGGTCGACGTACGAGCGCAGGTCCTCGCCCCAGCCACCGTCCGGGTTCTGGTGCTCTTCCACCCATCGCACCGCACGCCGGATGACCGGGTCGTCCGTCCCCATCCCGACCGCGAGCAGAGCGGGGACCACCGCCCCCGTGCCGTACACGTGGTTCGTCCCCCAGCGGCCGAACCATGACCCGTCGTCCTCCTGCGCAGCCAGCAACCACTGGACTCCGCGCCGGCACTCGTCAGTGTCGGCCTTCCCTTCCGCCGCCAGCATCTCAACCACGTGCGCGGTGACGTCGGCCGACGGCGGGTCGATCACCGCACCGAAGTCGCAGAACGGCAACTTCAGGGCAGTTGTGTCCGTGTTGTCTGCGTCGAACGCAGCCCATCCCCCGTCGGCCGACTGCATGCCGGTCGTCCACGCGACCGCGTTGTCCAGCGCGTACCGCAGTCGCTCCGGCTCGGGATGCTCGACCCGACGGAGTGCGAGGACGATCTCCGCGGTGTCGTCGGTGTCGGGGTAACCGTCGTTCGCGAACTCGAACGCCCACCCGCCCGACACCAGTCCCGGCCTCCGGACCTGCCAGTCACCCGGCGCGTCGATCTGCTCGGTCAGCAGCCAATCAGTTGCCTTGAGCACCGTCTGGTCGTCTTCGGGTACGCCGGCGTCGAGCAGTGCGGCCACCGCGAGCCCGGTGTCCCATACCGGTGACTGGCAGGCCTCCAACCAGCGCACTGGCCCGTCGGCCGTCTCTGCGTGCACCGTGAACCCATCCAGTCCATGCAGCCCCGCGGCCATCACAGGATGGTCGATCGGGTAGCCCATCAACTGCAGCGCGATCAGCGAATAGACCCACGGGGGCTGGATGCCGCCCCAACCGCCGTCCGCCTCCTGGCGAGCCACGATCCACTCGGTCGCCCGCCGCATCGCCAACCGGCGCACTGCCTTCAACGGCCCGCGCGGCCCCCATCGCGTGTATGCGTTCAGTACGACGTCCAACCGTTGGAACGCCCCTTCGAGGCTCCACAGCCGAGCTTGCGCCGACGCTGCGCCACCTGACAGCAGCTCGTCAATCGTGAACCCGACCGGCCGGACCGGGCGATGGGCACTCACGATGGTCAGCGGCACGATGGTCTGACGGGCCCAGCACGCCCAGTTGTAGACGTTCAACGGCGCCCAGCGCGGCAGGAAAATCAGCTCCGGTGGAAGGTCCGGGCAGTCGTCCCACCGCCACAGCCCGAACAACGCGAGCCAGATGTGCGTGAACACCCGGGCCTTCTCCACCCCGCCCGCCGATCGGACGAACTCGGCCGCCTTCGTCAGGTGCGGCGCCTCCGGATCGCCCCCCGCCATCCGCAGCGCGACCCACGACTCCACCGTCGTCGACAGGTCCCCGGGCCCGCCGGGGAACGTCGCCCACGTCCCGTCGTCACGCTGCTGCGACCGGATCCATCGCGCCGTCTCCGCGTCCGTCCGCGCCGTCGCCACTCCGAGGAAGTGCCGCAGCATCAGGTCCTCGGCGTCCATCGTCACGTTCGTCGCCAGGTCGCCCTTCCACCATCCGTCCTCGTGCTGCAACGACCGCAGGTACGACACCGCCGCGTCCAGGCATTCCTGCACCTGTACGTCGGCCCGCGACTCCTCGGCCACCCGTTCAGCGGTCACAACTGACGCTCCGCGACAAACTGGGCCAACTGATCGAGCTGCTCACGGTTGGCCGGCTGGACACCCCCGACGTACAAGGCCCTGCCAGCCCTGCGCACCCGCTCCGCGGCCTCGGCCATCGCCCACTCGCGTCCGCCTGCGCGTTCCACGAGTACGGCGGCGTGCTGCAGGTCGTCCTCGGACGGATCCCCGGTCTCCGCGAGCCACGCCGTCAGTTCCTGCCCAGGCGTCCCGCCGTACTCCAGCGACCACACGACCGGCAGCGTCTTCTTGTGCGCCCGCAGATCGGAGAACACCGGTTTGCCGGTCTGCTCCGGCGTACCCCAGATGCCCAGCAGGTCGTCGACGAGCTGGAACGCCAGCCCCAGCTCCCGCCCGTATCTGCGGAACGCCTCGCATGTCGCAGGGTCAGCACCGGCCAGGATCGCGCCGAGCTCGGCCGATGCCCCGAGCAACGAGCCGGTCTTGCCGACAGCCATGTCCACGCATTCCGCCAGGCCGACGTCGTCGCGTTGCTCGAAGGCCACGTCGAGAACCTGTCCGCGAATCAGCTCCCGCGTCGCGACCGCCAGTGCATGACCGGCTCGGGCAGCGTACGGCGAGCCGCATTCCGCGAGCACCTCGTCGGCCAGACAGGCCAGCGCGTCCCCGACCAGGATCGCGGTGGCGTCGCCCCAGACAGCCCACACGGTCCGGCGGTGCCGGCGCCGACTGTCGCGGTCCATCAGGTCGTCGTGGATCAGCGAGAAGTTGTGCACCAACTCGACTGCGACACCGCCGGGCACACCCGGATCCGGCGTACCGCAGACCGCCTCGGTGACGAGCAACGTCAGCCCCGGCCGGATCGCCTTGCCAGAACTGCCGGTCGTCGGCCGGCCGTCCTCGTCACACCATCCGAGGTGGTAGGAGGCGACCAGCCGGGTCTGGTCGTCGAGCCGCGTCACGGCCTGCCGCAGCGCGGGGTCAACCAGATCCCGCGCACGGGCCAAGAGATCCGGTACCTTGGTTGCCGACGGCATCGGATCGACGGCGGTCATGACGCTACCGGCAGTGCTGAGGTCTGTAGCACCGAGGCTGCCGCGGCCTCGCCGCTGCGTACGGCGCCTTCCATCGTGGCGGGCCAGCCGGTCGCGGTCCAGGCACCTGCGAGGTGCAGGCCCGCCCGGGCCGTGGTCGCACCCGGACGGAGCCGGCCGGAGTCGGGTGCCGCCCGGAAGGTGGCATGTCGTTCTCGGGTCACGAAGAACTCCTTCACACGCGCGTCGGCAGCCGCGGGAAGCAACTGCCGGAGAGCAGGCACCAACAGCTCACGCAGGTCGGCGACCGGAGTGTCGATCAGCTCGTCCGCCGCCGACAGAGACACGGCGATGTACTGCTCATCCCTGTCGCCATGAACTCCCCCGCAGCTCTGCACCGTCCGGTCGAACACCCACTGCAGCGGGCTGTCGACGCCGGCGACGAACGGCTCGTCCAGCACAGTCCGATCGAAAATCACGTGCGCGTTGACTATCGGCGAACTGCCGAGTGCCTCCGCCCACCCGGCAGGCAGCTCCACCGCACCGTCTGGCAGCAGTCCTGTCGCCTCAGCCGGCGGGACCGCCAGTACGACGTCGTCGTACTGCTCTCCCTCGATCGTCCAAGCACCGTCGCGTTCCTCCAGGGCCCGAATTCGTGCCCGCAACCGCACCGCGACGCCCGCAGCCATCAACACCCGCGCGGCGGCATCACCGTGCAACCGTTGCAACGGCACCAACGACCACCCGATGTCCGCGGCATCGCTGCGCTCGAGCAGTCCGAGCTGGAACACCGTCGCCGCCACCGCCAGCGACGCATCGTCAGCCCGGGCGTTGAGTGTCGCGATCCCGATCAGCTCCCACAAGGCCTCCACCGCACGCGGGCTCTGACCGTGCGCCGCCAGCCACTCCCCGAACGACTGTGCATCCGCTTCTGCAGTCGTCCGGTCCACCCGTGCGATCGCCAGCGCCGCTCGCATCGCCGCGATCCGCTCCGCGACCCCCAACCAGCGGTACGACGCCAATGCGGGCCCAAGGTGCAGCGGCGCCGGCATCCCGTTCCGCCGGATCCGCCCTACCCCGCGGTGCAGGCCGCTTCGCACTGGTACGTCGAGCCGCCGCTGCAGGTGCACTTGATCCCGCACCCCTAAACGGTCGAGCAGCCGCAGGTACGACGTACAGCACCGAAGGAACACGTGCTGGCCGTTGTCGATCCACCGACCGTGCCGTTCGAACGAGTGTGTCAGCCCGCCGAGCTTCGGCCGCGCCTCGAACAGCGCAACCGCACAGCCCGCATCGGCCAGCTCGAGCGCAGCGGTGATCCCCGCGAGACCGCCGCCGATGACAGCCACCCGCTTCATGACGGCACCCGCTTCCGTGGTCCGGCCAACGATGCGAGAGCGACTTGGGCCTTCTCCCCCGCCGACAGCGACAACCGCTGGTCATAGACAAGGACAGGGTTCGCGCCGATCCGGCGCAGGAGGTGGTGATAGATGCCCGACATCGCGCGGCAGGACGCACCGCTGCGCCGGTCGAGGTACGGCAGCAGCCGCCAGCCGAGCGAGTACCAGTCCTGTGCCCGACTGGCCGCGTACCGGATGTACCCGGCCAGCCGGCCCTGCGGGTCATCGAGCGCGCCGTGCTCGTCGAGGGCGATCCGGGCGCCGAAGTGCTCCAGCTCGTCGGACGGAAGGTAGATCCGGCCGTTGATGAAGTCTTCGCGGATGTCGCGCAGGATGTTGGTCTGCTGCAGAGCGATCCCGAGCTGGTCGGCGTACAGCGCGAGGGTCTCGAAATCGGTGCCCCCGGTGCTGGGACCGAAGATGGACAAGCAGAGGCGGCCGACGGATCCCGCGACCCTGCGGCAGTACACGACGAGCTCATCGAAGTCCGCGATGCGTACGTCGCACAGATCCGTCTCGACCCCCGCGACGAGTTCCTCGAACGCACCGAGCGGGACCGGGTACCGACGGGCGGCGTCGGCCACCGCGACGTACACCGGCTCGTCCAGGTCGTCGAGCCGGCCGAGATCCTTGCGGACCGCGGCGAGCGCGTTTCGCTTGTCCTCCAACGGCAGGTCGCCGTCACCGATGTCGTCGATCCGCCTGGCGAGTGCGTACAGCGCCGACAAGGCATGGCGTTTCGGCGGCGGCAGCAGCCGGATGCCGTAGTAGAAGTTGCGCGCCTCCGCTCTGGTGATGTCCAGACAGGCGGCGTAGGCCTCGGCAACCGTCGGCTTCATCGCGCCACCGCCTTGATCAACAGACGGACCGTTTCGGCCTTCGACGGCCGCGCCTCGTGTGCCAGTACGTCGCCGCCCGTACGGCGCAAGGCCCGTACCGTGGCCTGCCCGCCGGCCACGAACCCGGCGACCGACACCCGCGCCCACCCGTGCAGCCGCCGCACGATCGCGGACCCTTCGTCGAGCATCCGCCCGGCTCGATCGGTCTCGAACATCATCAACCGCCGCAGCGCCTCGGACGCGGCGGGCTGGTCGAGGTCGCTCTCGGGGACGCCGTACGACGTCAGGTCCTCCTGCGGGAGGTAGATCCGTCCGGCCCGGCGATCCTCCGCCACGTCCTGCCAGTGCTCGACCAGCTGCAACGCGGTACACACCAGGTCGGACAGCCGTTCGGTTTCGGGATCATTGACATGGAAGACACCTAGCACCATCCGGCCGACCGGATCGGCGGACAGCCGGCAGTAGCCGACCAGATCGTCGAACGTGCGGTAGCGCGTCACCGTCTGGTCCTGCAGGTTGGCCTCGATCAGGCGGTGGAACGGATCAGCCGGCAGGTTGTGGGCGCGGACAACCGGGTCCAGCCGACGCAGGACGGGGTGCACCGGGTGCCGGTCGGTCCAGATGCGGTCCAGGTCGTCCGCGAAGGCGTGCAATGCCGCCGTACGGTCCCCGGGGAGGCTGTCGCCCAGCTCGTCGACCGTCCGCGCGTAGGCGTAGATGGCATGCAGGCCTTCCCGCGGTGCGCCGGGGAGGAACTTCAACGCGACAGGGAAATTCTCGCCCTGTTCCCTCCTACCGAGTTCTCTCTGCAGCCCGTCTGGATGCACCTTTCCATCATCGGAAGCGGTTTCCTGCCAACTCTGCCCCGATCGTGAACATTCCGGCGACCGGAACTTGTCACGGCGTTACAGTTGGCTCGATGCGCATTCCCTGAGCTTCTCTGTGGGAGTCATCGCATGACCATCGCCACCTTCGACCGCGCCGGCCTCGAGGCGGCCCTGCTCACAGGCCTGCCTGATCTGCTCGACGACGTCCGCGAAGGGCTGGCCGAGCACTGGCCGGACTACGCGGCCTTCCTGGACACCGACCGGGACGTCGTGCTCGGGCCCGCGGAACTGTTCGTCCACCGGCTGCTAGACATGTCGATCGCCAACCTCAGCAGCCCGGGGCAGACCACGCTCGACCATGCCGAACGGGCCGACGCAACCGTCCGCGAGGTGTTCGAGGAGATCGGTCGCCGGCAACTGCGAGAGGGCACCGATCTGACCCGGCTGCTCACCGCCTTCCAGCTCGGCGCCCGGGTCGCGTGGCGACATGTCGCGGCCACTGCGCTCCGGCTGGAGTTCGCGCCGGACAATCTCGCTGCGCTGGCGGACTCGGTGTTCGTCTTCGTCAACCAGCTGTCCTTCTCGGCCGCGAACGGCTATCTGCAGGAACAGATCGACGATGCCGTGGCCCGGGAGCGGCGTCGCGAGGAACTGGCCAACCTGCTGCTGTCCGGCCGGGCGAGCACCGAAGCGATCCGCACCGCCGCACGGCAGGCAGCCTGGCGGATCCCGGAGACCGCCGCAGTCGTCATCTACGGCGGCGACCACCAGCCCACGGGCACGCTGGTCGCGCGGCTCGAGCCCGGCGCGCTGCCGATCCGGCGCAACGGCCTGGTGGTCGGCGCGATCGTTCCGGAACCGTCGGGTCCCGGACGCCGGCTGCAGCTCGGTCGCGAGCTCGCCGGGATGGGCGCCGTGGTCGGCAACGCCGTCGCCCTGGCACAACTTCCGCGCAGTCTGGAGATCGCCCGGATCGCAGTCCGGCTGCGGAGCACCGGCGTACTCTCCGACGACCCGGTGTTCGCGGATGAGCACCTGGACGCGTTGATCGTTTGGCGCGACGAGGCCCTGGTCGCGGCGCTCCGCGAGGAGATGCTCGCGCCACTCGCCGGTGAGACCGCTGCGGCCCGCGAACGGCTCGCACAGACGTTGGCCAGCTGGCTGCGGCACTTCGGCGACCGGCACGCGATCGCGCACGAGCTGAGCATCCACCCCCAGACCGTGCGGTACCGGATGGCCCGGCTCAGAACCCTGTACGGCGACCGCTTGGACGACCCGGACTCACGCGCCCGCCTCTTCCTGGCCCTCGAGTGGCCCGGGCCCTGACCCGGCACTCAGCTTCCGGAGCGTCCGCTGCACGTGAGCGGCCAGCGCCGTACCGTCGATCAGTGCGGGGTCGGTCGCCAAGCCGATGCCGAGGACGCCGGACCAGCTCAGCGCCCCAACGGCGAGCGGCGTACCCGGCACCAGCGGCAGGATCGGGTACGCGGTGCGGTGCGGGACCCGGGCGAACGTCATCGGGACCGTCGGACCGGGCATGTTCGAGACCACCGCGTGCAGAAACCGTGGGCCGTACACGGTGCGCGCGAACCACTCCGCGAACGGCTCCGGTACGACCCGCAGCCCGATCGCCATCACGAATCGCGACGCGAGCGCCCGCGTGGGCCGCCGCAGCCGCCCGGTCCGCGTAGCGACCTCGGCGAGCAGTTCGTCGAACGGTCTCCCGTCCACCGGCACCTCGACGATGACCGCCGCGGTCGCGTTGCCTTCCGCCGCGCTGTCCGGCGTCCGCACCATGATCGTCACGGAGAACCGCATGGTCCGCGGGAGCCCCGGCGACACAGCGTGCACGCCGTCGGCAAGGAGTGCGATCAACAGGTCTGTGACCCGCACGCCCCGGGCTGCCGCGATCCGTCGTACGACGTCGAACCGGACGTCGGCCGTCGCGAAGTCGCGGCACAACGAACCGCCCGGCAACGGCTTCGCGGTGCCGTCGGTCGCCAGTTGGGCCAGGCCGGCCGCGATGGCCGCCGCACGTGCCGGTCGACGGGGCCCGGGATCGGTCGGCACGGCGATCGAGACGCGAGGCTCGAAGAGGCTCATGGCGTGCAGCACCGTTCCGATGCCGTCGGCAATCGCGTGGTGAACGAGCACGACAAGGGCGTCGGCGCCGTCGGGACCGACGTCGCGAACAAGCACGATCCGCCACAGCGGACGGTCCCGCGGCATCGGCTGTTCCGCCAGATCGCCGATGAGCCGTAGCAGGCCGGCGTACCCAGCAGTCGACCGGTGCTCGATTACGTGCCAATCGAGGTCGACGTGTTCCGCCTCGACCCAGCGCGGACGGCGCCAGCGCGTCGGCAGTGCGAGGCGCTGATGCATTCGTGGCAGTCGCGCGAAGTCCCTGGCCACCAGAGCCCGGACCTCGTCCAGCGTGGGTCGCTGATCTGTGGGTTCGAGGACGACGACACCGCCGACGTGTTGCGCCGCGCCCATACGCTCGATGTGCAGGAAGAACGCGTCAGCGGACGCGACAACCGTGCCGTTCATCTCCCCGGGACCTGATCGCCGAACCGAGCCGACAGTCGTCGGTAGAGGCCGGGCGCCAGCGCACGCACGGCCGGCGCGACGCGGAGCCAGCCCGGCACCCAGACCTCGGCGCGGTCGTTGGCAATGCCATCGACCAGTGCCTGCGCGACTGTGGCGGCGGACACCGGCCGGGGGCGCTTCCGCTCGTACGGCCGGCCGCGGGCGGTGAAGAACGCGGTGTCCACGACGCCGGGGACGATGAGGCTCACACCGACACCGGTATCACGAAGTTCCAGGCGGAGGCTCTCCGCGAAGATGTCCAGAGCGGCCTTGGTGGCGGTGTAGACGGCCTCGCCGGCGACCGCCGTACGCCCGGCGACCGACCCGACGAGCGCGATGTGACCGCTCTGCCGCTCGATCATCGGGGGCAGGAGGCAACGAACCAGGTGGAGCGGCGCGAGCAGGTCGAGCCTGACCAGCCGTTCGAGCTCGTCGCCGTTCAGTTTCGTGAACGGCCCGGACCAGCCGGCGCCGGCATTCGCGACCAGGACGTCGACACGCCCGTGGACGGCGATCGCCGCTTCGGCGACCTCGACTGCCACGCCGGGCACAGCCAGATCTCCCAGCACAACGGCGCCGCCCACCCTCTCGGCAACCGCAGCGCTCCGCTCGGCGTCACGTCCATGCACGACCACCTCGGACCCTGCGGAGGCGAGGCACTCCACCACAGCAGCCCCGATCCCCGCCGACCCGCCGGTGACCAGCGCAACCTTCCCACCCAGTCGCATCGCACCTCCTACCCCGTCCTCCCCACCACCATGCACCATGTTCGGCGGCGCGACTGTACGCCTCGGACGCCTCGGACGCCTCGGACGCTTCGGTGCGACGGTCCGCGCCGGTGCGTCCCCGCCCACGATCCCCTACGCCCGGGAACTACTGCCGGCCGACGCCGAGTCAGGATCGCGTCCCGGCACCGGCGAAGTCCTTTGGCTCGGAAGGTAGCTCAGGGTCCGTGGTACGGCGACGCTCCCGGGCACCGAGAACGGTCGCGACGACCAGAGACAGTACGGCGACAGCCGTCGCGCCGACGTTGGTCCAGGGCGCCAGCGGGCTGTTCGAGACGAGGACCGCGCGTGGCGGCAGGCCGCTCGGGACGACCCAGGTTCCGGTGAGCGTGACGGGACCGGGATGGTCGCGGACGGCCACTATTCGCAGCGGCAGCTGCCCGGTCGCCTCGACGTCGACGGCGGCCTGCCATCGGATGCTCCCCGGGAGGCTGCCGGTCGCGGGCCGGAGAGCTGTTCCGGTGGTTGAGCCGAGGTCCACGGTCATAGCGATGATCGGGTCGGGGGCCGGGCGCCGGCTGCTCACGGCGTCGACCAGGAGGAGACTGCGACCCGGCTGGTTCGGGCCTAGCGTCACCGTGATCAGCAGATCGTCGACTTGATAGCTCGCCCGCGGTGTAGCCGCCGCCGTTCTGTCGAACTGCGGGCCCCGTGCTGGTGGCGTCACGGCGAGTACCACGGCGAACAGCAGAACAGCGACGCCCAGCAGCGGCGCGACCACCAGGCCCCGTGGGGTTGGCATCGCGGGTTGCTGGGCATTCGACCGCGTCAACCACGGATGCAACCGCCGCGCATGCCGGAGCCCAAGGGCCAGCACAACCCCGACGATGAGCAGTTTCACCAGCAAGGCCCCGCCGTACAGCGTTCCGAGTGCCGCGTCCACGGTCGCGACCTGGCGCCCCGCCAGGAGGAGGCCGGTCACGGACAGAACGGCGACGGACCCGGCTGCCACCGGACCGAAGGCCTTCCAGATCGGCACGGCCTCCGCTCTCTGTCCGCCGAGCTGTGCCGTGAGGATGCCCAGGACGATGAGTCCTCCGATCCACGTCAGCGCCGCCGCGGTATGAGCTGACAGGACCATCAGGGACACCGGACCACTCTGGGCATGGCTGCTCGCGGACCGGAGTACGAGGTCCGCGAGCACGAGTCCTACCAGCGCCGCCGTACCTGCCGGTCCCGGCCGGGAGCCGCGCGCGGTCCGGACCAGCACCGCGACGACGCCGATGACGGCGAGCTCGCGGAGCGTCCAGCGGCTCAGCTGACCTGACTCCTTGAGGACTGCCAGTCCCGAGTCCGAGTTGTGGGCCTCTGACCACTGCCTCGCGATCCGGGAAAGCGACACGAAGACCGAGAGGAATCCGAAAGCGACGGCAAGCCGCAGAATCACACCGACTGCCGGTTCCAGCAGCGCCGTGGACCGGCGACGAGCGAGCCTCGCCGCGAGGAATACCCAGCCGCACAGGACCGCGGTCGCTGCGAGATCCATCGAGCCGAGAATCACGTCGACCACGGTGGCAGCGGGGCCGGTGGCAGATCGTGCCGGGGCGCCGGTCGAGGTCGCCGCGAGGCCGACACCGAAGACGAGCGTGCCCTGCAGCCGGTGCAGGTCGTACTTCGACACGACGCTCCACCGCAGCTCGTACACGGAACGCGGCAAGGCCGGGAAGCCCGACACCACCAGGTGGATCCCGCGGTCGGCTATCCGAGTGGTTCCCAGAGGCACCGCCTTGCCGTCGCGATCCGACAGCGAGATCTCGATGCCGGCCTCGGTCGGGGGCTCGGAGAACCACAGGTCGAGCTGCCGGGGCGCGGTCTGCAGCGTCTGACCGTCTTCGGGAGTCGACCGGAGGAGCACGGGATGCGCCTGGGCGACTCCACTGGACCCGGCCCACCACACCGCGCTGAGCACCAGCAGTGTGGCCGCCGCAACCCATCGACGGGCCCGCCTACCCAGTCTGACCGTGCCCACGGTCTCCCCCCTCGGACACCAGCAGTGGTGTCCGAGAGCATCCACCGCAGGAGACCCGAAGAACGCCGAAATGACGACCCTCTCATCGAACTGTCATGACGGAATCGGCGCAGATGCTGTGTCGTGGGCCTTCCTTCCGGCGTCACCCTGAGTCAGTATGTCCTTGGGTTCGGGGGCGGACCGGGATGACGGTCGCGTGACAAGCGCGTCCGGCATGGGGGGAACATGACAACAATTCTGGTGGTCGACGACGAACCGGAAGTGGTGCGCTTCGTCCGGCGAGGGCTCGAGGCCGAGGGGTACCGGGTGCTGACCGCGACGGACGGCGGCGACGGCTTGCGGATGGCGCTGACCCGCAAGCCGGAGCTGATGGTGCTCGACCTGCGGATGCCCGAGGTCGACGGCGAGGCGGTGATCGCGGCCGTGCTGGTGAGTAGCCCCAACACCCGGATCCTGGTGCTCTCGGCGGTCGCCGACGCGGAGGCCCGCGTCCGTTGCCTGGAGCAAGGAGTAGACATCCTGCCCAAGCCCTTCACGATCCGCGAACTGCTGGCCAGGGTGCGGTTCGGGCTCCGCGGTGCGGCCGGCAAGGAGACCCCTGACCTTGTCCTGCGGGTCGGTCACATCTTGCTCGACATCCGGACGCGGAAGCTGCGGATCGATGGCAGCGAGGCTGCGCTGTCGGAGCGCGAGTTCCTGCTGATGCAGCACCTGATGCGAAAACCGGACAAGGTCTGTTCCCGCAGCGAGCTGCTGTCGGCGGTGTGGGGCTACGACTTCGATCCCGCGACCAATGTCGTGGATGTCTACGTGCGCCGGTTGCGCGGCAAGATGACCCGCGACGTGATCCAGACGGTGCGCAATGTCGGTTATCAGCTTCAGAGCGCGTGACAGCGGAGCGGCCTGGCTCGGCCGGCTCCGAACCGGCAAGCTGACGCCGGAGTGGTACCGGGTGATCGACGGACTGCTCGCCGTCTTCATACTCGCGATGCTCGCACTCATGCAGGTGATGATCGAGCGCGAAGTCGTTCCGTACCACCTCCTCTTCCTCGGCCTCACGCTCGTCTACGGTTTCCGTGTCTGGCCGCTCAAGCCGACTCTGCTGGTCACTCTCCTGGTCACCGTGACCACCGGCTGGATCTTGGTCAGTCACCAACTGCAGGACGGTACGAGCCGCGCCGAGTGGGCCGAGATCCCCTTGATGCCACTGCTGTTCCTGGCGATGGTCTGGCATGCCCGTCGCCGCGTCGCAGCGCAGCAGCAGGTCGAACTGATGGCAGAGGAGCGGCTTGCCGTCTTCGAGCGTGAGCGCGAGTTCTTCCGCGACGCGTCACATGCCATGCGGACGCCGGTGAGCATCGCCGTCGGGCATCTCGAGCTTCTCGAACCGGTCCTGACCCATGATCCGGACTCGGCCGTGGACTACGCGGTGGTCGTACGCCAGATGGATCGGTTGTCGGCACTGTCGACCCGGCTCCTCGCACTTGCCAGGCTCGACTCCGGACGCGCGCTCCGGCATCTCGAGGTCGACCTCGGCGACCTGCTCGCCGGTATCGGAACGAACTGGTCCGAGAGTGCCGACCGGGACTGGCGACTCGACCGACCGGCCGCCGCGACGATCACGGCCGACGCAGACTGGCTCGAACTCGCCGTCGACGCGCTGATCGAGAACGCCGTCCACTTCACCGCGCCCGGAGACCGGATCCGGCTGTCCGGTACGATCTCCGGCCCCTGCTACATGATCGGTGTGGCGGACGCCGGTCCCGGTATCCGCGCCGTCGACCTGCCGCACGTGTTCGAGCGTTTCTGGCACCGCCCGCCGCCCTCGGTCGTCCCGATGGGCAGTGGGCTCGGGCTGCCGATGGCCCAGGCCGCCGTGCGTGCGCACGGGGGCCGGATCATCGTCTCGGACGCCGCCGAAGGCGGTGCCCTGTTCGAGATTCTCCTGCCGCTGCAGCCAGGAGGGATCTCCGCGGCAGGGTGATGCCGGCATCACAGAACCGGCGCATGTGCCAGGACAAGATCGCCGACGTGGATCGACGTCTGCTCGCCGTGTCGCAGGGCGCCCTTGGTGTTCTGGTAAACGAGGTAGTACGTCTGTCCGGCGCGTAGTGTGTGCCCCTGTTTCATCACCGACACCCGCTTGGTTCCGCCGTCGCGGGCCTCACTCCGGAGCTCAGGCGGATGTCCGACGTCCGACTGGAACCGGGTGGCCTTCTCACTGTCCAGGACGACGTACGTCAAGGTGATCAGGCCGCCGTCGCCGACGACCGCAACCCGACTGAACCGTACGCCGTACTGCTGCTCGATCGCGGAGCTCTGAGGAAACGTCCCGGCGTCGGCCGACGACCACACCCGCAACCCCACCAGAATCCCCGCGACCAGCGCGATCGCGAGCACGGCCGACAGGACGACCAGGCGATTGACGCGCGGCGACCGCCGCACCTCCGAACGAACTGATGTCTCCAGCATGTCTGTCCCCTCCCATGGACGGGACCGGGACCTCGAGCGATCGAGGCCCCGGTCGTGGAACTCCTACGGCATCGTGAACCTGGTCGAGTTGAAGGTGTCGAAGTACGCCTGCCCGGACGACGTCGCGCTCATCCCGGCCGATACGCCGAGCCAGGTGGTCTCGATCCGCAGCGTGCTGGTGTTCCCCGTCTGCAGCGAGCGGCTCACGCCGTCCACCAGCAGTCGCAACGACCCGGCCGAGCCACCTGTCGCCGGCCCGGAGGTCCAATCGACCTGCAGCGTGTGAGTGCCCGGGGTGAGCGTCACCCACGCACCCGTGAGTGCACCTGCGCCGCTGCGATCGAGCACAGTCCGGACCTGCGCCGACCCGGCCGTGAACCGGTACTCCAGTGCGAACGCCTGTCCGTTCGAGCCGGTCCGCGTCTGCAACAGGCTCAGCGCGGTGTTCGCGTTGGTTCCCGACGTCAGCGTGTTCCGGTTGAACACGAACCTCGCGTGGTAGGACGTCTCCGCCGCCGGTGTGTTGTCGGTCAGATAGCCGGCGCCCGGCAGGGTGACCTGCAGCCCGCGCAGGCTACCCGGCTCCAGCGGTCCCGGGAGTGCGGAGGTGGTCGTGTTGGCGACGCCCCCGGTGCTCGAGCTCCAGAAGCCGAACCCACCGGACTCGAACCCGTCCGAGAAGATCCGGTTCGGCCGCTGGACCGAGACGGTTGTGTTGACCGCCTTGCTCCAGTTGCCGGCCAGATCCTGCACCCGCAGGTTGAACACCTGGTTGCCTGGGACAACCGATGCCAGCGGAACGGTTACCTGGACCTTGCCCGCCACCACGCTCACCGGAACCGAGATGCCCTTGCCGACACCCGGGTCGGTGGCACCGAGCCAGTACTCCGCCTTCGCGATCAGCGAGGCATCGGTGACCGGAGCAGTGAGGGTCAGGGTGTCTGCCCCACCGGTCGGGTTCGGAGCGGCCGTCAGTGCACCCAGCACCGGCGCCGTCTTGTCGACCACCAGATTCACCGCGAACAGTGCGCCCCAGTTACCGGCCGCATCCTGACCACGCACGTAGACGTGATGGGTGCCGTCGGCCAGCGCCTTGACCTGGGTGAGCGGGATCAGCCCGTAGAAGGCCTCGCCAGTGGAGTCGAGTCTCCCGTCGACCGGCAGCATCTGCAGCCCGGTCCCACCGGGCGGATTCGGAACCGTCGGGTCGAGGAACGCCTCGGCGTCGACCAGCAGACTCTGCGCAGCGCCACCGGCGTCCTTGTCGGTGATCTCCGCCGAGACCAGCAAGCTGCCGGGGTGACTCTTGTCGGCCAGCACGCCGTTCGTCGGGTTCGGACCGACCGCGGCGGCGTCGACCGCCGGACCGGTGACGTCGATCGGCAGCGGGATGTCCAGCGGCGGACCCCACAGACCCAGCGAATCCTTGCTGTGGACCAACACGTGATGCATTCCCTCCGTGAGGGTCTGCAGCACGGCCGGTGTCAGGTCGACGTCCTCGGAGACTACGGTCGCGCTGCGGTTCAGTGTGAGCGGCGTCCCGGTGCCGTTGGTCCCGGCCGTGTCCAGGAAGTACTCGGCCGCGGTGATCAGGCCACCGGCGTCCGAGTCGTCTCCGGTCGCGGAGACGCTCACCGCGACCGTGCCGTTGGCGGGTACGTCGGCGATCGAACCGTTGATCGTCTGCGGCCCGGTCTTCGGTAGGTTGAGGATGACCGAGCCGACGACGCCCCAGTTGCCGGCGGCATCCAATGCCCGCACGAACACGGTGTGACGGCCGGCGTCGAGAGCGGCCAGCATGGCCGTGGTGAGGCTCCCCGTGGCGCCCGTGACGCTGACACCACTGGCCGGCAGGCTCATCGGCGTACCGAATCCAGGGCCGACCGTGACCGCGTCGTCGACGACGAACTCCGCCTGGGTGACCACCGAGCCACCGGTGGTCGCATCGCTGAGATCCGCGGTGATCGTGACCGGGAGCTCCCCGGTGGCTGGGTTCGGGGTCAGCCGGAGGTGGGTCGACACCGGACCGACGCCGTCCGTGCTCGGTCGCGGCGCGTTCGTGTCGAGGAATGTCAGCATGCCGCCGAAGGCGAACTGCGCCGGATCGGCGGTGTGCTGCGCGTTGTTGTCGAGATGCCGCGCCGTCTCGTAGAGCGTCAACTTGGCTTCCGGCCCGGTCGGCATGGTCACCAGCGCGTCCATCGTCTGACCAGGATCGACACTCTCGGCGGCCACCGTCGTGCTGTAACGGGCCGGATGGCCGCCTTGCGCGATCTCGGTCTGCAGGCCGCCGAGCACCGTCATCGGGTGGGCCAGCGACCCCGCGTTGACGTAGCGGAGAAGTACCTTGTGCCCCTGGTCCGTCGCGACGGGATCGCTGGCGGGGAACGGCTTTCCGTTGATCAGCCGGTACTTCGGGGTGAACTTCCGCAGGTCGAACCCGGCCGGATTCGCGTTGAACGCCGGGTCGATCTCACTCAGGACGACGAGTGCGTCGTCGTCGTACTGGCTGTCGGGGTAGCCGGCCGGCTGGGTCCCGTACGCCGTGCCGTCGGACGGCAGTACGACCAAAGCGCCGGCCAGGCCCATCGCCACCTGCCGAGCACCGCCGCTGGTGTGACCGGCTTCGTAGAGGAACGTTCCCGCCTTGGCGGCCGTGAACGTGTAGGCGCGAGCGCCCGATGCTATTCCCGCGGTGTCCTCGCCGCCGGCCGGCAGCGCCTGGCCCGGAAATGCGAGCGAGACGGTCTGTCCGGCGAGCTGGTTGTGCAAGGTCACGGTCACCTGGTCGCCTTGGTGGACGACCAGGACGGGACCTGGTGCAGTAGCCGAGCCCGCGGTACCGGTCGAGGAGAAGCCCCAGATCGGCACGGCGGTTCCGAGTACGCTCGCCGATCCTGCCATCGCGTAGAGGTCGCAGGCGGCCGTCGCAGTGCCGAAGCTGCATCCACGTGGTGTGAGCTTGCCGACCGCGGCCGATGCACGCGAGGGCATCAGCCGAGCTGCCGGTGCCGCGGAGACGGAGACCGGTGACAGCATCGCGGCGGCGAGCGCTGTGGTCGCGAGACCTATGGCAGCGACCCGAAATCTGTTCGTCATCGTCGGTGTCCTCACTGGCTCGCACAGCCGGCGGGCGGATCGATGCGGAAGACCGTCATCATGCCGCCGAAAGCTGCCCCGTAGTTGGTCGCCTGCTCCAGCGCGTGGCTGTGCGCGATGTGGTAATACTCGCCACATTCGTTGTTCTGGGTCAGGTTCGAAGGCACCGGGTTCTTGGTGCCCAGGTAGCCGCTCTCCGAGAACCAGGTATCGGGTCCGACCAACAACTGGTCGGTGATCGCCGGGAGCTGCGTCGGGATCGGGTTGGTGGTCGCGTTCCAGTGCTCGACGTCGCGCCAGTCCATCAGGACGTCGAGCGTCTGCCCGGGTCCGACATCGAGGTCGTACTTCTGGTACGACAGATCCTCGCCGGCCGTGCCCTGCAAGGCGTGGCCGTCACGGTTGATCACTCGCTCGTCGCTGCCGTGCGGATGGAACGGGTAGTTCACGCTGCCCGCGTTCAGGTAGCGGATCGTGGCGGGCAGCGGGTTGGTGGCCGCGTCGTACGGCTTGATGTGTACGAGGGCGCCGTACGGCTGGCCCGGGAGCCAGGGTGCGTTGTTCGGCGCCAGGGTGTCCGGCATGCTGCGGCCGTTGATCATGAAGTAGCGCGACTTCGAGGCGTTCACGTTCACCGGCTCGTTGCGCTCGACCGCGAGGTGGACGTCCGGGTCGATCTCGGACAGCAGATACACGTATTCCTTGCCGTTGGCAAAGGCCGAGTCGGGTCGGTCGTTGACCTGGTTCGGGTGACCGGCCGGCCGGACGACCAGCGCGCCGTACAGACCCATCTGGAGCTGCTTGTCGACGTCGGTGCCGGTCTCGTAGAGGTACGTGCCCGGGCTACCGGCGGTGAAGGTGTACGTGACCGAGCCGTCGGCACCGTCGGCAGTCTGGACCAGTGAGGTCAGCGATCCACCGGAATCGAACTGTGGCTGGGCCGGGTTGCCGTTCGCCTTCACCGACTGCTGGCCGGGGAAGACGATTGACGTTGCCTCGGGCAATTTGTTGTGCAGGATCACGGTGACCGGGCGGCCGGACTCGACACACAACGTCGGACCGGGCAGCTGGAAGCCGCGCTTGCTGTTGCCGTAGGACCACATCAAGATCGAGTTGCCGTCCGGCGTGGCGACGTACCCGTCGCTCGCCGTCAGCGAGAAGGTCTGGTTCGAGTCCGTGTCGCAGAGGAGTCCTTCGGACATCTCCGCAGCGGACGCCTGGGTGCGCACCACCAGTGGCACCGAGACCAGTACAGCGGCCGCCGTCAGGGCCAGCCATCGTTGAACCGAGAGTCGTTTCATCAGATCATCGCCCCCTCACGCGTTCGCCGCGGTCTGCGCGGGATAGGTGCCGGGGGCGCCGACGACGATCTTCGTCATCATCCCGCCGTACCCGGCCCCGCCACCGTTGTCGAGATAGGAGTACTTGCGGTCGTACAGCAGGTACTCCCCCGGTCCCGGCGCGACGAAGATCGCGTCGCGACTCTCACCCGGCCCGATCTCGACCATGTTCGTGGTCAGGTAGTTCGTCGTACCGTCACGACCCTTCAGCAGGCTGGCGTCCTTGGCGATCACGGTCAGGTCGAGGTTGTCCACGGTCATCGCGTGGTTCTGGTAGCCGAGGTTCGACAACCGCAGCAGCACCCGGTCGCCGGCGTTGCAGCGGATCAGCGACGAGATCGGCTGGTACTGCAGGCGGCCCGCCGCTGTGCTCAACGGGTCCCCGTTCGGGGCGATCGTGTCGGGGTACGCGCGACCGTTGAGCAGCCAGAAGCTGGGGTCGTAGTCGGTCCAGTCGTTCACCTGGATGTGCGCGTCCCGGTAGTGCGCCGCGGACCACAGTTCGGTGACCATGAAAGCGAACTCCCGGTCGTACGCCGTCGACCCGTCGCCGTCGTTGTAGGCGTACCGCTCCCCCGGGTGCAGCGGGGTACGGTTCTGAGCCGGCCGGACGAACACCATGCCGGTCATGCCCATCTGCACGTGCTCGACGTCCTCGAAGTGACAGTGGTACATGTACGTGCCCGCATCGTGCGGCCGGTAGAAGTACGTCAGATCCCGCCCGATCGGCACCGCGAGCGAGAGCTCCGGTACGCCGTCGAACAGCGGGATCGCGTTCACGAACCCATGCCAGTGCAGGGTGTGCCCGTCGAAGAGGTCAGGCCGCTGTGCCAGGCCGAGGTTCGTCAGGGTCAGATAGATGTCGTCGTCCTCGTCGAACGCCATCATCGGCGCGCTGATCTGCGCCTTGCCCCGCTGCGCGGCGACCAGGTTCGAAGTCATCCCGGTCACGTCGCGGAACCCGAAGACGTAGGTGTTGAACGGACTCGGCGCCAGCGGATCGGGGAAGAACGGCGGGTCCGGCGGAGCGTCGCCGGGCATCCCGACCCACCCGTCCGTGCCGACCAGATGGACCTGCCTGACAGGGTGCGCGGCGAGCGCCGCCGACCGGTCGGGTGCGGCCAGTACGGCGCCGCCGGTGAGCAGCCGCCCACCGAGCACCGCGCCGCCGACGGCACCCGCGCCGGTGAGAAACGAACGTCGCGTCAATCCACGCGACGTGGAGATATCAGTCACTGGAGTTCTCCCGTTGCTGGTTCGGTGTAGGACGAAAGTGCGGCCCGCCGGTGGGGGAACGGCGGGCTGCACGGCTCACGGCGTCATCTGGTCGGACCCGGCGTCGTACCGCCGGGCAACACCGGTACCGGTCGGCCGGGGATCGCCGTCGATGTCGGGGCTGGGCGCGGCCACGGTGTAGCTGAAGCCCGTGGTGCCTGTGCCCCATCGGACGACGACGTTCGCCGCCCCGCGGCCCCGCGCCGACGACGCCGGCGTGGCGGTGGCCAGATGGAAGTCGCCCATCAGGTCCGGTGGTAGCAGCTGCGCGACGATGGCGGCTTCCCGGAAGGCCGGGTAGGACCGGACGGCCAGGATGTTGACCGACACTTCGTACGGCGACACGAAGCCCGGGTCGACGGTGGAGTTCGTCGCGTCCGGAGCCGTCCCCGTCAGGTCCTGCAGCACCGTGTGGGTCGGTGTCAGCAGCGCCCCCGGAACATCGGCGGCACCCAGGTCCCAGTTGTTGACCGAGTTCGGCGTACCGTCCGGAAGTTGCCCGCCGATGCCGTAGACGTACCCGCCGCTGAAGGAGCCGGCCCGGTTGTCCCAGAACACGTCGTTCAGGAGCGTCGGCTTGCTGAACTCGGTGGCCGCCAGGGTCTGCGAACCGGAGAACAGCGAGGTGTTGCGCAGCCTCGCCTGCAGCGGGTCACTGTTCGCCGCGGTGGACAGACCGGCCGGAGCCGGCTGGCCGTTGCTGGTCACGGCCGTGGCCGTGGTCAGGTTCTTCGTGATCGTGTTGTTGACGATGTTCACGAAGGCCGCGTCGTCCAGCGCCAGGCCGCCGCCCTCGTGCGCCGACACGTTGTCCGCGATCGTGTTGTTGGTGATCGCGACGGTCTGCGGATCGAACCGGGAGATGTGCGATCCACTGACTTGGAGCAACCGGATGCCGCCGCCGTCGTCGTTGGCCAGATTCGCCTGGATGACGTTGGCGTCGATCTTGACCGGGCCCGAGCCCGGCGACAGTGCCGTCGGCGTGGCCGGCAGCTCGCCGGCGATCATGAGGCCGCCGCCCTCGTCGTACGACGCGTTGAACCAGACGCGGTTGCGGGTGATCGATCCGCCCGTGCTGCCACCGGGGTTGGCCATGTAGCCGAAGGCGCTCAGGGCACCGCCGTACTCGGCGGAGAAGTTCCCACACAGCGCATTGTCGGTGACCTGATAGCCGTCGCTGCCGGTGAACAGCCCGACGCCGCCGGCCAGGTTGGTCCCGCCGTTGTCACGGATCTGGTTCCGCGCGATCACGGGGTCGTAGTTGCGGTTGTCACCGACGTACGGCGTACCGATCCGGATGCCACCGCCGTACGAGCCACCGTTGCCGTGGATCACGTTGTCGGTCACCTGCGCGCCACGGACGTTTGAGTGCACGTAGACCCCACCGCCCTGCGTGACCAGCGCACCGGCCGCGCCGTACGGCGTACTCACGGCCCCGGTCAGGACGTTGACGTTGCCAGGTATGTCAGCCTGCGCGCCGCCCGTGATGCTGAGGCCGTCCAGCGTGACCGGCCAACTGGTCGGCGTGAACCGGGCTCGCCTCGGGTCGTCCAGCACGGTCACCACGGCCGCATCCGGCACTGCCGGGTTTCCGGAGTACACGAGGCCGCTCAGCAGGTTGATCCAGGCGGCGCCGTTGGGATTGTCCAAATTGAAGCCCGAGCCGTCGAGGATCGAGCCCGGTATCCACGTGCCGGCCGAGTCGAAGCCGCCCGGGCCGACACCCTGGATCCGGACCTGATGATGCACGATGACGTTCTCGTTGTAGTCACCACGGGGGTTGGTGCTGGTCTGTGCGTTCGGCCAGACCACCACCAGCCAGTACGGGCGTAGCCGTGTCGGCGTGGCCGCCTCGAGTGCTGCCTGGACGGTCTTGTACTGCTTGGTCGGACCGACCTCCGCGATCAGCGGGTTGCTCGCGGTCACACCGGCGAGCAGCGGGACGTTCGCCGCGAGCACCTGAACCGTCAGTCCGTTCACACTCGTCCTGCCGTTGTTCCCGGTGATCTCGAGGACGGCGGCGCCGAGCGGGAACAACGCGGGCACCGTGAACGTGATGCTCTTGTCGGTCCAGTTCGTCACGGCCATCGTCGTACCGTTGAGCGTCAGCCGGTCCGGACCACCGGAGGCTCCGAAGCCGAAACCGGTCACCGTGATGGACCGGTTCGCATCGCCCCGGCGGATGTACGGCCTGCTGACGGACAGCAGTTGCGGCACTGATACCCCGAGGTCACACATCGTCGGGTTGACCGTGGTCGTGTCCGGCGCCAGGACGGTGGCTGCTACTTGCGTCGGAGCCTGGTCGGTCACCGTGTAGAGGCCGGGCCAGGCCTGGAAGTTGGTCGCGATGGTTCTGAACCTGGAGTTGTAGTCCGGGTTCAGCGCACCGGGCTGACCTGGATCGTTGCCGACGAACCGGTACATGTTGGGGCACGGACCGGCAGGCAGCGGACAGTTGTACGTGCCCGTGGACGGCTCCAGTGCCTCGTAGAGTCCGTTGAAGTCGGTGTGCACGGTGTCTACCAGGCGGCCGGACCAGTCGTACAGACCGACCGGCACGAACGGCAGGCCCTGCGCCTCGCCGTAGTTGACGCTGCGCTTGTCGAGCGTCAGGCCGAGGTCGTTCAGCGTCAGGCCCCAGAAGTGCGTCGGGATCGGGACGTCGGTGAACAGGTTGAAGTTGGGTGCGGTCGCCTGGTTGGCCCGCAGGCCGACCAGCTTGTCGCCGCACAGCGGGCGCTCGTAGCCCTGGAACGGGCTGCCGCCGCCGGCGTTGAACGCGTCATTGGTGACGTCGACCGTGTGCAGCGGTCCGGCGCACGGCGAGATGATGCCCGCCTGCTGCGACGGCGGCTGATCCGGCGGTGTGGGCGTCGGGTCGGGCGGTCCCGCCGGATCGGCGGCCTGGGCGGGCGTGGCCGGTGGGTAGTTCTCCTGCGGCAGATACGTGTCACCGTCGAAGACGTTGACGTCCTCCTCCCGCGTCACTTTGTACATCGGCTTGCCGTCGACCGGGTCGTTCGGGATGTCGACCGACACGATGTAGTCGCGGGCAGGCAGGTCCTGCTCCTGGCCGGCCGGCAGCGGCGCGTAGAGCGCAAGACCGTCCGGGTTGTGCACGGTGTCCGTCGGCGGGTACAGATTGATCTTCGAGCTCGTGAATCCGTAGTTGCCGTTGACGGTCTGACCGCCGCCCGCGCTGTCGCTGGCTCCGACCGTGACCCCCATCATCGGGGCCTCGACACACAACCGGTTCTCCGCGGTACCGAACGCCGGAAGGGCCTGCTGATCGGTCAGCGGCTGACCGTTGTACATCCGGGCCGTGCAGCCGCGCGGTGGAGCCCACTCCTCCGAGGTATAGGCGTCCTGGACCTCGGGACCCTTGACGAAAGCGCCGTACCGCGGGTTGTCCACCAAGCCGCCGTTGTCGTCCGAGATCTGCTGGGGCTCGGTCTCGTAGCCCTGCCGGCAGAGTTCGGTCGGGGTTGCGTCAGTACAGGCCTTCGGCAGGTAGAGCCGGACCGGGATCCCTGGGATACCGGGCTGGTAGGGCTCGGTCGCGGCCTTCGCCGGGTCGAGCTCGTTCCGGGTCGTGTCGTAGGTGACGGTGCCGACGATGCCTCCGTTCGTACCGGGGTCGTACGGCTGCACACCCCAGTCGATCCGGCCGCGCAGACCGATGATCGGCAGGAAGTTGATGTCGACCAGGCTGCCCAGCTGGGTGGTCGGCTTGGTCTCGTTGGCCCCTTGGTACGTGATGCCGGTGGTCTTGTAGCGCGTGTTGAAGCCCTCCAGCACGAGCCACTTGCCCAACGGGTAGGTCTCCTTGATGTCGTAATTGCCGGCGGAGTCGGTCACCGCGGTGTTCGTGTACTGGTCCATCAGCGAGTTGTCGCGCTCGCGAACGGTCAGCGCGAAGCTCGGCACCGCCCGCTCGCCGGTGTCGCGCTTGCCGTTGCCGTTGGCATCGACGAACACACTGCCGTTGATGTGGGTGAACCAGCCGACGAGCATCTTGTTGCCGACGTCCGTCACATCACCGTTGTGCACCTCGACGTTGAAGCTCCACAGGATGTAGTCCTGGTCGTCGTCCCACAGCGTCAACTGATACGTCCCGTCCGGCACATTGGTGATGTCGAAGCTGCCGTTCGCCGCACCGCGACCGACGTACACGGCGGCATCGCCCGCGTCGAGGTCGGACAAGGCAACCCATGGATAGGCGATCGGGCCGTCGGACTTCGCGCCGGCGAAACCGGTCTCCGGGACGACCTGCCCGTTCTGGCCGCCGATGTACGGCAGGCCGGCGATCACGACGCCCTTGATCTCACCCGTCGGCGGCGTACCGGCCGGCGGTGTGATGCCCCTGGCCCGAACGAAGCCGAACTGGACGGCTGACACCAGTTCCGCGCCACGGACCTGTTCGGTGTCGTAGCCGGTCTCACCCTCCTGCTGCCAGATGTCGTGGTCGTGACCACCCTCTAGCGTGGTCGTCTGGACCCATTGACCGCTCTGTCCTGCCGGCGGGGAGACGGTCGCCGCATAGCGGTTCGGGCCGAGGTTCGGGATCACGATCTGACCGGTGGCATCACTCACGCACTGCCCGGTGGTCCGGGTGGTGTCGACGACCGGCTTGTTGTTGGCGTCGAACAGCATCGGTCCGCTGCCGTTGGCGTTCGCGTGCCGGTAGACGGTGCACAGCGCATTGCCGTAGTAGTCGGTGCTCACCAGGCCGAGAACATCGGTGAGGGTCGCGGTGAACCCGGCGAGTCCGCCTTCGGCGTCGGCTTCGTAGGTGCCGTCGACCGGGACGTTGTCGTTGAAGACCTGGAGCCGCAGCGTGGTCAGCGGCAGCGGCGTCGGGTTCATCCGCACCACGGCGTGCGTCGTCGCGCCCGAGCTGACGGTGAAGTGCTGCCCGTCGATCTTGAAGCCGTCAGCTGTGACGGAGATCAGGTATTTGCCCGGCGGCAGGTTGCCCAGCGCCGTACCGTCGTTCAGATCCGCTTCAGTGCCCTGGGCAACGATCGGGGCGAAGCCCGACGTCGGGCGGGTCGACGGCCACGGGCAGGTATCCGCGAAGTCCGGATCGGACGAGCCGCCAGGAGCTGTGGCCGGCAGGCAGCGGTCGGTCAGCTGGTTGGCCCGCGTGCCCGGGTCACCGGTGTCGTCGACGTTGATGAGCCACTTGTAGTGCGGCACCGGATCGTTCTCGTGCACGAATCCGGGACCCGAGTTCACCGACCGGGCACTGGCGACGTGCAGCGTCAGACTCCCCGGTCCTGCGGCCGCTGCCGGCGCTGCCCCTCGCACGGCCTGACCCGCCGACAACATCGCGATCAGGCTCAGTCCGGCCACCGCCCGGACCCAGCGCCGCGACACAACTCGCTGCTGGTACGTCACGATCCCTCCCCCACTTGCCGTCCCCCGGCGGACGTCCCACGGACGTCACGCTGTCAGCGGCAACAGTGCGGCAGCGACCAGGCGGGCGGGCCCGGATGACAGTGTTGTCACGCGACTCTCACCGAGGTCCGCGTCCGCCGGCGGACCGGCGACACAAACTCGTCATGGGTCAGACGGAGCTGAACAGCTCCGTGTGGATACGGCGCACTGGGACTCCGAGGTCCCGCAGGTCCTGACAGATTCCGGCCACCATCGTCGGTGGACCGCACAGGAAGTACTCCAGGTGCCGCGCACGTCGTGGCAGAACCCGGGACAGCAGCTCGAGGTCGATCCGTCCGACCTCACCGTGCCACCCTGCGTCCGGGGTCTCCACGACCTCGATCACCTTCAGGTTCATTCTGCCGCGCAACTCGTCGACCTGTTGGCCCAGGAGGATCCGATCCTCGGTCCGGGCTCCGACGATCAGTCGGTGCCGCCGGGTGTCGCCGCGATCGGCGAGAGTACGCAGCATGCTCAGCAGCGGAGTGATACCCACCCCGCCGGCTATCATCACGAATCCCTCGGAGGCGCCGTGTCCCTCGATCGTGAACCCGCCGTACGGACCGTCGAGGAAGACCCGTCGACCAGGCCGCAATGCACTCACCAACTCGGTGAAATCCCCTAGCGCCTTGATCGTGAACTCGATCCGCTCGGGATGTTCAGCGCTCGACGCCACGCTGAACGGATGCTCCTCGAACACGAACGGCGAAGAACCGATCTTGATCCACGCGAACTGCCCGGCATGGAACTCCATACCGTGGTGGTGGTCGGCACGCAGTACGAGCGTCACAGCGTCGCCGGGCTCCGTGCGAACCATCTCGACGCTGTACGCGTTGCGGCGTGCCCGCAGCGGCAGCCAGATCCATCGGCGTACGGCGAGACCGGCGGCCAGGGCGCCGATTGCGATGAACCACCCGCCCAGCAGTGGATGGCGGACGAGGTGCGCGAGCCACCACACGTGCAGCCATGCCGTGGTCAGCACGAACGCCGCAAGACCGTTGTGCACCAATCGCCAGCCCTCGTAGCGCGGCTGGCGACGGCGCCGGCGTACTGCCAGTCCGATCATCAAGACCAGCGCGACAGTCGATGCCGTCGCGGCCCGAGCCGCCCACGTCGTATGCCAGAGCTCGAGGATCCGCAGACCGCGCGGATCCACGAACAGCACGACGACCGCGTGAAGGAGGACCAGGCCGCCGGCCAGCATCGCGATCACGCGATGGATCCGCAGCACGGTCTCGATACCGAACGTCGCGACGAGTCGATGGAGCCGAGCTGGAAGCACCACGGCGACTGCGAGTGCGGAGAACCCCACGATGCCCGCACTCAGGGCCAGTCCCTCACCCGACCTGATGTGGCTGTCGTGCAGGACCAGCCAGGTCAGAAAGAACGGAAGCAGCAGGATGGCCAGGTACGCGGCGAACCAGCGCAACCTCGCGGCCAACCCGTACATTCGCATCGGCGCAGACCGAGAAGACATCCGGTGACAGCTCCTGACCGGTTGGGCCCCAGATGAAATAGAGACGAAGGTACACATCACGATCCGTCGCGTCGACTGGCGAAGCCATAGCTCGTCCGGCTTTGCACACGCCTTACGAATCCGTCAGAACAGGCGCGTCAGCGCCGTCACGACGGCTTGCGTTACCAACCTGTGACCTGCTAACTTCCGTGCCCTACAGACGGAGGCATGAGTGAGCGACCAGCAGCTCACGGGGAGATACGACGTCCAGGCTCTCCTGGATCGCAACGGCACAACTGTCCGGACATCGAGTGCAGTCGCTCCACGGGCACTTCGCCGGCGACGGATTCGGGCTCGGGCCCGGCGGCTGACAGGCGCCGGAACGGTGCTCAGTGCAATCGCCGTGGCGGTCGCAGGTGCGGTCCTGTTCGGCACGGACGGCGACCAGTCGAACACCGCGTTGTCAGCACCGCAGGCGCGAGCTGGTCGGACGGCCCCCAAAGCCGCACCACCGACACGACCGATCTCGAAGACAACCCCCCGGCGCCCGAGCCGTGGTCAAGCAACGCCGCGCCCCACGACCACCGCGGCGAAGTCACGCCTTCCGGTTGCTCCGGTCACACCTGCCCGCCCCACCGCGGCGGCAACCAGCCGGGCGAGTCAGCTCCATCACCTCGCCGACCTTCTAGGAAACGACGCGCGAGCCGTGGCCCTGGACGAGCTTCGATCAGCCGCGGCTAACCTCGACCAGGCCGCCACTCAGCTCTCAACCGGTAACACCGCTGCGGCCGAGGCCCTGATTCAAAGGGCGTTCGAGAGGGTCGCCGACACTCAGCGAAGCGGCAACTGGCAGCCCAGCCGGACCGAGTCGGACCTTCTGGGATCGTTCGGCTACCGTCCGCCGCCCGTCCTGTCGGCGGATCACCACCACGACGACTGAATCGGCACCCCTCTTGTTGCTTGAGATCATCGATCCAGGATGAGCCAGGCGTCAGCGGGTGCCGGCTCTGCTGAGGCGGTGGTAGACGTCGTTCCAGTGGAGTTCGCGCTGGAACTCGCGCACGGTGGTCGACGCGTCGATGACGGCCAGCTCGACGGAAAGCATGTCGGCGAAGTCTTCGTAGACCTCCCGGTCGAGGGCGGTCGTCAGGACCGTGTGATGCGGTGCCCCGGCGACCAACCACGACTCGGCCGAGGTGGACAGGGACGGCTCGGGCTTCCAGACCGCGCAGGCGACAGGGAGCCGCGGGAGCGCCTCGTCCGGCTCGACGAGGTGTACGACGTTGGCCGTGAGCCGGAAGCGGTCGCCCAGGTCGGCGATCCCGACCACGACACCGTCTCCCGGGTCGGCGGTGAAGCGCAGCCGGACCGGATCCTCGCGGCCGCCGATCGAGAGCGGGTGGATCTCCAGCGACGGGCGGGCCGACGTGAGCGACGGGCACACCTCGAGCATGTGGGCGCCGAGGATCTTCTCCTCCCCCGGCACCAGGTGGTACGTGTAGTCCTCCATGAACGACGTACCGCCCGGCAGCCCGTCGGCCATCGCCTTGCTGGCACGCAGCAGCACCGAGGTCTTCCAGTCCCCTTCACCGCCGAACCCGTAGCCGTCGGCCATCAGCCGCTGCACGGCCAGACCAGGCAGTTGGCGGAGTCCGCCCAGATCCTCGAAGTTGGAGGTGAACGCTCCGAACCCGCCGTCGGTCAGGAACGATCGCAGGCCCAGCTCGATCTGTGCCCCGTAGCGCAGCGACTCGTGCCGCTCGCCGCCAGGCAGCAGTTCGGGTACGACGGCGTACGTGTCGACGTACTCGTCCACCAAAGTGGAGACCTCGTCACCGGTGACGCCGTCGACCGCTGCAACGAGCTCGTTGACGCTGTAGGTGTTGACCGATACGCCGAACCGCAACTGCGCCTCGACCTTGTCTCCCTCGGTCACGGCGACGTCGCGCATGTTGTCGCCGAAGCGCGCGAGCTTGAGCGAACGAAGTTCGGCGACGCCGAGCGCCGCACGAGCCCAGTGCCCGACCCGCTGCTGGACGGAAGCAGACTCGACATGCCCGGCCACGGTCTTGCGCGGCACCTGCAGCCTCGACTGGATGTAGCCGAACTCGCGGTCGCCGTGCGCAGCCTGGTTGAGGTTCATGAAGTCCATGTCGATCGTTGACCAAGGCAACGCGACATTGGCCTGCGTGTGCAGGTGCAGCAGCGGTTTGCGGAGCGCGTCGAGTCCGGCGATCCACATCTTCGCCGGCGAGAAGGTGTGCATCCACGCGATGACGCCGACGCACTCCGGCGCGCTGTTCGCCGCGAGCATCTGCCGGCGGATCGCATCGGCGTCGAGCAGCACCGGCTTCCACGCGATCTCCACGGGCAGGCCGGCGTCGGCGAGACGCTTGGCAACCGCCTGAGACTGTTCGGCGACCTGCTCGAGGGTGCCAGGGCCGTACAGACCCTGGCTGCCGGTCAGGAACCAGACCTCGCGAGCGGTCTCAGTGGTGTTCACAGTCATGCGGTCCTTCCGGGATCTGACCAGCAAAGAGCAGCGGTCATCGTTGTCCGTAGACGTTCTGGTAGCGGTCGAAGAGCTGGTCGACGTACGACTGGTCGATGGGGATCGGCTCGCCGAGTTGCCGGGCGAGGTGCACCGTGCGGGCGACGTCCTCACACATGACAGCCGCCTTGACCGCGGCCTTGGCGGTCGACCCGATGGTGAAGACACCGTGGTTCTGCATCAGGACGGCGGGCGAGCGCGAGCCGCGGAGCGTCTCGACGATGCCGCGGCCGATCGAGTCGTCCCCGATGATCGCGAACGGCCCCACCGGGATCGAGCCGCCGAACTCGTCGGCGCACATCGTCGTGACGCACGGGATCGCTTCACCGCGCGCGGCCCACGCGACGGCGTACGGCGAATGGGTGTGCACCACGCCGCCGACGTCCGGCATCTCCCGGTAGACGTAGGCCTGGGCCTCGGTGTCCGAGGACGGCGCGTGCTCACCGTCGACGACCTTGCCGTCGAGGTCGCAGACGACCATGTTCTGCGGTGTCAGCTCGTCGTAGGCGACCCCGCTCGGCTTGATCACCATGAGGTCGTGCCCGGGGACCCGGGCGGAGACGTTGCCCGCCGTCCACACCACCAGCCCGTAGGCAGGCAGATGCGCATGCAGCTGACACACCTCGGCCCGCAGCCGGGTGAGAGTGTCGGCTACATCCGCGATCGCGCTCACTTGGCCTCCACCGCCCTGCGCCGGATCGCTTTCAACTTCCGCATCAACTTGGTGTCCCGCCCGAAGTGGTCGTGCAGCTCGAGGTACAGCTCGAACAGCTCGTCGTACGCCTTGGCCCGTTCCTCGTCCGGGAGGTGCACGCCGCGCCGCACCTTGCCCATGCTCTTGGCCGCCGTCGGGACGTCGGAATAGGCACCCGCGGCGACCGCCGCGTGGATGGCCGAACCCAGCGCCGGCCCCTGTTCGGAATCGATGATCGACAGCGGAAGCCTGGTGACGTCGGCGTAGATCTGCATCAGCAGGGCGTTCTTCGCGAGCCCGCCGGCGATGATCAACTCCTTCACCGGTACGCCGCTGTTCGCGAACGTCTCGACGATGACGCGGGTACCGAACGCGGTCGCCTCGAGCAGGGCGCGGTAGCCGTCCTCGGGGCGGGTCGCCAGCGTCTGGCCGACGACCAGTCCGGAGAGTTCGTGGTCGACGAGCACCGACCGGTTGCCGCTGTGCCAGTCGAGCGCGACGAGCCCGTGCTCGGCCACCGCCTGATCGGCCGCGAGCCTCGTCAGGTGCTCGTGCAACGACTCCCCCGCGGCGGCAGCAGCTTCGTGGTACGACGGCGGTACGGCGTTGTCGACGTACCAGCCGAAGATGTCGCCGACGCCGCTCTGGCCGGCCTCGTAGCCCCAGCTGCCCGCGATGATGCCGCCATCGACAACACCGCACATGCCGGGCACCTCACGTAGCGCGTCCGCGCTCATCACGTGACACGTCGACGTACCCATGATGGCGACCATCTGCCCCGCGTCCACTGCCTGCGCCGCGGGCGCTGTCACGTGCGCATCGACGTTCCCGACGGCGACCGCGATACCTTCAGGAAGCCCGGTCCACGCAGCTGCCTCGGCAGTCAACGGTCCGGCCGCGGAGCCGAGCTGCCCGATCGGGTGCTCCAGTTTGTCCGCGACGAAGGCCCCGAAGCCGGGCGCGAGGCCCTCGAGGAAGTCCGTCGACGGATACCGGCCGTCCTGCAGGATGCCCTTGTAACCCGCGGTGCAGGCGTTGCGGACGTAGCGCCCGCACAACTGCCACACGATCCAGTCGGCCGCCTCGACCCACCGATCCATCCGGTCGTAGAGCGGGCGGTCCTCCTCGAACATCTGCAGCGCTTTGGCGAACTCCCACTCCGACGAGATCAATCCGCCGTACCTCGGCAGCCAGTCCTCTCCCCGCTCGCGGGCGAGTTCGTTGATGCGGTCGGCCTGCGACTGCGCGGCGTGGTGCTTCCACAGCTTGACGTACGCGTGCGGTCGGTCGGCGAACCCGTCTGCCTCGTTCAGCGGCGTACCGTCGGCGAGGCACGGAACCATCGTGCAGGCGGTGAAGTCGGTAGCGATTCCGATCACTCGCGCCGGGTCGATCCCGGACGCGGCGATCGCCGCGGGGACGGCGGTCCTGAGCACCTCGCGGTAGTCGTCGGGGACCTGCAGGGCCCACTCCGGCGGCAACCGCAGACCGGTCGCCGGCAGCCGGTCGTCGATCACCGCGTGCGCGTACTCGTGGACGCCGGTACCGAGCTCGGCCCCGTCACTCACGCGAACGACAACAGCGCGGCCGGACAACGTACCGAAGTCGACTCCGACCACGTACTGGTCTTCGGGGCTCATGCACAGATCCTCTCTGATGATGTGCAGGAACAGCATCAGTGCCGAGATTGTGAACGCTAACATTCTAGCTTGTCAAGAACGGTAACAACCATCCGGACAGCGCCTGTTAGCGTTAACGGTCAGTACCGCGGTGGTGCCGTGGAGTCGCGTACGACGAGTGCCGGGCGGATCAGCTCGGCCGACGGATCGACCTCACCGCCGAGCGCCCGCAGGGTCAGCTCGACGGCGCGCCGGCCGAGCAGGGAGAACTCCTGGTCGACGGTCGTGAGAGCCGGCCAGAGGTACCGCGCCTCGGGCACGTTGTCGAAGCCGACGACGCTGATCTCTCCCGGGACGTCACGGCCCTTCTCGTGCAAGGCGTACGTCAGCCCGATGGCCATCCCGTCGTTGGCCACGAAGACCGCCGTCACGTCCGGATCCGCCGCGATCCGCAGACCGGCCTTGTACCCGCTCTCCGCCGACCAGTCGCCGGAGAGCTCCGGTCCGGGCAGCACATGACGCTGCTCGTGCGCGATCCGCCAGCCCGCACGCCGCTGGCCGGCCTCCACCCACTCCAGCGGCCCGGTGACATGGGCGACGTGACGGTGGCCGAGGTCGAGCAGATGCTCCACCGCCAGGCAGGCACCGGCCTCCTGGTCGATTCCCACCGCCATCCGCTGCCCGTCGCTGACCCCTTGGACGACGACCAGGGGGACGGGCATCTCGAGGGACCTCACCTGCTCGAGCGCCTCGCGATGGGCCACGGCCACGACGATCGCCTCGACCGCCTCGTCGAGCAGGCGATCGACGGCCTCCCGGAGCGACTGCGCCGTGAAGTCCTCGACCGCGACGAGCGAGACGTCGTACCCCGCCTTGTGCCCGGCATCCTGCACCGACACAGCGATCATGCTCGGCCCGTGCAGCACCAGATGAGCCGAGATCATCCCGATGCGATGCGACCTGTTCGTCACGAGCATCCGGGCCGCGTTGTTGCGCCGGTAGCCCAACTCGGCGATCGCCGCGAGCACGCGGGTGCGGGTCTCGTCCCGCACCAGCTCCGATCCGTTCAGCACCCGGGAGACCGTCTGGTGCGAGACGCCTGCCGCGGCGGCCACATCGGTCATGCTCGGAGCTCGCCCAAGCCCCTCGCTCGCTCTCGCCATGAGGAAATACTAGGTGCGCGGCGCCGCTGATCCCCGGACGGCCGGCCGAGCGTCCTGCGGCGGGGCGGTCGTACTGCGGACCATCAGACGCGGTTGAACCGGCTCGGGCTGGACCGACGTACCGCCGATGCGCGCGAGGACCGTCTGGACGACGCGCCGGCCCAGTTCGGCGAAGTCCTGCCGAACTGTCGTCAGGGGCGGAGCGTAGTACGGCGCCTCGGGGACGTCGTCGAAGCCGACGACACTGATGTCGTCCGGAACCCGGATCCCAGCTTCGTCGAACGCGCTGAGCAGCCCCAGGGCCATCTGATCGTTGGCGACGAAGACGGCTGTGACCTCCTCTCCCCCGCGACGACGTGCGATCAGCTCGCGGCCAGCCAGGTAACCGGTCGGCGGCCACCAGTCACCGTGCAGCACAGGGGGCACAGGAGCGCCGACCGACTCGAGCTCGATCCGCCAGCGACGCTGCCGGGCATCGGCCTCGAGAGCGTTGGCCGGCCCTCTCACGTGATGCACAGTGCGGTGCCCGAGGTCGAGCAGATGCTTGGTGGCGAGTGCGGCGCCGGTCTCCTGGTCGACCCAGACCCCGAGGTCCTGCCCACCACGCTCCGCCTGGACGGTGATCAGCGGCACCCTCGGGTTCACCACGGGCAAGGCGCGAACAGCACCCTCATAGGTGCTCAACGCAACAATGGCGTCGACGGACTGCGTCGCCAACCGCCCGACAGCCTCGATCAGATTGCCGGGGCTGTCGTCGTCGAGCACCGACACGGTCAGGAAGTAGCCGGCCTCGCGCGCCGCATGTTCCAGACCCAGCAAGGTCTGGGCGGGGCCGTACTGGCTCACGTTGGCGATCGCCAGGCCGATCGTGCGCGACGATCCGGTCACCAGGGCCCGGGCCGCGCTGTTGGGCCGGTAGCCGAGCTCGGCGATCGCGTCCAGCACCTTCTTGCGGGTCGCGGCAGACACGTTCGGCTGCGCGTTGACCACCCTCGACACCGTCTGGTGCGAAACCCCGGCGCGGGCGGCGACGTCCGCCATACCGAGGGAGCGGGTCGCCCCGAGATCTGCTGGTCCCGAACCCACCACGGGGCGATCCATAGGGCTCCTTCGTCAGCGGGAGGCGCCGGCGCGGCGCTTGTTGTAGATGTCGAAGGCAACGGCCAGCAGCAGCACCAGGCCCTTGACGACCGACTGCGTCGACTGGTCGACACCCATCAACTGCATACCGTTGCTCATCACCGCCATGATGAGACCGCCGACCATCGCCCCGACCACGGTGCCGACGCCACCCGCGACGGCGGCGCCGCCGATGAACGCCGCGGCGATGGCGTCGAGTTCGAACATGTTGCCGGCCGCCGGCTGGGCGCCGTTGGACCGCGACGAGTAGATGACGCCGGCGATCCCGGCCAGGAATCCCATGTTCACGAAGATCCAGAAGTTGACCTTGCGGACCTTCACACCGGACAGCATCGCGGCCGACAGGTTGCCACCGATCGCGTAGACCTGGCGGCCGAAGACGGTGTTGTTCGTCATCAGTCCGTAGGCGATCACGAGGACGGCCAGAATGATCAGGACGATCGGCAGACCGCGGGCGTGGGCCAGCTGCCAGGCGAAGTACATGACGACCGCGGCGACCACCAGCACGCGAGCCACGAACAGCGGGAACGACTCCACCGGCTGCTGGTAGCGGATCCGCGCCAGCCGGGTCCGGAACACGCTGACCGCATACCCGGCGACCGCGATCGCGGCGACGAGCAGCGTGAACGCGTCGTACCCCTGCCCGCCCATCAGGCCGTTCAGGAAGCCGCTGGCGACCTTCTGGTAGTCGGCCGGGAACGGCGACAAGGAGACGTTGTCCAGTACCTGCAACGTCAGGCCCCGGAACAGCAACATGCCGGCCAGCGTCACGATGAACGCAGGCATACCGACGTACGCCACCCAGAAGCCGTGCCAGGCTCCGACCGCGACACCCACCGCGACGGCCGCGACCACGCCGACCCACCACGGTTGTCCGTGCTGGATGACCAGTACGGCGGACACCGCGCCCGTCAACGCGACGATCGATCCGACCGACAGGTCGATATGCCCGGCGATGATCAGGATCACCATGCCGATCGCGAGCACCAGGATGTAGGAGTACTGGAGCACGATGTTGGTGATGTTGCCCGGGCTGAGCAGGACACCGTCGGTCAGGAACGCGAACAGCGCCACGATCACGACGAACGCGATGTAGATACCGCTCTGCCGCAGGTTGCGCGTCAGCAAGGTGAGCGGATCGCTGGTGCCGACGTGCAGCGCGGCGGCGGGGGCGCTCTCCGCCGGTGCGTCCTTCGGCCGAGCGGTTGGTTCGGTGCTGGTCATCCGGCGAGCTCCTTCTCCATCGTCATGAGCGCCATGAGGTCTTCCTGAGTGGCCTGGCCGACCGGCAACTCACCAGTGATCCGTCCGGCCGACAACGTGTAGATCCGGTCGCACATCCCCAACAGTTCAGGGAGTTCGGAGGAGATGACGATGACCGCCTTCCCCTGGGCCACGAGCCGGTTGATGATCGTGTAGATCTCGAACTTGGCTCCGACGTCGATACCGCGCGTGGGCTCGTCCAGGATGAGCACGTCCGGATCCGTGAAGAGCCATTTGGACAGCACGACCTTCTGCTGGTTACCCCCGGACAGGGTGCCGACGGTGTCCAGCACGGTGCGCGTCTTGATGTTCATGTCGCGCCGGCCCTGCTCGGCGACCTTGATCTCCTCGTTGCCGTTGATCCAGCCGGCCCGGGCCAGCTTGCCGAGTGCCGCGGCGGAGACATTGGCCCGGACGTCGGCGATCAGGTTCAGCCCGTACCGCTTGCGGTCCTCGGTGGCGTAGGCGATGCCGTTGGAGATCGCCTCGGCCACGGTCCGGGCCCGGACCTCCTTGCCGTGCAGGTACAGCCGGCCGCTGATATTGCGTCCGTACGAGCGCCCGAAGACACTCATCGCGAGTTCGGTGCGTCCCGCGCCCATCAGTCCGGCGATGCCGACGACCTCGCCGGCCCGCACGTTGAGGGAGGCTCCGTCGACGACCTTGCGCTGCTGGACCGGATGCCACGCCGTCCAGTTCTCGATCCGCAGCACCTCAGGCCCCGGCTCGGAGACCCGGTCCGGATAGAAGCTGTCGATGTCGCGTCCGACCATGCCGCGGATGATCCGCTGCTGGGTCACGTCCCCGGAGCTCATGTCGAGGGTCTCGACCGTCTGGCCGTCCCGGATCACCGTGGTGGAGTCGGCGATCGCCGTGATCTCGCTGAGTTTGTGGGAGATCATGATGCAGGTGATCCCCCGGTCCCGGAGCCGGCGGAGCAGCTCGAGCAGATGTGCCGAGTCCACGTCGTTGAGCGCGGCGGTCGGCTCGTCGAGGATCAGCAGCCGGACCTCCTTGGACAGGGCCTTGGCGATCTCGACCAACTGCTGCTTGCCGACTCCGAGCTGGATCACCGGCGACACCGGGTTCTCGTCCAGCCCGACCGACGCCAGCAGTTCGCGCGCCTCGGCGTTGGCCCGGTTCCAGTCGATCAGCCCGCCGCGGCCGCGGCGTTCGTTGCCGAGAAAGATGTTCTCCGCGATCGACAGGTAGGGCACGAGGGCCAGCTCCTGATGGATGATGACGATCCCGACCGCCTCGCTGTCACGGATGCCACCGAAGTGCACGGGTTTTCCGTCGAACCTGATCTCGCCCTCGTAGCTACCGGTCGGGTAGACGCCGGACAGCACTTTCATCAGGGTCGACTTGCCGGCACCGTTCTCGCCACAGATCGCGTGGATCTCCCCACGCCGTACGGCGAGTGACACGTCCTCGAGAGCCGTGACACCGGGGAAACGCTTGGTGATTCCCCGCATCTCGAGCAGCACGTCGTTCATTCAGCCTCCTTCACGTCCACACCGTCCACACCATCGACACCGTCCACGTCGGATCACGGCCGGGGCCCGGCGGTTCGCATCCCGCCGGGCCCCGGCCGGGCTTCACTTCGCCTGACCGGCGGCGACCTCGGCGGCCGTGTAGTAACCGGAGTCGACGAGCTGCTTCTGGATGTCCTGCTTGAAGACGGTCTGGATCGGCAGCAGGTACGCCGGGACCACCTTCACGCCGTTGTCGTACGACTTGGTGTCGTTCGCCTCCGGCTGCTTCTTCTCCAGGAACGCCACCGACGCGTTGACGGCCTGATCGGCCAGCAACCGGGTGTCCTTGAAGATCGTGGAGCTCTGGACACCGGTATTGATCAGCTTGACCGACGCGATCTCCGCGTCCTGACCGGTGATCGCCGGCATCGGGTTGGCCGCCGTACCGTAGCCGACGTTCTGCAACGCGGTGATGATGCCGCGCGAAATGCCGTCGTACGGCGAGAGCACGCCGGCCACCTTGGCGCCGTCGTTGTAGCTCGAGGTCAGCAGGTTCTCCATCCGCTTCTGCGCGGCCTCCTGCTGCCAGCGCAGGATCGCGACCTGCTCGAGCTTGGTCTGCTTCGACTTGACCACCAGCGTGCCGTTGTCGATGTACGGCTTCAGGGTGTCCATGGCGCCCTGGAAGAAGAAGTGCGTGTTGTTGTCGTCCAGCGAACCGGCGAAGACCTCGATGTTGAGCGGCCCGGTCTTGGTGCCCTTCGAGCCGTCCGCGTTCTCCAGGCCCAGCCCGCGAAGAAGTGACTTGGCCTGGGCGACGCCGACCTTGTAGTTGTCGAAACTGACGTAGAAGTCGACGTTCTGGCTGCCGCGGATGAGCCGGTCGTACGCGATCACCGGGATCTTCTTGTCGGCCGCTGCCTGCAACTGGCTGCTGAGCGCGGTGCCGTCGATGGCGGCGATCACCAGCACGTCGGCGCCCTGGGTGATCATCTGGTCCACCTGCTGCGACTGGGTCGGGATGTCGTCGTTGGCGTACTGCAGATCGACCTTGTATCCCTTCGCCTCGAGCTTCTCCTTCACCGCCTTGCCGTCGGCGATCCAGCGCTCCGACGTCTGCGTCGGCATCGACACCCCGATGGTCAGGTCCTTGGGCTGCTGACTCGCGGTGTCGGTGGTCCCGCCTGCTCCTTGTCCGCCGCACGCCGCGAGACCGAGCACCAGCAAGGCCCCGCTCAGAGTGGCCACAAACCTCTTCTTCACAACTCTTCCCCTCCAGTGCCCGATCGGATTGTTAGCGCTCACATGTTTGCGCTCACATTCCGGTTGGTCAAGACATCAACCAGACATCCGCGCGTCACGGTCTCGTAACGGCGATCAACCGGACCTTGGCGACGCATCGACGAACATCGTTCCTGGAAAGGGCATTCCGCGCACAGCGCGATCCTCGGAGGCATTACAGCCGATCCCCGAGACCCTCATACCGGACCGGGGAAAATCTTCACCCATCAATGGACACGTTAACAACTGAAACATACTCACCAGCCCGAGCAAGATCATGTTGTGCTCGCCCGAGATCAGCGGGGGCGCTTGCTGCTCCAAGCGTGGAGTTCGGCCCGCAGTGCTGGGTCGGACATCACCAGGTAGACCAGCGGACAGTCCTGTGGCCCGCTGGCGCCCGGCACACACAGCGAACATGGATCTCCGGGCCGGATCGGGCACTTCGCCTGCGCCGGACCGCGGCGCTCCGCCATCCAAGGATCCTTTCGATACGACGAACGTTCCGCTGTGGAACGACAGAACTACCTCGTCTGGACGGGCATGCTGGTGAGGGCGCACTCCACCCAGGTAGTACCCGGCGTGAGCTCGAGCCGTCTTCCGTCCAAGGTGGTGAACTTGAAGGGCTCGTTCACCGCGCCCTTGACCCAACGTCCGCTCACGACCTTGTCGCCGGTGAACAGCCTCAGGGTTCCGGAGGCGTCGAACACATCCAGAATCGTCATCGTGGGCTTGGCTTTCGGGAAGCTGGTGTCACGGCCGGCGGTCAGTACGACGACGTTGTCGGCCGTCACCTGAGTACCGTTCTCCATGAGGTGCGGCGACCACTTCTCCGCCCGGGCCCAGCGATGCGACCCCTGGACGTAGGTCCAGGTCGCGGTCGCGGAACCGCCGTACCCGATCGTCACCGAGGACGCAGGGCTGCCGGCGCGCTGCGCTGTCGACTGCTCCAGGTCTGCCGAATAACTGAAGTACGGCGTCGGCGCAGTCTTCCGGTCACTCAGCTCCAGAAGCTTGCCGGGGCGAGCGAAGACGTGGTTCGGCGCGGGTCTGGTGTCATCGAGGCGATAGGTCCCGGCGGGCACGCGCAGGGTGCCGAGATTGTCGAGATCGGCGACCCGATCGACGTACTCCATCACCCACCGATCCGCCATCGTGTCGGCGATGATGCCCTTGGTCGGTCCGATCAACGCCGCGTCCATGGGACGGAGCGATCGCACCGGGCCGACCTGGGCCGGCAGCTTGGAATGGAAGATCGCCGCGAGCCGGGTGGTCCCTGCGGTGATCGGCTCGACGAAGACGATGTCGGCATCGCCGATCCCACGCTGCGGATGCGCATCCGGTGTATTCGACACCTTCACGGTGATCGCCGGGTGATCCAGCGACGCTGCGGCCGGCAGGCCCGTGAGCGGAGCTCTCCCGCCCCGGCTCGCCGGACCCTTCGACGTAGGCGTCGGCGCGGCCGGCGTACCCGGCTCCCCGTCCCCCCGCCAGGCGACGAACCCGACGGCGGCGGCAATCAAGGCGACGACGAGTACGGCGCCCGACACGAGCCGCCCTCGACGGCTCGCGAACCAGTGGCCAATTCTCATATCTCGATCGTCGCGACCGGTGCTCAGCGCGGGCACAGGCCAAAGTCCCGCCGAGCCGGTCCAACGGCCCTAGGCGCTCCGGCTCAGCGCCGGGCCCCCAACTTCACCGGTAACTCAACCGGCGCTGTGCCCCGCTGAGCAGCCACACCGAACCGGGTCCCGGGCTGCACAGGGGACGAACGGACTCGGCTGATCAGAGGCTTTCGGCCCTGCCCGACGCGCAGGGGCTCCGCGAGTGTGGTAGCGGAGGTGGCTCATGACCGACATGCCGCATAACACCCGCTATGTCTTCGACTTTGCTGAGGGCAACAAGGAGCTGAAGGACCTGCTGGGAGGCAAGGGCGCGAACCTCGCCGAGATGACCCGGATGTCACTGCCGGTTCCGCCCGGCTTCACGATCGCGACCACGGCGTGTCGCGAGTACCTGGCCACCGAGGACGTCCCGGCCGGGCTCGACGACGAGGTCAGCCAACACCTGAACCGGCTCGAACGGGTGATGGGCCGGACGCTGGGCGACCCGGACGACCCGCTGCTGGTCTCGGTCCGGTCCGGTGGGAAGTTCTCGATGCCGGGGATGATGGAGACGATTCTCGACATCGGCCTGAACGACCGGTCGGTGCACGGCCTGGCGAAGCACTCCGGCGACGAGCATTTCGCGTGGGACTCCTACCGCCGGCTGTTGCAGATGTACGCGCGGACGGTGCTCGACGTCCCGGACGAACTGCTGCAGGCCGCACTCGCGCCGCAGTACGCCGAATGGGACGTCCGCACACCCGAAGAACTGCCGGCCGCCGCGATCGAGCAGGCCTGCGGCGCACTCCAGGGCGTCATCGCCGAGCACTCCGGCCGCCCGTTCCCGCAGGATCCGCGTGAACAGCTCGACCTCGCGATCCGCGCCGTCTTCCGCTCCTGGTCGACGCCTCGCGCCACGCTCTACCGGCGCCAGGAGCACATCCCCGACGACCTCGGCACCGCGGTGAACGTGATGGCCATGGTGTTCGGCAACCGCGGAGCGGACAGCGGAACCGGGGTGGCTTTCACCCGTGACCCCGCGTCCGGGGCGGTCGGCGTCTATGGCGACTACCTGCAAGACGCACAGGGCGAAGACGTGGTGGCAGGGGTTCGCAACACGTTCCCACTGGCCGCCCTGGAGTCGATCGACCCGGACAGCTACGCCGGGCTGCTGTCGGCGATGACCACGCTCGAACGTCATTACCGCGACCTGTGCGACATCGAGTTCACCATCGAACGTGGCCGGCTGTGGATCCTCCAGACTCGCGTCGGCAAACGGACACCTGCGGCCGCGTTCACCATCGCCGCCCAACTTGTCGACGAGGGCCTGATCACTCTCGACGAGGCGCTGATGCGGGTCACCGGCAGCCAGTTGGGCCAGTTGATGTTTCCACGCTTCGACCGCGGACACGACGTACCGGTCCTCGCTCGCGGTGTGGCTGCCTCGCCCGGTGCGGCAGTCGGTGTCGCCGCCTTCGACTCCGTGGCCGCCGAGCGGCTCGCGAGCTCGGGTCAGCGGGTGATCCTGGTCCGACGCGAGACCAATCCCGACGATCTGCCCGGCATGGTCGCTTCGATCGGCATCCTCACCACTCGCGGTGGAAAGACCTCGCACGCGGCGGTGGTGGCCCGTGGCATGGGTAAGACCTGCGTGTGTGGCGTGGACGCACTGGAGGTGGACCCGGTCGCACGGCGCGCGGTGGCGCCGGACGGCACGGTCATCGAGGAAGGCGATCTGTTGTCCCTCGACGGCCTGGCCGGCCTCGTCTACCGCGGTGAGGTCCCGGTCGTCCCGTCCCCGGTGGTCGAGTACTTCGAAAGCGACGCCGTGCCGGCGGGAGCCGACGACCTGGTGCACGCCGTGGACCGACTGCTGCGCCACGCCGACAAGCGCCGTGCGCTCGGCGTACACGCCAACGCGGACACCCCGGACGACGCCGCGAGAGCTCGCCGGTTCGGTGCCGAGGGCATCGGCCTGTGCCGCACCGAGCACATGTTCCTCGGTGAGCGGCGTGCGCTGATCGAGCAGTTGATCCTGGCCGAGGGTCCGGAGGCCCAGCAAGCAGCGCTCGACCGACTGCTGCCCTTGCAACGCGACGACTTCGCCGGCATCTTCCGGGCCATGGACGGGCAGCCGGTCACCATCCGGCTGATCGACCCGCCGCTGCACGAGTTCCTGCCGGACCTGACCGAGTTGTCCGTCCGCGTAGCCCTCGACGAGGCGGGAGGCCGGGTCGCGGAGGACACGGCGCGGCTCCTGGGCGCGGTACGGCGGATGCACGAGAGCAACCCGATGCTCGGGCTGCGCGGGGTCCGGCTGGGCATCGTCATTCCCGGCCTGTTCGCCCTGCAGACTCGTGCGATCGCCGAGGCGGCGGCTCTGGTGGCGGCGGAGGGCCTGACGGTGCGGCCCGAGATCATGGTTCCTCTGGTCGCGAGCGAGCAGGAGATGACGCTCGTACGGCGTGAGCTCGAGCAGGTACTGGCCGAGGTGGCCGCCGAGACCGGCAGCGCGGTCGCGGCCCGGATCGGAACGATGATCGAAGTGCCGCGGGCTGCCCTCGACGCCGGGCCGATCGCCCGGGCCGCCGACTTCTTCTCGTTCGGCACGAACGACCTCACTCAGCTCACGTGGGCGTTCAGCCGCGACGACGTCGAGGCATCGTTCTTTCCCCGCTACCTCGACGCCGGCGTGTTCGCGGTGTCGCCGTTCGAGTCGATCGACCGGATCGGCGTCGGCCGGCTCGTCGAGCTCGCCGTGGCAGAAGGCCGGGCGGCGAACCCGGACCTGGTGATCGGGGTCTGCGGTGAGCACGGCGGAGATCCCGACTCGATCGGCTTCTTCGCGGCAGCCGGTCTGGACTACGTCTCCTGCTCCCCGTTCCGCATCCCCGTCGCCCGGCTGGAAGCCGGCCGGGCCGCCGCGGCTACGGACTCGGTCGTCAGCGACACGCGCTGACCCTGACAACGAACGCTCGGGGACGTCGAACGCCACACGGCGGATCCCCACTCGTGGGAGTGGGGATCCGGGGGTTCTTGCGGGGGTCAGTCCTTGAAGGCGTCCTTTGCCTTCTCGCCGGCCTGCTTCAGGTCGGCTTTGGTCTTCTCCGCCTGCCCTTCGGCCTGCAGATCGCGATTGTCAGTCGCGTCGCCGGTCTTCTCCTTCATCTTGCCCTTCGCCGCTTCCGCGGTGTGCTTCGCCTTGTCTCCGAGACCCATCGATCTCTCCCGTCATCTGTTCTCTCGCCTGCGGACACACCGGCTTCGAACGAACGGGGCCGCCGCCCAAGCGGCGATACTTCCATTGACGCTCGTCGTAGTCGTAGTACGTGTCCACGTCACCAACTGTGATCACAACCGCCTCCAGCGCTGCGATCCGTCAGCACCCGCCCGCTGCTGGACGGTCCCCTACCGGTACCCTCCGACCCGCCGATCCATGCCGTCCGTCGGGCCGTGTCAGAGGGCGCTGTCAGAGGGCGCTGTCAGAGGGCGCGGAGTGCGGGGCCGAGCTCCTTGGTGAAGAAGTCGAAGAAGCCGTCCATGTCCGGTCCGGCGTTGATCAGCGCCAGACGGTCATAACCCGCGTCGGCGAACGGACGCGCGATCTCCAGGTGGCGCTCCACGTCAGGCCCGCAGCCGAACTGGTCACGCATGTGATCCGCGGTAACGAGCTCCGTCGCGGCATCGAAGTTCACCGGATTCGGCAGCTCGGCCTGCACCTTCCAGCCCGTCACACCGAACCGGAACAACCGCCGCGCCGACTCCGCCGCGTCATCGTCCGACTCCGCCCACGCCAACGGGACCTCGGCATAACGAGCGCCGCGCCCACCGACTTCTTCGTACGCCGCAACCAGGTCCGCACGCGGTTCGGTCACGAACAACGCGTCACCGAGCTCACCGGCAAGCCGAGCCGCCTCCGGGCCACCCGCCGCAACCGCGATATCCGGCCGCTCATCGGGGAGGTCGAAGACACGCGCGTCCTCCAGTCGCAGATGCTTCCCGTCGTACGAGTGATATCCGCCGCTCCACAGCAGCCGGATGATCTCGAGCGACTCACGCAGCATCTCGTGCCGCGTGGCGGCCGCCGGCCAACCGGCGCCGACGACGTGCTCGTTGAGCCGCTCTCCCGCGCCGACTCCCAACGTGAAGCGCCCGTCGGACAGGATCGCGATGGTCGCCGCGGCCTGCGCGACGATCGCCGGGTGATACCGGATGAACGGACACGTCACACCGGTCGCCAGACCGAGAGACGACGTACGGGCAGCGATCGCCGCCAGCATCGAGAACGCGAAACCCGAATGCTCGTGCTCGCTCACCCACGGATGAAAGTGATCACTCACCTCGACGAAGTCGAACCCGGCCTCCTCGGCCCGCACCGCCTGCGCGACGATCTCCCGCGGTCCGTACGCCTCGGCGATCAACTTGAAACCCAGCTTCATCATTCCCGGCCGGTAGCCAGCCTTGGCCAGCTGCAAACCCGCTCGCGGGCGTCAGCCGGCGTCTTCCAGTGCGGTCAGCAGGGCCTGTAGGGCGGCAAGCGTCGCGAGCTCCACCACGCGTCGCGGACTGCCGTCGAAACGATGCTCGAGGACTTGCTCTTCCGAGCCGGAGCTGACGGCGAGAAAGACTGTCCCGGCAGGACGGCCCTCCTCCGGCCCCGGGCCACCGACTCCCGTCACCGCGACGGCAAGATCCGCAGCCATCAACCGTGCGGCACCACGCGCCATCTGCGCAGCGCACCGCGCGGACACGACGGGCCCTGGGACGACGTCCAGCACCTTGAACTTGACCTCCGACGCGTACGCCACAACACCGCCGGCGAACCAGGAACTGGCGTCGGGCGCCGCTCCGAGACGGCTGGCGATGGCACCACTCGTCAACGACTCCGCGACCGCGATCGTCAGCCCCTGGTCCCGAGCGGCACGAGCTACCCGGTCCGCGATCGTCACGGCCTCGTCTGCGGCCTCCGCCTCAGCCATGGCGTCGATTTCCTCCGTCCGGCATCGTCTCTCGGTAAGCCAGGTACCCACGCTACGCGTCAGCAGGCAGTTGGTTCGGTGCGATCGAGCGAATTTCCCGCGGGCTCAGTCTTGAGCAGCTGCGGTCGGCGATGGCGTGGCGTTGGCCTGGGAGCTCGGCGACGGTGTGCCGGATGTCGGGGAGCCAGATGTCGGGCCGCCGGATGTCGGGCTTCCAGATGTCGGGCTGTCAGGTGTCGGGCTCTCGGATGTCGTCGGCGGGGCCGAGGAGGATGCGCTGGTCGCAGGCGTTTGCGGCGTTCGTGTCGTGCTGCTTTGAGTGGGTGCGCTCGACGGCGACTGCTCGGTCGAGGTCGTGGCGGCCGCAGACGTGCTCGGCGACACCTGTTGTCTCACCGGAGCTGATCCCGTCGCCCCTGACGGGGTACGTCGCGTCGTGGAGGTTGACGTTCTGGTCACGGTCGGGCGCGCTCCCGGCGTACCAGATGTCACGATCGGTTGCGGACCGACGTCGGTTGTCGGAGGCAATCTCTTCTCGCTGTCGTCCAGGACGAGTCCGGCGAGCACGGCACCGGTGGTGGCGAGGACCGCGATTCCCGCGGCCAGCAAGACCTTCAGCCGCGAGCCGACAGGCGCACCAACAGGTGTGGCGACTGACGTACTGACTGGCGCGGCACGCAGCGCGCCGGCGGCGATCTCGGAAGCGGACGGACGGCCGCCGGGATCCTTGGCGAGCATGCCGAGCAGAACGTTCTCGAACTGTCCGTCGAGTTCGGGGCGGAGCAGACTCGGCGGCTCGGGATCGGCGTCGACGTGCTGGTAGAGGATCGCCGCTGGATGTTCCCCTGTGAACGGTGGCTGCCCCGTGACCAACTGGTAAAGCACACAGCCCAAGGCGTACACATCGGACGGCTCGCCGGCCTGACCGCCGCTGGCTCGCTCGGGCGCGAGGTACGGCGCGCTACCGATGATCTGCCCGGACGCCGTCAGCGTCGCCGCGCCATCTCCTGGAAGCTGAGCGATACCGAAGTCCGCGACCTTGACGGTCCCGTCCGCCGCCAGCAGAAGATTGCCCGGCTTCACGTCGCGATGCACGACGGACTCACGATGTGCCGCGGCCAGTCCCGCGGCCGCCTGCTCGACGATGTCGATCGCCCGCTCCTTCGGCAGCGCTCCGTGCTCGGCCAACTCGTCGGCGACCGTACGACCTTCGACCAGTTCCATCACCAGGAAGAAGCCGTCGTCGTGATGGCCGAAGTCGTACACGGACACGACATGCGGATCGTTCAGCCTCGCCGCGGCGCGCGCCTCGCGGTGGAACCTCTCCGCCGCGCACGGATCCCGATCGGACGGTAACAGCACCTTGACCGCAACCGGACGTCCCAGCTGTTCATCGGTCGCGCGGAAGACCTCGCCCATTCCGCCCCGCCCGATGACGGAGCCCAGTCTGTATCGTCCTGCTGCCAACATCCCGCTACCGGTACCCACCCGGCTACGGAGCCAAAAGGATCTTGACCGCGCCGTCCTGCTTCTTCTGGAACATCTCGTACGCCGCAGGTCCGTCCGACAACGGCAGGCGATGGGTGGCGAAGTCGTCGACGCCGAGCGGATCGTCGTTCCCGAGGAGCGGAAGAATCTGGTCCACCCAGCGGCGAACGTTGGCCTGCCCCATCCGCAACTGGATCTGCTTGTCGAAGATCGTCAGCATCGGCAGCGGATCCGCCATCCCGCCGTAGACACCGATCAACGAGATCGTGCCGCCGCGACGGACCACGTCGATCGCCAGGTACAGCGCTGCCAGCCGGTCCACTCCCGCCGTCTCCATGAACCTCTGCTGGACCTTGTCAGGCAGCAACCCGGCCAACTGCTGCCCGAATTTCGCGACCGGCGATCCGTGCGCCTCCATCCCCACCGCATCGATCACCGAGTCGGCCCCGCGCCCGCCGGTCAGCTCGCGGACCACCTCGGCCACGTCGTCGGCGTACTCCAGTGTCTCGACGCCGCTCCGCCGGGCGCGTTCGAGCCGCTCCGCGACCAGGTCGATGCCGATCACCCGACAGCTGCGGTGCATCGCGATCCGGGCAGCCATGTCGCCGATCGGACCGAGCCCGATCACCACGACGGTCCCGCCCGGCGCCACGTCGGCGTACTCGACCGCCTGCCAGGCCGTCGGCAGTACGTCGGACAGGTAGACGAACCGGTCGTCCGGCGGCCCCTCCGGCACCTTGATCGGCCCGTACTGCGCCTGCGGGACGCGTAGGTACTCCGCCTGCGCGCCCGGGACCTGCCCGTAGAGCTTGGTGTAGCCGAAGAGCGCCGCGCCCATCCCCTGATCGCGGACCTGAGTGGTCTCGCACTGCGTCTGCAGGCCTTGATCACACATGAAGCAGTGCCCGCAGGCGATCTGGAACGGTACGACGACGCGGTCCCCCGGCGCGAGGCCGGTCACTTCCGCACCGACCTCGGCGACGATCCCGATCGGCTCGTGGCCGAGCACATCGCCTTCGTCCAGGTACGGCGCCATCACCTCGTACAGGTGCAGATCGGACCCGCAGATCCCGGTCGACGTGACCTTGATGATCGCATCGGTCGGCTGCTGGATGATCGGGTCGGGCACCTCGCCGTACGCGACGTCCCGCTTGCCTTGCCAGGTCAGCGCTTTCACTTTCGCCCCTCCGGTCCCGGTTCCGATCAGCGTTTCGCCCGTCTTTGCCGGGTGCCCGCGTCGTCGGCCTCGAAAACGGGTCGGGTCCCGCGCAGGCTGTTCGGTAGGCGGCGGTCCGGTCACAATGGATCGCCGTGTGGGTGCTCTCGCTGGGCCTCTGTCTCGCGATCAAAGGCCTCAAACCCTCCCCCATCACAGACGCCGAATCCCGACCCTGACTCGGTGACTACTGGCTCTTGAGGAATCTGGCTGGATCGCCGGCGGCGCTGGCCGCGGACGCCAGCCAGGCCTGTAGGCCCTCAGGGTCGCGCCGGTCGAGTTCGTCGAGGCATCGCTGGCGCTCCATGACGATGCGGAGTCGCTGGTTGTCGGTCCTCGCGTGCCGCAGTGCTTCGCAACTCTCACGCCATTGCCGGCAAAGGTCCGCGGTACTGCGTTTCGGTACCTCGACCTGCGTGATCGCCGTACCGAGGCCTAGTCTCACGCCGCACCAATGCACCGCGGGAGGCGAAGCGGCCGCCAAGAGTACGGTCAGCCAGAACACGCTCGGACCGAGCACGATGGTGAGGCCGAGGACGAGGGTTGTCACCGCAGCCGCTACCGCGGCGCCGGTCACGACTTGTCGTCTCGTCCAACGGGGCGTGCCAACGCCGCCGTACAGGCCCAAAGCGGTCGCGCCGGCCAGGAGAATGGCCAGGAGTGCCAGTCCCACGATTTCTGTCGGCAGTACCAGCACGGCGGCAACGACGCCGAGCGCGACAGAAGCACCGCAGAACGCCCGCCAAATGGCTCGGTAGACCGTCAGTCGCGGCCCTATCTCCCCCTTGGGGCCGAACGAGAAGCAATCTGCTCCCATAGCCGACCCCCACCCCACGCTGATCCCCCCGCTGACCGGACGACCGGTCGCGTCATCTTCCACCTTCGGCAGAAACCTCTGGCCGCGGCCAGGGCCTGAAGACCCATCAATTGGGGGTACGACGTCCCTGCGTCGGCCGAAGGAGTCTTGAGCGGATCCGACGACGGGACTTTCGGCACTGTGGCCGTGCGTCGGGCCGCAGCAGGCTGGGCACGAAGTCGGGTGATCAGGAGGCAGTGAGATGGCAACCACGGTCAGCGGGCCTGCAGTGTTTCGGCCCTTCCCTGGGTTCAGCAGCAGTCCGACGCACCATTGCGTGACTGGGTCGCTGAAGCACGTGTACGACTTCCACGGGTACCCGATCAGCGAAGAGCTCCTGCTGGGCCTCGGTTCAGGGCTCGGTTTCGTGTACTTCCACTTCAAGGGCACTGATCCCTTCTACGGTGGCCGCGCCAACCACGCGAGTCCGAGGGCGGAAGGCCTGGAGAAGACAGCGGGCCGACGTACGGGCGTCGCCGTCGCGTCTCACGCCACGTCCAGTGCCCGCGTCGCTCAAGCGGAACTGCGGCAGCTCCTGGAGGCCGGCGAGCCCACACTCGTGTACGTCGACATGGGATTCCTGCCGTACTTCGACCTGCCGGCCGGCTATCACTTCGGGGGACACGTCGTCGTCGTGGCAGGCTACGACCCTCAGACCGGGCAGGTGCTGATCGCGGACCGGGATCAGCAACTTCATTCGGTCGACTGGGACGTGCTGGAGCAGGCGCGCGGATCCGCTTTCCGGCCGTTCCCGCCCCGGCACAGCTGGTACACCTTCGATTTCAGCAACGCGCGCGAGCCACGCCCGTCCGACGTTCGCGCCGCGATCACCGAGGTGTGCGACGGCATGCTGACGCCACCGATCGGCAACCTCGGTGTACGCGGGATACGCAAAGCGATCCAGGAGACGCTGCGCTGGCCCGATGCGCTCGGCACCGACGCGCTCCGCCGTACCTGTTTCAACACCGCGCTGTTCATCGACGCCCGCGGTGGCACCGGCGGTGGCATCTTCCGCTACATGTACGCACGCTTCCTAGGCGAAGCCGCCAGCATCACCGGCGAGGCCCGGCTCGACGAACTCGGCAGTGAACTGAACGCGATCGGCGATCTCTGGGAAGACGTCGCCGCTACCTTCTCCGCGGCCGCCGAACTCGACAACCCTGCCGACCTTCTGGGCCCCGCCACCAGGCCCATGTACGAGATCGCCGACCGCGAAGAACTCCTCTGGCAGAGCCTGAAAACCCTGACCGCGGACGAGGCCTGACGGTGGAAGGGTGATTGACGACGGGGTCGCCCGCTGATGTCCACCGAGTATCTTTGTGGTCGCGGGATCGCCGACATCACCGGCGAACCCGCGGACACCGGCATGCTCGGCTACGGCAAGTCCAGGCAACGCAGCGACGGCATCCACCTGCGACTGCGATCCCGTGCCTTCGTGTTCGCGGACGCCGACGGACGACGAGTGCTGATCGTCGTGAACGACCTGCCCATGGTGTTCGACAGCGTCTGCCGCGCACTGCTCGACCGGCTGCAGGCCTCTTACGGAACGCTGTACAACGAGAACAACACGATGGTCACCGCGACGCACACGCACTGCGGGCCGGGTGGCTACTCGCACCACCGCCTCTATCACTCGAACACCGGTGGCTTCCGGCCGAAGACGTTCGCGGCGATCGTCGACGGAATGACCGAGGCCGCCGCGCGGGCGCACGCCGACCTCGCACCCGCCGTACTCACGCTGTCGCACGGTGAGCTGCGCGACGCGAGTGCCAATCGATCGAAAGTGGCCTTCGACAACAATCCGCCGTCGGACCGGCGGTGCTTCCCGGACGCCGTCGACGCACAGACGACGTTGCTGCGGATCGAGCGCGGCGGCACACCGGTCGGCGCGATCAACTGGTTCGGAGTGCACAACACCAGCATGACGAACAGGAACACCTTGATCAGCGGGGACAACAAGGGGTACGCCGCCTACCACTGGGAACGTCTGGTAGCCGGCGTCGACTATCGGGCGCACCGGGCGGGTGACTTCGTCGGAGCCTTCGCACAGACGAATGCCGGCGATCTCACGCCGAATCTCGACCTGCGGCCCGGCCACGGTCCGACAGCCGACGAGGTCGAGAACACCCGCATCATCGGGCTGCGCCAGTACGAGGCTGCTGCACGGCTGCTGACCGCGCCGGGTTCGGTGCTGCACGGCGGCATCGACCATCGGCTGACGCACGTGGATCTGAGCGGCGTCGTCGTCCGGCCCGAGTTCAGCGGTGACGGCCGGGACCATCGGACCGGACCGCCGGTCGGCGGCGCTTCCGCCCTCGCCGGCAGCGAGGAGGACGGTCCGGCGTTCCGCGGTTTCCACGAGGGCCGGAACCCCTTCTGGGACCGGATCTCCCGCCTGATCTACCGCCTGCGCCCCGGACTGCGCGACGTTCAGGCACCGAAGGCGCTGGTCGTCGGCGGCCTGCGTGGGCACTACGTGGCGCGGCGCGCGCCCGTGCAACTGCTGCGCATCGGGCAGCTGTACCTCCTCGGTGTTCCCGCCGAAGTCACGATCGTCGCCGGCCTCCGGCTGCGTCGCACCGTAGCCTCGATCACAGGCGCGGAACTGGCGAACGTCCTGGTCGCCGGCTACAGCAACGGCTATCTCCACTACGTCACGACACCGGAGGAGTACGACACCCAGCAATACGAAGGTGGCAGCACCTTGTTCGGCCGATGGACGTTACCCGCTCTGCAACAGGTCGCGAGCGAGCTCGCCTCGGCAATGCGCGACGGCGTACCGGTGCGGTACGGCGACGCGGAACCGGACTTCTCCGATCGGCTACGCCCGGCCCGCCTGCGGATCCCACGGGACGAGGCGCCGGCCGGTCTCGACTTCGGCGACGTCCTGCTCGAGCCGCGCCGCACCTATCGACCTGGTGAAACGGTTACCGCGATCTTCGCGGCGGCGTACCCGAACAACGATCTGCAGCGCAACCGGACCTACCTGGAGATCCAGCGCCGGGCTGCCGACGACTGGCTGACCGTGGCTGACGACGGCGACTGGTCCACGACGTTCCGCTGGCGCCGAACGCGTTTCGCGCAGATCGCCGTCGTGACCTGGACAGTGCCGCAGGACGCGGCCGGTACGTATCGGATCCGTTGCCACGGGACGGCTCACCGGGTACTTCGACCCTACTCGGGAACCTCGCGGGTGTTCACCATCGAGAGTGAGGGAGGACGCCATGCGGACCAGACCGCGACGCAACGACGGCCAGCTTGTCACCGACAGTCCTGACGAACGGGCCGTCATGCCGTTCATCATGCGCCGTCGGACCGAGTCGACGGTCTACTTCGAGCAACTCGTCGACGTCGGCGCGGCGCAGGACTGGGTCGGGCGCTGGAACGCAGCGGGTGGACCGCGGCTGAGCCTGTTCGTCCTGGTGCTGCACGAACTCGCCGGGATGCTGCACACCCGGCCGCGGATGAACCGGTTCGTCAGCGGCCGCCGGCTGTACCAGCGGGACGGCGTCCACCTCTCCTTCGGCGCCATGAAGGAATTCGCCGACAACGCGCCGTTGGAGATGATCAAGCGACGCTTCGAGCCGGGCGAGAGCCTGGCCACGGTCATTCGGGACCTCGACACCGCGATCCACGAAGCACGCGCCGGCGGCGTGGCCGAGGTCGACAAGGAACTGAAACTCTTTCTTGCCCTGCCCGCGCCGCTGCTCGACGTCGCGGTCTCGCTGTTCCACTGGCTCGACGCACGCGGCGTGCTGCCGTCCGCCCTGACCCGCTCGGATCCGCTGTACTCGTCGGCCGTCGTGTCGAATCTGGGCAGCCTCAAGACCGACGCGGCCTTCCACCATCTGTACGAGCACGGCAACTGCCCGCTGTTCCTGGTCGTCGGGAGAGTTCGGCCGACTCCGGTCGCCGACGACGACGGCCAGATCCTGGTGCGGCCGATGCTGCCGCTGCGCTGGACGTTCGACGAAAGGATCGAGGACGGCTTGTACGCCGCGCGGTCCGCGGAGCTGCTCCGCAGCCGGTTGGAGGAACCGGTCCGGTCCTTCGGACTGCCGGAGGACGCCGTACGGCGTGAGTGCGGCCGTACCGGGACGCGGCAGGCGACATGACGATCCAACAGGTCGACGACCTCGGTGCGGTCTATCTCGCCGCGGAGAACGACCGCGTCCGGACGCACACAGCAGTGCTGCTCACGGTCGATCCGGCCGCACTTGGCGGGGGCAGGCTCACGGTCCAGCGGCTGCGGGAACTCCTGCGCGAGCGCCTGGATCTGGTACCGGCGTTCCGCCGACGACTGGCAGGCGTTCCGTTCGGGCTGGACCGGCCGTACTGGGTCGAGGGCGATGTCGACCTGGACTACCACATCCGGGAGGTGGCGCTTCCCGAACCAGGTGACGCCGAGCTGCTCCGGGAGCAGGTGGCACGGATCTTCTCGCGCCCGCTGGATCGGTCGCGCCCGCTCTGGGAGATGTACCTGGTTCAAGGTCTGACCGGAGGCCGGGCCGCCGTGCTGACCAAGGTCCACCACGCGATCGCCGACGCCCAGGCGGGACTGCAGATCCTGACCGCGTTGACCGACGCCGAAGCGAACCCGCGCGGTCGTCCGGTACCGTCGCCAGATCCGTTCGCGCCGCCGCCGGCCGCCGCGTCGATGTTCCTGCGCAGCTTGGGTGGCGTCGTGCGCCAACCGGTCCGTGCAATGACCCGCTTGCCCGCGGCGTTGTCCGGAGTTGACGAGCTGCCGGTCTTCGGCAGCATGCCCGGGGCGCGACTGATCGGTGCCACCACCGCGCTCCTGGCACGCCGTCGCCGGCACACACCGATCGCACGCGCGCCGCGAACCTCGTTCAACCGGCAGATCTCCCCGCATCGCCGGATCGGCTTCGCCAGTGTGGCTCTCGACGACGTCAGGGCGGTGAAACGGCACTTCGCGGTGAGCGTCAACGACGTGGTGCTGGCGATCGCGGCCGGTGCACTGCGTCGCTGGCTGCTCGATCATGCCGAGCTGCCGGAACGGGCCCTCACCGCAGTGGTTCCCGTTTCCCTCCGCGACCCCAGCTCCACGTCCGTCGGCAACCAGCTCAGCGCCGTCGTCGTACCGATCCCGACCGATGTCGACGATCCGGCTGCCCGGCTGGGCGTCGCGCACCGCGCGATGCTGTCGGCCCTGCGTGACCTCGGCACGACCGCGCCCGACGCGTTGACCGACACGATCCGCATGGTTCCGGCTCCGTTCCTCGTCCGGACCGTCCAGTTGCTCACCCGCCTCAACGCCTGGGCACCGTTGACACCGGCGATGAACGTGAACATCTCGAACGTCCGTGGACCGCAGCAGACGCTGTACCTCGCCGGCGCAGCGGTGGAGTCCATGGTGCCGCTGGCCGGCATCACCGATGGGCTCGGGCTGAACCTCACCGTGATGAGCTACCGCGACAACCTCTCGATCGGCATCGTCGCCGACCGCGGCCAGGTGCCCGACGTGCAGCGCATCGCCGACTGGATGGTCGCGGAACTGACCTTGCTGGTCAGCTTCGGTGCTCGCTGAACGTCTCGAGCTTGGTGGCGACCAGGCGCTGAACGTGCCTGTCCGTGCCCATCCCGTTGTGCGTGCTGCCGACCTCCACCTGCTCGGCGGCGGGGTCGAGGCACGCGCGCCAGTCGACCACGCCGTCCAGCCGCGAGTACACCGATACGAACGGCATGCCGGGTGGCCACGGCGACTCGAGCAAGGCACTCGTCCGCTCCGCGCACGCGCCGGTCAGGCAGTCCGTGGTCAGCAACCACGGCCAGGCAGCGACGTTCAGGCCGGCCATGAACTTGACCTGCGCGACGATGGCCGGGGTGGTGGGGAGCTGGTGCAGCAGTGGGGAGGCCAGGGTCACCACGCCGGCGATCAGGTCAGGTCGTCGTACAGCCAGCATCCGGCACAGCGTGCCGCCACGGCTCTGCCCCACCAGCGCCACCGGCCTGCCCGCCTCGTCGGCGACCTGTTGAAGGCGTCGTTCGAGCCCTTCGAGGTGCATCTCCGTGCAGCCGGAGTTCAGCGCCATCCCGCTTGTGAAGGTCGCGTGCCCGGAGCGTCGCAGGTATCGCGCCAGCGGGATCATCGACCAGTCCCCGGTGAGGAACCCGGGAACCGTCAGCACGGGCACGGGCCGGGACCGGCGAGCATCCACGGCCGGAACTCGCGGCCCGACTGCCTGGACGTAGCCGAGCCAGCCGAGCACCTCGCGGCGTCGCAGCGCGGCCGGCGGGGTGAACGGTTCCCAATTGCTGACGCCGGACATGGGACCTCACACTCCACCTCGAGTGTAGATCTCAGGTCAGCGTTCCTACAGGTCACTTGCCGCAGCGCGGTGGTCCAATTCGCGCTGCAGCCGTTGCCGGTAGATCTCGAACCGAATGCTGACCGCTCCGGGTCCGTGACCGGTCGGCCGCGCACTGTCCAGGATCGCGTCGTCGACGGTCACCAGGGCGTCCTTCAGCTCTTCGGTCTGCCAGGAGTCGAAGTGCGAGGAATGTGCCAGACGATCCAGATACCCGGTGATCATCGTCGCGACCTCAGGCCCGCCCCGTGGCCGGGGCTGGGATCAGGCGATGACAACACGCACGCGGACATCCCGCCGAAGGAAGAACAACCATCCGAAACCACCACCACAAGCCCCCAAGCGCGATCGCTGGGTGCCAGGGTCCCGGGCCACCTCGATGCCTGAACGCTACCACTCCACGGCGGGCAGGGACAGGCGGCGTAAGGACGGATGTCCCGGCGAACTCGGGACCTTTGGCACGACCGCTCGGCCCCGGCGTCGGGCACAGTCTGGACAAGAACTTGCCGATTTCGTGTGGCCAGATTCTGGGGCTAGCCGCCGCGGACGATGGGAGGCGGCCTCGATGACAACGCGTGACGACACCGGCCTGGGTGACGACGACGTCTCACTGCACGCCGACATCGAAACCTATTACCAGGACGGGGCGTGGCACACGCGCCGTTGCGACTCCCCCGAGCCGTTCGCCTCCGGCCCCAGCCGGGTCCGACTGATCGCCATCGGCGTCGAGGTCGCCCGCTGGAACGGCCTGTGCCACATCATCCGCGACGTCGACGGCAACGTCGTCGAGCTCAACAGGTACACCACCGGCCCGTACCCGAGCCGCTCCCCCGTCGCCACTACTCGCCGCGATCGGCTGACGGCCGAACGGCCTGCCAGGTCGGGACTGTTGCCCGCAGCGCCGTCTGCCTCCCGAGGGCGAACCTGAAAGTGACACCCGTGGGAGGAGCAGTCATGAGTACCTTGCGTCAGGAGATCGATCGCTGGGAGGCCGACCTCGACGAACTCGCCGAGACCAGTGTGTCCGGCAACTGGTTCCTCGAAGAGCGCCGGCTGGCCGAGGCGCAGCACACGCTCGTCGCCTTCCGCGGTCGCATCCTTCCGTTGCTCGCCGCCCAGCGGCCGTACGACGTGATCGTCGTCGACGAGATCGAGCATCTCCTCGACGGTCTCGAGGATCTCCGCAACGACCTCTTCCGGACGGTCCACCCGACGAGTTCCCATCGGGAGATCGCCGAGACGGTCGCCGCGCTCCGCGCCCTCACCCGGGTGGCCCTCCGCTTCGAGCAGACTCTCGAAAGCGCCTCATGAGAGTGCTCACCTTTCTCGGCGCGGCCGGAACGGTGACCGGCAGCAAGTTCCTGCTGGAGCACGACCAGCAGCGGATCCTGCTCGACTGCGGTCTGTTCCAGGGCGAGGCACGGTGGCGCCGCCGCAACTGGGACCCGTTCCCGGTCGACCCGGCGTCACTGGACGCCGTCGTCCTCACGCACGCGCACCTCGACCACTGCGGCTATCTGCCCAGCCTGGTCCGGCAAGGGTTCCACGGCCCGGTGATCTGCACCCCCGGTACGGCGGACGTCGCGGCGATCGTGCTCCGCGACGCCGCCCACCTCCAGATGGAGGACGCCCAGCACGCCCGCGCCGGCGGCTACTCCCGGCACGATCCCCCGCAACCGCTCTTCGACACCGAGGACGCGGAACGGGCCATCAGGCTGTTCCGCCCGGCCGACGGCCGCACCGAGCTGGGTGCCGCGGCGGTGACTCTGCACCGCGCCGGCCACATCCTCGGCTCGGCGTTCGCCGAACTGGAGATCGACGGGCGACGCCTCCTGGTCAGCGGTGACCTCGGGCGGCAGGAGCACCCCTTGCTCCGTCCGCCGGAGCCTCCGCCGGCCGTCGACACGGTCCTGGTCGAGTCGACGTACGGCGACCGGCACCACCAGCCGCTCGACCACGCCCAGCTCGGCCGCCTGATCAGCACGACCGCGGAGCGAGGCGGAGTCGTCCTGATGCCGGCCTTCGCGATCGACCGTACGGCGGTCCTGCTGCACGAGCTCGCCGGACTGATGCGCACCGATCTGATCCCGCGGCTGCCCGTCTACGTGAACAGCCCGATGGCCCTGGCCGCCCTGAACGTCTACCGCGCGGCCGTCACGAACAAGTCGCCCGAGCTCCGTCCTGAGATCCTCGGCGGGCCGGACCCGTTCGACCCCGGCACCCTGCGCCTGGTCCACTCCGTCGAGGAATCGATGCGGATCAGCGATCCCGGACGCCCGGCGATCGTCATCTCGGCGTCCGGCATGGCAACCGGCGGACGCGTCCTCTACCACCTGGCCCGGCTCCTGCCGGGCAAGCGCAACACCGTGATCCTCCCCGGCTTCCAGGTTCCCGGCACTCGTGGCCGAGCGCTGCTGGACGGCGCTCGTTCGATCAAGATCCATGGCCGCTACATCCCGGTCCGCGCGCAGGTCGTCGGACTGTCCGAGTTCTCCGCTCACGCCGACTCCGACGAACTGATCGACTGGCTTTCAGCGGCGCCGAGCGCGCCGGAGACCGTGTACGTCGTCCACGGCGAGGACCACGCCCGCGCCGAGCTGGCCCGGCGGATCCAGGACGAGCTCGAGTGGACCGCGGTCACGCCGAGCCACCTCGAGCGGGTCCGGTTCTGATCAGGAATCGTCACCACGCAGGTGTCGGCCGTACCAGTCGGGCTCGGGTGCGGACGGTGTCAGGCGGATCCGCACGTCGACAGCGAAGGCTCCGGACGGAGCGGCTACCAGCGGGTTGATGTCCAGTTCGGCGAGCTCGGGCACCACAGTCGCCAGCCACGCGATCCGGTGGATGACACTGAGCACGGCCTCCTGGTCAGCGGCTTGCGCTCCGCGGTACCCGGCCAGCACCGGAGCGCAGCGCAGCGAGTGCAGCATGTCGAGCGCATCCAGATCGGTCAGAGGCAAACCACGCCACTGCCGATCAGCCAGTACGTCGGTCAGCACCCCACCGCTGCCGGCCATCAGCAGCGGCCCGAACAGCCGATCCCGCACGACACCGATCGCCAACTCGGTCCCCTTCGGCGCCATTGCCTGAACCAGGACCCGTGGATCCCCGGCAGCCGACGTGATCTCTTCGTAGGCCTTGCCGAGCTCGATCGCGTTCGCCAGCCCGACCCGCACGCCACCGATGTCGGTCTTGTGCAGTACGCCGGGCGCAGCGGTCTTCAGCACGACCGGATAACCGGCCGCCGCGATCGCCTCCGCGCGGGATGCCGCTGTCACGACCGGAATCACGGAGACCCCGGCGCGGCGCAGCAGCTGACTCGCCTGCAGCGGGTCCAGCCATCCGCCCTCGGGCGACCGCCGGAAGAACCGCTCGACCACTCCGCGAGCTCCTGCCGCGTCCACGCGAGCCAGCTCTGGTACGACGCCCTGCGGCCGCGCGCGCCACTCGGCGTACCGAACGGCATGGGCCAAGGCGCGGACCGCACTCTCCGGGAACGGGAACACCGGCAGCCGCCGTCCGTCCGCCAGCGCGATCTCCGGAGCAGCGTGCACCGATCCGACGCAGTTCACCACGATCGGCAACTCGGCCGCCGCACCGGCCGCGGCGATTGCCTCGTAGATCTCGTCGACGTTACCGGCCCGGGTCACGGCGTAGTTCACCACCATGCAGTCGATCTCCCCGCTTCCCAGCAGCGCCCGCAATGCCTGCTGCAGGCTGGAGGGTGATGCCGCCGCGCCGAGGTCGACGGGGTTCGCCGTACCCACGGCCCCGACCGCTGCGAGCTGCTCCTGGACGGCCGTGCTCAGCTCCGGTAGTTCGAGACCGAGACGCGCGGCAGCATCGGCCGCGAGGATTCCCGCGCCACCTGCGTTGCCCACGACCGCGACCCGCCGACCACGCGGCAACGGCGGCACAGCGAGTACGCGAGCGGTTTCCACCAGTTCCTCGACGGTGTCCATCCGCAGTACGCCGGACTGCGCGAACAGCGCGTCGACGGCGGTCTCCGGAGTCGCGGCGGCCGCCGTGTGCGACGCACCGGCGCGGCGGCCACCGGTCGACCGGCCACCCTTGACGACCAGGATCGGCTTCGTCCGGCCGATCATCCGGGCCAGGCCGCCGAACTTGCGCGGGTTCCCGAACGACTCCAGATACAGCCCGATCACCGCGGTCCGCGGGTCGTCCCACCAGTGCAGCAGTACGTCGTTGCCGCTGACATCGACCTTGTTGCCGAGGGAAACGAACTCGGAGATCCCCAGTCCGGTCCGGCCGGCATGCTCCAGTACGGCGATGCCGACAGCACCGGACTGTGCCGCGATGGCAAGCGCTCCGGGCGTCGGCGAGACCTCGGCGAAGGTCGCGTTCAGGCGCACGTCCGGTGACGTGTTCACCAGGCCGAGACAGTTCGGCCCGATCAGCCGGATGCTGTGTCGCCGGGCGATCTCCAGCAGCTCGCGCTGCAGCTCGCGGCCGGTCGCTCCGAGCTCCGAGAACCCTGACGTCAGCACGACCGCGCCACCGACCCCGCACTTGCCACACTCCGTGAGCACGTCCAGCACCTGCTCCGCCGGAACAGCGATGACCGCGAGATCGACTGCGGACGGCACTGCCGAGATCGAGGGGTACGCCGGTACGTCGGCAACCTCGGCGGCGTGCGGATTCACGGCGTACACAGAACCGGTGAAGCCGCCCCTGACGATGTTGTGCAGGAGCTCATGGCCGATGCCGCCAGGCCGGCGGCCGGCGCCGATCACCGCGACCGTCCGCGGCGAGAAAAGTCGTTGTAACGAGCGGTTCTCGGCCGCCCGCTCACGATTGGCCATCTTCTCCAGCGTCATCGGGTGGTACGCCGTGTCGAGCACCAGCTCCACCACGCCGCCACCGAGCTTGCGGACCTGCTCGAACCCCGAGTCGACGAGCACCCGCAGCATCTTGGCGTTCTCGCCGAGCGTGTCGGCCCGCAACCGCTCGATGCCGTTCTCGCGGGCGGTGGCAGCCAGCTGCTCGAGCAGCAATGTCCCGATTCCCCGGCCGTGGACCGAGTCTTGCAGCAGGAAGGCCATCTCGGCCTCGCCGGCCCGCAGAGTCTCGTAGCTCGCGATGCCGACCACGTCGTCGCCGTACTCCGCGACCAGCGCCACGTGATCGCCGTGGTCAGCGGCCAAGTGATGGGTGTACTCGTCGGCCATGTGCCGGCTGATCCCGAAGAAGCGCAGATAGATCGATTCGTCGGACACCCGTTGGTTCATGGCCTCAAGCGCCTGCTCGTCGTCCTCACGCACCGGACGGATCCGTACGACGGACCCGTCCGCTGCCAGCACGTCCCAGCCTGCTCCCGGCCGGGCGTCCGGCTGCTCGATCGCGGTCATGACAGCTCCTTCCGACACCCCACCAGCTCACCGCGGCGAGGCCCGTCCGGGCCAGTGCCGTTGGGTCCCGGGCCATCGGGACCTTTGCCCCTAGGACGTCAGCGGCGGCAACCGCGACGCTGAGGACCATGGATGCGATCGACCTTGCACGGTGGCAGTTCGGGATCACCACCGTGTACCACTTCTTGTTCGTGCCGATCACCATCGGCCTGTCGGCGCTCGTCGCCGGCCTGCACACGGCCTGGTACCGGACCGGGAAGCAGAAGTATCGGCAGCTCACCCAGTTCTGGGGCAAGCTGTTCCTGATCAACTTCGCGATCGGTGTCGTCACCGGCATCGTCCAGGAGTTCCAGTTCGGGATGAACTGGAGCGACTACTCGAAGTTCGTCGGCGACATCTTCGGCGCTCCGCTGGCGATCGAGGGCCTGCTCGCCTTCTTCCTCGAGTCCACCTTCCTCGGACTGTGGATCTTCGGCTGGGACCGGCTCCCGAAGAAGGTGCACCTGGCCTCGATCTGGCTGGTTGCCATCGGCACCCAGCTGTCGGCGTACTTCATCCTGGCCGCGAACTCCTGGATGCAGTGGCCGGTCGGCTACACCTACAACCAGGCGAGCGGACGGGCAGAGCTGCACGACTTCGGCGCGGTCCTGACCAACAAGGTCGCATTGGCGACCTTCCCGCACACGATCGCCGCCTGCTTCCTGACCGGCGGCGCCTTCATGCTCGGTATCGCCCTGTGGCACCTGCTGCGCGGAGGCAAGGGACGGACCGAGTTGTTCCGTCCCTCGGTCAAGCTCGGCGCGATCACTGTCCTCGTCGCCGCCGTCGCGGTCTTCGTGACCGGCGACATCCAGGGCAAGATCATGACCGAGACGCAGCCGATGAAGATGGCCGCGGCCGAAGCCCTCTACGAGACCTCGGAACCGGCCGGCTTCTCACTGCTCACGATCGGGTCGCTCGACGGCCAGCGCGAGGTGTGGTCGGTGACCGTGCCGCACGGCCTGTCGTTCCTGGCCACCGGTACGTGGAACGGCAAGGTCCAAGGCATCAACGACCTCCAGCAGGCCTACGAACAGCGCTTCGGACCGGGCAGCTACAAGCCGAACATCCCGGTCACCTACTGGACGTTCCGGCTGATGATCCTGTTCGGCGCCCTCTCGGCCCTGATAGCGCTGCTGGCGCTGTGGTACATCCGCCGGCGGGATCCATCCCCGTCGAAGTGGCTCGTCCGAGCCGCGATCGCGCTGCCGCTACTGCCGCTCGCCGCGAACAGCTTCGGCTGGATCTTCACCGAGATGGGCCGGCAGCCCTGGATCGTCTTCGGCCTGATGCAGACCCGGGACGGCGTCTCGCCGACCGTCGGCGCCGGATCGGTCCTCGCCTCGATGATCACCTTCACAGTGCTGTACGGCGTACTCGCCGTGATCGAGGTACTCCTGCTGCTCCGGTTCGCCCGGACCGTGCCGGCCGAACCCGACCCAGCCGCGCCGGACACCGATGTGCCCGACGCCGCCTTCTTGTACTGAGGAGTCTCGATGGAACTCACCGACATCTGGTTCCTGCTGATCGCGGTCCTGTGGACCGGCTACCTCGTCCTCGAAGGTTTCGACTTCGGCGTCGGCATGCTGCTGCCCGCGGTCGCCAAGGACGCCGTCGACCGCCAGGTCACGCTCCGCACCATCGGGCCGGTCTGGGACGGCAACGAGGTCTGGCTCCTGGTCGCCGGCGGTGCGACGTTCGCAGCGTTCCCGTTCTGGTACGCCAGCCTGTTCTCCGGCTTCTACCTGGCACTGCTGGTGATCCTGGTCGCCCTGATCGTGCGCGGTCTCGCCCTGGAGTACCGCAACAAGCTGCAGGACGCGGCCTGGCACCGGCGCTGGGACCTCGCGATCGTCATCGGCAGCGCCGTACCGGCTCTCCTCTGGGGCGTCGCACTGGCCAACATCGTCCGCGGCGTACCGCTGGACGCCAACCACGACTTCACCGGCAACTTCTTCACCCTCCTGAACCCGTACGCCCTGCTCGGCGGTCTGACCACGCTGGTCCTCTTCGCACTGCACGGAGCGATCTTCCTCGCGCTGAAGACGCACGGCGCGGTTCGCGACCGTGCCCGCGCGCTCGTCCTGCCGCTGGGTGCCACAACCGTCCCGTTGGCGGCCGCGTTCCTGATCTGGACCCAGGCGTACGACGGCTCGTGGCTCACCTGGGTGCTAGCACTGCTAGCGGTGGTGTGCCTGGTCGGCGGGATCCTCGCCTCACGGGCCGGCCGCGACGGTCTCGGATTCCTCGGTACGGCGGCCACGATCGTGCTCGCCGCGGCGACGCTGTTCGTCACGCTGTACCCGAACGTGCTGCCCTCGACGACCGACGCGGCCTTCAGCCTCACCACGACGAATGCGGCATCGACGCCGTACACGCTCAAGATCATGACCTGGGTCGCGGTGATCTTCACACCGATCGTGCTGGCTTATCAGACCTACACCTACTGGGTCTTCCGCAAGCGGCTCACGCGGGACGACATCAGTCAGGTCAAGGTGGCCTGATGCCGGCCGTCGACCGGCGACTGCTCCGCCACACCCGCAGCACCAGGACCTTTCTGGTGCTGTCGGCCGTGATCGGCACCGCGCAGGCCGTGCTCATCCTGCTCCAGGCCTGGCTGCTCGCGGGGCTCATCGCCGACGCCTTCCTCGGCGGACTCGATCTGACCCGGCTCCGCGGTCCGCTAGCAGCGCTAGCAACCACGTTGATCGGACGGGCGGCGCTCTTCTGGGTTGCCGAGATCGTCGCGCAGCGGTGCTCCGCCGCGGTCAAGTCCGAGCTGCGGATGCGGTTCCTGGACAAGATCGTTGCCCTGGGCCCGCGCTGGCTGACCGGTGAGCGCAGCGGCGAGCTCACGACGTTGGCGACCCGCGGGATCGACGCCCTCGACGACTACTTCTCCAAGTACCTGCCGCAGCTCGTTCTGGTCGGCGTCGTACCCCTCGTGGTGGCCGCCCGGATGCTCACCGCGGACTGGCTCAGTGCCGTGATCGTCGTCGTCACCCTGCCGCTGATTCCGATCTTCATGGTTCTCGTCGGGCTCACGACCAAGGCAGCTACCGCACGTCAATGGGCGACCTTGCAGGCTCTGGCCCATCACTTCCTGGATGTACTCGCGGGGATCGGAACGCTCAAGGTGTTCGGCCGTTCCCGCGCGCAGGTCGAGACAATCCGGCGGCTCGCTGACCGCCAACGGCGTACGACGCTCGCCACGCTGCGGATCGCCTTCCTCTCGTCGCTCGTCCTCGAACTGGTCGCCACGCTGTCGGTCGCGCTCGTCGCCGTGTCCGTAGGCCTCCGGCTGGTCGAGGGCCGCCTCGATCTGAAGACCGCGCTGCTGGTCCTGATCCTGGCGCCGGAGGCATACCTGCCACTGCGTCTGCTCGGCACGCATTACCACGCCAGCGCCGAGGGCCTCGCCGCAGCCGACGAGCTGTTCGAGGTCATCGAGCAGGACACGCCGGCGAAGGGCAACCAGGTCGCCGACCCCATCGGCGAGATTGTCCTACGAGACGTCACCGTACGGAGTCGGGAAGCGCGCCCCCTCGACGATGTCTCAGTAGTCATCCCACCTGGGCGGGTCACCGGAGTTGTCGGTCCCAGTGGCTGCGGGAAGTCCACACTGCTCGGGTTGCTGCTCGGCACGATCAGCCCCGACCGCGGTCAGGTCCTTGCCGGCGGGGTCGACCTCGCCAAGGCCGATCTGGAGCGCTGGCGGCGTGACGTCGCCTGGATGGGCCAGGCCCCGGTCCTGTTCGCCGGGACGGTGGCGGACAACATCAGCCTCGGCACCCGCGCCGACGAACTCGCCGTACGGCGGGCGGCTGGCACCGCGCGGGTCGACGTACCGCTCGACCTTGTGCTCGGTGAACGGGGCGACGGAGTCTCGGCCGGCCAGCGGCGCCGGATCGCGCTCGCCCGGGCGATCCTCCGCGACGCTCCCCTGCTGCTCCTCGACGAACCGACCGAAAGTGTCGACCCCGACACCGAGCGGGCCCTGCTCGAGTCGCTCCCAGCCGCCTTCGCGGGCCGCACCGTCGTCCTCGTCACCCACCGCCCGGCCCTGCTCGACCTCTGCGACCACATCGTCCACCTCGACCGTACGGCGATGAAGGCATGACGATGCGTTGGCTGGCAGGACTCATCAGACCAGAACTCAAACGCCTGACCGCCGCCGCGGTGCTCGGCGTACTGGCGATGAGCTGCTCGATCGGGCTGATGGCAACCTCTGCGTGGCTGATCTCGCGAGCCGCGGAGCATCCGCCGGTGCTGTATCTGACCGTCGCGATCGTCGCGGTCCGCGCCTTCGGTATCGGGCGCGGCGTTCTTCGGTACGCCGAACGGCTCGTCGGTCACGATGCCGCGTTCCGGGTCCTCGGCCGCACCCGCGTCCAGGCCTGGATCGAGCTCGATCGAGCCGCACCCGCCGGCCTCGGCGGAACCCGCGCCGGCGATCTCCTCACCCGGGTCACCCGTGATGTCGACGCCATCCAGGACCTGCTCGTCCGCGCCCTGCTCCCGATCGCGGTCAGCCTGCTCACCGGCATCGCCACCGTCGCGCTGTTGACCGCGCTCCTGCCCGCTGCCGGGGCCGTCCTGCTGATCGGGCTGGCTGTCGCGGGAATCGGCGCTCCAGCAGCCTCGCTGCTGCTGTCCGCCCGGGCCGAACGCCGATTCGCGCCAGTCAGGTCCACTCTCGCCACCGACGTACACGAACTGCTCACCGGCCTGGCAGACCTGACCGCGTACGGCGCGATCGACCAGCGGCTGCAACGGATCCGGCAGCATGACGCCCGGCTGACCGGGATCCTGCAGCGCTCGGCGTCGTCCACCGGAGTCGGCGCGGCGATCGCGAACGCCGCACTCGCGTGTACCGTGACGGGCGAGATCCTGGTCGGTGTCCCCGCGGTCCGCGACGGGCGGCTCGCAGGCGTTGTGCTCGCCGTACTGGTCCTCACACCGCTGGCGGCGTTCGAGCTCGTTACACCGCTGCCTGCAGCGGCGCGGCATCTGATACGCGGCTGGCAGGCCGCCGACCGACTCCGTGCGTTGACCGACCTCCCACACCCGTCAGTTGCCTGGGGCAACCGGCCGCTCGCCGCTTCGTCGGAGCACGGTCGCCCCGCACGGGCGGGCGCACTGTCCGTACGACGGCTCACCGTCGGCTGGCCCGGCGCGACCGCACCGGCGCTTACCGACTTCGACCTGGACCTCCGTCCCGGGCGCCGGGTCGGACTGATCGGACCGAGCGGCTCCGGAAAGAGCACGCTGGCCGCAACCCTGATGGGGTTCCTCGCACCGGAGACCGGGCGGATCACGCTCGCCGGAACCGACCTGGCCGCGTTCGACGAGTCGTCGTATCGTCGGCAGGTCGTGCTGTGCGGGCAGGACGACCACGTCTTCGACGCCACCGTCCGCGAGAACCTCATGATCGGCAAGCCGAGCGCCACCGACGAGGAACTGCTCGACGCACTCGACCGGGTCCGCCTCGGCGTCTGGGTACGACGGCAACCCGACGGGCTCGCCACCACAGTCGGAGAACGCGGCGCGCGCATCTCCGGCGGCGAACGTCAGCGTCTGGTACTGGCGCGAGCGTTGCTGGCGGATCCCGCCGTACTCGTCCTCGACGAGCCCACCGCCCACCTCGACGACCCGACCGCCGACGAACTGATCCACGACATCACCCACGCCACCGAGGGGCGCACCACGCTTCTCATCACGCACCGCCACCGCGATCTCGCATCCGTCGACGACATCGTCGACCTCTCGAAGGAGAACTCATGCACGAGCTCACCGGAAAGCCCCTGTCCGACGAGGAAGTCGCTGATCTCGACGCGTACTGGCGAGCCTCCAACTACCTGGCCGTCGGCCAGATCTATCTACTCGGAAACGCGCTCCTGACCGAGCCGCTGCAGGCCGAGCACATCAAGCCGCGACTCCTCGGCCACTGGGGTACGACGCCTGGTCTCAACATCCTCTACGCCCACCTCAACCGGGTGATCAGGAGCCGCGACCTGTCCATGATGTACGTCATCGGCCCCGGTCACGGCGGGCCGGCCATCGCCGCCAACACCTGGCTAGAGGGCAGTTACAGCGACACGTATCCAGACGTCTCCCGGGATGGGGCCGGCATGGCCAGGCTGTTCCGCCAGTTCTCGTTCCCCGGTGGCATCCCGAGCCATGTGGCGCCGGAACTGCCTGGTTCGATCCACGAAGGCGGCGAGCTCGGCTACTCGCTCAGCCACGCGTACGGCGCCGTACTCGACAACCCGGACCTGGTCGTTGCCTGTGTGATCGGCGACGGCGAGGCCGAAACCGGTCCGCTGGCGGCTTCGTGGCACTCGAACAAGTTCCTCGACCCGGCGACGGACGGCGCTGTACTGCCGATCCTGCACCTCAACGGGTACAAGATCGCCAACCCGGCCGTCCTCGCCCGGATCGGTGACGACGAGCTGACGCGGCTGCTCGAAGGTTATGGCTACCGCCCGTACCTTGTCGAAGGCAACGAACCCGAGCACGTTCACCAGGCCCTCGCCCTGACGCTCGATCAGGTCCTCGACGACATCACTGCGATCCAGACCGAGGCACGAGCGCATCCGGGCGCGCCTCGCCGGCCCTGGCCGATGATCGTGCTGCGTACGCCGAAAGGCTGGACCGGGCCGCGCGAAGTCGACGGCGTACCGGTGGAAGGCACGTGGCGTTCGCACCAGGTGCCGCTGGCCGGCGTCCGTACGTCCCCGGAGCACCTGCAGATGCTCGAGGACTGGCTGCGGAGCTATCGACCGGAGGAGCTGTTCGACGCCGAGGGCCGGCCGGTGGAGCGACTGCTGCGGCAGGTTCCCACGTCCGAGCGCCGGATGGGTTCGAGTCCGCACAGCAACGGCGGCCTGCTCCGCCGTGACCTCGATCTACCCGCCGTCGCGGAGTACGCCGTACCCGTCGAAAGTCCTGGTGCGTCCGAGCACGAGCCGACCCGCGTCCTCGGCGACTACCTGCGCGACGTCATGCGGGCGAGCCTGCCGTACCGCAACTTCCGCGTCTTCGGGCCGGACGAGACCGCCTCCAACCGGCTGGACGCCCTGTACGACGTGACTGGTAAGGCCTGGAACGCCGAGGTGCTCCCGACCGACGAACACCTCGCGGTCGACGGCCGGGTGATGGAGATCCTCAGTGAACACACCTGCCAAGGCTGGCTGGAGGGCTATCTGCTCACTGGGCGGCACGGCTGGTTCTCGTGCTACGAGGCGTTCGTGCACATCGTCGACTCGATGGTCAACCAGCACGCGAAGTGGCTCAAGGTCACGCGAGGCCTGCGCTGGCGCCGACCGGTCTCGTCGCTGAACTACCTGCTCACCTCGCACGTCTGGCGGCAGGACCACAATGGGTTCTCACACCAGGATCCCGGCTTCATCGACCATGTGGTGAACAAGAAGGCCGAAGTCATCCGGGTCTACCTGCCGCCGGACACCAACACCCTGTTGGCGACCGCGGACCACTGCCTGCGCAGCAAGGACTACATCAACGTCATCGTCGCAGGGAAACAACCGCAGGCCGACTGGCTCGGTCCGGAAGCCGCGGCGCTGCACTGCGCACGAGGTGCCGGCGTGTGGGAGTTCGCGAGCAACGACGAGGGCGAGCCCGATGTGGTGATGGCGTGCGCGGGCGACGTACCGACGCTGGAGACTCTCGCCGCGGTGAGCCTGCTGCACGAGCACCTGCCCTCGTTGAAGATCCGGGTCGTCAACGTGGTCGACCTGATGCGCCTGCAGCCGGCCGCCGAGCATCCGCACGGCATGCCCGACGCCGACTTCGACGCGTTGTTCACGACGGACAAGCCCATCATCTTCGCGTACCACGGTTACCCGTGGCTGATCCACCGGCTGACCTATCGGCGGACGAACCACGACAACCTGCACGTCCGCGGGTACAAGGAGGAGGGCACCACCACGACGCCGTTCGACATGGTGGTGCGCAACGACCTCGACCGGTTCCATCTCGCGCTCGATGTGATCGACCGCGTGCCCGGGCTCGGGCAGCGTGCGGCCGACATACGGCAGTGGCTGGTCGATCAGCGGGCGCGACACCACGAGTACATCCTCGAGCACGGCGAGGACCTGCCCGAGATCCGGAACTGGCGCTGGCACAGGAGGACGGCATGACCGGACAAAGAGTTGTCGTAGGCATCGATGGTCGACCCGATTGCGAGAACGCGATCCGCTGGGGCGCGGCCGAGGCCGCCGCGCGCGGAGTCGGGCTGGATCTGGTGCACGCGTTCGTGTGGGCGGAGTTCCGGGTTCCGCTCGGGCCGAGCGACATGGCGCCGGGCCTCCGTGCCCAGGCCGATCAGATCGTCGCGGAGGCGGTCGCGCTGGCGCGGAAGTTCGAGCCCGGCCTGCCGGTGACGGGGAGCCGGGTCGACGGCTTCCCGTCGGCCGTGCTCCTCGCGGAGTCGCGGACGGCCGACCTGATCGTCCTCGGAAGCCGGGTCACGGGACGACTGCTCGGGCTGGTGGTCAGCTCGGCCGGCATCGACCTGTCCGCCCACGCGCACTGCCCAGTGGTCGTCGTACGGCCGGGTGACGACGCACTCGTCGGCAGCCGGGTCGTGATCGGGTACGACGGCTCGCCGCCGGCCGACGCCGCCGTCGAGTTCGGCCTGGACTACGCCCGTCGTCACGAGCTCGCGGCAAGGATCGTCACGGTCCTGAGCGACGAGGACGACGATGATCACGGCCTGCTCGCCGCGATCCGCCCGCACGCTCACGAGGCCGAGATCGTCGAAGTGACCGGGCATCCGTCGGAGCTGCTGCTCGAGTGGTCCGCCGACGCGCAACTCCTGGTCGTCGGCTCACGCGGCCACGGCGGTTTTGCCGGCCTGCTCCTCGGATCGGTCAGCCAGACCATGCTCCACCAGGCACCCTGCCCGGTCGCCGTCATCCCCCACGCAGTGGTCGAACGTTAGCCGCGCTGCTTGCGCTCGTGCTCGACCGCGAACACCGCCGCCTCGGTGCGGCGCTCCAGGTTGAGTTTGCGCAGCAGCGAGGACACGTAGTTCTTGACGGTCTTCTCGGCCAGGAACAACGCCTGCGCGATCTGGCGGTTCGTCTTGCCCTCGGCGATCTCGGCGAGAATCCGGCGTTCCTGCTCCGTCAACGACGCGTACCGCGGGTCCTCGGCGTCGACCGGGTGCCGCAGACGGTCCAGCACCTTGGCGGTCATGCTCGGGTCCAGCAGCGACTCCCCCGCCGCAAGACGACGTACGGCGTCGATCAACGCCTGCCCGTGAATCTGCTTCAGCAGGTACCCGGACGCGCCGGCCATGATCGCGGTGAACAACGCCTCGTCGTCGGAGAACGACGTCAGCATCAGACACGCCGGCGGCTCGTCCATCTGCGACCGGACCTCCCGGCACACGCTGATCCCGTCACCGTCTGGAAGCCGCACATCCAGGACAGCGACATCGGGACGTACGGCGGGAATCCGGGCAATCGCCTCGGCTGCCGTCGACGCATCCCCGACTACCTCGATGTCGGGCTCCGCGTCGAGCAACTGATGCAGCCCCAGCCGCACCACCTCGTGGTCGTCGAGCAGGAACACCTTGATCGCCATCACGAACTCCTTCAGCCACTCTCGCCGCGGCCCACCGGTCCCGGGGCCCGCCCCAGCATCCCCCGGTACCCACGCTACTCGCCAGGGACCAGGGTCCCGGCTTGTCCGGGACCTTCGGCGGAACTTCCGCAGCCGACCCTGCCTGCGCGACCTGCCTGCGCCACCTGCCGTCCGGCCCGGTCGTCCGTGACCTCGGACCCTGCCCGCGCCGCCGTCCGGCTGATTGTCTGGAACTGACAGCCCGACAGGAAAGGCACATTCCGATGGACGCACAGACGAACGGCCGCCACAGCGACCTCGGCACCCGGATCCGGCACCGCCGGCAGTCCCTGGGACTGACCCTCGCGGAGGTCGCCATTCGTACCGGGCTCGACACAGGCCGCATCGACCACATCGAGACCCGCCCGTTCGCGCTCACCGGCGCCGAACTCGCCCGGCTGGCGCACGCTCTCGACCTCACCGTCACAGATCTCACCAGCGACCGGCCGAAACCGGACCGGCGGACACCCGTTGCCCCCGCCCTCGACCCGATGCGCAAGGAAGAGTGCCGCCGGTTGATCGAGGCCGGCAGCGTCGGGCGGATCGCGTACCACGGTGTCGACGGGCTGGTCGTGATCCCGGTGAACTACTGCACGCTCGGCGAGCTGATCGTGTTCCGCACCGCCGCCGACAGCGCGGTCGCGCAGTACGACCTGGAGCCGATCGTGTTCGAGCTGGACGCCTTCGACGAGGCTATGCACGACGGCTGGAGCGTCATGGTCAACGGCACGGTCCGCCCGGCCGTCGACACCGAGATCGCATCCGTCCACGACCGCGTCGAACCCTGGGCCGGCGGCACCCGCGACACCTACATGGTCATCGACCCCCACCGCACCACCGGCCGCCGCATCCGCTCCTGGTAACCCGCCTCACGTTGAGAACCCACCAACCGTTTCGGTTGGTGGGTTCTCGACGTGAGGGGTGTCAGACGTCCAGCTCGTGTTCGCGGAGACGGGCCCGGGCCTCGTCGAATTCTCCGTGGGTGATTTCGCCTGCTGCGAAGCGACGTTCGAGGATGTCCAAGGGCGACGGGAGGTGCGGCGGCGGTTGCCGCCGAGGCTGGTGGATCATCCGCACGGCGGCCCAGCCCGCGCCACCGATCGCCAGGACCCACAGCGCCAGTACGAGCACGGACCAGAAGGCCGCGCCAGCCATCGAGTGCATCATGACTCCTCCTCACGCGACTTTCGCGGATCCGGTCAGCAGGCGGCCGAGTTCGGCCCCCCAGCGCTCCGCCCGCTCGATCTCCACGTCGCGGATGGGTCCAGTGGTGTCGTTCACGAAGAAGCTCTCGGACGTGGAGAGCATCTGGTAGCCCATCCGGCGCAGCAGCTTCGCCGCCGACCGCGCCGCCGATCCCGGCAGCCGCCGTACGCTGGCGATCCGGGTGTCGAAGGTGGTCACGCGCAGCGTCTTCGCCTGACTTCCGGCCGGCGCTTTCAGCGCGGCCAGCCAGTCGCGGATGCCGACCTCGACCGGCGTGACCAGGCCGCCTTGTTTCCAGGCCTCCTGCCGCGTCGACAGCCGGCTCATCGAGAAGGCGTGGGTCGGTCCCCCGACCACCAGCAGCCGGACGTCGTCGGGCACCACGTCCGGCGCCTGGTTCACCGGCACCGTCTCGGCCGGAAGGTACTGCCGCACCCCGTCCCGGACCGCCCGCGCGATCCGCTCGGTGTTGCCGAACATCGACTCGTACACGATCAGCGCACGCACACTCTCGGACATGACCTCACCTCTGTAATCAAATGACAATCAAGGACTCGGAACGACGGCCCGCGCACGCGTCACCGCGTGTTCGACCTCCGTCACGTGATGTGGCACGATCGCGACCGGGCACGTCATCGCCGCCACCGAGCGCCGCGCGACCGGATCGATCGCCAACGGACCGCTGTGCGACCCGATAACCACCAGGCCGACGTCGACGCTCTCGTGCACCAGCGCCGCGGACGGTGGCCGGCTGCTCAGGAACCGTGTGACCTTCACTTCCGGGAACCGGCTGGTCCACGGGGCGAGCGTCTCCGACAAGATGTAGTCGGCCCGGCTGATCCACGAGCACTCCGGGTCCTCGTCCACGAACGGACGCTCGGCCGGCAGACCCGCGTGCACGACGATCAGATCACCCTCACGCCCTGCCGCGATCCCGAACGCGAACTCCAGTGCCTCCGCGGACAACGCCGTACCGTCGATGCCGACAGCAACCTTCCGGTCGAGCAACGACGGCCGCCACGACAGCGGCACGACGACCATCGGGCAACCGGCCCGCGCCGCCAGCCGCAGATTCGTCTGCGTATGCACCAGCCGCTGCGGGCCACGGCTCCGCGACCGCTCGACCACCAGCATCCGCGCCGACCGCGCCGCATGAGCCAGCACCCGCATCCGCGAGCCCTCCTCGGCGACCGCGACCAGTTCGGTGGCGTACCCGTCGCGGTGCCGCACGTGCGCCACCGCGGATCGCAGAGCGGCGTCCGCCAGCTCGGCCGGCGACTTCGGCGCGTACTCCGGCATCATCGGCGTGTACGACCCGTGCGCGGAGTACGGCGCGACGAGCACCAACTCCGCGCCCGTCCGCAATGCCTCAGCGGACGCATAATCCACAACCCGAAGGTTCTCCGCAGTCCCGTCCACTTCGACCACAACGGGCCCGGTGCGGTTCCAGTCAGTCATCGAGCTCACCGCAGCCACGGGTACTTGCGGACGATGTCCAGACCGCTCCACCACTTGCCGAAGCCCCACACGTTGCCCGCCGCAACCAGCGCAAGGACGACAACCGTGACAGCGCCGACGATGTGATCATCCAGCACCGGGTTGTTCTCCGGCGGAAGGTTCGCCGACCACATCAGCAGATACAGCAACGTGCCACTGACGGCCGCGATCCGCATCCCGATGCCCAGGGTCAGCGCCAGACCGATGCCGGCCAGGCCGATCATGAACAGCGGCGATACCCACCAGTCACCGACCAGGGACTGGTAGAAGTCTGCCAGCGGGCCGCTGGTTCCCTTGCCGAGGAACCCGGCCGTCGGGTCACCGCCGTCGATCCAGCCCTTACCGGACGGGGTCGCGTAGCCGAGACCGAAGACCTTGTCGACGAACGCCCACAAGAACGACAGCCCGACAACAACCCGCAGTACAGCCAGCGCACGACCGGCCGCAGTAGTGATGATCGGATGGCGAACAGGCTCCGTCGCAGGAGTCTGCAGATCGCGCCGGTGCGACGTGGTGGTCATGATGTGTCAACCCTTTCCCTTGAACTTCTGACACCTCGATCGTCCGATTTCGCCACCAGATCCGGCAGAGCCGTTGTCACCTCGGTGTCAGGAGTCGAACGGCCCTCCTGACCCGGGTCGTCTGCCGCTGTCCGTCGGCCGGCAACACGCAGACGCTGGAATCAGGCGGAGCGTCCGCCGGTAGAGAGGGCTGCATCATGAACGCTGTACTGACTGACGACGAGGTGGAGATCCTGCTCACGGCCGCCGCACACGCACCGTCGATGTACAACACACAGCCCTGGCGCTTCGAGGTGCACGGGCCGGTCATCGACGTACTGGCCGACGAGGAGCGTTCGCTGCCCATCGCGGATCCGTCCGGGCGGGCCGCACGCGTCGCGATCGGCGCGGCAGCGTTCAACCTCCGCGTGGCCGCCGCTGTCCTCGGCCACAAGTCGCGTCTTGCGATCGATCCGGATCCCGCACGTCCCGAGGTCGTGGCCCGGCTGTTCCTCGACGACCGCACGACGCCCGTCCCGGAGCTCGGCAAGCTGTACGCCGACGTGTCCGAGCGGCACACCTACCGTGGGCCGCTGCTCGACGTCCCGATCCCGCGACCGGTGCAAGTCCACCTGGACGACGCTGCACGCCGCGAGGGCGCGCAGTTGCACTGGCTCGGCTCGACGGCCAGGTCGCGGCTCGCCGAACTACAACGCCGGGTCGACGCCGCGGATCTCGCCGACGAAGACCGCCTGCACGAGCGGCTGCGCTGGGTCGGCGGAGACCGGTCGCGCGACGGAATTCCGGAGGAGACTCTCGGGCCGCTGCCTACGCGCGCAGCCTTCGTACGCGACCTCTCGCTCGGTCTGGACAGCAGCCACCGCGACCGCGTCGGCTACGAGGCTCATCCAGCGATCGCCGTCCTGAGCACCCAGGACGAGGACAGTGCGGCCTGGGTCGGTGCAGGTGTCGCGCTCGAGCGTGTGCTACTGGTCGCCACGTCGTACGACCTGACGGCGTCGTTCCTCAATCAAGTCCTCGAACGCCCAGCTGACCGCGCCGGTGTGCGGGAGCTGATCGGCGGCCGGTCCTGGCCGCAGATCGTTCTCCGGGCCGGCTATCCGGCCCAGTCGGCGAGTCACACCTCGCGCCTGGACTGGCGCAGTTCCTTCGACCAATGGTTCTGAACACAGGAGGCCACATCATGTCGACACAGTCCGCTCCGATCGTGATCGGGTACGACGGCTCGCAAGGCAGCAGGTCCGCACTGCAATGGGCCGCCGTCGCCGCTCACCGCGCCATGGCACCGCTTCGCATCGTCGAGGCTTTCGAGCTCGTCGTCGTCACCCGCCCATCTCCGGGCCACATCGTTCCGCTGGACGCGGTCCGAACAGCCCGTCAGACAGGCCTCGACCAGTTGGCCGACGACATCCGCACGCAGTACCCCGGCCTGCGGGTCGAGACCAGCCTCGTGGGCGGTCCCGCTCCGGGGGCCTTGCTCGAGGCCGCGCAGGACGCCCGGCTCCTGGTCCTCGGATCGCGCGGGCTCGGCGGCTGGAGCGGCCTGCTGGTCGGCTCGGTCGCGACGCAGGTGACCACGCACGCGGAGTGCCCGGTCGTCGTCGTCCCGCACGACCTGCGGGGGCGGGCGCACGAAGGACCCACCGTGGTCGTCGGCGTCGACGGTTCCAAGGTCTCGGCGAAGGCCATCGACTTCGCCTTCGACCAGGCCGAGTCGATGCACGCCAAGGTCGTCGCCGTGCATGCGTGGACCAGCCCGTTCCTCACGTACGCCGACGGCGCGTCGATGCTGCAGTTCGACGAGGAGAAGGTCCGCGACGAGTCCCGGCTGCTGGTCGCCGAGTCGGTAGCCGGCGCGGCGGCCGAGCACCCTGACGTGGAGTGGTCGACCGAGCTGTCCATGGGCTCCGCGGCACAGGCCTTGGTACGGCGCTCCGAGTCCGCCGACCTCCTGGTCGTCGGCTCCCGCGGCCGCGGCGGCTTCACCGGCCTCCTCCTCGGATCCGTCGGCCAGAGCGCCCTGCACCACACGCATTGTCCGATCGCCATCGTCCACTGAGCGCGAAAAGAGCCGCGGTCCACGACATCTTGCCGTGGACCGCGGCTCTTGCGTGCTCAGAACCCTTGCTCTCCGAACAGTGCGACCTTCAGCGCTCCCGTGGTGGCCGGCGACGAGAACACGTCGTACGCGTCCTGCATCTCGTCGAGGCCGAAGCGGTGGGTGATCAGACCGGGCAGCTGCAACCGGCCGGCCGCCAGCATCGACAGCAGCCTCGGCGTCGAGAACGTGTCGACCAGACCGGTGGTGATGGTGACGTTCTTGATCCACAGGTCCTCCAGGTGCAGCGTCGCCGGCCCACCGTGCACACCGACGTTCGCGACCGTGCCGCCCGGACGTACGACGCGGGTGCACAGCTCGAACGTCTCCGGTATGCCGACCGCCTCGATCGCCACGTCGGCGCCCAGGCCACCGGTCAGCTCGCGGACCGTCTCCTCCACGTCCTCGTCCGGCCCGATCGCCAGATCCGCACCACGCTCGAGTGCCGCCTTGCGCCGTGAGTCCGCGGCGTCGACGACGACCACCCGCGACGGCGTGAACAGCTTGCTCGTCGCCAGCGCTGCCAGCCCGATCGGCCCGGCGCCGACGATCACCACGGTGTCGCCCGGGGAGACCTTGCCGTTGAGTACGCCGACCTCGTACGACGTCGGCAGGATGTCGGCCAGCAGCACCGCCTCCTCGTTGCTCACGTTGTCCGGCAGCTTGTACACCGACCGATCCGCGAACGGCACACGCACCTGCTCGGCCTGGGTGCCGTCGATCAGGTGACCGAGAATCCAGCCGCCGCCCCCGAGGCACTGGCCGTAGTGACCCTGCCGGCAGTACTCGCACCGGCCGCAGGCGGTGATGCACGAGATCAGCACCCGGTCACCGATCGCGACGCCGCGAACACCCGAGCCGACGGCCGTGATCGTGCCGACCGCCTCGTGGCCGAGGATCCGTCCCGGCGTCACGGTGGGCACATCACCTTTCAGGATGTGCAGATCGGTGCCGCAGATCGTCACGGCGTCGACGCGAACGATCGCGTCCTCGGGATCCTGGATCACCGGGTCCGGCACCTCGTGCCAGCTCCGCTGCCCCGGACCGTTGTAGACCAATGCCTTCATCACGAACCTCCTTGAACGAGACTTCCCACTCTCGACTCTCGTCCTCGGTGCCGTCCGTGACAGCGGCCGAACAGCACCCGTGGACCGGGACCTTCGGTGCTCGTCCTCGGGACCTTCCGTCCTGCCCAAACCGGCTCGGGCCGCCTTGACTGGAGGTGCCGGAGGAGGTGCGATGACCAACGAACTGCCCGTACTGGTAGGAATCGACGGATCCCGCGACGGCCTGATCGCGCTCACCTGGGCCACGGCGTACGCCGCCTTGCACCAGGCACCGCTGCACGCCGTGTACGTCCTCGACGACGAGCGCGAGGTCGGCGGCGGCCCGCCGCCCGTCGGAGCCGACGACGGCACCGAGGTACTCGGCGACGCCCTGGAGGAGCTCGATCGACTGGGGTTCCGCGACGCCTCGCTCGAGGTCCGCCACGGCCATCCTGCGCAGACTCTCCTCGAGCTCTCCGAACAGTCCATCGCCATGGTCGTCGGCCGGCGCGGCATGGGCGGCTTCGCCGAACTCGTGCTCGGCTCCACCTCCCAAGCCTGCACGGCGCTGGCCACAAAGGTCCCCCTGGTCGTCGTCCCCGACACCTGGGACCCCGCAGGGCCCGCACATCAGCGAATCGTCGTCGGCGTCGACGGCTCCGTAGAGGGCCAGGACGCACTCCGCTTCGCCTTCGAGTTGGCGGCCGCGACCGGTGCAGAGATTCTCGGCGTCCACGCGACCGAGGTCCGGGAGAAGTACCCGGACCCCGGCAAGTGGTTCGACCCGACCCGGCAGCCGTGGATCGAGACCTCCGACGAGCTACTGACCCAGGCCCTCGAAGGCTGGACCGCGAAGTACCCGGATGTCGCCGTCCAGCAGCGCGGCGTCGCCGACCACCCGGTTCTCGTCCTGGCCCGCGAGTCCCAGGACGCGGACCTCGTGGTGGTAGGCGGCCTCGGCCGGACGGCGTTCTCCGAACTGCGCATGGGCTCCGTGGCCCGCGGTCTGCTCCACCACTCCCACTGCCCCGTCGCCGTCGTACACCACCCGGAGCTCTGACATGGACCACGTCATCAGAACCCGCAACCTCACCAAACGCTTCGGCCACCGGACCGCGCTCGAAGGGCTCGACCTCGACGTGCCGCCGGGCATCATCCTCGGCTACCTCGGACCGAACGGCGCCGGGAAGACCACCACGATCCGGCTGCTCGCCGGGCTGATCCGCCCGACCTCCGGGTCCGCGGTCGTGTTCGGCTTCGACGCCTCCGACCAGTACGACGCGCTCCAGCAACGCATCGGCTACCTGCCCGGCGACTTCGTGGCGTACCCGGACCTCACGGGCGCGCAGTACCTGGACTATTTCGCCCATCTGTACGGCGGCGTGGACCGGGCCCGGACCGACCTCCTGGCCAAGCGGTTCGACCTGGATCTCGGCGTCCGGATCGGCGCCCTGTCGCGCGGCAACCGGCAGAAGGTCGGCATCGTGCAGGCGTTCATGCACGACCCCGACCTGCTCATCCTCGACGAGCCGACGACCGGGCTCGACCCCTTGATGCAGCGCGAGTTCCGCGAGCTGTTGCGGGAGACCCGGGACGCCGGCCGAACCGTCTTCCTCTCCTCACACGTCCTGTCCGAGGTCGACGCCGTCGCCGACACCGTCGCGATCCTGCGCGCCGGCCGGCTGGTCACCGTCCAGTCCGTGCAAGCGCTGCGCGACAGAGCCCGACGCCGGCTCGACCTGACGTTCGCCGCGGCCCCACCGGTGGATCGCATCCACGCCGCAGCGGGCGTGCAGCAAGTGTCGATCGACGGCCGAGTCGTGCACGTCGTCATCACCGGATCGACGGCCGAGCTGATCAAGACCGTCGCGCCGTACGGCGTGACCAATGTCGTCAGCCACGAGGCGGACCTCGAAGCGGCGTTCCTCGACTACTACGACGGACAGGAGTGAGGGTCGTGTTCCGCAACGTCTACCTCAAGTCGCTGTACGACGCGCGCCGCGGACTGATCGGCTGGTCGATCGCGATCGCCGTACTCGTGCTGCTGGAGTGCGCGCTCTGGCCGTCGGTCCGGGACATGCCCGACCTGGCCGAGCTGTACAAGTCGTTCCCCGAACAGCTGCGGAAGTTCTTCGACCTGGACGCGATGACAACCGGCACCGGCTTCCTCAATGCCGAGCTCTTCACCTTGCTGCTGCCCAGCCTGTTCCTGGTCTACGGCATCGGCCACGGCGCCCGGACGCTCGCCGGCGAGGAAGAACGCGGAACGCTCGAACTGTTGCTCGTCACCCCGGTCTCCGGCGCCCGCATCATCATCGACAAGGCACTCGCGCTGCTGACCTCGATCGCGATCCTCGGACTCGCGCTCTTCGCCGCCACCATCGTCGGCAGCCTGGCCTTCGGCCTCGGCATCTCCGCAGCCGATGCCGCCAGCGGAGCCCTGGCGATGACATTGCTCGGCCTCGAGTACGGCGTACTCGCCCTGGCCGTCGGCGCCCTGACCGGCCGTCGCACCACCGCGATCGCCGTCTCGGCATCCGCAGCGACCGCCGCCTATGTCGTGTACGCCGCCGGCCTCATCCTGCCGCGCTTCGAGTCCTGGCAGCGCTACTCCCCCATCTACCAGGCGTTCCACAACGGCCCCCTCGGCGCCGGCCTCCCGCTCAGCTACCTCTGGCTCGTCGCCGGCTCCGCACTACTGGTCGCCCTCGCCCTCCCCACCTTGGACGGCCGAGACATCTCGACCGCCCACGGCGGGTGACCGCGATGCCGCTTCGGCGCTGCCTGCTCGCGACGGTCTGCGCAGCGCTGGCGCCGGTGCTCGCCCCCACGCTGTTCCTCACGCTCGCGATCGCGGCCATGCTCGCTCTCTGGATCGTCAAGCTCGCCGAGCACACCATCGTCGAAGCGGTCGGCAGCGACCCTCAGCACTCAGCGGCGGGCGGCCCAGTTGCTCCAGCTGGCCTTGGCGCCGGAGTCTCCGATGCGGACCACGTCGTACACGGCGGCGCCCGAGACCAGGACGGCGACCACGGTCAACGCCGCGGTGAGGGCCTTCGAGGCAGGAGCGAGGAACGTTCGCTTTGCCGGCGTCCGCCCGGTGCTCTCCCGCTGCCGCCACCAGAGGATCACCGCCAGGGCTGCGACCCCGATCGCCGCGTAGATCGCCGTGTCGCCGAGCTCGGCATGCCGGTGGATCAGCGGGTTCGGTGAGACCCGGCCCTCCAGCCACTCGCCGGCGCTCGTCGTGATCGGCACCAGTACGACGACGATGACGGACAGGATCGCGTTCGGTCCGGCCAGCCGGCGCCTGGCCGCTGGCCACAGCGCGGTGAGCGCCAAGAGGGCGGCCGCGAGTGGGAGCAGTACGACGATGGCGTGCACGAGCAGCACGTGGGCGGGGAGACCGTTGACAGTCTGCATGCGGTTTCCTTCGAGTCGGGTGAGTGGCACTGAGGAGGCTGGCATCCGGTTCTTGGGGAATTCTTGGAACGGATGGCTCGACCGGGGAGCTGGCTCCCCGAGTGGGGAGCCGAGTGGGGAGCCGAGTGGGGAGCGCAGCGCACCTGGAACGACCAGCAGGACTCCCCGGGTGGGCCAGCCAAATTGGGGGTTTGGTACCGCTTATCAGGGTGTGGAACCCCGCATTTCGCTGGCTCACCCAGCAAATGGGGGAGGTTGGACGGGTTACGGCGCGGGATGGGGAGACATGCCCTAGCCTGCTGCGCGGAAGTGTGCGGCGTCCAGGGCGGACTGGAGCGAGCGGCGATATCCGTCCGAGGTGAAAGTTGCCCCCGACACCGTGTCGATCCGGGCGCTCTGCGCGGCGATCGCCTCTTGCTGGAGCTGCGGCAGCGCGAACGAGCTGATCTCGCGGTCCCGCCCGCCTGACGCCGGGTACACCACCGCCGTCACCGACCTCAGTCGCTGACCACGGACCGTGATGCGGACCTGCACCGGCCCGTACCGCGTACCCTCCGATGTCCCGTTCACCGTTACGTCACCGGTGCCCGGCGACGTACGGACGACTCCGGGAGTTGCCGACGGCACCGATGGGTTCGACACAACGTTCCGGCTCGTCGGGTACAGGAACAGGAGCGCCAGCAGTACGCCGGTACTCCCGCCGACCACGAGGTTGCGCCGCAACCGCTCCGAATGCGCGGTCATCGCGCACCGGCCTGGTGCGCGGCGTCGAGTGCCGACTGCAGCGACTCGCGATACCCGCCGGAGGTGAACGTTGCCCCGGACACCGTATCGATGTTCGCGCTCTGCGCCGCCAGGGCCTCGTGGTTGAGCTGCGGGACCGCGTAGCTGTTGATCTGGTCGGTCGTCCCATCGCCGCTGGGGTGCTGCAGTGCACGTGCCTTGGTGATCCGCCCACCGCGCACGGTGATCTCGACCTGCACCGGCCCGTACTGGGTGTCGACCACACCGCCCGCCACAACGACGGAAGAGGCCGTCGGGGTGCCCTGCTGAGGGGTGCTGGGCCGAGGGGTGCCCGGCCGAGGGGTCGTCGGTGTGCTCCGACGCGGGGACGTCGGGGTGCTCGACTGCGCGGACGGCTTCCTTCGCCTGCTGTCGCGGCTGGACTCCGATGGTCGGGCCGACGGGTGTCTCGTGGGGGCGGAGCTGACCACTGTCGCCTGGCCGGTTGTCGTGTTCGGTTGCATGCTCGTCCGGAACGCGACCGCGACGACCGCAGTGGTCGCCACCGTCATCAGCAGCTTGATCCCGCGCCTCACCTGCGCACTCCTCTCACCACGAGAACCGTTCCTGATGCAGCTGGCCCGCCGGCACTCCGGCCGCGAGCACAGCCCCACACATCGCGTCCATCCAGCGGTCCGGTCCGCAGACATAGACGTCGTACTGCGAGATGCCGGGCACCAGGCGGCGTACGGCGTCCTCGTCCGATGAGAAGGGCGCGCCCTCGGGCAACCACGACATCCTGGCCCGCAGTCGCGGACCGAGCAGGTAGTACAGGGTGATGCCGCGACGGCTCGCCAGCTGCTCGAGCTCGTCGCGGAACACCAGATCCGCCACGCTGTGCGCGCGGTACACCAGCACCGCCTCACCGGGCTGGTAGTCGAGTTCCTCGAGCAGCGCCCGCAATGGGGTGATACCGATGCCGCAGGCAAACATCGCGACGCGGTCGGTCACCCGTCGCTCCGCGGTGAGCCGGCCGTACGGCCCTTCGACGGCAACCCGCGTCCCTGGCCGCAACCGGGCGAGCCGGCTGCTGCCGTCGCCCGCCGCCTTCGCGGTCACCCGAAGCCGGTCCGGTGCCGGTGAGGCCGACAACGAGTACGGGTTGCCCCGTGACCACCCCGGCCCGTCGAGGAACCGGAACACGAGGTACTGGCCCGCCCGGACCGGCATCCGGTGCAGCCCACGCCCGCCGAGCAGCACGGTCACCACGCCGGGCGCCTCGTGGATCACCTCTCGCACGGTCAGCCCGTGCCGCAGCGTCCGCCAGAGCGGCAGCGCGAGACGGTACAGCACGATCGCGCCAAGAGCGACGCCGTACGCCGACCACCAGTAGAGACGCGCCACGCGCGAGGTCGTGAAGTCCGCGCCGGTCCAGATCTCGTGTGGAATCGACAGCCCGACTCCGACGTACGCGTACAGGTGGAGCAGGTGCCACGACTCGTACCGCAGCGCCCTCCGCGCCACCTTGATCGACGTCAGCACCACGACCGTCAGCGCGACACTCGCTGCGGCGGCGAGCAGCATCCCGCCGTACGTCGTGACGACCGTCCACGTCTCACGCAGCAGGTTGTTGTGATCTCGCAACGTGTACCCGGCGAGGATCAAGACGATGTGCACCAGTAGCAGGTTGAACGACCAGAAGCCCACCAGCCGGTGGCGGCGCGCCAGCTCGTCCTGGCCGTAGCTCCGTTCGATCATCGGCACGCGCGCCATCAGGAACACCTGCACCAGCAACAGATCCGCAGCCACCAGCCCGGACAGCCGCCCGAGCGAGGTGAGCAAGTCCGCGGGACCGGTTACGAGCGTCTGGAGACCACGTCCCGACACCCACAGCGCGACAACCACCAGCACACTGGCCCAACACAGCACTCCGGCAACGTCGCGCCACCACACCGGGGTCGGGCGCGGTCGCCGGCGGGCGTGCATCGTCCGCGGCCTGATCGCCTGTTCCACTGGCCCGCGGTACGTCATGCTCCGACGATGACCGCCGATTCTTAGTCCTTCCTTGGACCGCCTTCCGCGATCAGGGGCAGGACGAGCTCGAAGGTTGCGCCGGTCTCGCTCGGGGCGAGGCGGAGCTGACCGCCGAGCCGGTTCGCCACGTCGTGTGCCAGCGCCAGACCGAGGCCGTAGTGCCGGCGTCCGGCGCGGTGACCGCTGGAGTCGAACCGGCGCAGGACCCGCTGCGCCGCCTCCGGGCCGATCCCGGGACCGGTGTCACTGACCGCGAGGATCACTTCGCCGCGCTGCCGTCGTACGGCGATCCGGACCTCGCCGCCGGACGGTGTGTGGTCGATCGCGTTGTCGACCAGGGCGATCGTGGCCCGCCTGATCGCGCTCGGCGAACCGAGGGCATGCGCAGCGTCGTCGGCGGCGGCCCAGTGCAGCCGTACTCCGGCCTGCTCCGCATGAGCGCCCGCGGCATCGGCGACGTCCCGCGCGATCCGGACCAGATCGACCGGCTCGTGGTTGTCGGCGCCGCGCGGATCGGCCGCGGCCAGCAGGTCGTCGACGACCCCCGCCAGCCGCCGGGTGTCCTCCACCACACCGTCCGCGTCGCCCACGATGTCGTCACTCGCACCGCTGCGGCGCAGGGCGCGCCCAAGGACCTGTGCCCGGGTGCTCAGCAACGTCAACGGCGTCCGCAACTCATGCCCGGCGTCGGCCACGAACGCGCGCTGCAACGTCAGCGCCTGCGCGAGCGGCCGTACGGCGCGCCGACCGATCAACACGCCCAGAAGGCCGGCCAACAGCAGTCCCAGCCCCGCGGCCAACACCATCGCCTGCAGCAACCTGGCACGTTCCTTGTGCGCCGTCTCCAGATTCAGAACCGCTTGCACCCGCTTGCCGTCAACCAGACCACTGGCAACCCGGTACTCGCCGTCGTCGTTCTCCACCGTGATCAACCTGACCTGGCCAGTCGCTCGCGCCCGGAGCGCAGCAAGCTCAGGCAGAAGCTCCTCAGGCAGTCCGGGTGAGCTGGTCGTTCCGGACGGACCGGTCATGACCAACCAGGTCCCGGCCGGCGGATCGCCGACATCGTCAGCGGTGGCGACAGCTGACCGGAGCAGATCATCCGCTGCACCGGTCTGCCCACGCACGACGACCACGGTGACCAGGCCCATCAGCAACAGCATCGCCACGGCAACCAGCGCGGCTGCCTGTACGGCGACCCCGCGCGCGGCCCGGCGTACGAGGACTTCATCACCGATCGGACGGCCGGTCACAACTTCCCCAGACGGTACCCGAGTCCACGCACGGTGCTGATCACTCCTCGCCCGAGCTTCCGCCGGCAGTAGTGGACGTACGTGTCGACGACTGTCTCCGACTCGGCGTCGCCGAACACCCGATCCAGCAGCTCGGCCCGGCTGAACACTGCGCCAGGTCGTGCCGCGAGCAACCCGAGCAGCGCCCCCTCCCGCTCCGACAGTTCCACGGATCCACCTCCGGTCCGTCGTACCGTCCGGGTCGCCAGATCCAGGTAGCCACCGGGTACGGCGAGCTGGACAGCGTGATCCAGGTGACGACGGAGCAGGGCACGGACGCGCGCGAGCAGTTCGGAGAGCTCGAAAGGCTTGGTCAGGTAGTCCTCGGCCCCCGCGTCCAGGCCCTCGACCCGATCTTCCGTGCTGTTGCGAGCGGAGAGCACCAGGATCGGCGTGCCGACGCCGCGGCTCCGCAGCCGCGCGATCAGGTCGAGGCCTTCGACGGCCGGCAGGCCACGGTCGACGATCATCGCATCGACCGGACGGGTGAGGGCTAGGTGCAGGCCGGTGTGGCCGTCGCCTGCCCGCGTCACGGCGTACCCCTCGTCGGAGAGCACCCGATCGAGCAGCCGGGCCAGGTCGGCGTCGTCCTCGACCAACAGGATCCTCGATGTCACAGCCGTCCCCAGCCGGCCGTCGTGAACAGGTTGCCGTCAGCAAGAACGCCGAGACCTTCGTACCCCGGCAGCAGCATCGTGGGCCAGTCGTCACCGGCGACGAACGCGGCCGTCGCGAGTACGTCGGCGTACTCCAGGGACGGGCCGGTGACCGAAACCGACAGCCATCGGCTCACCACCGGCTGTCCGCTCCGCGGGTCGTACAGGTGTGCGCCGCGTGCCGCGGTCCCGCTCGTCGCCACCGCTCCCCCGGTGCGTGACACACTCGCGACCACCCGGCCCGGATCTCGCGGATCCTGGATGCCCACGGTGAACGGCTCGCCGCTCGGACAGACCACGAGCACGTCACCGCCCGCGTTGAGGCACCAGTCCACGTCGACAACCTCCCGCAATCGCTCCCCGGCTCGCTCGACCGCCCACCCTTTCACCAGTCCGGAAGGATCCCACGTGCCGCCAGGCACGTCCGCATCGAAGAGCCCGTCGGTCGACTCCCGCGCGACAACACACCGCTCTGCGACCTCTCGGACCACCGGATCGACCTGATCCCAATTCAGTTCGCCTGTCGCCAGCCGGCTCACGGCGCTGCCGGCCTTGTACGGCGAGAACATCCGATCAGCCTCGATCAGCTCGGCGAAGACCGCCCGCACCGCGGCGTCCGCCGGCCCGGACCCGGCGCCGTCCCCGCGGGCGAGCACACTGATGGGCAACCCCATGATCTGCTCGACCCAGCTCCGCCGCGGCACCATGCCGCAACGGTAGCGGGAACGCGAAGGTGGGTGAGCTGTCGCATCAGCTCACCCACCCCGCCGCACCCGCGCCGAGGCTTCTAGTAGAACGTGGCACCGGTCGGGCGGGTCGTGTCGTCGAATCTCCAGGTCAGCTCGTTACGCACTCCGACCACGCCGTCGACACCACCGATCAACTGCTCCGCGAACGCGACCGTGCTGCGGTTCTCGACCTGTCCGCTCAGCGTCACGACGCCCTCGCACACACTCACCTCCACGGCGAACGTGTCGTCCCACAGATGGCGGTCGACGACGTCTCGCCGTACCCGGGCGAGGAGTTCCTCATCCGTGGCAAGGAAGGCTCGCAGCAGATCGGAGCGGGCCACGATCCCGATCAGCTCGCCGCCATCGGTCACCACCAGGCGGGTGAGCTTGCGGTCCGCCATCAACCGTGCGGCCTCGTCCAGCGTGCAGCCGCCTTCGACAGTCACCGCGGGGCTGGTCATCAGCTGTCCGGCGGTCAGCGCTTCCGCCTTCGTGTGGGCCTTGCGGTGTGCGAGGTGGAGTGCGCGCCGCGGTGAACGCTGGAACTCCTCCTTGCGCAGGAGGTCCGTTTCGGACACCACGCCGGCCACTCCGCCGTACGGACTGCGGACCGGAACCGCGCTGATGTGGTGCTCGGCGAGGATCGCGGCGACGGTCTTGAACGGCGTGTCCTCGGCGACGGTGACGACGTTCTTGGTCATCACGTCGGAGACGGTCAGGAAGTGGCGCATCATGACTCCTTCAGTGTCTGACTGTGCCGGCGGACGATCGCGACAGGCGAGTCCGCGTGGTGCAGAAGGCTCTGGCTGACAGAACCCATCAGCAGGCCGGCGACGCCGCCACGGCCGCGCGAGCCGACGACGACCAGCGAGGCAGTTTCGGACATCTTGATCAGTTGCGAACTCGCGCGCCCCTCGGCCACGGAGGCGCGTACCGTGACGGTGGGGTACTTGTCCCGGTAGGGCGCAAGGCTCTCGGCGAGCCAGTTCTTCAGCAGACCGTCAGTGGTGTCGATCGACGCCGCGTGCTCCGCCTGCGGCTGCCAGCAATACACGACCCTGAGCGGCTGTCCGCTCCGCGATGCCTCCTCGAACGCGAACAGCACCGCGTCCTCGGAGTCAGGCGAGCCGTCCGTGCCGACGACGATAGGACCGGTACGCCGTTCACCGCGCACGACGACCACCGGGCACGGCGCCTTGGCGGCGACCGCAGTGGCCACCGAGCCGAGCACCGCGGCCGACATCTTGTTCCGCGACCGCGAACCGACGACAACCATCTCGGCACCGCCGGCCTCCATCAGGAGCGCGTCCTGCGCATCCTCGGCCGCCAGCCACCCGGACCCGCGCTCGTACCCGAGCCGATCGCGGGCGAACTGCACCGCCTCGTCGAGCTGGTGCTGCAACGTGCCCAGCGGCATCGCCGGTGGCACATACCCGGCCATGCTGACCGCGGGCCACTGCTTGAGGTCATTCAGATAGGCCCGCACGACCCGCACCGCAAGGTCGCGCTGGTCGGCCGCGTCCACGGCCCAGCGCAGTGCGATCTGTGCCTCAGGTGTGTCGTCCACACCGACGAGGATGTACTTCGTCATCACCGAGTTCCCTTCATTCGCTGGGGTGCTGGACGAGGATTTCCTTCAGGGCGTCGACGAAGGCCAGCGACTCGTCGTACCCGCGCTGCCACACGTTCCGCCCGAAGATCAGGCCCAGACCGCCGGCGTCCATCGCGTGCTCCGCCTTGCGGAACATCGCGTCGTCACCGGCCTTCTCGCCGCCGGAGACCAGGACCAGCGTGCGGTTCGCGGACCGGACCACGCCGTCGATCGCCTGCTGCGGGGTGAAGATCTCCTCGTAGGGCGGCTTGACGTTGTCCCGCTTGGCGGGGTGCGGGAAGTTCACCTTCACGACGTCCGCGCCGAGTTCACTTGCGACCCTCGCGGCGTAGTCGACGGCGTAGAACGAGTCCTTGCCGCCCTTCGCCTCGATGGCTTCGCCCCGCGGATACGCCCAGACGACCAGCGGCATCCCGAGCCGTTCGGCGTCCGCGCGGATCGTCCGGTACTGCGCGAAGTCGGCTTCCTGCGCCGGCGATCCGACGTACAGTGTGTAGCCGACCGCGTCGGCACCGAGCCGTACGGCGTCCTCGACACTCGCGTGCACCGGCGACAGGGCCGCCGCGTCCGACGGGATGTCGGTCTTGCCGTTCAGCTTGAGGATCAGCGGGATCTCACCGGCGTAGTCCCAGAAGAACTTCTCCGCCAGCCCGATCTGGATCGCGACACCGTTGAACTCACCGGCGACCGCCAGCTTCATGATGTACGCCGGGTCGGACGCCTTCGGGTTCGCGAAGAAGTCGCGCGGCCCGTGCTCGAGCCCTTGGTCGTACGGCAGGAACAGCGCCGTACCGTTCCGCAGGCCGTGGTCGAACAGGATCCTGCGCAGCCGGGCCTTCTTCCCGGTGCTCAGGCCGAGCTCGTTCAACGATGCCCGTTTCTGCATGATCATCATCTCCCACTACCAATCTCGCCCTGCGGGGCCGGTAAAGGCAGAGCCCTCGGCCCTTGATCCGCAGGGACCTTCGGCCACCCTTCTCAGCCAGCTGTGTGGTGAGTCCGCGGCCTGTTGGCTGTGTAGACCGCTGCCGTGACGAGCAGCGCACCCACTCCCAGCAGCACGAGCGGGGCCGCCAGGTCTCCCGGGAACCACTCGTTGACCACGGCCGGCAGGATGTTCAGCGCTCCGACTGCGCCGACCGCGAGCAGCAGCAGGTCATGGATCACGACCGCCACGACCACCAGAGCAACGACGGTGCAGAGCGCGAGCACCATCCCGGCGTCAGCCGGCAGCGTCATCGCAGCGCCGATCAGAGCTGCGATCGCGGCCAAGGCGAGCACCGGCCGTCGCGGCTTCACCGTGCCGAGCCAACCGAGCAGGAACCAGATCACGCCGATCCCCCAGACCGCGAGTCCCGGAACGTGTGGGCTGCTGGTCAGCTGTGCCACCGCAGCCCCGGCTGTCACCATCGTCGCCACGAAGAACGCCGCTTGCTGGGCAAGGACCGGCAGACGCCACCAAAGCGCCGCAGCCAGTACTCCTGACACCGATCCGGTGACCAACACGTTCGCCGAGCCGTCGAGCTCGAGCACGCGATGCGCGAACAGGGCCGCGAACGCCGCGGCTCCGGCAGTCGACAGCAGCCAAAGAACCGACCGCAGCCGCACGCCCGCACCGCTGCGCGATCGTGGGATCGCGCCTCCGGCCAGGAGCAGGCCGGCCGCTGTGCCGCCGACAACACCGAGTTGAGCGTTCTGCGGCATCGACGCCCAGTACCGCGCGCAGATCAGACCGGCAGCGACCAGGACGATCACGCCACCGAGGTACGCGAGTCCCTCCGCGACCAGCGACGAACGCTGGAGAGCGGTTTCTGGACCGCTCGGCTCGGTCGGCCGTACGTCGGGTTGCCGAGCCCCGGGCGCGCCGACATCAGCACGCATCCGGTCGGCCTGGGCCGGGGTGATCACGCCCTCGGCCAGCCAGCGATCGATCAGGTCCGGCACATTCGGCAGCGCCGGCCGTCCGTCAATGGATGCCCTCATATCTCCACCCTCGGTCGCGCCGTGCCGGCCCGGCAGGGCCGAACGTCCTGTGCGCGCCCGGCTGACGGCCGTGGTCCAGGTCCTACCGCACCACAGCGACCGGGCAGGCGGCGTCATGGAGAACCGCGCGGCTGACCGAGCCCAGCAGGAGGCTGCGGATCCGTCCTCGGCCGCGGGAGCCGACGACCAGCAAGCCGGCGTCGCGGGACTCGTCCAGCAGGACCTTCGACGCCGATCCGTGGACGAGCTTCTCTGTGGTCTGCACGTCCGGATGATCGACACGCCGGCCGGCCACCGCCTCGCCAAGAACCGCGGCGCTGTCTTCCTCGAGCGCATCGATGTCGTACACGGGGAATTGCATGTCGCCCGGTCCCACGCTCGCCGGGTCGTGCCACGCGAGCACGGCCCTGACGGACGCTCCTGTCTGCTCAGCGAACTGGAACGCGAAATCGATCGCCTTCCGGCTCTGCTCCGATCCGTCCACGCCGACGACCACCTCGCCCGACCGGGGCGACCATCCCGCCGGCACGGCGACCACGGGGCACGAGGCGTGGGTCGCGAGGTGCGCCGCCACTGACCCCTCGGCGAGCTCACGGACCTCCCCGAGACCTCGGGAGCCGAGCACCAGCAAGGATCCAGCGGCTGCTTCACGCAACAGAATCGGCACCGGATCACCGACCGACACCTCGGCCTCGATCGCGACGCCTGGATACTCGGCGCGGACGTCTCGGCAGGACTTGTCCAGCAACCGCTCCGCGGCACCCCAGAGCACATCCCTGCCGACCAGGACCGCGGTACCACCGGTACTGCGCAGGATCGGCCACGGCATCACATGGACCATCCGGATGCCGCACCCGAGGAGTTGCGCCGTACCAGCCGCCCAGCGAGCAGCCGCATCACTCGCCGACGACCCGTCGCACCCGACCACGATCGACCGGCCACCCGTCTCCACCGCACCGAACTCGTCCACGAGATGCCCTTTCGCCTGCGCGTACGTCACGTCACGATCGTGACGCCGACGACATAGCAGGCAGCAGGGACCAACGACCCCGGTTCACACCCCATTCGACCTGTCCACTGGAATCGCGCGATGTGCTATTCGGTAGCACATGGTGCCACACTGGGGTATCGTGGATGCATGACCGGACAGCCGGAGATCACCCAGCGCGACCTGCGCACGAAGTCCAAAGAGATCATGGACGCCGTCCAGAGCGGCCAGTCCTTCACCGTCACGCGCGATGGGCACCGGATCGGCGAGCTCGTCCCCTTGCGACGCCGGCGGCGCTTCGTCCCGCGCGCCGAGTTCGCCGCTATGTCCCGGACTGCCCCCGACATCTCCGTCGACGCCTTCCGCGCTGACCAGGACGCCACCGCCGACCAGCAACTGGACGACCCCTATGCCCGCTGAGTACCAGCAAGGTCTCCTGGACACGAACATCATGATCTTGCGCAAGTGGGTCGATACCGCTGAGCTCCCGTCGGAGATCGCGATCAGTGCCATCACGCTGGCAGAGCTCTCGGCGGGTCCCCACGAGGTCCGCGGCAACGACGTACAGGACGACTACGACGAGCACGCAGAGCGCGCCCGGCGGATGGATGTCCTCCAGCGCGCCGAGAACGAGTTCGATCCCATCCCCTTCGACGCCGAAGCGGCCCGTATCTATGGCAGAGTCTGCGCCGCCGTCGTGGGCGCGGGCCGCAAGCCGCGGCGTCGAGTCGCCGACCTGATGATCGCCGCGATCGCCATCGCCGAGGACATCCCCCTCTTCACGACGAACCCAGACGACTTCAAGGGACTCGACGGCCTCCTCACCGTTGTCCCTGTTACCCGACCGAAGACAACCCGCAGCTGACCCGGCCAGGTCAGAAGCGTTCGCGGAGCATGGTGATGGCTCCGCTTGGGCATTCGGCGGCGCAGAGGCCGCAGCCTTTGCAGAAGTCCAGGTCGATCTCGTAGCCCTGGCCGGGGCCGAGCTTGATGATGGCGTTGTCGGGGCAGACGCCGAAGCAGTTGTCACACTCGAGACAGTTGCCGCACGACATGCAGCGGCGAGCCTCGAACAGCGCGTTCTCGGCCGTCAGCCCTTGGGTGACCTCGTCGAAGGATGTGATCCGGCGCGCGGCGTCGAGCTGCGGGCGGAGCGTGGCCGGCGCGTCCGCGTAGTACCAGGTGTTCAAGCGGTCGTACGTCGCCAGTTCGGGCCGGTCCGGGTGTTCGTACGTCGCACCGCGCAGCCAGGCGTCGATGTTCCGCGCGGCCTGCTTGCCGTGCCCGACGGCAACCGTGACGGTCCGCTCGCCCGGCACCATGTCGCCGCCGGCGAACAACCCGGTGCGACCGGTCATCATCCGCTCGTCGACCTGCACCACTGCGTCGACGATCGCCACATCGGGAAGATCCTGCACCAGCGCGAGATCCGCCTGCTGACCGAGCGCCAGCACCACCGAGTCCGCGTCCAGCTCCTCGAACTCACCGGTCGGCTGTGGGAACCCGGAGTCGTCGAGCCGCATCTTCTCGATCCGGACGCGGTCGGCACCGGCGTACACGATGGTCGACAGCCACCGCATCCGGACACCCTCGTCCAGCGCCTCGCGGACCTCGATGTCGTGCGCCGGCATCCGCTCGCGGGTACGCCGGTACACCACGATCGCGTCCGAGGCCCCGAGCCGGCGTGCCGTCCGGGCGACGTCCATCGCGGTATTGCCACCGCCGTACACCGCGACCCGTCGACCGAGCAACGGCTTCTCGCCCTTCTCCAGACCGGCGAGCATCGAGACCGCGTCCACGATCCGTGCCGAGTCGCCGGCCGGAATGTCCGCGCGCCGCCCGATGTGTGCACCGACTGCGAGGAAGACCGCGTCGAAGTCGACGAGCGCATCATCGAGGTCGGTCACCGGCGTACTGAGCTCGAGCCGCACACCCAGGTCGACGATCCGCCGGATCTCGGCGTCCACCACGTCACGCGTCAGCCGGTACGCCGGGATGCCGTAGCGCATCATCCCGCCGGCCGCCGGCGAGTCGTCCCGCACTGTCACCTGGTGACCGCGCAACGCCAGGTGGTACGCCGCCGACAACCCGGACGGACCCGCTCCGACCACCAGCACGTTCTTGCCGGTCGGCGGTGCCTCGACAACGACCGACCAGCCCTGGCTGATCGCCTCGTCGCCCAGGAACCGCTCGATCGAGTTGATGCCGACCGGCTGGTCCAGCGTCGCCCGGTTACAGGCGGTCTCGCACGGCCGGTAGCAGACCCGGCCCATGATCGCCGGGAACGGATTGTCGACCATGATCTGCCGCCAGGCGGCCTCGTAGTCACCTTGTTCGGCGAGCGCAATCCACTCCTGCACGTTCTCGCCGGCCGGGCACGCGTCGTTGCACGGCGGCATCCGGTCGAGGTAGACCGGGCGCTCGGTGCGCCACGACCCGGTCTTGTTCGCCAGGCTGGAGCCGACGTCCAGCGTGATCGCGTACGGATGGCGACTGGTTGCCTCGGACATCTAACTCACCTCGGTGGTCTCGGTCAGGCCGAACGTCCGGATGTTCCGGTCCGCTTCCGCCTGGATGCTGCTGATCACGTCGTCGCGCGGCGTGTCGCCGAACAGGTGCGCGAACCGGCCCTGCGGTCGCAGATAGTCCTCGACCGGACGTAGCCGCCGGATCCGGGTCACATCGGTCACCTCGCCGTCGACCGCCTCGAAGACCGGAAAGCTGCCGGTTTCGGTGGCCAGCCGGGCGATCTGGATGGTCTCGCTGGAGGCGGTGCGCCACCCCAGCGGGCACGGCACGAGGACGTGCAGGTACCGCGCACCGTGGAAGTCCATCGCCCGGGTCGCCTTGTACTCGAGGTCGCGCAGGTCCGCGACGGTCGCCGTGGCGACGTACGGAATCCGGTGCGCCATCGCGATCAACGGCAGGCTCTTACCCTGCCGGAACGAGTTCCCCGCCGGTGTCGTCGTAGTCAGCGCGCCGTGTGGCGTCGCGCCGGACCGCTGTACGCCGGTGTTCATGTAGCCACCGTTGTCGTAGCAGACGTACAGCACGTCGTCGTTGCGCTCGAACATCCCCGACAGACACCCGAGGCCGATATCGACCGTGCCACCGTCGCCGCCCTGCCCGACCACCCGAACGTCAGTACGGCCCTTCGCCCTCAAGGCGGCCGCGACACCGGTCGCCACAGCCGGCGCGTTGCCGAACAGCGAGTGCAACCACGGCACCCGCCACGACGACTCCGGGAACGGAGTGGAGAACACCTCCAGGCAGCCGGTCGCGTTCACCGTGACCGCACGGTTGCCGGTGGCACGCATCACCGCGTCGAGCACATACCGTGCGCCCAGTGCCTCACCACAACCCTGGCAGGCCCGATGTCCCGTGGTCAGCGAGTTGGTCCGCGCGGCATCGGCCTGCACGGATCGCAGGTCCGGGTCCAGCAGCCGGTTCCCGACCGCGAAACTTCCGGTCTGGTAGAACTTGATCCGTTGTACTGGCATGGCTCGCTCCTCTCAGCTCAGCTCGCGCTCGACCACGTCACGCTTGAGATCGAGGAAGGTCAGCGGTTCGAGCCGATCCGCGACGGCGTCGGCGAACAGCGCACGTAACGACTTCTTCGTGACCGGCCGGCCGCCGAGTCCCGCGATCACGGTGGTGATCGGTGTCTCCGGCACACTCCCGCGGACGTCGGCCGTCACGATCCCACCCATCCCGGCCGCGACAGCGCGCTCCAGTACGACGACTCGTCGTGCGCCGCGCAGCGCTGCCCGCAAGGCGTCGTACGGGAACGGCCGGAAGGTCGTCAGCCCCAGGACTCCGATGCTCACGCCCTCGGCGCGCAGCTCGTCGACCGTGTCCTTGATCGTGCCCAGCACCGAGCCGAGCGCCACCACGACCGTCTCGGCCCCCGGGTCGCCGTACGGCGTCATCAGACCGCCGGAGCTCCGCCGGAAGGTTGTCGCGAACTCGTCGGCAACCCGGGGAATCACCTCGAGGGCTCGAAGATGCTTCGCGTGCGCCAGGTACCGGACCTCCGTGAACGCGTCCGGACCGACCATCGCGCCGATCGTCATCGGATCGTCCGGATCCAGCACCTGCCGCGGCTCGTACGGAGGGAGGAAGCTGTCCACCTGTTCCTGCGACGGTACGTCGATACCCTCGACCGCGTGCGTCAGGACGAAGCCGTCCATGCACACCATCACCGGCAACGACAGCTCCTCCGCGATCCGGAACGCCTGGACATGCAGATCGGCCGCCTCCTGGTTGCTCTCGGCGTACAGCTGGATCCAGCCCGAGTCGCGCTGCGACATCGAGTCGCTCTGGTCGTTCCAGATGTTGATCGGGGCACCGATCGCACGGTTCGCGACCGTCATCACGATCGGCAGACCGAGTCCGGAGGCGTTGTAGAGCGCTTCGGCCATGTAGAGCAGCCCCTGGCTGGCGGTCGCCGTGTAGGCCCGTGCGGCGGCCGCGGAGGCGCCGATGGCCACCGACATCGCGCCGAACTCCGACTCGACGTTCACGAACTCGCACGGCGCCAGCTCGCCGGACGCCACGAACACGCTGAGCGCTTCGACAATGTGCGTCTGCGGAGAGATCGGATACGCACAGACCACCTCGGGCCGGCACCGTGCGACGGTCTGCGCGACCGCGCGCGAGCCTTCAATCTGTGAGCGCATGAGCGGCCTCCTCGAGGGATCGGCGAGCCAGGGCGTACGCGTCGCGGATCGCCGCGACGTTGCCGGCGGCAACGGAACCGGAGAACCGCTCCTGCACGGCCGCGACGACCGACTCGACCCGCACCTGCGCCGTGAGCGCCGCGAAGGCGCCCAGCAGTACGGCGCCCGGCAGCGGACGGCCGAGGTGGGTGAGCGCCAGCTCGGTCGCCGGAACGGTCAGCACCCGCCTACCGGCCGGGTCCAGACCGAGTTCGGTCAACGATCGGGACGTGTTGACGAGCAGAAAGCCGTCGGGCCGGAGACCGGCCAGGACGTCGGGCTGATGAATCAACGTCGCGTCCTGAACGATCACCGCATCCGGCGCGGCGATCGGTTCGTGGCTCCGGATCGGCTGATCGGCGATTCGGCAGAAGCCGACCACCGGCGCACCGGTCCGCTCCGAGCCGAAGGTCGGGAACGCCTGTGCTTGCCGACCTTCGGCGAACGCCGCGACCGACAGCAACTCGGCGGTCGTGACTACTCCCTGGCCGCCGCGGCCGTGGATCCGCACCTCGAACATGGCGGTCACCGGTACTGTGAAGCGGAGGTCTCGAGGACGGATCGGCCACGCGCCACGATGGTCACGGCAGGAGCGACACCCGGACGGACCTCGATCACGTAGAGCTCACCGGACTGCCCGTCCTTCGCCCAGTCGAGTGTCGTCGGACGGCGGAAGTGCTTGTCCGCCACGACCGACCACCGGGCGAGTTCCTGAAGCTCGTCGTCGGTCAGCACGAGGGTGGTTCGTTCGGCGGGCGTCGTCGGCACAGGCCGGGTCCCGCGTGGGTCGGCGTACACGGTCTTGGTGAGCTTGGCGCCACGGTGCCGCACGATCAGCGGGCGCGCGCCGGGGTGGACCGAGTACAGGTCGGCATCGGCCGCGGGTGGTTCGCCCAGGCCCCAGGACGCGCGGACCCGGACGAAGGTGTTCTCGCCGCGGGCCGTGCCCGAGCCGCCGAGGTCGGCACGGACCATCCGCTGCACGGTCACCGGCATCGCGACCTTCAGGTGGTCGATCCCCTCGGCTTCGCGATTGCCAACGGCAACGGTGTTGTACAGCGACGCGAAGCAGCGCCGGCAGGCCGCCACGACGTCGGCGCCAGTGGTGAGGTGCAGGAACACGTCGTCCCGCACGGCGTCCGCGAACGTCACCGGGCTGCAGCGAACTGCGACCTCCGTGCCGTCACCACCCAGTTCCTGATAGGCGTCCAGGATCTCGTCGACCACAGTCGCGGGCATCGACGCGTCCCGGAAGGCCGAGCGGATCTCCGCTGCTGCCACGCCCAGATCGCGACCGGCGCGGAACCTGCGGATCTCCTGCGCGATCGTCGGGGCGAGCCCAGCTTGGTGGACGAACTCGCGGTACGCCGTGGCAGTCACCGCGAACCCCTCGGGGACGCGGATGCCTTCACGGGCCAACTCGGCCAGCCGGGCTGCCTTCACACCGATCTGCTCCGGACCCGCCCCGACAGCGGACTGCATCGGTTCACCGTCGAGTCGTACGACGTACTCGCTGTTCATCTCATCCTCCTGAACTGCTCACAGTGAGGCGGCGACGAGCTCGGTCAGGTCGACCAGGCGGCTCGTGTAGCCCCACTCGTTGTCGTACCAACCGAAGACCTTGACCAGGTGGCCCTGGACCTGGGTGAGCTGCGCGTCGAAGATGCACGACGCCGGATCACCGACGATGTCCCGCGACACGATCGGATCCGTCGTGTAGCGCAGAATTCCCTTCAGCGGACCGGCCGCGGCGTCGGCGAACGCCTGGTTCACCTGCTCGACCGTGACCGTTTCCGAGAGCTCCACCGAGAGATCGGTGAGCGATCCGTCCTCGATCGGAACCCGGACCGCGACGCCGTCGATCTTGCCGGCCAGCTCCGGGATGACCAGGCCGACCGCGCGGGCCGCGCCGGTGCTCGTCGGGATCAGGTTGGCGGCGCCGGAGCGGCCGCGCCGCAGGTCCTTGTGCGGGGAGTCCAGCAGCACCTGGTCGTTGGTGTAGCTGTGGATGGTGGTCATCAGGCCGCGCTCGATGCCGAACGCCCGGTGCAGCACCGACACCATCGGCGCGACGCAGTTCGTCGTGCAGGAGGCGTTCGAGATGACGTTGTGGGTCGCCGGGTCGTAGTCGTCCTCGTTGACGCCGAGGACGACGGTCGTGTCGACGTCCTTGCCGGGAACCGACAGGATCACCTTGCGGGCACCGGCCGTCAGATGCGCGCCGGCTGCTTCCTGAGTGCGGAACTTGCCGGTCGACTCGATCACGATGTCGGCGCCGACCGCGGCCCAGTCGAGCTCGGCCGGGTCACGCTCGGCGGTCGCCCGCAGGGTCCGGCCGCCGACCGTGATCGTGTTTTCGGTGTGACCGACCTCCTCCTTCAAGGGGCCGTACGTCGAGTCGTAGCGGAGCAGGTGCGCGAGCGTCGCCGGTGCGGCGACGTCGTTGATCGCCACCACCTCGATGCCGCTCGACGTCCGTTCGAGCACGCAACGCAGGTAATCCCGCCCGATGCGCCCGAACCCGTTGATCCCAACCCGTACGCTCATGATCGACCCTTCAGTCGGTGGTATCCGTCGTTCTCATTCCACCCGCGCCGACGGTGGGGCTTGCAGGGGCGAAGGTCCTGCCTTCGGTGGCCGGACGACCGCCAGCACTACGAGGAGCAGGCCCAGCACGAGCGTCACGCCCGCGCTCGCGAGCACCACGATCCAGGCCCATTCGAGAGCCGGCGCGGTGGCACCGACGTCCGCTCGGACGCTCACGTTCCCACTGCCGTCGGCGGCCATCACGACGAGAGTCCAATCGCCGTTCTCGACCGGCCAGGTGATCGTCTGTTCTCCCGGACCGGAGGCCTGGACACGCCAGATGTGCAGCGCGGTCGGTCCCGTCGACGGCGCGCCGCCGGCGTGATCGTCGTACGTCGTGTTGTTCGGACCGATCGCCTTCACGGTCGTGTAGCCGACGCCGGCCAGGTAGGTGGCCACATCGGCCGACCTCGCGAGACCGACAAAGACGGGTGCGCCCCCGGTCGAGGCCACGCGCAGTCGCGCGTCACCGAACCAGCTCCGCGGAACCGTCGTCGCACCGACGTCGATCGTGAACCTTTCACTGGTCAACGCGTAGCCCGACGTGGACATCGCCACTTGACCCGACGTGACGAAGCCCGCCGAGTCCCGGCGACCCTCGTCGAGCCAGGCCAGAGCTCCGCCGACCGTCAGGCCGACGACGGACGCCAGCGTCACGACGACGCCGAGGACGAGAGCGACAATCCGTCCGGCCGACATCCGCGGCGCCGAGCCCGGCGACGGTGCGCCGGCCGGCGGCGTGCTGGAGGGCGGCGGGCCGGCAGGCCGCGTGCTGGGAGGCAGCGGCTCGTGGAGTCTCGTCGTACCGGGGTCGTCGCCGCCCATGTCCAGGCGGAACGGCGGGTACTGGTCGACCATCAGCCCGGCGTATGCCGCGACGCGCAACGCCCACCGGTTCATGCCGAGCACCAGATCGAAGACCGACCGTGGGTACCGCCCGGTGAACAGCAGGATGATTGCCGCGATGAGGACCAGCAGTCCGACCAGACCACCACTCCAGGCCCACGCGCGATCGTCGGCCTGGGTCGCGAACCACGTCCCGGTACCGACGAAGAAGCCGACCACGATGTAGTGCGGGATCGCCAGCAACCACCACTTGACCAGCACCAGGCCGCGGGACAGGTGCTCCGGGTACTTCACCTCGAGGTGCGCCGGATAGTCCGGGACCTCGCGCAACGTGAACGGCGGGTACTTGTCCGTGCCCAGAGCGCCGTACGAGTAGAACTGCACCCGCCACGTCCATCGCATCACTCCGACGTTGAAGTCGAAGATCCCGCGCGGGTACCGGCCGGTGAACAGGATCGCGAAGAACGCCACGAAACTCACCAGCGCGAACGCGATCCACAACACCGCGAGCACGAACAGGTGCGGAATCACCAGCACCCACTTCACCAACCACAACCAGCGATTCAGCCGATCGTCGAGCGCCCCGTCCACCCGGACCGGGTACGTCGTGGTACTCATCGCGTCCTCCAGTCACTCGTCCGTCGCAGCAAGCATCAGGCGATCGCGGCCAGACCAGCAGAGTCGAAGGTCCTGCCCAAGCCACGTCCTGCTGCCCTGACCGACCTCCCGGCACCGATGGACGGTGGAAGTGACTACAAGGAGGTCGTCATGGACGACAAGACAGTTCTCGACGAGAGGGCGGTCGACCACATCGATCCGCCAGGCATTGACGACGAACTACGCGAGCAGGCGGTCGCCGAGCTGCGCAAGCGGCGTGAACTCGCCGCCCATCTCATGGCGTTCGTTCTGGTGAACACCTTCGTGGTGATCATCTGGTACGTCACCGGAGCCGGCTTCTTCTGGCCGGTCATCCCGATCTTCGGCTGGGGCATCGGCGTCGTCTTCCACACGTGGGACGTGCTGTGGCCTGAACCCACGGAGAGCTCGATCCGCTCCACCATGGACCGCATCGCCCGCCGCCGCTGACAAGTCGCCCGGACGCGTTGCTCCGGACATGGTGCCCGGAGCCGGTCTGGACACAGGGGCCCGGTTCGCAGGAAGGGCCGTCCGTCTTGACGACGGTGAGTCTCGTGGCCTTGTGGCCACCGCTTCCTGATCCGCTTCCGGCGATCCGGTACTTCCCCTGTAGTTCTAGGTTCGCGTAGCGAGTGGTCGTCGGTCAGGGTCCAAGGTCCCGACCTCGCTGGACCACCTGGCCCCGATCACTCGCGGATCAGCACGTCCTCGACAGCGCGCCGCGGCGTCGGCGGCACCGGCCGACCGTAACCGAACCGGATCACGGCCTGCGGCCGCTGCCATGGACCGAGTGGATCGTTGATCTGCACCCGGAGCTCTTCGTGCTCGATCGCCTGATTCAGCAAGGACGTCGACAATCCACGGGCAGTGGCCTCCAGCAGTACATGCTCGAGTGCCTGTCCCGCCCGCAGCCACTCGATCGGACCGTCGTACCGGGTTGCGAGCACCGCTAGCTGCGGTTCCCGTTCGAAGGCGGCCACCGGACGCACCGCATCGGTCTCCGTGGCCGCCAGATCGCGTACGACGGGACTCCCGCCGGCGGCCCGCGAGCCGAGGGCACTGGACGGCACCCCGTCGCTTTCCCGGTGCCCACCGACCCACTGCCGTCGCTCCGCCGTCCGCGCCGCGTCCTCGTCGTCCGCCGCCACCGCGTCGTTAGTTGCGATCTGCAACCACCAACGCCGGGACGGCTTGTCGATCCACTGCAGCACGGCGCCCTCGACCCGTGCACACAGGTCGAGCTCGACGCGGGCCTGTGCCGACAACCGCTCATCAGTGAACGGCTCCCGGTTCGTGCGACGTTCGGTCAAGTACGGCGCCAGCGCGGCCAATGGCTCGCCCGGCGACAAGCTCAGTTCCACAACCGCCACCAGATCCGGCAACCGCTGATCGACCAGGTGCCGTACCTCCGAGCCCATCCCCCGCGCCGCGGCCGCAACCCGCAGGTTGAAGATCGAGGCTCCGAGCGACAGGAACAGCATCCGGCGCAACGGATCCTCGGCCGGCAACTCCCGCTCCCGCACCCGGAACACCTGCACCGTCCGCTCCACGAACCGGAACCGCCACGGCTGCGTGTTGTGCATCGACGGGGCCAGGACAGCCGCCCGCAGCAGCGCCTCGCGGTCAGCCAAGGAAAGTCCCGTTCTCTTCATTCCCCCAGTGCAGGCCCGAGGGCTCCAGGACCTGTAGAGGCGAAAGACCCGTCCGCGGCGTGACTCCTGGGATCCCGGCGGCCGAGGGTCCAAGGTCCCGCCTCGAAGGGACCGATCGGCCGGTGCGAATCGTGGCCCCGGAGGTCGATGATTCAGATGACATCGGCTCAGGAGGCGAATCGTGGGCGCACAGGTCAGGGCGGTGCCATGGGTCCGGCAGCTGGTGATCGACACCGGCCGGGCGGCACGACGCAGACACGCCATCCACGGCCTCTTCGAGGTCGACGTCACCTCGGCGCGGGCGGCCTTGCGCGCGGACGGCGCCTCGCACCTCTTCACGGCGTTCGTGATCCATTGCGTCGCCACCGCGGTCGCCGCGGATGCCGGTATTCAGGCGTACCGAGACCTGCGAGGCCGTGAGGTCATCTTCGACCAGGTCGACGTCGGCCTGCCGGTCGAGGTCGACGTCGACGGGAAGCCGTTCGCTTTCACCCACGTGCTGCGTGACGCGTCCCGGCGTACCGTCGAGGAGCTGCACGACGAGATCCACGCGGTCAAGACGGATCCACACCTGAGCCCGTCGGTCCGCAAGGCGCCCTGGGTGCACGTGTACCTGTTGCTGCCCGGATTCGTCCGGGTCGCGCTGCTCGGCGCACTGCACCGGCTGCCGCATCGCCAACAGGCTCTGGCCGGGACGGTGGGTGTGACCGCCGTCGGCATGTTCGGCGCCGGAGCTGGCTGGGGCATCGGCTTCCAGCTCCACACCCTGAGCATCGTGGTCGGCGGCATCGCCCGGCGGCCGATCTTCTTCCAAGGCGTACTCGTCGAACGCGAGTTCCTCCAGCTGACCGTCAGCGTCGACCACGACATCGTCGACGGCGCTCCCGCCGCCCGCTTCGTCGGCCGCCTCCGCGACCTGCTCCTGACCGGCGACGGAATTCATCGTCCCATCGCGTGGAAAGAACCGGCATGAGAAGCGAGCCTCGGGCGGCCGTCGGACCCGTCACGGCACCCTGGTGGCTGTGGCTGTCGGTGCCGATCGCTCTGCTCGGCGTCCCAGGCAGCGTGGCCGGCATTCTCGTCGACAGGATCTACGCGAACGAGACGACCGGCTGGCAGACCCAGGCGATCGGCCAGGACATCGCCAATCTGGTCGTCCTCCCAGTCATGCTGGTCCTCGCAGTGGCCGCCGCACGCGGCTCGGTGCGGGCGCTGGTCGCGTGGGCCGGGACGGTCGTCTATGCGGCCTACGCGTATGTGATCTATGCGTTCGCCATGCACTTCGGACCGCTGTTCCTGCTGTACGTCGCAGTCCTCGGACTCGCGGTGTGGGCACTGATCGGCTTCTTCGCGGACATCGACACAGCGCGCCTGCCGACGTCGCCGACCGGGCGGCTGAACGGGTCCGTGTCGGCGTTCCTGATCGTGATCGCGGCGGGCTTCGCGTTGCTCTGGCTGAGCCAGGACCTGCCGGCAATCCTGAACGGGGCGCCGCCGAAAGAGCTGCGTGATGCTGGTCTACTCACCAATCCGGTCCACGTGCTCGACCTGGCCCTGTTCCTCCCCGCAGCGATGCTCGCCGGCCTCCTGCTACGCCGCGGCCGTGCGTGGGGCCGGGTACTCGCGCCGATCGTGCTGTGCGCAATGGCCGGCATCAGCTTGGGCATCGTGAGCCTGACGATCGTCGCCATCGCTCGCGGCGAAGAAGCCTCGCCGGTCGTCGCCACGGTTCTGGGCCTGCTCGGCATCGCGCAAGCCCTCACCTGCTGGCGCTTCCTCAAATCCATGGGGTCGCGCATCCCGCTCGAGACGAGCTCTCCGCGCTAGAAGCCGATTCCCAACGCGGCCGCATCTGCGAGGCACGCTAGGGCTGGAGGACGACTGGAAGGAGTCGATCGTCATCATGCGTACTCACGACACCCATCCCCCGCCTGCCGACAGAGGCGGAATGGACCGACAGAGCAAGACCCTGCTCGGTTTGCTGCTGTTCAACGGCGTCAGCGCCGCGGCCGGAGGGCTCGCGCTGATGACAGAGTGGATCCCCGAGCAGGCGTCCTGGGTCCGGAACACCGATTTCCCCAGCAACTACTTCCCCGGCGTGATACTGATGGCCCTCGTCGGCGGCAGCTCCCTGATCGCCGCCACGGCCCTGGTCAAACGCAGCGACGGCCGGCACCTCGCCGCCATCGTTGCCGGGACCATCATGGTGTTCTGGATCCTCGGAGAAGTGGCCTCGATCCGTGGATTCCACTTCCTACAGGTGATCTACCTCGTGACCGGTGTGCTCGTCATAGTGTGGACGCCAGGACGCCACTGGTCGGATGCCCCATCGCCGGCTCAGCGCGTTCGGTCCCAGCCGGGGCGGGGGCGGTGGGTGCCTAGTTGGGTGTCGCGGCTGCGGTAGACGATGTAGGGGCGGGTGAGGTAGCCGAGCGGGGCGCTGAAGACGTGGACCAGGCGGGTGAAGGGCCACAGGGCGAACAACAGCATCGCGGCGAGGCCGTGCAGCTGGAATGTGAGCGGCGCATCGGCCATCAGTTCGGGGTGCAGCTGGAAGCGGAAGACACCGCGGAACCAGACGGAAACGCCTTCGCGGTAGTCGTAGTGCTCGAAGATGTTGGCGAACACGGTGTTGGCCAGCCCGAGCAGGATGACCGTCGCGAGGACGGCGTACATGGTCTTGTCCATCTTCGTGGTGGCGGAGAAGACCGGGCCGACGGTACGGCGGCGGTAGATGAGGATCGCCATACCGACCACGGTGCCGATGCCGGCGACAGCGCCGATCGAGACCGCCATGAAGTGGTACAGCCCTTCCGAGACGCCAACAGCTTCGGTCCAGGACTTCGGTACGCCGAGACCCATCACATGACCGAGGAAGACCGCGAGCAGACCGAAGTGGAACAGTGGGCTACCCCAACGAAGCAGCCTGTCCTCGTACAGCTGCGACGACCGTGTCGTCCAGCCGAACTTGTCGTAGCGGTAGCGCCAGAAGTGGCCCACGACGAAGACGGTCAGGCAGATGTAGGGGACGATGACCCACAGGAACGTGTCCATGCTCAGCGACCTCCGCGGTACGTCGGCATCGGCAGCGGTACTGGTGACGCGGGTCCGGTGTCGAAAGCGGCGCCGTACGGGGTGAGGCCGACCTCCTCGTCCGGAGGACCGTCGGCGATGAGCTTCTGCACGGCGTCGCGCTCGTTTCCGCGCAGAGGTGGAAGCGTTGCGGTGACGGCCTCGACGGCTCCGGCCCAGCGCGAACTGATGCCGGTCAAGGACAGACGAAGGACCTCGAGGCCGGCCCGGTACTCGAGCAGCAGGCGTCGGCCCTGTTCGTGATCGACGGTCGCGGCGTACTCCAGGACCACACAGAGGTGGTCGGGGAGTTCGCCGGGGTCGAGGTCGAGGCCGGACGCGAGATAGGTCTGCTTGAACCGCAGCAGCGCGCCGCCTCGTTTGCGCGTGTCGCCGTACAAGAAGTAGGTCAGGAACAGGTTGTGGCGGCGACGGTTGTCGAAGGTCTCGACGTAGTCGGACTCCAGCTCGGACAGCGGCGTTCCGGACAGATTGGTGATGGTTGCCCGGAGCAACTCTCCCACCCGGGACGGGAGTTCATGCGTCGCACGACTGATCAGCTCGAGCCGGTCGAGCAGTTGGCTGTCGGGATAGGCGAGCAGCAGCGACGCGGACTGCCAAGCGACCGTCAGCTGGTCGGCACGAAGCTTCATCACTCGTCCCCCTTCGGCGGGAACAGGCCCTGCGGGCTCCCCTTGCCGTCCCAGTTGAGCAGGTTGACGCGGGCGGCCTTGTCGTTCGGTGCCGCGAGGGTGTCCGAGGTCTGACGGTCCTGCAGCATCTGGAAGTTCTCGACGGCGATCGGTGTCGTTGCGCCGGATCCCTCGCCGAACGGACCGGAGCCGCCCATGCCGGGGCCGCCTTCGTAGTCCAGTGAACACGCGATCTCTTCGAGGTCGTGGGCCTGCTCGGCGTGTGCGGGTGGGATGACGTAGCGCTCGTCGTACTTGGCCAGCGCGAGCAGCCGGTACATGTCGTACATCTGCTCCTCACTCAT
>NZ_SNWS01000024.1:0-138074 GCF_004362255.1 Kribbella sp. VKM Ac-2571
TCCCGTCCTGGACTGAGGAGCGGAGGGAGCGAAGCGACCGGAGCGACGAGGGAAGGACGGGAGTTCCAGCCCCATGACCCGCCGCGCCGGAGGCGTGGCATCCAGTACTGGCCGTTGATCGACATGGTCCGAATAGACTAGCATCGCGGATTGTTCGGGATATTTGGATCATTGGAGCTGATGATGGCCGAGGTCGTGCTGTACCACCACTCACAGGGGCTGACCGACGGCGTGAAGGCGTTCGCCGACGAGCTCCGGCAGGCGGGTCACACCGTCCACACGCCGGACCTGTACGAAGGCAACACCTACGCGACGCTCGAGGAGGGGATGGACTACGCGCGGGCCACCGGCTTCGGGGTCATCGCCGAGCGCGGCGTCCAGGCCGCGCAGAGCCTGCCGTCGAACGTCGTGTACGCCGGGTTCTCGCTCGGCGTCGTACCGGCTCAGCAGTTGGCGCAGACTCGTCCCGGCGCTACCGGAGCGCTCTTCTACTACTCGTGCCTGCCGGTGGAGGAGTTCGGTGCCTGGCCGGACGGCGTACCGGTGCAGGTGCACGGCATGGACGAGGACCCGTACTTCACCGAGGAAGGCGGCGACCTGGACGCTGCCCGCGCCCTGGTCGCCGCCAACGAGAATGCCGAACTCTTCCTCTACCCCGGCAAGGAGCACCTGTTCGCCGACTCATCCCTCCCGGGATACGACGAGTCCGCCGCCAAGCTCGTCCTGGAGCGCACCCTCGCCTTCCTTGCTTAGATCCCGTCGAGGGCTGATCAATCGAAGGCAGTCAGGTTCCGGTCGGCCCAGCTGCGGAAGGTACGGGCAGGGCGGCCGGTGAGGTCCTGGACAGTCGTCGTGACCAGGTCGGAGGCTGGACGGTTCTGGGCGCTGCCGATGAGCGCCTCGACGAGCGCCGGCGGGCGACCATCTGCGAGCAGCTGTGCTCGCGCGTCGTCGAACGGTGTCGCCTCGAACGTCAGCTCGCGGCCGAGCGCGTCGCCGAGGATCCGCACCTGATCGGCCCGGCTGAGTACGTCGGGACCGGTCAGCGTGTGGGTCGTGCCGGGTTGCGAATCACGCAGTACGGCCGCCGCGACCGCAGCGATGTCCGCGGGGTCGATCACCGCGGTCGCGGCGCTGTCCGGCCCACGTACGACGTCACCCGCTCGGAGTTGCCCCGCCCAGCCGAGCGCGTTGGACGCGAACGTGTCCGCACGCAGGATCGTCCACTCCAGCCCCGACGCCTGCACCGCCGTCTCCAGATCGGCATGCAAACGGGTGATCGGATCCGTGTCGGCCCCGAACCGGACTGCCGACGACGACAGATAGACAACCCGCCGCGCTGACTCCGCGATCTTGCCGAGCACCGCACTGGCACCATCGGACGTGAGGAACGGCCAGACCAGGAAGACAGCGTCGACGCCCTCCAGATCAAGCGTCTCGGGCCGGGCGAGATCGGCACCCGACGAGCGGTCGAGCGCGCGCGCCTCCGGCAGCAGCGCCGCCAGTTCGCGCCCGACGTTGCCCGTTGCGCCGGTCAAGAGGATCACTCAGGCGGCAACCTGCTCAGGCGTTGTCGGTATTCCCGGCTACAGTGCTGTAGATGATCAACGGAGCGCATGTGATCATCTACTCCACCGACGCCGACGCGGATCGCGCCTTCTTCCGGGATGTGCTGGAGTACCCCTCCGTGGACGCGGGCCACGGGTGGCTGATCTTCAAGCTGCCGCCGGCCGAGGTCGCGATGCATCCGGCGGAGGCCGCCGCGCACGAGCTGCTGCTGATGTGCGACAACCTCGAGCAGACGATGGCAGACCTGTCGGCACACGGCGTGGAGTTCGTGCGACCGGTCGAGCGGCAGCAGTGGGGAGTGCTGACAGCGTTCCGGTTGCCGGGCGGGGGCGAGGTCGGGTTGTACGAGCCGCTGCACGAGCGGGCGCATGATCTCTGAGTTCCGGATCGCGGTGCCGGACGCGGAGCTTGCGGATCTGCGGGGCCGGCTGGCGCGGGTTCGTTGGGCTCGCCAACTACCTGGGGACGGGTGGCAGCGCGGCGTGCCGGTCGGGTACTTGCGGCGGGTGGTCGAGCGGTGGGCGGCGTACGACTGGCGGGCCTGGGAAGCACGGCTCAACGAGTATCCGCAGTACACGACCGAGATCGACGGGCAGACGATTCACTTCCTGCACGTGCGATCGGCCGAGCCGGATGCGTTGCCGTTGGTGCTCACGCACGGGTGGCCGGGGTCGGTGGCGGAGTTCCTGGAAGTGCTCGGGCCGTTGACCGATCCGGCGGCGTACGGCGGGGATCCGCGCGACGCGTTCCACGTCGTCGCGCCGTCCGTTCCGGGGCACGGGTTCTCGGTGCCGTTGACGTCTGGTTGGAATCACGTACGGATCGCCCGCGCTTGGGCGGAGCTGATGCGGCGCCTCGGGTACGAGCGGTACGGCGCGCAAGGCGGCGACACGGGATCCGTTGTCTCGCCCCTTGTGGGACAGGTGGATCCGGCGCACGTGGTCGGCGTACACATCAATGGGGGACTGGCGTATCCGGTCCTCGAACCGGGTGATCGCGAGCAGTTGAACGACGTCGAACGCGAGCGGCTCGCGGCGGCCGAGCGGTTGCGTGCGGTCGGCACCGGGTACGCCGAGTTGCAGGGGACTCGGCCGCAGACGGTGTCGTTCGGGCTGAGCGACTCGCCTGTCGGACAGTTGGCGTGGATTCTGGAGAAGTTCTGGGAGTGGACCGACCCGGCACGCGAACTGCCCGAGGACGCGATCGACCTCGACCACCTGCTGACGAACGTCTCGATCTACTGGTTCACCAACACCAGCGCAACCTCCGCCAACCTGTACTACGAGAACCGGCAAACCACCGACGACCTAACACCGGGCGTGCCGACAGGCATCGCAGTCTTCCCGACCGACCCAGCAATCCGCCGGGTACTGGACCGCCAACACCACATCGTCCATTGGTCAGAGTTCCCCCAAGGCGGCCACTTCGCCGCCCTGGAAGCCCCCGCCCTACTCGTCAACGACATCCGAACCTTCTTCCGCCTGCTCCGCTAGCCAGGTCCGCCCACGCAGCACTACGCCCGGCTCCTCCGTACCCTCACGGGTAAGCGATTGCTCGGCGAAGATGCGCATCCGACCTGACTAGTGTGTGAGCAAGCAGGGTAAGCACCATGCGGGAGGAAGTGTGGAGACCAAGGTCAGGACGCCGCATGAGGTGTTCTTCATGCCTCAGCGTCTGCTGGTCCCGCTGTTCCAGCGTCCGTACGTGTGGACGCGCGAGAATCAGTGGACAATGCTGTGGGACGACATCCGTCGCCACGCCAACCTCAGGCACTCGGGCATGCGTTCCAGCCCTCATTTCCTGGGGGCGGTAGTCCTGCAGAATCAGTCGGCGTCCGTGGGAAATCTGCCGTACTGGACGATCATCGACGGTCAGCAACGGCTCACCACGATGCAACTGCTTCTCGACGCTGCGCATCAAGCTCTGACGCTGGTGGGCTCGGAGACGCTGGCACGCCAGGTAGAGGACCTGATTCGCAATCCTGAGCACTTCTGCCGCACCGCCGAGGACCGGTTCAAGGTTTGGCCTACCAACCGTGACCGGGCCGCGTTCAACGAGGTCATGGCGGCGACGCTTCCGGTGGCCTACTCACGGCTCTCGCACCAAGACAGCCGCATGACGCAGGCGCACCAGTTCTTCAGCGACGAGATGACCGATTGGTTGTCGGGGGAAGACAGCGAATCCCGCGCCGAGGCCCTGACCCAGGTGCTGCTCAACGGATTGCAGCTGGTGGTGATCCAGCTCGAGGCCGACGAGGACAGCCAAGAGATCTTCGAGACGCTCAACGCCAGGGGTACGCCGCTGACCGCGGCTGATCTCATCAAGAACTTCGTCTTCCAGCGCCTCGACCTTCCGGCCAACGAGAGCGAGGCCGCCTACGAGAAGTATTGGAAGCTCTTCGAGACCGCCTTCTGGGAAAAGGAGGTCGGAGCCGGCCGCAACGCCATGGCCCGCAGCTCACTGTTCCTGAACCAGTGGCTCATCGCCCAGACCGCCGAGCCGATCGGCGTCCGCGAGGTGTTCTCCCGATTCAAGTACTTCACCACACACGATTCGAACGCACCGATGGGCGACCTGCTGCCCACGATCCATCGTGCTGCCCTCGACTACCAGTCGTGGACCGAGGCCGCACGCATCAAGGACGGCGCGCTCGACCGCCTGGCATTGTTCGTCTACCGAATCGGCGCCCTGGACTCCGAAGCGACCAAACCCCTGCTTATCTGGCTGAGAGACCCTGCTCTGGAAACGGTGGCTCCTGCAGTCGAGGAGCGCTTCCTCACGCATCTGGAGAGCTGGCTCGTCCGCAGGTCCTTGCTCCGCCTCTCGGCGCAGAGCTACTCAGACCTGATCGCGCTCCTGCTCCAAGAGCTCAAGGACAGACCCAGGCAGGAAGCCGCGATCGTCACCGAACGGATCCTGCGAGAGCAGACCTCGGGCAACCTCTACTGGCCCGCAGACGAAGAAGTGCAGACATGGCTGGCCACCGCGCCCATCTACCGGCGGCTACGTCGTGGTCGGCTGCGCATGGTGCTCGAAGCCATCGAGGACCACTTCCGCGGGTACGACAGCGACCGGCCTTCGTACGCCGGGCAACGGATAGCTCGCGACCACCACGCGATCGAACACATCTTGCCCCAGTACTGGCAAACCCACTGGCCGGTCGAAGACCTTGCAGCACGCCTTCGGCGAGACAACCACGTTCACGTTCTGGGCAACTTGACACTCCTTACGCGCGGTCTCAACAGCAAGGTGAGCAACGGACCTTGGCTCGGCGAGAACGGGAAGATGGCTCACCTCGCGCAGCATGACGTGATGCTGATGAATAACAACGTGCGGATATCCGGCGCGGACGGATGGGACGAGCAGAAGATCGACACGCGGACCACCGAAATGACCCGTGCGATCCTTGAAATCTGGCCCACCCCACCCGGGCACACGGGCGCCCACTCGGGGGCAGCGACCCAACCCACTTCCTACATCGGTTTGGATGCCCTGATCTCCGAGGGGCTGCTCAAAGTCGGTCAGACCCTTACTGGCCGGGGACGGTTCAGTGACGTCCAGGCGACGGTCCTGCCGGACGGATCGCTGCAGGTGGGCGACAGGATCTACGAGAGCCCCTCCGGCGCCGGCCGTGCCGTACGCAAGCGAAGCACGAACGGGTGGACGTTCTGGGAGGTCGATGCTGGCAACGGCATCAGGCTTGACGACCTCAGGGGCCAGTACTCGGTCCAGTTCGGTGTCGAGGTCGACAATGACGACGAGCAAGACACGTCGCCGCCCGCTTAAGGAAGCCCAAGCGCTGTGCGAGCATCGGAGAACGTGCTGGCCTGAAACCCCGTGACCACAGCGGTCGGCCACCCCGACGTGCATCCTTATCGAAGTGCGGCGCAAGCCCACACCCATCGTTGCCAGGCCACACAGCCCGCCCGCTCTCCCTGTGATACGGCACGGGGCGGCAGCGCGGCCTCGATGCGTGGCTACTTGGTGGCCCCGACTCGCCCCAGCTTGTCGCACCAGTCCCGTATGCGGGCGTTCCTGGCCGCGACGAAGTCCGCGACGTTGTCGAGGTAGTGGCGGTAGGCGTCGAGCGTCCGAGGCAGCGGGGGGCGACCGAAGTGCCACTCTCGACCGACATGGCCATCGAGCCACCGCACTGCGTCTGGGGATGCGAGGTCCTGCAGGTGGAAGAACTCGACGAAGGTAGCGAAACCTTGTGGCCCGGCGCCGAAGAGCCCGAAATAGTCGCCGTCCAGGCGCAGCACGTCGGCGAGCGGGTTGTCGGCCCAGCCGAGATAGTGCTGTCGAATGCACTCCAGAGTGAGGTCGAACCTGTCCGCGATGGTCCCCGCCGTGCCTCGTCGTTGGTTGAGGGACTGAGGTCGCGTCGGAAAGATGATGAAGCCGCCGATCGTGTAGAACGACCGACCGTATCTCGTCCGCTCGTTCTCAGTGAGGTTCTCCCACATCTGCGCGGCACCGAGGCGCCGGTAATTCGAGTGGGTGGTGGCGATGGTGTCGCTCGACACGCGAACATCGCCGTGGACCAAGCAGGAGGTGCCTGGCTCGAGATTCCAGGCGATCCGGTGACCGCTGGGCAGGGACTTGCTCCACAGTTGCTGGTGCCACCTCCTGAGCATGCGGCTGTCGCGGTCGGCGTCGGTGGCGAAATCGGGGTCGTCGTAGAAGCAGAAGTCGACGTTGATCTGGTCCACAATGCTCACGGTAGACGAGGACTCAGGCGATCTGCGCTGTCGCGAACTGGTGTGCGACACGTGCGCACGAAAGTCATGGCAGTCACTATCCCCGAGAAGGCACCTGTTCGATACCCGATGCACACCAGGTACCGAGGGGTACTCCGCGCCCGGGATCTGAATTCATCGTCAAAGTTTTACTCGGTTACATGGTCGGCAAGGAGGAGCCACCGCGGGAGGTGGTATTCGCAATGGGAACCCTGGCCAGCCGTGCATACAACCGCCTCCAGGCAGGATGGTCGGAAGTTCCGTCCGCCGTCAGTGGCCGCGCGCTTACGAGGACGACTCGGCCGCTAACGCCTCATGCCGCCGCAGGAGGCTTGAACGCCGTCAGATGGTCGTAATCACATCTGGACATGCCGCTTGTCGGCCGGTCGCGTCAAGGACAGGCGGCCGCTCGAGGGCCTACGCTCGCTCGAACGTCACGTCGACGGTTAGATCATCGAACGTCGGCTCGCCCGGACCCGCGCTGGCGTAGAGGATGACTGCCGTGTTGCCCCTTGGTTCGACGAGGAGACCGGCGTTCGATACCCAAGCCATCGTCGAGCCCCAGTGCTCGTGCTTCCAGATGTTCCAGATCCGAACAGAGAGCGCTTGACGGCCGCGTACCGGCTTCACATCGATCTCCACGCGGTTGGGTGCCGTGACCGTCCAGAGTGCAAACTGCTTGGCCTTCTCGCCGTTCACAGTGAGCCAGCCACCGTCCGCGCGAATGCCGACGCCCTGCTCGAGGTCTCCGGTAGCCCGCATTCGCACCTTCAAGACGCCGGCAGGCAGCGGCGCCATCACATGGGACATGTGTACGAACCGGCCATCCAACGCGATCGGCTCACCACGCGACTCCACAAATCGGCTGCCCAGATCGCTCACGCAGGAAGCATCCCACGGTGGCGATGCTGCCGCCCTGGTCCACAAACGCACTCATTTGCCGCGATCCGCGCCGTCATGCCAAGGGTCGGATGCGAGCATGCGCTCATCGCATCACCGGTTCGGGTTCTCACGCTGGCAAGTCGCGGTCGGTCGGCATCGCTTCGGCTCAGTGGCTGATCCGATGATCACGCGTTCCGCCGGCGCCCACGGGCCGACCATGCCGCTGGCCGCCCGAAACCGCCTTTGAATCTTCCGCGACCGGCCGGAACGCTCCTGCCAAGATTCCCACGTCTCGTGACGCGGGACGTGCCGCCGGAGGGTGTGCCAAAGGAGGACTCGCCGAACCCTCGTAGACAGCCGTGCAGGCTTCACTGCAAAGCCCGCGACGCCGAGTTCCACACGAACCTCGTCGCCACCCTCCGAATCACTGGAGCCCTAGTACTCCGAGGCCGCTGGACCCAGTTGCGACACACGAGGCATTGCGCGACAACCTTCTGACCACGTCGGCGCGTAGTGCGGCGACGGAGGAGCCGTGCGTAGCACCGCGTGGGGACACCACAGTCTGCGGGGTGGGCTGTCGGCGGGTGTTAGTGCGCCGGCATCACGTCGTGCATCGGCCGGAGGTCGCGGTTGAGGTGCTCGGGTTGCTCGTTGATGACGGGCACGGGTTCTTTGGGGTGGTTTGGTAGGCGGGCGGGGGTTGTGAAGGTTAGTTGGGCGCCGTCGCGTTCTACTGTTGCGTTGGGCCAGCGGCGGCGGAGCATGCGGAGGGAGCGGTCGTTGGCGGCGCTGACCACGAACAGGAAGTGGGTCGCGCCGGAGGCGATCGCGTCGGCGGCGGCGATGGAGAGCATTCGGATTCCGAGGCCGCGGCGCTGGTCGTCCTCGGCGATCACGGCCGCGAGTTCGGCGGTCGCTTCACCGGGAGCCCAGGCCCACATCGCGTGGCCGACGATCGTCTCGTCGCGGGTAGCGACGAAGGCAGCGCCGGTCGGGCACAGCATCCGCAGCAGCAACGCCTGACGTGGCGGCGTACCGATCGCGGTCTGGAACCGGAAGTAGCGGCTGAGGTCCGTCAGCCCGGACAACATCCTCGCCAGCTCGTCCGCGTCGGGTTCGCCGGCGCGGCGGACGAGTGGCGGTCTCGTCTGAGTCTGGTTCACGGATTCAGCCTTGCTCCACTTGGCTGAGTCTGTCAAGCAGACTTATGCTGGTTCACATGAGCGCGGCAGTAGATGAACAGGTGCCGGAGGCGATGAGCTGGTCCACGGAGAACTGCACGATCTCCCGGACGATGGACATCCTCGGCGACAAGTGGACTTTTCACGTCCTGCGCGAGGTCTTCGTCGGCGTCCGCCGGTTCGAGGACATCCGGGCGCGGGCCGGTGTGCCGCGCCAGGTTCTCACCGAGCGGCTCGCCGCGTTGATCGAGCGCGGTCTGATCCGCCGCCACCCGTACCGCCTGCCCGGTCAGCGCGAACGCTCGGAGTACCGGTTGACCCAGGCGGGGCTCGATCTCTACCCGGTGCTGGTGGCAATGATCCAGTGGGCCGACCAGTACCTGCCGCTCGACTCCGGTCCGCCGATCGAGCCGCGCCACCGGGGCGACTGCGGCGAGCGCGTCACGGTGGTCATGCGGTGCGAGGCCGGCCACGAGCCGACCCCGCGTGAAGTTGCCTTCCGTCCCGGGCCGGGCGCGCAACCGCGTTAGCGGTCGAGGTCCTCGATCGCCTTGCGGAGGATGGCTTCGGTCTCGCGAGGCTGGGCCGCGGTGATCGACACGGCGTCCATGGTGACGACGTACGTGTCCAGCTCCTCGCGCTTGTCGAGGTAGACCGCGCTGGTCAGATGCTCGATGTAGACGATGTCCGGGAGGTCGGCGTCGTTGAACCGGAGCAGCGTGAACGCACCGCCGGTCGCGGTGTACCCGCCCTTTTCGAACGGGATGATCTGCAGCGTCACGTTGTGCCGGCGCGCCGCCTCGATCAGGAACTCCAGCTGGGCCTTCAGAATCTGGCGGCTGCCGATCGGGCGTCGCACCACCGCCTCGTCGATCACCGCCCACAACCGCGCGGGTCGTTGCCGCGTCAACACTTCCTGGCGGCCCATTCGCAACGAAACAAGGCGATCCTGCTCGGCCCGCGACAACTGCCGGTCCTGCTGGCCGAGTTGCATGACGGCCCGCGCGTAGTCGGGCGTCTGCAGCAGACCCGGCACGAACTGCAGCTCGAACGTACGAATCAGGTCGGCCGCCATCTCCAGGCCGAGGTAGGAGTGGAACCACTGCGGCGTCAGGTCGTCGTACCGTTGCCACCACCCCGGATTGTTCGCGTCGCGGGCCAGCGTGAGCAGCCGCTCGCGTTCCTCCGGGTCCTCGAGCTTGTACAGCGTCAGCAGGTCGTCGACGTCGCGAACCTTGAACCCGACGCGGCCGAGCTCCAGGCGGCTGATCTTGGACTCCGAGCCGCGGATCGCCCAGCCCGCATCGGTGCGGCTGACCTTGGCGGCCTCGCGAAGCCGGCGCAGGTGCACACCGAGCACGATGCGCAGAGCGGTCGGGCCGCCGTACGCCTCCGGCTCGGTCACCTCTGGCCTCCCAGCAGCAATGGTTCGGTGTGCGGCAGCTGATCATTTCATAACAGGTCGTGAACATGTCCATACCGCACGCGGCGACACGGTGTGTTCAGCGCGCCGTACTCTCGGTAGAGTCGGGCGAACAGACTTCCCGATCACTCTCTGCGAGGTTCACTGATGGTCGACGCCACCAAGGCACCCAGTTCGATCCCGGTCGGCGTGGACACCTCCCGGGCCAGTATCGCCCGGGTGTACGACGCCTTCTTGGGGGGCAAGGACAACTTCGAGGTCGACCGCGAGGTACTGCGCGGGGTCCAGGCCGCCGCGCCGCAGGCCCAGGACCTGGCCAAGTCGAACCGGAACTTCCTGATCCGGGCCTGCCGGTTCCTGGCCGGCCAGGCGGGTATGACGCAGTACCTCGACTGCGGGTCCGGTCTGCCGACCGCCGAGAACACCCACCAGATCGTGCAGCGGATCCAGCCCGACGCCAAGGTGCTGTACATCGACAACGACCCGGTGGTGCTCGCGCACGGCCGCGCGCTGCTCGAAGAGAACGAGAACACGCTGTTCATCAGCGCCGACATCTTCGACCCGGACGAGGTGCTGGCCAACGACGAGGTGCGCAGCTTCCTCGACTTCAACGAGCCGATCGCCGTGATCCAGAACGGCACGCTGCACCACTACATCGGCACCGAAGGTGCGCAGATCATGCAGAAGTACGTCGACGCGGTGGTGCCCGGGTCGTACACGGTGGTGTCGCACTTCTTCAACCCGGAGACTCCGGAGCACTCCGAGGTCGCCCGGAAGATGGAGGACAAGTTCATCCACAGCCCGATGGGCAGCGGTAGGTTCCGCACCCGCGCGGAACTGATGGAGTTCTTCCCCGATCAGGAGCTCGTCGCCCCGGGCCTGGTGCTCTGCGACGACTGGTGGCCGGACGGTCCGCGGCTCAAGCCGCTGAACCAGGTGGAGGAGTGCATCGTCGGCGCGGTCGGCCGCAAGCTCTAGAAGCATCTGACCGTACGTCGCGACGCCCGGGACCACTGCGGTCCCGGGCGTCGCGCTGTTTCAGACCGTCCAGCGCTGCGCTGCCGAGTTGTTGCAGGTGGCAACGGTCACGGCGTTGCCGAGGGCGGCTGGTGCGGTGAGGCAGCGGCCTCCGGTCCGGATCGTGCCGTCGCCGGGCAATGTCCACTGCTGGTTCGTGCCGCCGTGGCAGCTGTAGAGGATCACGGTGCCGGCTTGGGTGGCGCTCGCGTCGAGGCAACTGAACAGGGCGTGGAACGTGGAGTTCTCCGCGTGCACCCAGTTCTGGTTGTTGCCGCCGGTGCAGGTGTACAGCAGGATCGTCGTACCGTCCGAGCCGGAGACGTCCAGGCAGCCGCCGCTGCCGCGGATGTCACCCGAGTCCGAGTTGCCGATGCCGTTCTCCTGGACGGCGGTCGATCCGTTCAGCGTGACCTGGCTGTCCGCGGCGCAGCCGCTGCTCTCCGACGTGCCGGTGAAGTGCGCGGTGAGGCTGCCGCTGGTCGGCGCGCTCATCGTAAGCTTCGAGTACGGTTCGTCGTCGCAGGTGGCCTTGTCGTTGTTCCAGTCGAAGTACTCGGTCCAGCTGACCATTCCCGACGTACTGATCGTGTTCCCGGAGCCGGTTTGCAGGCTGCCGAGTTTGAACGACGTACCGGCGGTGAGGTCGCGGACCGTCACGCCGTACCAGCCGCTGCCCTCGCTCGCGACGGCGAACGTGTAGGTGTGGCCGGCGGTCGGGGCCTGGTCGAGGCGGCAACTGCCGCCGGTGCCGTCCTCCTGGAATTTGATGCAGTAGGTGCCTGCGTCTCCGGCCTTCCAGGCTGTCGAGTTCCAGAGGGAGTACAGGAACATGCCGCCGCCGTCGCGGTGGGTCTGCATGCCGGTGTACCCGCCGACGTCGCCGCCGGTGAAGCCGAACTGATTGGCCCAGTAGACGTTCGCGCGGCCGGGGGAGGCGTTGATCGTCATCTTGAACTCGGCCTGGGTGAGCGATGCGGTGTCGAACGTGTAGTTGACGTAGGTGCCGGGGGTGACGCCGACTGCCGACGCGCTACCGGGAACGAGGGCGGCGGCGAGGCCGAGAAGAGCGCAGAGCAGTAAGGACTTGAGTCTCATCGGGGTGCTACCTCCAAGCGAAGTGGGGCGGGACTTCGTTAGAGAGCTCTCTGAAGTGATGATGCGCAGAGCTGCGCGTAGATGTCCAGAGGTGAGCAGTTAACGTTACAGATGCTCGAAAACGATCGTCGTTTGCTGTGCTGGCGGCCGGGTACCGCGAACGGGATGACCGGAACAGTCGAACGGATCCGAACGAGCCGTCGTGGCCCGTTCCTGGTGGTGGCGACAGGGTTGTTCGTGCTGCTGCTGGACGGGAACCTGCCGACGCCGCTGTACGGCGTGTACCGGGAGCGGTTCGGTTTCTCCGGGACCGAGCTGACGCTGATCTTCGCCGTGTACATGGCGGTCCTGGTCCCGTCGCTGATCGTCTTCGGCCAGTTGTCGGACCAGATCGGGCGGAAACGGGTGCTGCTCGGCGGGCTGGGTCTCGGCGCTGTCGGACTGATCCTGCTCGCGGCGGCCCAGAACACCGCGTGGCTCTTCGCCGGCCGGATCGCGGCAGGTATCGCTCTGGGCGCCACTGCGGGAACCGCGGCCGCGGCCCTGGTGGAGCTCGAACCGGACGACGATCATGGCAAGGCGGCGTTGGCCACGGTGCTCGCACAAAGTGGCGGCAGCGCGGCTGGACCGCTGGTGGCCGGCGTCGTGGCGGGGTGGGCGCCGGCGCCACGCCAGTTGCCGTACGGCGTGGGACTCGTGCTCACCGTAGTGACCGCGATCGCCGTCTCGCGGCTGCCGCACGAGCCGGTCGGTGGCCGCTGGCGGCCGCAGCGTCCGTCGGTCCCGCCCGAGATCCGGGCCGACTTCGCGCGGGCGAGCCTGAGTGCCGCGACCGTGTGGGCGACCGGTGGACTCTTCCTGTCGGTCGTTCCGTCGTACACCGCGCAACTGCTGCACACCCACAACCTGGCCTTGCTCGGCGCTGTCTCGGCGATGATGCTGGCGGCCGCCTGCGCCGTGCAGGCGGTCTCCGTCCGGGCGCAACTGCCGCCGCGCCGAGCTCAGCCTGCCGGCCTGGTGTCGCTCGTCGTCGGCCTGTCCGCACTTGTCAGCGCATTCCCGGCGAAGTCGCTCGCGCTCATCGTCGTCGCCGCGGTATTCGCAGGCGCCGGACTGGGGCTGACGTACTTCGGCTCGCAGGCCGAGATCAACCACCTCGCGCCGAGTGGGCGGCGTGGTGAGCTGACCGCGGCCTTCCTGACGTGCGTGTACCTCGGTGTGGCCGCGACCGCCATCTCCACGGGCTTGCTGAGCGATGCGTACTCGCTGCCGACCGCGATCGCCGTGGTATCGGCCGTGGCGGGCGCGACCGCGCTGCTTGCCTTCGGGTGGCAGCTGAAGCGGCGCTAGACGTGCTCGGAAACGAGCGTGGCCGCCGTACCTTCCTCGAGGGCCTGGAAGACGTGCGGCAGGTCGCCCGGGTAGGCGATGTAGTCGCCCGGGGTGAGTTCGACCGGGTCGTCGAGCGGGCCGACCAGGGCGCGGCCGGAGCCGAGGATGACGTGTTCGACGACGCCGGGCATGTGTGGCTCGGACTTCCGGCCGGGCCCGGGGGCGGCGACGATGCGGTAGATGTCACGGCGCGCGTTCGGCGGGCTGGAGGCGACCAGCGTGGCGCTGTACTCGGCCTGGTCGGAGTAGATCGCCGGACCCTCGCCGGCGCGGATGACCTGCACCTTCGGACGCGGCGGGTCGAGCAGCGCGGCGAACGGGGTGTCGAGCGCGACGGCCAGCGCCCACAGGGTTTCGACGCTCGGGTTGCCGGTGCCGGACTCGAGCTGGGACAGCGTGGACTTGGCGACGCCGGCGCGTTTCGCGACCTCGGTCAAGGACAGCCCGGCGCGGGCCCGGTGCCGGCGCAGGGAGGTCGCGATCACGTCGAGTGGTGCCTTGGTGTCCATCGCTGTTCGCTCCATCGGTCTGATCGTTCGGCTTGACGAACGGTCCATGCGTTGTTCATCATAATGCCCATGCGTTCGATCTGGCGAACACTCGATCGGGGACTCGCCCGCGACATCGGCCTGGTCTGCCTGGCCGACGGCGTCGTCGGGCTGTCGTACGGCGCGATCAGCGTCGGCGGCGGGCTGCCGTTGTGGGTACCGGTCCTGCTGTCGATCGTGGTCTTCGCGGGCGCGTCACAGTTCCTGTTCGTCGGGATCGTCGCGGCCGCCGGCAGCCCGATCGCGGCGATGGCCGCGGGACTCCTGGTGAACACCCGGCACATCGCGTTCGGGCTGGCGGTCAGCGACGTGATCGGCAGCGGCTGGCGACGCTGGCCGGGCAGCCACGTGATGACCGACGAGAACGTCGCGTTCGCGATGGGACAGGATGAGCTGAAGCAGCGGCGGGCGGCGTACTGGGCCGGCGGGATCGGCATCTTCGTCTGCTGGAACATCGGGGTCGTGATCGGCGGTCTGGCCGGTTCGGTGATCACCGACACCGACGTCTTCGGACTGGACGCGGCCTTCCCGGCGGTGTTGCTGGCGCTGGTGCTGCCCGCTCTCCGGGATCGATCGACCCGTACGGCGGCACTCGTCGGCGTCGTGATCGCCTTGATAGCAACGCCTTTCCTGCCGTCCGGTCTGCCGGTACTGCTCGCCCTGGCCGGCATGCTGTTCTACCGCGCCGGAAAGCCCGCACTGGAGGAGGCGCCGAATGAATAACACTCCACTGGTACTCGTCGCGATCGGGGTGCTTGCTGTCGGCACCTTTTCCATGCGGTTCGCGGGACCGGCGCTACGGAGCCGGTTCGAGATGCCGGAGCGCGCGCAGCAGTTCCTCGCCGCGGCCGCGATCGTCCTGCTGAGCGCTCTGGTCGCCACGTCCGCATTGACGGAGGGCCACGGCCCGGCAGGCGTCGCGCGCCCAGCCGGCGTCCTGGTCGGCGGCATCCTCGCCTGGCGCAAGGCCCCCTTCGTGCTGGTCGTGCTGGCAGCCGCCGCGACCGCAGCCGGCCTGCGACTCCTCGGCGTCCCCTAGCAGTCCGCCGGACGCTGGGAAGTCCTCGGAGCGGATACCGTGCGGGTATGACGATGTATCCCCCTCCGCCCGCGGCGCCCAAGAAGTCGGTTCTGCCGAAGGTCGGCATCGCCTGTTTCGTCGTCGGTGCGGTGCTGGTCGGGTTCTTCGTGTGGCGGATCGTGATGACCGCGCCGCGGACGCCGCAGTCGATCGAGGGCGGGGTCGTGCACCTCAAGAAGGAAGGGTTGACGATCTACGCGTCGATCCCGGTGCTGAACCCGCCGTGCGAGGTGCAGGACGCGAGCGGGAACGACGTACCGATCAAGCCGCCGACCGGGTCGGAGACGATCACGATCAACGGTGAGAGCTGGTACGTCGTCGCGCGCTCGACGCAGACCGTGCCGGCCGGGGACTACAGCATCTCGTGCACCGACGACGAGACCAGTGCGACCTACGCCGCCGGTCCGAAGTCGTCCGTCTTCGCGTTCGTACTGTCGATCCTCGGCACCGTGTTCTCGTTCCTGATCTTCCTCGGGCTCGGCATCACGTTCCTGACCGTCGGCGCGGTCAAGAAGCGCCGGCGCAACCGTCCGGCGAACACCTTCCCCGGCCAGCAAGGTGCCCCCGGCAACTACCCGTACCCGCCGGCGCCCCCGCAGCAGAACCACACCTTCCCGGCGCCCCCGCCGTACAACCCGGGCCCGAACCCGGACCGCCCACAGAGTCGCCCACAGGACCGCCCACAGGACAGGTGACAGTGATGGATCTCGACTGGCCCGGATGCCGCAACGTCCGCGACGTCGGCGGCCTGCCGACCGCTGACGGACGCGTGGTGCGCGAGGGCGTGCTGATCCGGGCGGACAGCCTGCAGTACCTGACCGCGGACGGCATCGAGGCGGTACGTCGCTCCGGGGTCAGCCGGATCCTGGACCTGCGCGGTGACGGCGAGGTCGCGATCGCGCCGACGCCGTTCACCGGTACGCCGTTGGCGGTGCGGCAGTCGCTGGTGGATCCGGCGGACCCGGACCACGGGCAGGCGACCATCGTCTCGGCGTGCACGTGGATGCTGGACAAGCGGCCGGAGTTGTTCGCGGCCGCGGTGAAGGCGATCGCGGACGAGCCGGACGGTGCCGTGGTCGTGCACTGCCACGGCGGAAAGGACCGCACCGGCATGATCGTCGCGCTGGCGCTGAGTGTGGCCGGCGTACCCGAGGAGGAGATCGTCGCCGACTACTACCTCACGCAGTCGCGCCTGGCGCAGTGGCTGGAGGAGCAGCTCGCCGAGGAACCGGACGTCGCGAAGCACCCGGAGCTGATCGAGTTCCGGGACACCCGGGCCGAGTCGATCGTCGAGATCCTGCGGCATCTCGACGAGAAGTACGGCGGACCCGAGGCATACCTGAGGCAAGGTGGACTGACCGACGAGGACCTCACGAAGCTGAGAGCCCGCTTAGTGGCCTGACCTGCGTCACCTGTGCGTCACGGAGCGCAGTACATTGGCGCAATGCCAACCGCCGCAGACACCGATCCCGCGGCGTTGGCGCGGCGCTACGGGCTGTCCAAGAGTTCCGTCCGCCCGCCGCTCGGCTCGTATCTGCACGAGTTGTGGAGTCGTCGCCAGTTCGTCGTCAGCTACGCCGCCGCGCGCACGTACGCCATGTACGCCGGAGCTCGCCTCGGGTCGATCTGGCAGGTGCTGACACCGCTCCTCAACGCCGCCGTGTACTACCTGGCGTTCGGTGTCCTGCTCGGCACGAAGAACGGGATCGACAACTACGTCGCATTCCTGCTCAGCGGGATCTTCGTGTTCACGTTCACGCAGCGCTGCATGACCGAGGGCTCGCGATCACTCGCGCTGAACCTGTCGCTGATCCGCACCCTGCACTTCCCGCGCGCGACTCTCCCGCTCGCCTACGTACTGAACGAGCTGAACCAGATGCTGGTGTCGCTCGGCATCCTGTTCGTGGTCGTCGGATTCACCGACGGGCCGGCGTGGAGCTGGCTGCTCGTCGTACCGGCGATGCTGCTGCAGGTCATGTTCAACATCGGGATCACACTGGTGTTCGCGCGGATCGGGACGTTCGTCTCCGACATCACGCAGTTGCTGCCGTTCGTCACCCGCACCTGGCTGTACGCGTCAGGGATCTTCTTCTCGCTGCCGGCCAAGCTGAACCAGGTCGACGCGCCGGGCTGGGTGATCCAGGTGCTCGCCTTCAACCCGATCTCGGCGTACATCGACATCATCCGGCGGTCGCTGCTCGAGGAGCACGGACCGAACCAGCTGCCGCACGCGTGGTCGATCGCGATCGTCTGGTCGTTCGTGATGCTGGCGTCCGGGTTCTGGTACTTCTGGCAGGCGGAGGACCGCTATGGCCGTGGCTGATTCCGGGGCTGAACCAACGGTCATCGCGGACCGGTTGGACATCATCTACAAGGTGATCGCCGGGCAAGGCGGCAAAGGTACGGCGGCGACCGCGCTGCGCCGGATCGTGAAGCGCCAGGACCGGCCGACGATCCGCGAGGTACACGCGGTCAAGAGCGTCAGCTTCACGGCGTACAAGGGCGACGCGATCGGCGTGATCGGGCGCAACGGCTCCGGGAAGTCGACGATGCTGCGCGCGATCGCCGGCCTGCTGCCGCCCGCGGCCGGGGCCGTCTACACGGCCGGCCGGCCGTCGCTGCTCGGCGTCAACGCGGCGATGATGAACGACCTCACCGGCGACCGCAACGTCGTCCTCGGCTGCCTCGCGATGGGCATGTCCGCGGCCGAGATCCAGCGCCGGTACGACGAGATCGTCGACTTCTCCGGCATCGGCGACTTCATCGACCTGCCGATGTCGACGTACTCCTCCGGGATGGCGGCCCGGTTGAAGTTCGCGATCGCGTCCGCGAAGACGCACGACATCCTGCTCGTCGACGAGGCGCTGGCGACCGGTGACGCCGAGTTCCGGGTCCGTTCGGAGCGCAAGATCAAGGAGCTTCGCGACCAGGCCGGCACGGTGTTCCTGGTCAGCCACAGCCTGGACGTGGTGCAGGAGACCTGCAACCGCGCGCTGTGGCTGGACGCCGGCGTACTGAAACTCGACGGGCCGGTCGACGAGGTCGTCGCGGCCTACATCAAGTCAACGAGGAGCTAGACGGCCTTCGGCTTCTCTCGGAGGCCGATGAGGAAGCCGAGGCCCCAGGAGACGTGCATGGTGGCGCAGACCAGGGGAAGCCAGGCGAGGGCCTTCCACGGCAGGTAGCGGCCTTCGACGGCGGAGCCGACCAGCAGCAGGACGGCGTACCCGATCGGCGCCAGGAAGCCGAGGTCCAGCCAGCTGATGCCGGTGGCCAGGCCGATGATGCCGAGGATGGTGCCGACGGCCAGGCCGATGACCGCGACCGGCGGCGCCAGGTACCGCTTGCTGGCGGTCTCCGGGTGCCGGCGGACCACCTCGCGGCGCCACTGGCCGGTGTGGAAGAACTGCTTCGCCACCGCGGACAGCGACGACCGCGGCCGGTACGTGACGGACAGGTCCGGGCTGAACCAGATCAGGCCGCCGGACTTGCGGATCCGGTAGTTCAGCTCCCAGTCCTGAGCGCGGTGCATGGTCTCGTCGAAGCCGCCGACCCGCTCCAGCGCGGCCCGCCTGAACACCCCGAGGTACACGGTGTCGGCCGGGCCGGCCTTGCCGCCCTGGTGGAACGTCGACGCGCCCAGACCCAGCCGGGAGCGGTACGCGCAGGCGACCGCCATCTCGGTCGGGGTCCGGCCCTCGGCGGCCATCACGCCGCCCACGTTGTCCGCGCCGCTCTCCTCCAGCACCTCCACCGCGCGGGTGATGTACCCGTCGGTGAGCGCGCCGTGCCCGTCGACCCGGACCAGGATGTCGTGCTTGGCGTGCGCGATGCCGACGTTCAGCGCGGCCGGCGTCTTACCGGTCGGGTTCGGCACGATGCTGATCCGGTGGTCCTTCTCGGCCAGCTTGTCCGCGATCTCCTGGGTCCGGTCCTTGCTCGGACCGATCGCGAGGACGACCTCCAGGTTGCCGGGGTAGTCCTGCTCGAGGACGCGGCCGACCGCCTCCTCGAGATGGCGTTCCTCGTTCAGCACGGGCATCACGACGGACACGGGTGGCCAGTGGGACAGCGGCATATCAGGTCAGGCCTTACAGATCGATGCGACGTCGTCGACGCCAGCGGCGGGTGTGGTCGGTGAGGTGGTCGGCTTCTTGGTGCTCGGCTTCTTCGTCGTACCGGTGGTCGGGGCGGTGCTGGTGCTGCTACGCGGAGTGCTCGAAGTCTTACCGTCTCCTCCCGAGCCGTCCTTGTCCAGCGATTCGGACTTCGCGATCGTCTCCGCGACCTTGGTGCGGATCAGTGCGAAGTCCGGGTCGCCGGTGTGGATCAGCGGCGGGACCGCGGAGAAGCTTGACACCGGCAGCTTCTTCGCGTCCAGCGCGAGATCGGTGAAGGTGCCCAGTTCACCCGCCGGAATGTTGGTCTTGACCACCTGTTTGCTGGCCGAGGCGATGCCCTGGAACTTGGTCAGCACGGTCTGCGGGGACAGCTGGTTCAGCATCGCGGACATCACGCACTTCTGCCGCGCCATCCGCTCGTAGTCCGACGACTCGGCCCGGGAACGGGCGAACCAGAGCGCGTGGTACCCGTCCAGGTGCTGGTTCTTGCCGGCCTCGATGTAGCCCTTGATCGGTGAGCTGCCGCCGCCGATCGGGACCCGCTTGCCGATGTCCAGGGTGATGCCGCCGACCGCGTTCAGCAGGTCGCGGAAGCCGGCCAGGTCGATCAGCACGTAGTAGTTGAGCTTCAGGCCGGTGACGGCCTCGACGGCCTGCATGGTCGCGGTTTCACCGGGATTCGCGTCGCCGGGGAACAGGTTCTTGTGGTTGGCGGCGTACGTGTAGACCGCGTTCAGCAGGCATTCCGCGCCGCAGTTCTTCCACTTGAAGCCCTCGGGGAACTGCTTCGCCATCGCCGTACCGGCCGGGAACGGCACCTTGGACAGGTTCCGCGGGAGGCCGATCAGGACCGTCCGGCCGGTGTCCGCGTCGATGCTCGCCACCGTCATGCTGTCCGGCCGGGTGCCGATCCGGTCCGCGCCGGAGTCGCCGCCCATCAGCAGCACGTTGTAGCGGCCCTTGTCGGCCTTCGACTTCTGCCCGTTGCCGAACACGCTGGCGACGAAGTCGCGCTGGGTGTTCACGATCACGCTGGCGTAGATCAGCGCGCCGACGACGACGAAGATCAGGACGCCGTCCATGATGCTGGTCATCAGGCGGTGGTTCCGCTCCAGCGTCAGCGGCTGACCGAGCCGGTACGCGTCCACGAACAGCGCCGCCCAGCCGACCGCGAGCAGGATCAGCAGCACCTGGACGATCCGCAGCGTGCCCGGGCGGGCCAGGATGTTGATCGTGCCGGACCGCCAGATCAGGCCGAGGATCACGAAGAAGATCACGATCGCGATCAGGCCGGCGACCACCCGCCAGACCCAGCGGCCCGTCTTCCGCGAGCCCGCGACGATCTGCGCCGATCCGGGCAGGACCAGCGTCATCAGCAACAGCGTCAGCGCCCGCTGGAACCGCTTCGGCTCGCGAAGATTGCGCAGGTCTGGCTTCTCCTGCGGCATGACGTCCTTCCGTTCTCCTCCGGGCGGCTGAAGCCGACCGTACCTTGTCCTTCAACCGTGCACTGGTACGACGTGCCGGGGCGCGGGATGGTTCGAGACCGGGCGGATCCGGAAACGAAGAGTAGCAGTCCTGACACGGAGCGCAGGAAAACCCCTGCGATGACCCTGTGGACAGCCGGTTTCACGCAACTGTGATGGAGACCGGCCGGGGGATGGGTTACGAAGTGCTGCAAGCACAAACAGTGAGGAAACCGCCCCCATGAAACTGTTCCGTACGCTCCTGGCCGCCACTGCGGTCGCAACGACTTCTCTCCTCGGCACCACCTCCGCCCAAGCCGCAACGCCCGGCGCCGACTTCACCGGCATCGCCGCACTCAGCAACTGCTCCGCATCACTGGTCCGGTACGCCGAATCGGTCCCCACCGACAAGGCGCTCGTCCTCACCAACGGGCACTGCTACGAGGGCGGGTTCCTGCAGCCCGGCCAGGTCCTGGTGAACAAGACGTCGACGCGTTCCATCACGCTGCTCAACCCGGACTCCAGTCGGGCCGGTACGGTCCGCGCCGCGCGGATCCTGTTCGGCACGATGACCAAGACCGACATGATCGTGTACGAGGTCAACGAGTCCTACGCGTCGATCAAGAGCCGCCTGAACGTGTCCCCGTTGACGCTGGCCAAGCAGGGCCCCGCGGACGGCGCCGGCATGGCTGTCGTTTCCGGGTACTGGAAGCGGATCTACACCTGCTCGGTGCAGGCGACGATCCCGCAGCTCCGCGAGGGCGACTGGACCTGGCAGAACTCGATCAAGTACCAGCAGCCCGGCTGCGAGACGATCGGCGGTACGTCGGGATCGCCGGTGGTCAGCACCTCCTCCGGTGAGGTGATCGGCATCAACAACACCGGCAACGAGGACGGCGAGCAGTGCACGGTCAACAACCCGTGCGAGGTGGACGCCGACGGCAACGTCACCGTCGACCAAGGTGCGGCGTACGGCCAGCAGACCTGGTGGCTCTACACCTGCCTGACCGCCAACCGCACCATTGACCTGAACAAGTCCGGCTGCGAACTCCCGAAGCCGGCCCGCCGTCACTGACCGCGATTCGAACAGTTTGAACAGAGAGTAACGATGCGTGCGGGGTGACGCAGAGCACTTCGATATCCGGTAACGTCGCCCCGCATGGCAGTCGACTCCGCTACTGATCACGTCGTCACGACCGGATGGCCGAGCCCGTTCGGAGTTCGGACGCGGTTGGTCGCGTCCAGCGCGCTGATGCTGTTCGTCGAGCTCGCGCTGATCCGCTGGACCGGTTCCAACGTCGTCCATCTGAGTTACTTCTCGAACTTCGTGCTGCTCGGCTCGTTCCTCGGGATCGGGATCGGCGTACTGCGCTCCGGCCGCGCGAAACGGCTGCCGTACTACTCGCCGATCATGCTGGGCCTGCTGGTCCTGGTGATCGCGTGGAAGCCGGTCACGGTCAACCGCGGCAGCTCGTCGAGCGTCATCTACTTCACCAGCCTGAACACCACCGGCCCGCCGGTCTGGGTGATCCTGCCGATCATCTTCGTCGCGGCGGCCGTGGTGCTGGCCGGTCCCGCGGAGCTGGTCGGCCGTTGTTTCGCGGAGCTTCCGCGGCTGACGGCGTACCGCTTCGACCTGGTCGGATCGCTGATCGGGATCATCACGTTCACCGCGCTGTCGTTCCTGGGCGCTCCGCCGATCTGGTGGGGGCTCATCGTCACAGCCGTGTTCGCGGTGCTGATGATCCCACAGTCGTCCGGCGCCGGCCGGCGGGCGGTCGCTACCGCGCTGAGCGCCGCGATGGTGCTGGCGCCGCTGCTCGTGATGCTCGGGGTGCTGTTCAAGGAGTCGACCAAGGCCGACAACAGCTGGTCGCCGTACTACAAGGTGCAGACGAAGCAGTACACCTGGGAGGGTGTGCCGCTGCTGACCATCACGGTGAACGGCGTACCGCACCAGCAGGCGATCCCGGCCGACGCGCGACTGCAGTGGGAGCCGCAGTACGGGTTGCCGTACGAGCGGGCGACGGCCGGTAAGCAGCCGAAGAACGTGCTGATCATCGGCGCCGGCTCGGGTTCGGACGTGGCGATCGCGCTGAAGAAGGGCGCGCAGCACGTCGACGCGGTCGAGATCGACCCGCGGATCCGGGACCTCGGCAAGGCGCTGCACCCGGACCGGCCGTACCAGGACCCGCGGGTGAGCTCGCACATCGACGACGGGCGGGCGTTCCTGTCCCGGACGGACAAGAAGTACGACCTGATTCTGCTGGCGCTGCCGGACTCGCTGACGCTGGTCAACGGCGCGAGCTCGCTGCGGCTGGAGAGCTACCTGTTCACGCAGCAGGCGTTCGAGTCGGCGCGTGACCACCTGAACCCGGGTGGCGCGTTCGCGATGTACAACTACTACCGCGAGACCTGGCTGATCGACCGGCTCGCCTCGACGGCGCAGCAGGCGTTCGGGCACAAGCCGTGCGTGGACAAGATCGGCGACGGTCTGCAGCAGGCGGTCGTGACTGTCGGTCTGACCGAGCAGGACCAGAACTGTTCCGCCGAGTGGGCCGGTGCGACCGCGGAGACGCCGCCGCCGGCGACGGACAACCGGCCGTTCCTGTACCTGTTCACGGACCGCATCCCTTCGCTCTACCTGGTCACACTCGGACTGATCCTGGTCGCCGGTCTCGTCGGCGTCGGGATCGCAGGCGGCGGTTCGTCGTACCGGCGGATGCGTCCGTACGCGGACCTGTTCCTGCTCGGGGCCGGGTTCATGTTGCTGGAGACGAAGAGCATCACCGGGTTCGCGTTGCTGTTCGGTACGACGTGGGTCGTGAACGCGATCGTGTTCGCCGGCGTGCTGGTGGCGGTGCTCGCGGCGGTCGAAGTGACGAGACGGTTCAAGACACCACCGATCAAGGTGATGTTCGCGGTGCTGTTCGGCGGGCTCGTGTTGTCGTGGGTGTTCCCGGACAGCTGGCTGCTCGGGATGCCGGTCGGGTTGCGGGCGCTGGTCGCGGTGGTGATCGCGTTCCTGCCGATCTTCGCGGCGAACGTGATCTTCGCGAAACGGTTCACCGACACCGCCGACGGTACGGCGTCGTTCGGCGCGAACCTGCTCGGCGCGATGCTCGGCGGCTGTCTCGAGTACGCGGCCCTGATCATCGGCTTCCACGGCCTGCTGATCATCGCCGCCCTGCTGTACGTCGGCGCGTTCCTGCTCACGCCGAAGGTCAGATCGGTCGCCAAGTGAGCGATTTGGCTGACTACTACCGCAAGCGTGCCGGTGAGTACGACGCGGTGTACGACAAGCCGGAGCGGCAGGAGGACCTGGCTCGTCTGCGGTCCCTCCTGCCGCCGCTCGTCGCGGGGCGTTCGGTCCTGGAAGTTGCCGCCGGCACCGGTTACTGGACGACCGTGCTGGCGACCACGGCGGCGTCGATCGTCGCGACGGACCTGAACGACGAGACGCTCGCCGTCGCGCGGACGCGGTCCTACGGTCCGGCCGACGTACGGTTCCAGACCGCGGACGCGTACGACCTCGGTGCGGTCCCGGGGCGCTTCGACGCGATCTTCGCGGGCTTCTTCTGGTCGCATGTCCCGCGTGCCGACGTACGCCGATGGGCCGCGAGCCTGAAGGATCGGGTCGAGCCGGGTGGCGTCGTGATCCTCGCCGACAACCGGTACGTGGAGGGCAGCAACTATCCGATCACCCGGACGACGGACGACGGCGACACGTACCAGACCCGGCAGTTGTCGGACGGGCGCACGTTCGAGGTGCTGAAGAACTTCCCGTCGCGGGAGGAGTTCGCGGCGCAGGTCGCGCCGGCCGAGGTGGAGTGGACCGAGCTGGCTTACTTCTGGCTGGCAACCGTCTGCTGATTGGTACAGGTTCGGCCCGTTGACGGGGTCCCGGCCAGAGTCCGGTGGCAGGATCTGAGACATGACATGGCTCGTGACTGGTGGTGCCGGATACATCGGGGCGCATGTGGTGCGCGCCTTCCGCAACGACGGGATCGACGTGGTCGTGATCGACGACCTGTCGAGCGGGAAGGCCGAGTTCGTCCCGGACGGGGTGCCGTTCGTGCGGGCGAACCTGCTGGACGGTACGGCGGTCCGCCAGGCGCTGGAGGGCGTCGAGGGCGTCGTCCATCTCGCGGGGTTCAAGTACGCCGGGGTCTCGGTGCAGCGCCCGCTGCACACGTACACGCAGAACGTGACCGCGATGGTGTCGCTGCTCGAAGCGATGGCGGACAAGGAGATCCGCAACCTCGTGTTCTCGTCCAGCGCCGGTGTCTACGGGACGCCGAAGGACGAGGTCGTCACCGAGGACACCGCGCCCGACCCGCAGTCGCCGTACGGCGAGTCGAAGCTGATCGGCGAGTGGCTGCTCCGCGACCAGGCGGCCGCAACGGAACTGCACCACACCTCGCTGCGCTACTTCAACGTGGTGGGGTCCGGTGACCCGACGGTGTACGACGCGTCGCCGTACAACCTGTTCCCGATCGTCTGCGACCTGCTGACGCAGGGCAAGGTGCCGCAGATCTACGGCACCGACCACCCGACCCCGGACGGTACGTCGGTCAAGGACTACGTGCACGTCGCCGACCTGGCCCGCGCCCACGTCGCGGCCGCCCGCGCGCTCGAGTCCGGCAAGACCCTCGAACGCGTCTACAACCTGGGCAGCGGCACCGGTACGTCGGTCCGCGAGATCATGGACGCCGCCCGCCGGGTGACCGGAATCGACTTCACCCCGACCGAGGGCCCGCGCCGCCCCGGCGACCCGTCCCGGGTGGTGGCCAACGGCGACCTGGCGGCCCGGGACCTCGGCTGGCAGAACACGTTTTCCGTCGACGAGATGTTCGCAACAGCCTGGGAAGCCTGGCCGAAGAACTAGGTCCTGTCTGGCAATCCATCGCCTACTGCGGGGCACTCGGCACGGCACCTCGCCGCACCGAGCACCTCCTCGCTACGGCGCTGGATTACCAGACAGGACCTCATCGTGGTGCGTGGTCCTGGAGCGGCTGTACCCTGTGGCGCAGTTCACTGAGTTGCCCGTGTGCCGGGCACGATCGAGGGGTGCGATCCATGAGTCACGAGAGCCTGCCGCAGTTCCTGGGGAAGATCGACCTCTTCGAAGGGCTGTCCAAGGACACGCTGTCCGACCTGATCGAGCGCGGCACCACGTTGAAGGTTCCGGCCGGTAGCCGAGTGGTCGAGCAGGGCGCCCACGACGCCGGCCTGCAGGTCGTGCTGGAAGGCTCGGCCGCCGTGGAGGTCAACGGCGTCGTGCGGGAGCCGCTGGGTGTCGGCGACTACTTCGGCGAGATCTCGCTGATCGACGGCCGGCCGCGCTCCGCGACCGTGGTGGCCGGGCCGGACGGGCTGACCACGTTCGCGCTGTCCGCGCTCGCGTTCGAGCCGGTCGTGAAGGAGAACCCGGAGGTCGCCCAGACCCTGCTCAAGGCCCTGACCGCCCGGATCCGCTCCCTCGAGTCCCAGAGCTGAGCCGATCTGGGGCAGCGGGCGCGCCATGAGTGAAGAGCGCAAGGTCGTCACGGTGCTGTTCTGCGACCTCGTCGGCTTCACCAGCGCGTCCGAGTCCGCCGACCCCGAGGACGTCCGGCGCTGGCTGGCGCCGTACCACTCGACCCTGCGGCAGACGGTCGAGCGGTACGGCGGGACGGTCGAGAAGTTCGCCGGGGACGCCATCCTGGCCGTCTTCGGCGCACCGCGGTCCCGGGAGGACGACGCCGAACGCGCGGTCCGGGCCGGTCTGGCGATCCTCGAGGCGGTGCGGCAGTTGCCGGACGGGCCGTTGGAGGTCCGGATCGGCATCGAGACCGGTGAGGCGCTCGTCCAGCTGACCGCGCGACCCGAGCTCGGCGAACCGTTCGTCACCGGCATGGTGGTCAACCTCGCGGCCCGCCTGCAGTCCTCCGCGCCGATCGGCGCTGTCGTCGTCGGGCGCGGTACCCACGAGGCGACGAGTCGCGTTTTCGGCTACGACGCGCTGGAACCCGTTGCGGCCAAGGGAGTCGGCCGTCCGGTCGAACGCTGGCAGGCCGGCTCGCCGCGGGCACGGTTCGGCACGGACGTCATCCGCGACCTCAGTACGCCGATGGTCGGCCGGCAGCGCGATCTGACCATGCTGTGCACGGCGTTCGAGAAGGCCCTCGCGGAGCGGGTGCCGCAGTTCGTCACGCTGCTCGGCGAGCCCGGCATCGGCAAGTCCCGCCTGGTCGCGGAGTTCGGCGCCTGGCTGGATCAGCACGAGGAGCTCGTGACCTGGCGCGAAGGCCGATCGCTGCCGTACGGCGAGACGCCGTTCGGGCCGATCGCGGAGGTCTTCAAGGTCCAGGCCGGGATCCTGGACACCGACCCACCCGCGCAGGCCGTGGCCAAGCTCGACGCGATCGTGCCCGACGGCGCGGACCGTGCCTGGTTGCGCGCCCGCGTCGGCCCCCTGGTCGGCGCCGACCAGTCCGCTCAGCCGGGGTCGGCGACCCAGGAGGAGTCGTTCGCGGCCTGGCGGCAGCTGCTGGAGTCGTTCGCCGAGCAGTCGCCGGTGGTGCTGGTGTTCGAGGATCTGCACTGGGCGACGGACGCGATGCTCGCCTTCATCGATCACCTGGCCGAGTGGCTGACCGATCTGCCGATGCTCGTCGTGGTCACGGCCCGCCCCGAGCTGCTCGAACGCGGACCGCAGTGGACCCGCGGGGTGCAGAACGCCCTCACCCTCGGCCTCTCGCCGCTGACGGCGGACGAGACCGATCAACTCCTCACCGGGATGTTCGCCGGTCAGGAGGTGCCGGAGGAGATCCGCCGGCGCCTGGTACGCCGTGCCGACGGCAACCCCTTGTACGCCGAAGAACTCGCCCGGATCGTGACCGACTGCGGCCCGGACCAAGCCACCTCGGCCGAGCTACCGGCGGGAATCGCCGCGCTGATCGCGGCTCGGCTGGACACGCTGGAACCCGATCGCAAGGCACTGCTCGCGGATGCCGCCGTCGTCGGCCGGGTGTTCTGGGCCGAAGCCGTCGCCGCCTTGTCCGACCGCGACCCGGCGGAGGTCGTCCAAGCACTGCAGGAGCTGGCCCGCAAGGAGCTGGTGCGGCCGGTCCGGCGGTCGTCGATGCTGGGGCAGCACGAATACACCTTCTGGCATGCACTGACCCGCGACGTCGCCTACAGCCAGGTGCCGCGCGCGGCCCGGTCAGCTCGGCACCTCGCGGCCGCCGACTGGCTCGAGCTGCGCTGCGCCGCCTGCCAGGCCGAGACGCCGAACCTGATCGCGTACCACCTCAGCACGGCATTGGACCTTGCCGCCGCGCTGGGCGACACGGACGCGGTCGCGGCGATCGCTCCCCGGGCGCGTAAGTACCAGCTGATGGCCGCGGAGCTGGCGATGAACCTCGATACCCGCGAGGCGATCGCCCTGCTGGACCGCGCGCTCGAGCTCACCCCGGCCGGGGACCCGGAGCGTCCGGCGGTCCTCACACGCTGGGGCTGGGCGGCCTTCCTGGCCGGCCGGCTCGGTGAGGCCAACACCGCTTACCGCGAGGCGATCGCCGGGTTCGAGGCGATCGGCGACATCCGCGGGCTCGCCCGCGCCCTGCGTGCGTCGACGTACGGGCAGAGCAGTATGGAGGAGAGTCTGGCGACGGTCGACCGGGCGGTCGCGATGCTCGAGGAGCTCGGGCCGAGCGAGGACCTGGTCCAGTTGCTGTCCGGTCAGGCGAGCATCCGGGTGGTCGCGAGCCGTCGTGAGGACGCGATCTACTCGGCGAACCGGGCGCTGCGGATCGCCGCCGAGCAGGGGTACGCCGTACCGCACCGCGCCCTGGAGTCTCGCGGCCTCGCCCGCGTCGCTCAGGGCGACACCGGCGGGCTGGTCGACATCAAAGAGGCGCTGGCCGCGATGCTCGAGCTCGGGCAGGGGCGCGACGCGGCGGTGATCTGGCTGAACTACGGCTGGGTGCTCTGGCAGATCGAGGGACCGGTGGTCGCGCTGGGCGAACTCGACACCGCTCGCGAGTTCTCCGCCCGGCGCCGGCTGGCCGAGATGGAGCAGCAGATCGGCTGTACCGTCCTGCAGTTGCTGATCGAGACCGGCCGGACGGCCGAGGCCGTCGCGGCATGCCGTGGTCAGCTCGAACATCCCGGGCCTGCCTTCACCACCTTGCGGCGGATCGAGGTCCTGTCGGCGCTCGCAGTGGCGGAAGTCGAGTCCGGCCTTCCGGATGCGGGTGATCCCGCCGAAGAGGCGTTCCGGCTGGCGGTGGACACGGGCTGGCCGGACTTGATCGCCATCGCGGGGTCTCCCGCGGCGACCACGCGGGCGCGGGCCGGCGACCAGGACGGCGTACTGGAGATCCTCCAGATGCTCGCGTCGCTGTCCGACCTGCGCGGCAGCCTCGAGTTCGATGCCCGGCTGCCGTCGCTGGTGCGGGCGGCGCTCGCCGTGGGCCACGCCGACGCCGCGGCCGTGCTCGCGGACTTCGTGGAGCCGGTGCTGCCGATGCGCGAGTACTCGGCGACGACTGCCCAGGCGCTGCTCGCCGAACACCGCGGTGACACCGAGAGCGCGGCCGCCGGGTTCGCGCGCGCCGCCGCGGACTGGGGTGCCTTCGGCAACAAACTCGAACAGGCGCATGCTCTTCGCGGCCTGCATCGCATCACGGGCGATCCCGGCGCGCTGGCACAGGCCGAGCAGCTGTTCAGACCATGAGCGTGCCGCCGGAGGCGCCCGCCGAGTGCGGATGCGGGCGGCCCGGGAAGCAGCCCTGGCGGACGCGCGATGCGCTGTGGAGCCCTGCCTCGGTCGTGGGTTGGCTGCTCTGGGTGCTGCTCGGGGCGGGTTCGCTGCTCGGCGGCTGGACGGTGTTCGGCGTCGTGCTGCTCGCGGTCCTGAGCGCGCTGATCATCGGCAGCCTGGTGCTGCAGGGCGTCCGTGGGCACCGAGGGCGGTGCTGGCTGTTCCGCGGCCTGTGGTTCGGTGCGGCCGTCGCCGGGTTGCCTCTGCGGGTCGTCGGCGCGTTCGGCTTCTAGTACTCCTTCTTGAAGGGGCCTGAGGGGGTCAGGTCGAGGACGCCGGGACCGGTGAGGACGCCGCCTTCGACGGGGAGGGTGTGGCCGGTGATCCAGGAGGCGTCGTCGGAGGCGAGGAACGCGACGGCGGCGGCGATGTCCTCGGGTTCGCCGATACGGCCGAGTGGGTACATCTTGCCGAACTTCTCCAGGGTGTCCGGCTGGTTGTCCCAGTTCGGCGTCCGAATGGTGCCGGGAGCAACCACATTGAACCGGACGCCGAGGTTGCCGTAGCGGGCCGCGTAGTTGACCGTCATCGCGATTTGTCCGGCCTTGGCGGCGGCGTACTCGATGTTGCCGAAGGCGGCGATACCGTTCACCGAGCTGATCGTGACCACGTTGCCGCGGTTCTTCACCAGCTCCGGCAGCGCGGCCTGGATGCAGCGCGAGGCGCCGACCAGCGTGAGGTCGAGTTGCGCGTGGAACTCCTCGGCGGTGGCGTCCTCGGGCACGGATCGCACGATGCACCCGCCGGCGTTGTTCACCACGACGTCCAGGCGGCCGAACCGCTCGACCGCGGCCGCGACCGCCGCGTCGATGTCGTCGCGGCTCGTCACATCGACCCGCATTCCGAGCGCGTTCGAGCCGATCTCCTGCGCGACCTCGGTGACCTTCTCCTCCTGGAGATCGGTCACCACCACCGACGCACCTTCGTCGGCCAGCCGCCGCGCGACCGCCGAGCCGATACCCTGCGCCGCCGCCGTGACCAGCGCAACCTTCCCCTCGAACCGCCGCACGCTACCCCTCCCTGCTGTCGAGCACTCGGTCGACCTTCTCGTCCGTCACCCGGCGCTCCAGTTTGGTGGTGTCCAGGTTGCGGCAGAGCACGATCGAACCACCTCCGGAGATCACGCCGACCAGCAGGGCCAGCCCGTCGCGGTCCGTCAGCGTGCGGGTCACGAGAATGCGGTCGCTGATCGGTTCCGCCGTACCGATCAGGTCCTCGTGGGTGAGGTCGTCGTACGCCGGGGAGGCCGGCGTCGGCGGGTCGAACGGGACGAACACGTCCGGATGGTTGTAGACCTCGGCGCCGTAGTCCTGGATGCCGTCCGGGAGCGGCTCGCGGAAGCGGCCGCCGAGCGGCAGCAGCGCGGAGGCGACGGTCTCGCGCTCGCCGCGGATCGCGAAGTCCGGCCCGGTGATCGCGAGCGTGCCGGTGCCGCTCGTCAGCGATGCGCCGACCGACCAGGTGGACAGCGCCCAGACCACGCCGAGCCAGTGCGGCGGCAGGCCGATCGCAACGGTTTCGCCGGCCTCCAGGTCGTATTCGTCGACGAGCAAGTTGGCGGTCTTCGCGACCCAGTTCGCGGTCGTGACCGCGCTGAGCTCGATCCGCTCGCCGGTCGTGTCGTCGTAGTAGGTGAGGAACGGGGCGCCGCCGTCCCGGCGGACCGCGGCCGCGAACAACTCGGGCAGGACTCGTGACATATGGCCCACCCTACGTTTCGCGGACCGACGTACCTTGGACGGGGATTGACCGGAAAGAAGGCTTGTCATGGTGCCAGAGCTCGCGCTGCCCGAAGGCGGCGAATGGATCGTCATCCTGGTCATCGTCGTGCTGCTGTTCGGCGCCAAGAAACTCCCAGAGCTGACCCGGAACGCGGCCCGCGCGATGAAGGAGTTCGAGAAGGCCCGGCACGGCGACGAGGAGACTCCCACCCAGGTCACGGCGCAGCAGACCCCCGGCGGTCCGGCGCCCGCTCCGGCACCTGCGGACGGTTCAGAGCGGCGGGTTGACCTCGAGGGCGGCGGCACGCAGGGCAGCAGCCAGTAGCGCTGTCGGCTCGGTCATCCGCCCGGGCAGCCGGGCGAGGATCGTACGGCGCAATTCCTGCGGCTCGCCCCGGACCGTGACCACCCGAACACCTGGCGGCACCGCGGACGCCATCGACGCGGAGATCGTGGTGAGCCCCGCCCCGGCCGCGACCAACTGAAGTTTCGCGAGCCAGTCGCGGACCGTGTGCGCGATCACCGGCCGCTCGTCCAGCCCCGGCCACACTCCCATCCACAGCTCGCTGCTCGACGCCGGTCCGGCGATCCACCGCTGACCGCGCAGGTCCGCGACCTCTACCGAGTCGGCCGCCGCGAGCGGATGTCCGGTCGGCACCGCCAGCCGCAGGCTCCGCTCCGCGAGCGTCTCCAGCTTCAACGCCGGCGACTCGGCGTCCGGCGGCCGGAACGGCGGAGCGGACGCGATCACCGCGAGATCGATCGTGCCGGCCCGGAGCGCCCGGACCAGCGCGGGCGTGGATCCTTCCCGGGTCGTCACGGTGATCGCCGGGTGCGTACGACGTACCGCGCTGATTGCCCGTGGCAACAAGACCGCGCCCGCGCTCGGGAACCAGCCCAGCCGCACGGTCCCGCCCGTGACCGGAAGCCCGGCCAGTTCGCGGGCGGTGGCGTCGATCTGGTCGAGTACGGCGGCGGCGTTCCGCAGTACGACCTGTCCTGCGTCGGTGAGGGCGACGCCTTCGCGGCGGCGCTCGAGGAGTTGGTTGCCGGCGGCGCGTTCGAGGCCGGCGATCTGGCGGGAGACCGCCGACTGCGTGTATCCGAGCGCGGTGGCCGCGGCCGTGAACGTGCCGCGTTCGGCGACCTCCCGGAACACGCGCAGGGCGACCAGCGAGACGTCGGTGAAGTCCATGACGTCTACGCATACCATGTGTGCTGAACTTTCGTTGGAGTCATACCTGTCGTGGACCTACGTTGAAGGCATGACAGAACAACGCATCGCTTTGGTGACCGGTGCCAATCAAGGCATCGGATATGCATTGGTGGAAGAACTGGCACAGCGGATGAACCCGGAGGACCTGGTCCTGCTCACGGGCAGGAACCCGGAGCGGGTCGCCGCCGCGGCAGCTCGAGTGGAAGGGCGGGCACGGGTCGAAGGGCGCGTGCTCGATGTGACCGACGGGGAGGCCGTACGACGACTGGCAGCCGAACTGGGGGCTGTGGACATCGTGGTGTCCAACGCGGTCGGGCCGTTGGAGCCCGGGGTGGCGCCCGTGGAGCAGGTTGACGAGTTCGTCGACGTGGCGAACCTCGGGGCGCAGCACATGCTGCGGGCGTTCGGGCCGATCCTGCGGCCCGGGGGACGGCTGATCGTGGTGGCCAGTTCGCTGGGGACGCTGGAGCAACTGCCGAAGGACCTGTGGGGACGGTTCGACGAGGTCTCGCTGGAGGACGTCGAGAAGGTCGTGGAGGAGTGGCGTACGGCGGTCCACGACGGTACGGCGCAGGCACAGGGCTGGCCGGAGTGGATCAACCTCCCGTCGAAGGTGGCACAGGTCGCCGCGGTGCGCGCGGTCGCGGCCGAACGACGGGACCGGGACCTCGCGGAGAACACCCTGGTTGCGTCCGTCTGCCCGGGGCTGGTCGACACCCGCGCGTCGCGCCCCTGGTTCGAGGACTTCAGCCAGGCGAAGTCGCCGGCCGAGGCCGTCGTACCGATCGCCGACCTGATCCTGGCCGACGCCGTCGATCCGGGCGTGTACGGCGAGCTGATCCGCGACGGCGAGGTGGTCGCCTGGAAGCCGCGCTAGACCCTGCGGCAGTGGGGCTGACCCCGCGCTATGGGAGTCGCCGGAGTTCTCATAAGGTCGTCCCATGCTGATCCTGGCCGGCCTGGGCCTGATCCTGGTGCTGACCGTTGCCACTGGCTACTTCGTCGCCCAGGAGTTCTCGTACGTCGCTGTCGACCGGAGCCGCCTGCGGACACTGGCCGCGGACGGGGACGCGGCTGCCGCACGAGCGCTGAAGGTCACCGCGCGCCTGTCGTTCGTGCTGTCCGGCGCGCAGGTCGGCATCACGATCACCGCGCTGCTCGCCGGGTACTTCGCCGAGCCGTACCTCGGTGCGGGGCTGGAGAACGTGCTCGGCGGGGCCGGCGTACCGGACGCCGTGAGTACGTCGGTCTCGGTGATCCTCGCCTTGCTGCTGGCAACGATCATCCAGATGGTGCTCGGCGAGCTCGCGCCGAAGAACCTGGCGATTGCGAAGGCCGAGGCGATCGCGCTCCGCCTGGCCCGCTCCACCCTGCTGTACCTGGCTATCGCCGGCCCGCTGATCCACCTGTTCGACTCGGCGTCGAACCGGATCCTGCGCCGCGTCGGCATCGAGCCGGTCGAGGAACTGCCGCAGGGCGCGACCGCGCAGGAGCTCGACAAAATCATCGAGACGTCGTACGAGCACGGCCTGCTGGACCAGGACACGATGCGGCTGCTGGACCGCGGCCTCGACTTCCGCGGCCGGACCGCGGGTGAGGCGATGGTCCCGCGGGTCGACGTCGTCACCGTGCACCGCGAGGAGCCGCTGACCCGGGTCGTCGAGCTGCAGGACACCGGGCACAGCAGGTTCCCGGTGATCGGGGCCTCGGTCGACGAGGTGATCGGCGTGGTCGCGATCGGCGAGGTCGTCGAGCTCGAACCGGCCGATCGCGCGACGATCGCGGTCGGATCGCTGGCGTCGCAGCCGGTCGCCGTACCCACGACCCTCCCGTTGCCAGCGGTCCTCGAGCGACTCCGGGTCGCGCGCCGGCAACTCGCCATCGTCGTCGACGAGTACGGCGGGTTCGCGGGCATCGTGTCGCTGGAGGACATCGCCGAGGAGCTGGTCGGCGAGATCCGCGACGAGGACGACCTCCCGGAGACCGGTCTGGTGCAGGGCGGCGACGGGACCTGGGTGGTGCCTGCTCGACGACGGGTCGACGAGGTCGCCGAGGTGACCGGCGTACAGCTGCCCGAGAGCGACGACTACGAGACGGTGTCCGGTCTGGTGATGGCGCGGCTCGGCCGGATCCCCGACGTCGGTGATTCGCTCGTCGTCGAGCTTCCGCACCGGATCGACCACGACGGACGGCCGGTGCCGCCGGAGTTCGTGCGGCTCACGGTGCAGACCGTCGAGCGCCGGGTGCCTGGCATCGTCGTGATGGAGCGGACGGCATGAGTACGACGCTTGCGCTGATCATCTCCGCCGTACTGCTGGCGTTGAACGGGTTCTTCGTGGCCGCCGAGTTCGCGCTGGTCGCGTCCAAGCGGCACCGGCTCGAGGAGGCCGCGGCGTCCGGAAGCCGTTCGGCCCGGGCCGCGATCGCCGGCGTCAGCGAGCTGTCGCTGATGCTCGCGGGCGCCCAGCTCGGGATCACGTTGTGCACGCTGGGCCTCGGCTCGCTGAGCGAACCTGCGGTCGCGCATCTGCTGCATCCGCTGTTCGAGCTGGCGCACATCCCGGAAGGCGTCGGGCACGTGATCGCGCTGATCATCGCCGTCGCCGGGATCGGCCTGCTGCACGTCCTGCTCGGCGAGATGGCGCCGAAGTCGTGGGCGATCAGCAACCCCGAGCGAGCGGCGCTGGTGCTGGCGATGCCGTTCCGCGGATTCACGTACGTCTTCCGCCCGCTGCTGAGCGTCCTCAACTGGATCGCGAACCTGTGCGTCCGGCTGGTCGGCGTGACGCCGCAGAACGAGATCGCCAACGCGCACGGCCCGGACGAGCTGCGGCTGCTGATCGAGTCCTCGCGCGAACACGGGACCCTCGAACAACCCGAGCACGAGCTGCTGACCGCGATGCTCGCGCTGCAGAACACCACGGTCGGCCAGGTGATGACGCCGATCGCCCGGCTGTCCACGGTCCCGGCGTCCGCGTCGGCCCGCGAGGTGGAGCTGACCAGCCGCCGCGAGGGTCACTCCCGCCTCGCGGTCGTCGGGCCGCGTCCCGACGGGTCCACCGGGATCTGCGGCATCGTGCATGTCCGCGACGCCGCCCGCGTGACCACCGCAGGCGACACCACGAGCCGCGCGTCGGACTTGATGACCGAGCCCCTCGAACTAGGCGACAACACCCCGGTAGCCAGGGCGATCCGCACCATGCGCGACGAACGCGCCCAACTGGCCGTCGTCTGCGGCGGCAACACCGCGATCGGCGTAGTAGCCCTGGAGGACCTCCTGGAAGAGGTCATCGGCGAGTTCGACGACGAAACCGACCCCATCATCACCGCCACCCACCCCACCCCACCCACCTGACCCGCCAGCAGGACCGCTCGCCGTCGGGCGTTGCACAGGCACTGGGGGTGGTCGTACAGGAAATAGCCTGTTCAACGCCACCGCCACGCGGGTCCACGCCCGCCGGCTGGAGCGCGGGCGCGGTGGGTGCGGGGCGCGGTGGTGGGGCGGGCTACCGTGGGGCGGGGAGATTGTGGAGGAGGAGTGGCGTGCCGATCAGGCGGCTTGGGCTGGTGGTTCATCAGGGGCGGCCGGTGGCGGTGGAGACCGCGCAGACCGTCCGCCGGTGGGCGACCGCGCACGGCATCGGCTGCACGGACATCGACGTCTGGAAAGACCATCAGGAACGGCGTACCGGGACCGACGAGCTGCATCACGCCGGGGATCCGGATCTGGTGGTCACGCTCGGCGGTGACGGGACGTTCCTGCGCGGCGCGCGGATCGCGGCCAAGAACAACGCCGCCGTCCTCGGAGTGGATCTCGGGAAGGTCGGTTTCCTCACCGAGGTCGCGTGCAAGGACGTCGAGGAGGCGCTCGAGGCGGTGCATCACGGCGGAGCGACGTACGAGGAACGGATGACGCTGACGATGCGGGCGTCGCGGCCGTTGGAGATCCCGAGCGGGATCGAGTCGCTGCTGCGCTACGGGCACGGGCCGTCGTTGCCTCCGCCGCCGGTAAGGCACGAGATGGCCGAGGGCGACGGCTGGGGGATGGCGCTCGACGTGACCGCGTTGAACGACGTCGTGGTGGAGAAGCTCGCGCGCGATCACCAGGTGGCGCTCGGCGTGTACCTGTCGGGCCGGCTGCTGGCGTCGTACTCCGCCGACGCGGTGATCGTCGCGACACCGACCGGGTCGACGGCGTACAGCTTCGCCGCCGGCGGGCCGATCCTGTCGCCGAACACCGAGGCGATCGTGTTCACTCCGGTCGCACCGCACATGACCTTCAACCGCACGGTCGTCGCGGCACCGGACGAGCCGATCGCGCTGCGGGTGCTGCCGCACTCGGGGCAGGCCGCGGTCAGCATCGACGGACAGCTGCGCGGCGTACTCGATCCGGGGGACTGGATCGGGGTCTACGGATCACCACGGCGGCTGCGCCTGGTGCGGCTGCGTCCGCCGGACTTCTACGGGCGGTTGCGGGACCGCTTCCGGCTCACGGACGCACCGGCGACGGCGCTCGACGGAGAGGCCGAGTTGTTCTGGCAGCCCGCGGATTCGCCGATCCCTCCGGATCTGCAGCACCTCAGGATTCCGATGCCGCCTGGTGACGACCGGTAGGGTCTCTCCTCATGCGAAACGTGGTGATCCTGGCGGGTGGTTCAGGGACGCGGTTGTGGCCGATGTCCAGAGACGACAGGCCGAAGCAGGTGCTGCCGCTGGCGGCGGGACAGTCGCTGCTACGGGTGGCGTACAACCGGCTGCTGGGACTCGTCGCTCCGGAGAACATCTACGTCTGCACCGTCGGTGCGATCACCGACGTGGTGCGCAAGGAGCTTCCGGAGCTGGGCCCGCACAACATCATCGGTGAGCCGGCCCGGCGGGACACCGCGAACGCCGTCGGTCTCGCGTCCGCCGTGGTTGCACGCAACGATCCGGACGCGGTGGTCGCGTTCGTCGGATCGGACCATCTGATCAGCCCGGAGGACGAGTTCCGGGCGGCGATCGAGCACGGGTTCGAGGTGGTGGAGGCGCGCGGCCGGTCGCTCGTGACGTTCGGGATCGAGCCGACGCATCCGCACACCGGGCTCGGGTACATCGAGCGTGGCGCGCCGATCGAGGGTACGTCGGCGTACGTCGTGGACCGCTTCCGGGAGAAGCCCGACCGGGCGACGGCCGAGGAGTACCTGGCGACCGGGCGGTTCTGGTGGAACTCCGGGATGTTCGTCTGGAAGGCCTTCACGGTGCTGAACGTGCTCGACACGCTCCTGCCGGAGTCGGCCGCGCGGCTGCGTGAGGTCGCCGCGGTCTGGGACACCCCGGAGCGGGAGGCGACCCTCGCGGAGATCTACCCGAACCTGCGCAAGATCAGCGTCGACTACGCGGTCATGGAGCCGGCGTCCCAGGGCAAGGTCGACGCGGACGTGGTCGTCGTACCGATGCCCGTGCACTGGCTGGACGTCGGCTCGTGGGCCGCGCTCGCCGACACGTACGACGCCGACCCCAACGGGAACCGCACCGACAGCGTGACTCTGAGCTGCCTGCTCGACTCCCACGACAACATCATCGTCACCGACGACCCGAACCACCTGGTCGCCACCGTAGGCCTCCGCAGCCACATCATCGTCCACACCCAGGACGTCACCATGGTCTGCCCTCTGTCCGACGGCGAACGCGTAAAAGACCTGGTAGCCCAAGTCCAGTCCGACCACGCGAACTACATCTGACAACAGAACGCCCCCGAGGGGTTCCTCGGGGGCGTTCTGGTTGCATGGTGTTGGGGTCAGCCGCCGTTGGGTTCCTGGGCGTCGGTGGCTGGGTATTTCTCCATGAACTGTTTGAGGGCCTCGCCGCTGACGGAGCCGCAGAACTGGCGGTGGCCGAAGGACTTCTGGGCCGAGTCCGGGCCGCTCCAGTGGGCGAAGGCGAGGTTCTTGCCGTCCGGCCACGCCTTGCCGTCGGTCTCCTTGAACGGCGCCGCGATGAACTTGCCGAGCGAGCCGTCGGGCAGCTTGGACTTGGAGATCTTCTCGATCTGGTCGATCTGGTCCTTCGGCAGTGTGTCGCGGTACCAGAGGATCGTGTAGCCGTGCTCGAGGTTGTGCACCAGGTTCTCCACCGGGGGACGGTCGCCGTCGGAGTAGAACTTCTTGTCGAACGGCGCCCAGACCGCGTAGTGCGGGCCCGAGGACGGCGGGGAGACGGCGTACATGATCTTCTCGCCGTCGGGCCGGTGGTCCTGGGTACCGCCGGCCACGTCGTTGGTGGGCGCGTCGCACGAGGCCGCGGACGCGGCGACACCGAAGTCGGTCAGGGCCTGGTTCTTGGTCCGGGAGTCCTGGATCAGCTTGATCGCCGGGTAGGCGATGATGGCCAGGCCGACCACGATGGAGCACACCACGATGAGGATCGTGCGGCGGCGGTCCGAGCGGGCCTGCTCGCGCTGCATCTTCTCGATCATCTCGCGGCGCGACTGTTTCTGCGACGACGCTTTACCCACAGTGTTGGTCTTCCCGGATCTGGGCGGCCACCGCGCCGCCGTGCGAAGGCAGTGTACGAGGTGCCCCTGAGAAGTTGCCTAGAAAACTATCGGGACCGTGAGCCGAACGTGACCGTCGCCTCGTTGCCCGGTCCCGGACGCACCGCCACGCCGTACCCCTCGGCGTGCAGCAGCACGGCCAGGCGCTCCGCGACCATGCCGACGGTCACCGGATCGTCACCGAACACCGTGACACCGTTGTCAGCCGCCTCGAGGCGGACACCGTCGACGTCAGCCAGCAGTCCGGACCACAGCGCCGGATCGGCCTCGCGTGGCCCGGCCGGCGGTTGCCGGTCGAGTACGGCGGCCCGCGCGGCCTCCCGCGTTCCCAGGCTGAACATGTCGTGCTCGGCGTCCCGCACCAGCGCCCGCGCACCCGGCCCGTGCTCACCGGCGGGCAGTACGGCGTCGTCCAGGCCGCGCAGTACGGCGACCGGCACGCCGTCCGCCTTGCCCTTGACCAGTTCGCTGGCACCCGCGATCTCGTCGGCGAGCGCCGGCTCGGTCACCGCGAGGACGTTGCCGTGGCTGTCCGTCGTACCCCGCAGATCCTCCATGACGCGGACGCCGGCGGCCCCGATCGCCAGGTCGGTCTGACCGTTGCGCCACGGGCGGCCGAGCGTGTCCGTGACGACGATGCCGACATTGACGTCGTACCGCTGCTTCAAAGCGGTCCGCAGGTCGCGGGCCGATGCGTCGGGGTCGACCGGGAGCAGCAGGACCGACCCGGGCGCCGTGTTGGACGTGTCGGTCCCCGCCGCGGCCATCACCAGGCCGTGCCGGGTCTGCACGATCCGCGTCTCACCGCGCTGCGCGACGACCCGCACGAGTTCGGCGTCGATCGCCTCCTGGCGGGTGCCGTACGTCAGCCGGCCCTCCGCCTTGCTGACGATCTTCGACGTCACCGAGACGACGTCGCCGTCGCGCAGGTCCGTGCCTTCGGCGATCAACGCGGCCAGGTCGTCACCGGCCGCCACCTCGGGCAGTCCGGTCACCGGGAAGATCTCCAGGTGCTTCCTCATCGCCGCACGGCCTCCGCGAGGGTCAGGGCCGCGTCAGCCATCGCGGCGGTCTTGGTCTCGTCCGTCATCCACAACGGCACCGCCTGCACGTGAATTCCGGCCCCGGCGATCGAGTCCGCCTGGATCGCGTCGGAGGAGTCGATCAGCCAGCCGTCCAGTACGCCGCCGGAGGCGCGGGAACCGTAGTACCGGGCCACGGCCGACGCGGTGGACGCGACACCGACGGTGGCCAGCACCTTGTCCGCCATGCCGCGGACCGGACCCGTGCCGATGATCGGCGACAACCCGATGACCGGGGCCTTCGTCTCCCGGACCGCGTCCCGGATCCCGGGGACGCCGAGGATCGTGCCGACGGAGACCACCGGGTTGGACGGCGGCACGATCAGTACGTCGCAGTCCGCGATCGCCTCGAGTACGCCGGGTGCGGGCTTGGCCTTGTCCTGGCCGACGGCAATGATCTGGTGCGCGGGGATCCCGGCCTGGTAACGGACCCAGTACTCCTGGAAGTGAATGGCCTTGCGCCGCCCGGGCTGCTCCGGGTCGTCCACCACGACGTGGGTCTCGATCCGGTCGTCACTCATCGGCAGCAGCCTGACCGGCAGCTTCCAGCGGGTGGACAGCGCCTCGGTGACCGCACTGAGCGTGTAGCCGGCGTCCAGCATCTGGGTGCGCACCAGATGCGTCGCCACGTCGCGGTCGCCGAGCCCGAACCAGGTCGGTTCCACGCCGTACGCCGCGAGTTCCTCCTTGATCACCCAGGTCTCGTCCTCGCGGCCCCACTTACGCTCCTGGGAGATGCCACCGCCGAGCGTGTACATCACGGTGTCGAGGTCCGGACAGACCCGCAGCCCGAACAGGGTGATGTCGTCCGCGGTGTTCCCCACGACGGTGATCTCGGCGTCCGGACGGGCCTTCAGGAGCCCGAGCAGGAAGGTGGAGCCGCCGATGCCGCCGGCCAGCACTGTCAATCGCATGGGAAGAGTCTGCCCGAGTCGTCAATGCGGCGGACCACCGCACGACTATGCTGCGGAGGGTCATCACATCCGCACAGCTCAGTTGTACGGCCCCCCAACATCCGAGGAGCCCTCGTGGTCACCGACGCAACCAAGAAGCTCAGAGAGCCGGTCGCGTACATCCTGCTCGCATACTCCGGCCTGCTCGCGCTGGCCGCGTTGATCCGGCTGTTCGTCGGCGGAGCGGGTTTCGTCTCCGCTTCCACCTACGTGTCGAACCTGCTCATCCCGTTCGGCGGCCAGCTCGGCCTCGCCGGGCTGGTGAGCGCCGTCGCCCTGGTCGGCGCGGTGTGGCTGGTGAACGAAGGTGAGCGGACCCCGAATGCGCGGATCGTCGCGCTGGCCGCACTCGTCATCACGGGCGTGACCGCGCTGATCCTCCTGATCGCGGGGTTCGCCGGCTTCAACGACAACGGCACCGCTGGTCTGAAGATCTTCAGCTTCCTCATGGTGCTCGCCGGCCTCGCGCTGTACGCCGCCGTCGGCTTCTACGTCCTGAAGACCTTCCAGGCACTCCCCGCGCCGGTGCGTGCGCCGAAGCCGGGTCAGTTCCAGCAGGGTCAGCCGGGTCAGCAGTACGGCCAGACAGCGCCGTACGGTCAGCAGCAGGGCTTCGCCCAGCAGGGTTACGACCAGGGTCAGCAGGGCCAGTTCGGCGGCCAGTACGACCAGGGTCAGCAGTACGGCGGTTACGCCGCTGCTGGTGGTGCCGGTGCTGTCGGTGCCGCAGGTGGCTATGTCGCGGGCCAGGACCAGGCCCAGCAGTGGCCGCAGGAGCAGGGCTGGAACCAGGGCGAGCAGCAGAACTGGTCGGCCAGTGAGGCCGAGGCCCAGCAGGCCGGTCAACACTCCGCGCAGCACGCCGGTCAGCCGGGTGCCGAGCAGGCGTGGCCCGCAGAGGGCCAGAGCGCCGAGCCGACGCAGCCGTGGAACTCCGAAGGCCAGCAGCAGTGGGGCGGCCAGGACCAGGCCCAGCCGGCGCAGCAGTGGCCACAGGAGCAGCAGTGGCGCGGCGCTGACGCCGGCCAGCAGCAGTGGGGCGCTCAGGAGTACGGCCAGCAGACTCCGGCCGGCCAGGAGTGGGGCCAGCAGGAGCACGGCGCTGTCGAGGGTAGCCAGCAGCCGGCGGAGGCCCAGCAGGCTCAGCAAACATGGCAGCAGGAGCAGGCCTGGCAGGCCGAGGAGACCCCGGCCGCCGAGCAGCAGCCGGGTGCTGCCGACCCGGCACCGCAGGCCGAGGCCGCCGACGAGACCCGGATCGACCCGCGGGCCGAGTCGGACAAGAACGACCCGAACCAGCAGGGCCAGGGCCAGCAGGGTTGGTGGTCGCAGCCTTCCTGATCAGGTAACAGCAAGGGCGGTTCTGTGCCAGCAAGGGACAGCAAGCCCTTACCGAACCTGCGGGAAAAATCCGGGAACAACGGGGTTTGAGCCCGGGTACACAGCGCGAGAGGCCTGTATCTACAGGCCTCTCGTTCTTTTGCGGCCATGTTGCGGATGATCCCAATAGCAGAGCACGGCTTGACTTTCGTGGATTGCAGGAATGTAATTTCAACCGTGTCGTTCGTTAGGACACTCGGTATCGGGGACCGTTGCAGAGCGCAGGACGGACGAGGTCAGGCATGTGGACCGCAAACCCACATGTACAGGGGAACGAACAGGGTCGAGGAGGTCGTACCGTGACAGAGCTGATGGCGATTGTCGACGGTGAGGCGATCGAGGAGGAGCCGAACTGGCAGGAAAGGGCGTTGTGCGCCCAGACCGATCCAGAGGCTTTCTTCCCGGAGAAGGGCGGTTCCACCCGCGAGGCCAAGAAAGTGTGCCTCGGTTGCGACGTCCGGGGCGAGTGCCTCGAGTACGCGCTGCAGAACGACGAGCGCTTCGGGATCTGGGGCGGCCTGTCGGAACGGGAACGCCGCAAGCTGAAGAAGAAGGCCGTCTGACGGCCCGACCGCAGCGAACAACTTCACGTAGGACTTCCGCGAGGCCCCGGGGTGATCACCCCCGGGGCCCGCGGCTTTCCCGACCTGAGCCCGCGGCTTTCCCGACCGGGGCGGTGGGGCGGGGGAGTTGGATATGGACGTTGCGACGGCGGCTGTATGGTGAGTGCTCGCCGGGACTGCGGTCACGGTGACCGTCCGCAAGCATCGAGGTGTCACAGCTCCGCATGGAACAAGAAGCCCCGGCCGGCTGGGAATTCTTCGACTCCGTCGACTTCCCGACCGATCACATCGACGACCCGATGGGTCGTCCGCGGGTCCGGCATGTCGTCACCGCGGTGGTGGTCGGGCATGAGGGCGCGGCCTGGCTGCCGCGGCTGTCCGAGGCGTTGTGGGCGCTCAACCCGCGCCCGGACCGGCTGATCGCGGTCGACACCGGATCCACCGACGAAACCGCCGAACTGCTCGCCGCGATGCCCGGCGTGGAGCCGGTCGTCAGCGTCTCTGCGCGGACCGGCTTCGGGATGGCGGTGGCCCGCGGTCTCGAGACGCACGGTTTCGCGCCGATCCCGAGTGCCGTCGGTCCGTACGGCGACGACGGCCACATGCCTGTGGTGGAGTGGCTCTGGCTGCTCCACGACGACTGCGCACCGGCGCCGAAGGCCCTGGAGAAATTGTTGCTCCAGGCCACTATGTCGCCGAATACCGGTGTCTGGGGCCCGAAGCTGCGGCTCTGGCCGCGGGACCGGGAACTGCTCGAGGTCGGCGTCACCACGTCACTCGGCGGCCGCCGCGACACCGGCATCGAGAACGGCGAGCTGGACCAGGGCCAGCACGACCAGCCGCGGAACGTCCTCGCGGTCAGCTCGGCCGGCATGCTGGTACGCCGCGACGTCTGGGAGGCACTGCACGGTTTCGACCCGCGGCTGCCGATGTTCCGCGACGACATCGACTTCGGCTGGCGCGCCAGCCGCGCCGGCTACCAGGTCGGGGTCGCACCCGACGCGGTCGTCTACCACGCGCAGGCCGCGGCGACCGGCGAGCGAGCACTCGCCGGCACCCGTCGGCACGCGTACCAGCTCGACCGCGCCCATGCGTACTACACGGTTCTCGCGAATGCTCCCGGCAAACTGCTTCCGCTGCTGATCCTGCGGTTCCTGCTCGGCACCGTGATGCGGTCGATCTGGTTCCTGCTCGGCAAGACACCGTCCGGCGCCGTCGACGAGTGGACCGCGTTGCTCGGCACCCTCCTGGCCGGTGGCTGGACGCAAGCACGCAAGAACCGCCGAAGTCTCGACCAGGTGCCGTACGACGACATCAAGGGACTGTTCTCCCGGTCCGTGCACGCACTGCGGCACAACCTGGAGGAGACGACCAGCACGATCTCCGAGCGGATCCGCGAAGCCTGGGCGGACGAGCCGGAAGAACAAGTCGTCACCACCGCCCGGCGAGCCAAGTCCACTGCCCGTGTAGCGGTCGACCAGCCGAGGTGGCGGCGTCAGCTGATCCGGCGGCCGTTCCTGATCGCATGGGTCGTGCTGGCGATCGGTGCGCTGATCGCGGCGCGCGATCTGATCGGCGGCGGCGTACTTCGGTCCAACTTGTTGCTGCCCGCGCAGGAGAACCTTGCGGCGTTGTGGCACGCAGCTGCGTCGGCTCCGCCGGGCGTGACGCCACCTGCTTGGCTGGCGCAGTTCTGGGCGTTCTCGACGGTCATGTTCGGTCCTACCGGTGCGGTGAACGTTCTGCTGCTCGGCGCGGTACCACTGGCCGGTCTGGCCGCGTGGGCGTTGCTGCGGGCGTTCGTCGTCGACCGCGTCGCGCGGGCCTGGGGTGCATCGGCGTACGGGCTGGCTGTTTTCACGAACGGTGCGATCACGCAGGGGCGGATCGGGACGTGTGTGGCGGCGATCGTGCTGCCCCTGCTCGGTGCCGCTGTCCACACCGTTGCCCGACGGCGGCGCGTGGTTGTTCAGGGCAGTTGGCGGGCCGCGTGGTTCGCGGGGATCTGTCTGGCGGTGCTGTTCGCGTTCACGCCGGCACTGGCTCTTCTGGTCAGCGTCATCCTGGTCCTCGGCGCGGTGCTGGGGCTGGGCTGGCGGCGGCAGGGACGCCAGCTGGTCTTCTCGGTCGTGCTTGGCCTGCTGCTCGTGCTGCCGTGGACGCTGGAGCTGGTGCAGCACCCCTCGAAGCTGGGGCAGGAGGCGGGCGGCCCGCCGACCGCTGCGATCGGTCCGGGCGACAGCCTGCCGCATCTGCTGACAGGTACGCCGGTCGGTGCGCCGGTGCCGTGGTGGTTTGTCGTACCGCTGATTCTGGTGGCTCTGGTCAGTCTGCTGCGTCAGTCGCGGCAGCGGTACGAGCTGGTCGGTTGGTTCGCCGCGCTGGCCGGTCTGGCCGCGACGCTGGTTGCCAGCCGGCTCGGCGGTGGCAGCGGGCCGCTGATGTTCCTCATGACTGCCGGCTGGATCATCACCGTGGCGGTCGCCTGGGACTCGGTCGGCAAGTCCACCGAGATCATCGTCCAGGGCGTGCTCGGGATCGTGTTGCTGACGACCGTGGTGACGGCCGGCTTCTGGCTGGTGCGAGGGACCGACGGTCCGTTGTGGCGTGGTCCCGCGCAGGACCTTCCGGCGTACCTGGTCGCTTCGCAGGATCCGCCGGACAACCAGTCGATCCTGGTGGTGCGGAAGGCGCCGGAAGGCCAGATGCGGTTCTCGCTGGTCAAGAACGGCGGACCGCGGATGGGAGCGCTCGAGGCGGCGCCGACCGCGGCACAGACCAAACCACTCACGGATGTCCTGTCGACCCTCGGTGGTGGCGGTAGCGGTGAGGAAGGCCGGCAGTTGGCCGGTCTCGCGATCGACTACGTGTACCTGCCCGGTCCGGTGGACCCGACGCTGCAGTCGACGCTCGACTCGCTGCCGGGCCTCACCAGGGCCAGTGCGAACGACGGCGACGCCTCGTGGCTGGTCGACCGGTCGAAGGTCAAGGGCCAGACGCCGCTGGTCGACCAGACCCACACGGTCTGGCGCGTCCTCGGTCTGATCGGCTGGATCCTCGCATTGATCTTCTGTCTGCCGACGGTGCGCCGCACCGTCGCCGTACCGCAGGGCACTCACGCGAGGAGGGAGCGGTGACCCGGTTGCTGTCCGACCCGCGTCTCCGGATCGGAGCCGTCGTCGTTGCCATGGCCGCGCTGGCAGGGATCGGTGTGGTCACCCACCCCGGGAAGGCCGACACCCGCGCACAGGCCGCCGTCACCGAGCCGGCCCGCACAGTGGTGAACCGTACGGCGCTGTCGTGCCCGGCGCTGTCTCCCGGCGGCAAGATGACCAGCGTGGTCAACGGAGTGGCACCGACGCTGCCCGAAGGTACGCCGACCGCGCCAGGGGCCGCCGAGCCGTTGACGATCGCTCCGCTGCCCGCCACGTCGGACCCGGTCGGATCGCTGCTGAAGCGCGGAACGATCGGTTCGAGTGCCGTGGTCGTGAAGCCGGAGCCGCTGTCCATCAAGGGCACCGGACCGCTGGCCGCGGGGACGGTCGGCACGAGTACGACGACCGCGCAGGAGGGCGTGAACCGCGGCATGGCCAGCGTGCCGTGTCAGGTGCCCGGTTCGGACTTCTGGTTCGTCGGAGCCTCCGGCGCGAGCGACCGGCGGGACGTGCTGGTGCTGACCAACCTGGACAGCGTCAACGCGGAAGTGAACGTCAGTGTGTACGCGCGGACCGGTGCGCAGGACCTGCCTGCGGCCCGGGGGATTGTGGTCCCGGCACTCGGCACGGCCGAGCTGTTCCTCAAACAGGTTGCTCCGAACCTGCGTGACATCGCCTTGCACGTGGAGTCGACAGGTGGCCGGGTAGCGGCCGCCGTCCGGTCCAATCAGTCGAACGGCAGTCAGCCGGGTGGCGTGGACTGGCTGAACACCGCAGCGGCCCCCGCGACCAAGGTGTTCGTGCCCGCGGTGGCTCCCGGTGCCGGTCTGCGGATCCTGTCGGTCGCGAACCCGACCGACCTGCAGGCGACGGCGAGCCTGACCGTGAACGGGCCGAACGGGCCGTTCAAGCCGGCCGGGCTGGAGACCGTGCAGATCGCGGCCGGCTCGGTGAAGACGTTCATGCTCGACTCGGTGCTGCACGGTGACGCCAGCGCGATCACCGTGACCTCGGATCAGCCGGTGACCGCCTCGGTGCGGTCCACGGATGCGAGCCGGACCGAGTTCTCGTCGCTCGGGTCGGCGGAGGCGCTGACCGGACCGGCGTACCTGGTCATCCCGGCGCACAAGCAACCGGCGATGCTGCAGGTGACCGCGCCGGGGAAGACCGGCAGCGTGAAGTTCGAGCTACGGGACGCGGCGGACCGGGTGCTGACCACGCGGGCGCTGGACGTGGTCGGTGGTGCGACCGCACAGATCTCGTTCCCGGCGCAGCCGCGGCCGACGTACCTGATGGTGCAGCAGACGCGAGGGACTGTGGTCGCTGGCGTCACGCTGATGCCCGCGGCGAAGCCGGCCGAGGACGACGTACCGCAGGTGGCCGCCTGGCCGTTGACGACGTCGCTGGTGTTCCGCGCGCAGCTCGGCGCCCAACCGGACGTCACCGCAGCGCTGCGCTAGTCAGCCCTCGTTGGTGTTGGCGCCGGGGTCCTGCAGCATGCGGAGGTGGCCGCGGCGGGCTACCTCGACCGGGGCTCCCGGCGTACCGGCACCGGGCTCGCGGCGGGGGAGGGGGCGCGCTGCCTCGCGGACCGCGTTCGCCAGGGCTTCCAGGTCGTCGGAGGACGGGCCTGCGGCAGCGGGGTCCGGAGCGAGCCGGATGACCTCCCAGCCGTTCGGAGCGGTGAGGCGGTCGGCGTGGTCGGCGCACAGGTCGTAACAGTGCGGCTCGGCGTACGTCGCGAGTGGACCGAGGACACAGGTCGAGTCCGCGTAGACGTAGGTGAGCGTCGATACGGCAGGCTTCTGACATCCGGCGCGCGAACAGATCCTGGCGATGCTCACGACCAGACATTACGCCCACTAGGCTGAGCGCGTGACCGAGGCTCGCCGTCATCGCAGGCACATCGACCGCCACGGGCGTGGCATGCTCGGCCCGATCAGCCGGCCGAGCACGTTCGCGCCGCGTGGTCTGCCGCTGCAGCGGTCCGCCGCCGCGCAGTTCGACGAGGTGGTCGCGATCGAGGTGACCCGACTGGAGAAACGGCTGCCGCAGGTGGTCGCGCGGGTCGAGTTCGCCATCGAGGACGTGCCGAACCTGGACCTGGACGCCACCGAGATCCCGCTCACGCACGCCACCGGCGGTACGTCGCACGAGCCGTACCGGATCGTGGTCTTCCGGCGCCCGATCGAACTCCGCGCCGAACGCTCCGGCGCCGGCCTGTCGTGGCTGGTCCGCTCTGCCCTCGTCCTGGAGCTGGCCGACGTCCTGGCCCTGTCCCCCGAACAGATCGACCCCGACTTCGACACGGACGACGACTGACCCGTGTCATCACCCGGGGCCGTGGACAGGAACCGGTCCCGCTGCACAGGCAATAACCTGTTCACCGCCCCCGCCACACCGGCGTGCCCCCGACTTCGGCGCGACGGCGACCGAGACCGATCCGTTAGAACTAGTGGGTTGACCGGTGTTGAAACCTGTTCCGTAGTGTGGGAAGCGGTTGTGTCCTTCGTTGTCATCGGGAGAGGATCGTGTCTGTGAACGATCAAAAACTGCGGGTCGGTGTCGTAGGACTGGGCTTTGCCGGGCGGACGGCGCTGGAGGCGTTCTCCGAGCTGCCGGATGTTGAAGTGATCGGCCTGGCGGGCCTGGAGAAGGACACCCTGAGCAGTCTGGGCGAGAAGCACGGCGTACCGCATCTGTACGAGAAGTGGGAGGACCTGCTCGAGACGCCGGGGCTGGAGGCGGTCAGCATCGGTACGCCGACGCAGCTGCACGCCCCGATCGCACTGGCGGCCCTGCAGAAGGGTCTGCACGTTCTGTCCGAGAAGCCGCTGGCCAGGACCGTGGCCGAGGGCACCGCGATGGTCGAGGCCTCGAAGCAGGCCGGCCGGGTGCTGAAGGTCGTGTTCAACCACCGCGAGCGCGGTGACGTCGCGGCGCTCAAGCACCAGATCGACGAGGGACAGCTCGGCCGGATCTACTACGCGAAGGCGCACTGGATGCGCCGTAACGGCATCCCCGGGATGGGCGGCTGGTTCACCAATCGGGAGCTGTCCGGCGGCGGGCCGCTGATCGACCTCGGCGTCCACATCCTCGACATGGCACTGCACCTGATGGGCGAGCCCCAGGTCAGCACGGTGTCGGCCGACACGTTCGCCGAGCTCGGCCCGCGCGGCAAGGGCAGCCGGGACCCGAACGCGAACACGCTCGGATCGGCGTTCGAGGTGGAGGACCTGGCCACGGCGTACCTGCGGCTGAAGGGCGGCGGTGCGCTGCAGCTGGAGACCAGCTGGGCGACGTTCCGGGCGCCGGGCGACAACTTCGGGATCGAGCTGTTCGGCACCGACGGCGGCGCCAAGATCGAGGTGCAGAACTACACGAACGAGGACACGCTGCGGATCTTCACCGATGTCGGCGGCGTACCGGCCGAGGTGAAGCCGGCGACCGGCGCCGGGCTCGGCCACCGCGCGGTGGTGCGGGAGTTCGTCCGGATCGTCAAGAGCGGTGAGTGGGAAGGCCAGAACGGGTCCGAGGCGCTGCTGCGGACCGAGATCATCGACGCCTGCTACGCCTCGGCGAAGGCGGGACGAGAGGTTGTGCTCAATGACTGAGCGAAATCAAGGACCCATTCGTGTCACCGTCTGGGGCGAGAACGTCCACGAGGGCCGCGACGAGTCCGTCCGCAAGGTCTACCCGGACACCATGCACGAGACGATCGCGGCGGCCCTGCGGGACAAGCTCGGCGGTGACAGTCGAGACGTCGTCGTCCGTACGGCGTGGCTGCAGCAGGACGAGCACGGTCTGACCGAGGAAGTGCTCGCCGACACCGACGTACTCACCTGGTGGGGGCACGCCGCGCACGGTGACGTCGACGATGCGATCGTCGACCGGGTGCAGCAGCACGTGCTGTCCGGGATGGGCCTGATCGCGCTGCACTCGGCGCACTTCAGCAAGATCTTCATCAAGCTGATGGGCACCACCTGCTCGCTCGACTGGCGGGCGGAGAACGACCGCGAGCTGATCTGGACCGTGGCCGCCGGGCACCCGATCGCGCAGGGCATCCCGCACCCGCTGGTGATCGAGCGCGAGGAGATGTACGGCGAGCTGTTCGACATCCCGCAGCCCGACGAGCTGGTGTTCGTCAGCTCGTTCTCCGGCGGCGAGGTGTTCCGCTCCGGCTGCTGCTACCGCCGCGGCCAGGGCCGGGTCTTCTACTTCCGCCCCGGCGACCAGGAGTACCCGACGTACCACCAGCCCGAGGTCCAGCAGATCATCGCCAACGCCGCCAAGTGGGCCGCACCGACCAGCCCCCGTCAGCTGCCGACGGTTCACCACCGCAAGAACCCGGGCTGGTTCGAGAAGGCCTGATCTGTCAGAGCTTCCGCTGCCAGGTCAGGTGGCCTTCGTCCATGGTGGCGTGGCCGTCGGCGCCGGCTGCGACGTTGAGGTCGTGGGTAGCCACGATCACCGCGGCGCCGCGGCCGGCTTCCCGGCGGAGGAGGTCGAGGACTCGTTCACGGTTCGTGCCGTCGAGTTCGCTGGTGGACTCGTCGGCGAGGATGACGCGGCCCTGCTGTGCGAGTCCACGGGCGACGGCGACGCGTTGCTGCTCGCCGCCGGACAGTTCCTCGACCAGGTGGTCGCCGCTGTCCTGGAGCCCGACGTCGGCCAGTGCCTGCTCGACCTGTCGGTCGACCGTTTCCGGGTCGGTGCGCTGGGCGAGCAGCGGCAGACAGAGATTCTCCCGGGCAGTCAGCACCCGGGCCAGGCCGTTGCCCTGCGGGATCAGCACGACGCCGTGAGCCGCGGCCGCGGGCCGGTCGCTGATCGTGAGACCGTCCACCTCGACCTGGCCGGAGCTCGGCCGGACCGCTCCGGCGAGGGCCCACAGCAGCGAGCTCTTGCCGGCTCCGGACGGCCCACTGACCGCGAGTACGAACCCGGGCGGCACTCGCAGCGAAACGTCCGTCACCGCGACCAGGTCGTCGTAGGCGACGGTGAGGTTGGTGACCGTGATCACGACTGACCTTCTTGCTGTACAGGGCTCAGGCGAACGTCGCCGGCTTCGGTGGTGGTGACGCGGAGCAGGGTTCCGGGAGGCAGAAACTCGGCGACGTGCGGCGGCAGCGGCAGCGACCCGTCGGTGGCGACGACCGCGAACTCCTCACCGCTGCGCCCCTCGGATGCGATCCGCCCGTCGCGGATGGTGACGGTGCGGGGGAGCACCGCGGCGACGTCGGGGTCGTGGGTGACGAGCAGCACCGTCATGCCGGTGCTCGTGTTGATGGTCGAGATCGCGGCCAGGACCTCGTCCCGGGCCCGGTGGTCCAGTTGGCTCGTGGGCTCGTCGGCCAGCAGCAGGCCGGGGAACGTGGCGATCCCCACTGCCACCGCACAGAGCTGGATCTGGCCAGGCGTCAGCGAGGGCAACGGAGTACGGGAGTGGTCGGTCAGACCGACCAGGTCGAGTACTTCCTCCGGCGCCGGCAACGACCGATCGCGCGACGCGGCGCGCTGTGCGTAACGGACGTTGTCCACCGGGGACAGGTAGGGGATGAGATTGCGCCCGGCTCCCTGCAACACGATGCCGACGTCACGGGCACGCATCCGGTCGAGCTCGGGCTCGGTCATCGTGGTCAGGTTGTGTTCGCCGATCTGCAGCCGCCCGGCGCTCGGCGTCAGCAGACCGCCGCACAGCTGAAGCAGTGTGGACTTGCCGGCGCCGGACGGGCCGAGCAGCCCGACGAACTCACCGGGCCGCACAGTGATCCCGATACCCGACAAGGCAGCGACGTCATGGCCTTGGCTCCGGTAGATGTGGACCAGGCCGCTGGTGCTGATCGCGAGTCCGCTCATGACAGGTCCTCCCGGATCCGGCCGTAGCCCGCCCGCCGGTTCACGCTGGTGCCCAGCACCAGCGTTGTCGCCGTCAGCACGACGGTGCCGGCCAGCCAGAGGATCACCGCTCCGGGCCAGTTGATCGCCAGGTCGAGCGGAATCGGCGAAGGTACGGAGGTCTCCGCGAAGAGCGGGAACATCGGTAGCGCGATGTGGGCGCCGATGATGCCGCAGGCCGACCCGAGCAGCGCTGCCAGCGCGACCGGTCCGGTCTGTTCCCAGCGCGCGGCCCCTCCGGTCGTGCTCGCCGGTACGCCGTTGATCCTGAGGCTCGCGTAGTCCTGGGCCCTGGAGCGCCACGAGCTGACGCCCGTCAGCAGCAGGACGATGACCGCGAGGGCCCAACTGGCGATTCCGACGATCGGAGTGAGCTGGAGCGCGAGTGCGCTGGCGGAGCGCCCGTATCCGTCGATCCGGTCCGACCGCCGGTCGATGAGTGTGGGGGTGAGCCCGGCCGCGGTCAGGCCGTCCATGATCTTGCCGACGTTCGCGAGCCCGTCGGCGTTGAGCCAGAGCTCGAACTCCGTCGAAGCGCGGTCGACGCCCCCGCCGACCCGGCGGGCGGTCTCCAGGTCGAGGACCGCGACCCGCTCGGTGTGGCGCGGCACCGGGATCTGAGGGTTGCCGAGCTTGGCGATCGGGATCGAGATCCCGTCGAGGCCGGGCACCGTCAGAGCCTCGCCGGCGGCGTCCTGGCTCACCAGTGCGGGCACCGGCGTGGGGACCGCGGCGTACTGAAGGTTCAGCTCGCCGCCGAGGCTGGTCACGTCCAGCGCCAGCCCGTCAGGCGCGTTGCCGGCCGCGATGCTGCCCTGGTCGGCGCCGGCCTGCGAGTTGTCCGTCCAGTCCTGCATCCGGCCCAATGGGATCGACTGCTGGGTGTCGGTCGCCAGGCGGTTGATCGCGATCTCGCCTTTGAGACCGGCCGTGTCACCCACTTCGCGGGACACCCCGAGCCGGAGCAGCTGACAGGACGGCAGGCAGCCGAGCGCCGTACTCAGCGTGACCGGACCGCGGCGACCCACCGGTATCGGCGGGAAACGCACCAGATAGCGCCCCCCGCTGCGCTGGTTGACCACCGTCGCCTGCAGGATCACCGACTTGGCCGGCTCCTCGGGGGGAGGAGCCGCGTTTTCGCCGGCGGGTGGCTCGTACGGCGTCATCGCGCCGGCGTCGGCGGTCACCGTCAGCCGCTGACCGGTCAGCTCGATCGGCTTCGGCTCGGTGGGTGCCTGGAGCTTGCCGAAACTCTCGGCATCGGTGAGCCGATCGCCGTGGAAGGCGATCCGCCGATAGCTGTCCGACTCGATCAGCATGGCGCGCAGGCTCTCCGCGGACGGCGGACTGGTGAGCACGACGGGAGTCAGCCACCGCCGGTCCGGATCGACCTTGTCGGCTGCCGCGGTGAAGACGCCGAGGTTGGTGGAGTCGATCGCCAGTACCGCCTCGGCGCCGGTCTCGTAGCCGGCCCGGGTGTCCCGGTTGCGGTCGGCGACCGATGCCGCCTGCCCGGCGAACGAGGCCAGGCCGGTCGCGACGGCGACCACGGCGACGAGTCGCGTCACGGCCGGGCGCCGGGCCACCTGCAGAGCGCCGAGCGCGAGGCCGAGCCGTCCCGTGCGCAGCGCCTGCCGGCTGACCAGCCCCGCGACCGGCAGGAGCAGGTGTGCGAGGGCGAGTCCGGCTGCCAGAGCGAGCAAGGTGGGGGTCAGGATGGGGAGCGGGCCTCGTCCACCACTGGTCAGCCCGGTCACCAGCCCGGCCGACGCGACGACGATGACGGTGAGATCGATCAGGCCGATCGTGCGGTGGCGTCCGCGGAGCGGGATCCGCCGGAGCAGGCTGGAGATCGGCCGGCGGACGACGGTGCGAACCGACAGCGCCACGACCGTCAGTCCGACCAGAGCCGCCACGGCGACCGCCGCCGGAACCGTCCACGGCAGCTCCAGCGGCGCTGCTCCGCCCAGCCAGGCCGCTCGTACGGCGAGGAGCATCGCGAAACCGGCCGCCGCGCCGACCAATGTTCCGAGCAGCACGGGCACGCTCAGCTCGACGGCCAGTGTCCGGCCGGTCGCGCCGACGCCCGACCCGCGCAGTCGCGAGACCGCCAGCTCCGGTCGGCGCTGGTCGACCACCGTGGCCAACGCCAGCGCCAGCACGACCACTCCGAACAGGGCCACCTGCACCATCACCAGGGGGATGATCGTCGTGGCCTGGCGTCGCTCCGCCTGGATGCCGTCGATGACCCCGACCAGTCCTGAGCTGTTCCGCGCGTCGACGCCGCGTTCGGCGATCTGGGCTTCGAGTTCATCGGTCACCTGCCGCATCCGGTCCAGGTCGTCGACTCGCACGCTTCCCGGCTGCGGGCGGGTGTCCAGCGTCGAGTAGGGGTCCCAGTTGCCCGCGGAGAGGGTGCCACGCTCGGCGAGCAGGAAGTCGCCCAGCGGGGGCTGGGAGTCGCTGGCCTGCCGCGAGTTCCCGGTCGGTCTGCGGCCGAACCAGTAGGTGTCTTCGGCGTCCGCCTGGTAGATGCCGACCACGCGGAGCGGGCTGCGCTTGGGGTCGCTGGCGGTCTGGGCCCTGAGCGTCGCCCCGACCGTCAGGCCGAAGTTCTTCGCGTCCGCTGTCGATGCGGCGACCTCACCGGGGCCGCGGGGGCACCGGCCGGCGGTCAGTTCGAGTCGGTCGCAGTAGCCGTCCCGCCACACCACCCGGCCTTCGACGGTCGGTCTGTCGTTGCCGCGACCCCAGATCACTACGGCGGTCCGCCCGTACACGGGTGGGGTGAACAGTTGCTTCAGGTCGGCCGGGACGAACTGGGCGAGGTCCTCCGGCGGGGTCGACTCGGCCGGTCCGCCGACGGCGGTCGACGGCGTGCTCTTGAGCTGCCAGGCCGCGGAGTTCCACTGGTGCGTCAAGGCCTCGGTCGTGACGGTCTGTTCGACCGCCCGGGCGAACCAGGGCGCGAACGCCGCGCACGTACCGATCAACAGGCTGATCCCGCCGAGGACCAGACCTTGGGACCTCCGGTAGCGCAGAGCCTGCCGCAAGAACGTCATTGGCCACCCCCCAGCCGCCAGGCCACGCCGCTCGGTGACCAAGGACCGAACATACGAAACCGAAGGGGGCAACGTCAGGACGCCTGCTGACAACGATGCCCAGTTGTTGCCTGGAGTCGCCGGACCGAGGCTGGGATTCGGCTTTTCCGCCTGGCCGGATAGGGTCCGTGCATGGTTGATGTTGCGGGGATCTTCAAGGCTTATGACGTCCGGGGGGTTGTGCCGGACCAGTTGGACGAGTCGGTGGCGCGGGCGACGGGGGCTGCGTTCGTCGAGGTCCTGGACGTGCTCGGCGGGCCTGGCGCTGTCGTCATCGGGTACGACATGCGGCCGTCCAGCCCGGCGCTGGCCGCCGCGTTCGCCGAGGGCGTGGCCGGCACCGGCGCGGACGTGATCGACATCGGCCTCGCCTCCACCGACCAGCTGTACTTCGCGTCCGGGCGGCTCGACCTGCCCGGCGCGATGTTCACCGCCAGCCACAACCCCGCGCAGTACAACGGCATCAAGATGTGCCGCGCGGGCGCTGCCCCGGTCGGCTCCGACTCGGGGCTGCGCGACATCGCCGACCTGGTCGCGAAGGCCCTGACCGAGGGGCCGGCCGCCGGGTCCACCAGCGGTCACATCACGCACAAGGACCTGCTGACGGCGTACGCCGACCACCTGCACCACTTGGTGGACCTCGGCGGCATCCGCCCGCTCAGCGTGGTCGTCGACGCCGGCAACGGTATGGGCGGCCACACCGTCCCGGCGGTGTTCGCCGAGGGCCCGGTGACGATCGTCCCGCTGTACTTCGAGCTCGACGGCAGCTTCCCGAACCACGAGGCCAACCCGCTCGACCCGAAGAATCTGGTCGACCTGCAGGCCAAGGTCCGCGAGACCGGCGCCGACCTCGGCCTCGCCTTCGACGGCGACGCGGACCGCTGCTTCGTGGTGGACGAGAAGGGCGACCCGATCTCACCGAGCGCGATCACCGGTGCGGTCGCCGTACGGGAGCTCGCGAAGCACCCCGGCTCGACCATTCTGCACAACCTGATCACCTCCAAGGCTGTGCCGGAGCTGGTCGCCGAGCACGGCGGTACGGCGGTGCGAACACGGGTCGGGCACTCCAACATCAAGCAGAAGATGGCTGAGACAGACGCGGTGTTCGGCGGCGAGCACTCGGCGCACTACTACTTCCGCGACTTCTGGCGCGCCGACACCGGCATGCTTGCGGCACTGCACGTCCTGGCCGCGCTGGGTGAGCAGGACAAGCCCGCCAGCGAGCTGTTCGCCGAGTACGAGCGGTACGTCGCGTCCGGTGAGATCAACAACAAGGTCAAGGACGCGGCGGCGACGGTCGCGGCGATCGAAGACACATATTCTGGCGTCGACGGCGTGACCGTCGACCATCTGGACGGGTTGACCGTGTCGGCGGGACAGTGGTGGTTCAACGTCCGTGCGTCGAACACGGAGCCGTTGCTGCGGCTGAACGTCGAGGCGGCGGACCGGCCGGAGATGGAACGCGTCCGCGACGAAGTACTGGCCCTGATCACCGGCGCATCGGTGGAGGAGAACTGAATGGCAGTCAATCTGGACCCGGACCTGCTGAGCATCCTGGTCTGCCCGAAGTGCCGCTCGGAGTTCCGCGTGGACGACGAGGCGAACGAGCTGATCTGCACCAACGCCGCCTGCGGGTTGGCGTACCCGGTGCGTGACGACATCCCGGTGCTGCTGATCGACGAGGCCCGGGACACCAGGGAAACCACCGCGACAGAGAGCTGACACCGAGCTGATGAGCGTCTTCGACGACACCCGGCTGGACGACCCGGCCGCACTCCAGGCGGCGGACCACCTGCTACGCCGGCTGGCGATGGCCGGTGCGCGGATCCGGGCCGAGCTCGAAGCGTCCGAGGACGTGCTGACCAAGCTGGAGTCCGACGGCTTCCGGCCGCGGGCGGTGGTCGCCGCCGGTCGGGACGCCCGGCTGGTCCGGGCGGTACTGGAGCCGGTCTGCCCGGTTCCGTTCCTCGCCTGGCCAGGACCGGGGCTACCCGGGTGGGCCGGTCCGCTGGACCTGGTGATAGTCCTGGGTGGTGCTGCCGAGGACACGGAGGCAGTGTCCGCCGCGGGCGAAGCGGTACGGCGTGGTTGCGGGCTGATGGTGGCTGCGCCGGAGGACTCACCCGTGGCAATCGCCTCGGCCGGTCTCCGGCATGCGATCCGGCTGCCGTCCCAGTCGGACGACCAGTTGGCTGCCGCAGTCGCCGTACTGCAGGCGCTGCACCAGATGGAGCTGGGCCCGGAGGTCGACCACAAGTCCGTTGCTGCGTTGCTGGACGACGTTGCGATCGAATGCTCGCCCAACAACGACGTGTCGTCCAACCCGGCGAAGGAGCTCGCTCTGGTGCTGGCGGACGCGCTGCCGCTGGTCTGGGGTGGCTCTGTCCTGGCTGCGCGTGCTGCCCGCCGAGTCGTCGAGGCGCTGCGGCTGGCCAGCGGACGGCCGGCGCTGGCTGCTGACGCAGGTCATCTCCTGCCAGTGCTCAACCAGCCGCCGCGGGACCTGTTCGCCGACCCGTTCGACAAGCCGGAAGAGCTACGCCCAGCGCTGATCATCCTGGACGACGGTGTCGACGAGGCCGGCATCGCCGACACCCGTCGCAAGCTGGAGTACAAGGCCGAGGCACACGACGTCCGCGTGCACACGATCAGGCAGGCCAATGGAACGGACGTCGCCCGGTACGCCGCTCTGACCCAGCAGGGCCGGTACGCCGCGGCGTACCTCGGGATCGGCCTGGGCCGCTACGGGATGGCGACCGTCGACGACCCGGCCGAGCCGGGGATTCCTTCGGAGGACCCAGCGTGGTAGTCCCGCTGCAGAACACGATCCGCGACTACGCGTGGGGTTCGCCGACCGCCCTCCCCGAGTTGCTCGGGGTGCAGCCGACCGGCGAGCCGCAAGCAGAGATGTGGATGGGCGCCCACGAGTCCGCTCCGTCGGTGCTGCCGAACGGCGACACCTTGTACGACGTGGTGTCCGCCGACCCCGCCGCGGTGCTGGGCGCGGAGACGGCCGAGCGTTTCGACGGTCGGTTCCCGTTCCTCGCGAAGCTGCTCGCGGCCGCGCAGCCGTTGTCGATCCAGGCGCACCCGTCCCCGGAGCAGGCGATCGTCGGGTACGCGCGGGACGAGGCGGACGGGATCCCCCGGGACGCCGCGGACCGGAACTACAAGGACGCCTGGCCGAAGCCGGAGATCCTGATCGCGCTCGAGCCGTTCGACGCACTGGTCGGTTTCCGGCCGCTGGGGAGCACCGTCGCGCTGCTGGACGCCCTCGGACCCGCCGGCTTCGGCGAGCTGACGGACCTGCTGCGGAACGGCAAGCTGCGCGAGGCGTTCACCGATTTCATGAGTCGTGACCGGGACGCGATCCGTCCGCTGGTCGCCGCCCTGGGGTTCGCGATCGACACCTACACCGGTGACGCGTTCGCGTTGGAGCGCGAGACGATCTCGCGGCTGTGCGCGGACTTCCCGGACGACCCCGGCGTACTCGCGGCCCTGCTGCTGAACCGGGTGCGGCTGCAGCGGTTCGACGCGGTGTACCTGCCGGCCGGGAACGTGCACGCGTATCTGCGGGGGCTCGGGTTCGAGGTGATGGCGAACTCGGACAACGTGCTGCGCGGTGGGCTGACGAGCAAGCACGTCGACGTACCCGAGCTGGCTTCGGTGGTGGACTTCGAGCCGCTCGCCGATCCGGTCCTCACCGCAACCACGGTCAGTGACGGCGTCGCGACGTACGAAACGGGTTGTGAGTACTTCGGTGTGCACCGTGTCGAGCTGGCGTCGGACGAGCGCACGCTGGACGGGATCGGGCCGCGGATCGTCTGCTGCGTCGACGGAACAGTTGATGCTGTTGTTGATGGCGGGGTCGGTGCTGTCGGCAAAGAATCTGCTGTGAAGTTGTCCGCAGGGCAGTCGGCGTTCGCCTCGGGAACCGAAGGACCCTGTACCCTGCGTGGTTCCGGCACGGCGTTCGTCGTGTCCGCACGCTGATTTCACTCGACGGAGGACCTGAACAACCATGGCTGGTGGCGGGAACAAGGCCGTTGTCGCGGCTTTGCTGGCGAACACCGGGATCGCGGTCACCAAGTTCGCCGCCTGGGCGCTGACCCAGTCGGCGTCGATGCTGGCCGAGGCGATCCACTCGCTGGCCGACGCGGGCAACCAGGTGCTGCTACTGGTCGGCGGTCGGCGGGCCAAGCGGGCGGCCGACGAGCTGCACCAGTTCGGGTTCGGCCGGGAGCGGTACGTCTACTCGTTCATCGTGTCGATCGTGCTGTTCAGCGTGGGTGGTCTGTTCGCGCTGTACGAGGGCTACCACAAGGTGCACGACCCGCACGGCATCGACAACTGGAAGTGGGTTCCGGTCGCGGTGCTGGTGGTCGCGATCGTGATGGAGAGCCTGTCGTTCCGGACCGCGATCGTCGAGGCGAACAAGGTGCGCGGGCACGTGTCCTGGGTGCGGTTCGTCCGGAACGCGCGGGCGCCCGAGCTGCCGGTCATCCTGCTGGAGGACTTCGCGGCGCTCACCGGTCTGGTGCTGGCGCTGATCGGCGTCGCGCTGACGCTTGCCACCGGCAACGGTGTATTCGACGGCCTGGGTTCGATGGCGATCGGCGCGCTGCTGGTCGCCGTGGCGATCTTCCTGGCGATCGAGATGAAGTCGCTGCTGCTGGGCGAGTCCGCGACCCGCGAGGCGCAGCAGAAGATCGTCGCCGCGATCGAGAACACCCCGGGTGTGCAGCGGCTGATCCACATCAAGACCCTGCACCTGGGTCCCGAAGAGGTCCTGATCGCCGCGAAGGTCGGCGTCGAGCCGACCACCGACGCGGCCGTCGTCGCGGAGGTCATCGACGCGGCCGAACGCGCCGTCCGAGCGGCCGAGCCGATGAGCCAGCACATCTACCTCGAGCCCGACGTGTACGTCGAGAACCACGTCCCCGACGAGCGCCCCGCCGTACCGGAAGCGCCCTCGCACTAGTCGCGGTACGCGTAGTACTGCAGGAACATCTCGACGCCAGTGTCGATGAGTTTGCCGGTGGTGTGCGCGTCGAGGGTGGCGCCGTACGTGCTGTGGACCAGGTGCGGGTAGAGGACCAGTGCGTACAACTGGAGGATCGCGGTGTCCACGTCGGGCATGGTCAGACGGCCGGCCGCGATCAGGCGCTCGAAGGCCGCCGCGAGGGTGGGGCGGGCTCTGTCCGGCCCGTGCTCGCGCCAGGCGGTGCCGAGTTCGGGGAAGCGCCGCACCTCGCTGGTGACGAGCTGACGCAGCGCCAGCATGTCGGGCTGGGTCATACTGGCCACCCAGGCGCTCGCGGTCCACTTGAGCGCGGCGCGCAGGTCGTCGGACTCGGCCAGGCGCTGCGCCGTACCCGCGATGACCTCGGCCAGGGCGCCCTCGAGCGCCTCGCCGATGACGGCTGTGAACAGCGTTTCCTTGGTGCCGTAGTGGTTGTAGACGGTCACCTTCGACACGCCTGCCTCGGCCGCGATCGAGTCCACCGAGGCGTCGAACCCGTCCCGGACGAACGCGGCCCGCGCGGCCGGGATGATCGCCTCCCGTTTGCGCGCCGCCCGGTCCCCGGTGAGCTCCCGCGGAGCTGACTTCGCCATATCAGGAGCTTAGCAAATATCTGAACTGAACGGTTGAGTTCATCTGAACTGTTCCGTACAGTTCGGATTATCCCAGTGGAGGAGGAGTCATGGATCGGAGGAAGTCCGCGGCGCTCGCGCTGTTGTCGTTCGCGATGCTGATCGTGTCGCTGGATCAGTACATCGTCGTCGTCGCACTCCCGGAGATCGGGCGCGAGCTCGGATACTCCGCGCACACTCTGCAGTCGGTGATCAGCGCGTACGCGATCGCCTCGAGTGGCTTCCTGCTGTTCGGCGGCCGCGCTGCCGATGTGCTCGGGCGGAGGCGGATGCTGATGACCGGCCTTGCGCTGTACGGCGTTGCGTCGCTGGCCGGTGGTCTGGCGACCGGACCGGCCTGGCAGTTGACCGCGCGGGCGGTCCAGGGGCTTGGCGGCGCACTGGTGTTCCCGAGCACGCTGGCGATCATCAACACCATGTTCGTGGAGGGCCGCGACCGGAACCGCGCACTGGGCATCTGGGGTGGGTCCGGGGCGGCTGGTCTGGTGATCGGCGTACTGCTCGGTGGCGCGCTGACCCGGTTGTTCGGTTGGGAGGCGGTGTTCTTCGTCAACCTGCCTTTGGTCGGTGCAGCGCTGCTCCTGGCCGTGCCACTGCTCGATGGCGGGCGTCCGGAGGTACGTCGGCTGTTCGACCTGCCGGGGGCGCTGACGGCGACCGGCGCGGTCACCTTGCTGGTGTTCGCTCTGGTGCAAGGTCCGGCGCTCGACTGGAGCATCCTCGTCGGGACCTCGGCTGCCGCCGTTGTCCTGCTGGTGGCCTTCGTACGGATCGAACGGCGCAGTCCGGATCCACTGGTTCCACCGAACCTGCTGAGGAACGGGGTCCTCGTGGTCGCGCTGGTGATCGCGTTCCTGTTCATGGCGACGTTCGGGTCGCTCCTGTACTTCCTGTCCCTCTACTTCCAGGACGTGCGTGGGTACGACCCGTTGCAGACCGGTTTGGGATTTCTGCTCCCCACCGCGGTCGTCGTGGCCGGGTCGACGATCGCCGGGCAGGCGGTAACTCGATTCGGGTTGCGCCGTACGTTGCTCACCGCGCTGGCGGTCGGAGCTGCCGGAGCGGTGGTGCTGGGGCTCGGCCTGTCGGCCGATGGGTCGTATGTCGTGCTCGTACCGGGCCTGGTGCTGGTGAGTATCGGGGACGGCGCGGTGTTCACGATGATGTTCATCGCCGCGGGCACCGGGGTGTCCGACCGGAAGCAGGGGGTCGCGTCAGGCCTGGTGTCGACCAGTTCGGGGATCGGTGCGTCGGTGGGACTCGCCGTACTGGTCCTGGTGGCCAACGCGCACACATCTGGGCTCGTCGGTGAAGAGCTGCGTACGGCGGCTGCGGACGGGATCCGTACCACCGTGTTCGTGATCGGTGCGGGGATCCTCTTGACGTTGCTGTTCGCGCTGCGGCTTCGCAAACCCGCAGAGGTCTGTGGTTGATGCGCTTTCGTTCCTCCCCTCCCGCTCTTTCCTTCCTTCAGTTAGCGCGGTTTGGGTGGCAGTACTCCACTGCGGCCGAGCCAGCGGAGGGCGCGGTCGCGGTCGATCTGGGCCTGGCTGGGCGGGGCGGTGAGGCGGCCGGTGCGGTAGCCGAGGTTGCGGATGTCCGCGGCCACGGACGGTTCGGCGAGCGCTCTCAGCGCGAAGGCGAGCGCGGCCGGCGTCACGTCGTACCGGCGTTCCAGGTCGAGCGCGAGTTGGACGGCGGCCAGGTCGCGCTCGTCGTACTGGCGCTGCGCCGTGTGTTCGGACCGGGAGCGGGGGAGCAGCCCGAGTGCCTCCCGGTAGCGCAGCATGCGCGGAGTGGTACCCAGTTGGCGAGCGGCCTCGGTGATGCGCATAGCATCAATCCTGACATTTCGGTGTCAAAAATGCGCCTGGAGCGATCAAACCGCGTGGCTCGGCCCTCTAGGCTCAGGTGGTGGCTGGTGACTCCACCACCTAGCACGAACCAATCACTGTCTTCAGGGGAGCGGCATGACCTTCGACTACAAGGTGGCGGACCTCGGCCTGGCCGAGTTCGGGCGCAAGGAGATCCGGCTGGCCGAGCACGAGATGCCCGGCCTGATGGCGATGCGCGCGCAGTACGGCGAGAGCAAGCCGCTGGCCGGCGCGCGGATCATGGGTTCACTGCACATGACGATCCAGACCGCGGTGCTGATCGAGACGCTGACCGCGCTCGGTGCCGAGGTGCGCTGGGTCTCATGCAACATCTTCTCCACGCAGGACCACGCCGCCGCTGCGGTCGTCGTCGGCCCGGACGGTTCCGCCGAGAACCCCGCCGGCGTTCCGGTGTTCGCCTGGAAGGGCGAGACGCTGGAGGAGTACTGGTGGTGCACCGAGCAGGCGCTGAAGTGGCCCGGAGGTGACGGCCCGAACATGATCCTCGACGACGGCGGTGACGCCACGATGCTCGTCCACAAGGGCACCGAGTTCGAGAAGGCCGGCGCCGTACCGGACCCGTCGACCGCGGACTCCGAGGAGTACGGCGTCGTCCTGAAGCTGCTGACCCGCACGCTGCAGGAGGACCCGCAGCTGTGGACGACGATCGGTCAGGGCATCAAGGGTGTCACCGAGGAGACCACCACCGGCGTGCACCGGTTGTACGAGATGCACAAGGCCGGCGCGCTGCTGTTCCCGGCGATCAACGTCAACGACTCGGTGACCAAGTCGAAGTTCGACAACAAGTACGGCTGCCGGCACTCGCTGATCGACGGCATCAACCGCGCCACCGACGTACTGATCGGCGGCAAGGTCGCGGTCGTGTGCGGGTACGGCGACGTCGGCAAGGGCTGCGCCGAGTCGCTGCGCGGCCAGGGCGCCCGGGTGATCGTCACCGAGATCGACCCGATCTGCGCGCTGCAGGCGGCGATGGACGGATACCAGGTGACGACCGTCGACGACGTGGTCGGGATCGCCGACATCTTCGTCACCACCACCGGCAACAAGGACGTCATCACCGCCGACCACATGGCCGCGATGAAGCACCAGGCCATCGTCGGCAACATCGGCCACTTCGACAACGAGATCGACATGGCCGGGCTGTACAAGACCCCGGGCGTCGAGCGGGTCAACATCAAGCCGCAGGTCGACGAGTTCCGGTTCCCGGACGGCCACACGATCATCGTCCTGTCCGAGGGCCGGCTGCTGAACCTGGGCAACGCCACCGGGCACCCGTCGTTCGTGATGTCGAACTCGTTCACCAACCAGGTGCTGGCGCAGATCGAGCTGTTCGTGCGGACCGCGGAGTACCCGACCGACGTCTACGTGCTGCCGAAGCACCTCGACGAGATGGTCGCCCGCCTCCACCTCGACGCCCTCGGCGTCAAGCTCACGGAGCTGACCAAGGAGCAGGCCGCGTACCTCGGGGTGCCGGTCGAGGGGCCGTACAAGGCTGAGGCTTACCGCTACTGAGCGGACCGCCAGGCAGACAAAACCCCCTTCAAACGGTCGGAAATGGCCGTTTGGAGGGGGTTTTGCTTGCGCTCAGGACCACTGCTCGTTGCTGCCCGGTACAGCCCAGCCTTGGGTGTTCACCGTCGCGGGGCGGGCTGCTGACGGTGGGGCGGGCGGCGCGAACGGGCCCGGGGCGGGTGGGGCCGGCGGGAGAACGCCGTACGGGCTGGGTGGGGCGAACGGGCCGGCCGGAACCGCGTACGACGGGGCAGGGGCGGCGTACGGGTTTGGGGTGAAGGGGCCGGTTGGGGTGGGGTGTTGGGTGGAGAGGCGGTTGAGTTCGCGGCGGCGGCGTTCGGCGAGTACGGCGGACAGGTAGGCGGGCGCGATGATCTGGGTCGGCGGTGCGGGGGCGATGACTGCGGCTACGCGCGCGGCCAGTGCCTCGCCCAGGGCGTACTGCGCGCCGGGGAGGAGCTCGGCGTACCGGGACAGGTAGTCGCGGGCCGCGTTGGCCAGCTCGTCGGACAGCCGGGACAGTTCGAGCGACTGCGCCCACTGGACCAGGTGGCCGGGGACGAACAGCGGCGGCGACGCCATCGACTGGTGCCGTTCACGAATGACGACCGTACCGGCGACCATGTCCCCGATCCGCTTGCCCTGCTTGTTCATCAGGCTCGCCACGATCCCCGGGCTGGCCGCGAACCACGGCGCGAAGTCGACGAAGAACCACATCAGCGTCCGCACCAACGCGTGCCGGAACCGGATCGAGCTGCCGTCGTCGCGCACCACCTTCAGCCCGAGCACCATCTTGCCCAGCGTCCGCCCCCGGGTGAGCGTCTCCATCACGACCCGATAGCCGACCACCACGAGCAGTACGACGATGAAGATCAGCGCCACCGCCAATGCCTCACTGGACTCGCTCCCGAACAGGAAACCGGCCAGCAACGCGAGCAGTACGGTCAGCACGATGCCCTGCAGCACCATGTCGATCGCACAAGCCAGGGCCCGCGTCGGCATCCGGGCGATCCGCACCTGGAGGACGACCGCTTCGCCGGTGACCAGCTGAGACACTTCGCCGCCCCCTCCCCCTATAGACGCGTTAGACACTCGGTCCGGTTAGTCTGCCACCAGTCGGGTGGAGGAGGTGTGGCGGTGGACGTAGAAGCGTTTGTCTCGGTGCACCAGCCGCAGTGGGACCGCCTGGCGTACCTGACCCGTCGCCAGCGCCGCCTGTCCGGTGCGGAGGCCGAAGAGCTTGTAGTGCTCTACCAGCGCGTCGGCACCCACCTGGCCGCGCTGCGAGCAGCCGGAGCGGATCCGGTCTCGATCGGTCGCTTGTCCGGGCTGATCGCGGACGCGCGTGGTGCCGTGACAGGTGCACAGGCGCCCGTCTGGCGTGATATCTCGAAGTATTTCCTGGTCAGCTTCCCGGCCGCGCTCTACGCGTCCAGGCGCTGGTGGGTCACCATCGGTCTGCTCTTCTACCTGGTCGCGGCCTGGACCGCCTGGCGGGTGCTGGCGCACCCGGAGGTGGTGGACTCGATCGGTACGCCGGACCAGATCAAGCAGCTCGTCGAGCACGACTTCGAGTCCTACTACTCGGAGAACCCGGCACAGGACTTCGCACTCCGTGTCTGGATCAACAACGCCACGATTAGTGCCGCCGTACTGGCCCTCGGCATCCTGCTGATCCCGTCCGTCTTCATCCTCTGGGACAACGCGCTCAACCTCGGCCTCAGTGCCGGGCTGATGATCAGCCACGACAAGGGTGGTCTGTTCTTCAGCCTGATCACGCCGCACGGTCTGCTCGAGCTGACCACGGTGTTCGTCGCGACCGCGGCCGGCCTGCGTCTCGGCTGGTCCTGGGTCGTACCCGGGCCACGCACCCGCATGCAGTCCGTCGCCCGGACCGGCCGCGCCACCGTCGGTATGGCGATCGGCCTCGCCGCGGTTCTCCTCGTCACCGGGCTGATCGAAGCGTTCGTCACGCCGTTCCTGCCCGGCCCGGTCCGCATCACCATCGGCATCCTCGCCGAGCTGGCGTTCTTCACCTACGTCTGGACCCTCGGCCGCCGAGCTCACCGCCAGGGCGAGTACGGCGACATCGACGAAGCGGACCGCGAGGCCACCGCACCTGTCTCCGCCTGACCGTTTCTGCCTGACCGTTTCTGCCCGACCGTTTCTGCACTGGGCACCGGTCAGAGCGTGACCAACGCTCAAGAAGTCCGCTACAGCAAGACGTACGGCATGGCGATCACGGCCGGCCTGGTCGCGTACGGCGTCGTACATCTGCTGATCGCCTGGATCGCCCTGCAACTCGCGTTCGGCAAATCGTCGCAGGAAGCCTCGCAGCAAGGTGCTCTGCGGGAACTGTCCGGCAAGCCTCTGGGCGGTGTGCTGTTGTGGATCGTCGCGATCGGGCTGTTCGCACTGGTCGTCTGGCGGGTTCTGGAGATCGGGTGGGGATATCTGGACCTGCGCAAGAAGGCGTCGTCGGCCGGCCGCGCGATCGTGTACCTCGTGCTGGGTGTCAACGCGGTGAAGGTCGCCGTCGGTTCCGGCGGATCGAGCAGCGGCGGGCAGCGTACGGTTTCGGCCCGGCTGATGGCGCACGGCGCGGGCCGGGTCCTGATCGTCGCCGTCGGGGTCGCAATCATCGGGATCGGCTGCTACCAGGGGTACAAGGCGATCACGAGGAAGTTCACCGAGGACCTGGTCGGCGGTGTCTCCGAGGTGACCGTCCTGCTGGGCCGGATCGGGTACTTCGCGAAGGGGATCGCGTTCGTCGTGGTCGGTGTGCTGTTCGGGTGGGCGGCGATCGCCTACGACCCGCAGAAGGCCGGCGGTCTCGACACGGCGCTGCACACGATCAAGGACCAGCCGTTCGGTCCGGTGCTGCTGACCGTGCTGGCGGTCGGGATCGCGGCCTTCGGCGTCTACTGCTTCAGCTGGTCCCGGAACGCCCGCCGCTGAGATCTACGCCGGCAGATCCCGTCGACGAAGCCCGACCAGGCCGGCGACGCCGACGAGGATCGCGATCGCGAGCAGGACGAGGAACGGACCGGCCGACACCGAGCCGCCCGGTAGCGACGGCAGATGGGTGAACGGCGAGATGTCGAGGATCCAGTCGGCGGTGCTGACGCCGGCGCTCACCAGGCCGATCAGGATGCACACCGTCGGCCCGGCCCAGGACGCCATCGAGGCCTGCGGGAAGAACCCGAAGATCGCGACCGCGATCGCGGCCAGAACCCAGACGGCCGGCAACTGAGCGAGCGCCGCACCGATCAGTCGCGGCAACTGTCCGCCCACATCGCCGATCGCCGCGCCGTACGCAAGCCCTTCGGCGACACCCGCTGCGAGCAGCGCGACAGCCGGCCCCAGCAGGCTGAACACGAGATGGCTGGCAGCCCATTGCCAGCGACTCGTCGCGGTCGCCAGCACCGGCTCGACCCGTCCGCTGCTCTCCTCGACCCGCATCCGCAACGTCGCCTGGACGGCGTACGCCGAGGCGATCAGGCCGACGAGCGTCATCACGCCGGCCAGGAACGAGTCGATCAACCCGGCCGCGCCGCCCATCCGCTGAAACATCTCCTGGATACTCGGGTCGTCGCGCATCATGTCACCGACACCCTCGGCGACCCCGCCGAAAAGCAAGCCCAGCAAAGCGAATCCGACGGTCCACGCGGCGAGCAGCCCGCGGTGCAGGCGCCACGCCAGTCCGAGCGGCGAGCCGAGCGTGCCATCCGCAGGACCGAGCCGATCCGCCAGGATCCCCGACCCCACATCCCGCCGTACGGCGAGGCTCACCGCAACACCCACGAGCAGAACGGTGACCGCCAGTAGGACGACCGCCAACCACCAACGGTTCTGCGCATACGGGTGGATCCGCTGCGCCCAACCGATCGGCGACAGGTAGGACAACCACGCAAGCGGACCATCCGTATGCGCACTGGTGTCGCCGGCTGCCCGCAGTACATAAGCCCCTCCGAGCACACCGATCGCGATCCCACGCGCAGTACCGGCGCTCGCAGTCAACTGCGCCGCGACCGCACCAACCGCCGCGAACAGCCAGCCGGTGCCGGCGTAGACGATGCCGATGGCAACTGATCCGGACAGCGGCAGGTCCTGACTGTGCATGCCGAGGGCAAGCAGTACGGCGAGCACAGGTTCGCACCGAGGACCGTGGCGAGGGCCGCCGCGAGCTGCGCATGCCGCCCGACGACAGTTGATCCAAGCAACTCACGTCGCCCGGTCTCCTCCTCGACGCGGGTGTGCCGGATCACCGTGAGCAGACTGATCAGACCGATCATCACCGGTACGAAGCCGAGTCGCCAGGTGACGAACTCGCCCAGGCTCGGCCCGGAAAGTTCGCCGTACAAGGTGATGAAGCCGGCATTGCTCGCGTACTTGACCCGCGACTCCGGCGTCGGGAACAGGTCGCCGTACTCCTGCACGTAGCTCACCGAGATCGCCACGAGCAGTACGATCCACAGCGGCAGTACGACGCGGTCGCGGCGCAGGATCAGCCGGATCAGGCCGCCGGTGCCCGCCAGCGACTTCATTTCACGGCCTCGGGTTCGTACAGCCGCAGGAACAGTTCCTCCAGCGACGGCGGCTGGCTGACGAGACTCCGTACGCCGATCTCCGTCAAACGCCGCAGTACCTGGTTGATCTCGTCCGTGTCGACGTCGAACCGGACGCGGCCGTCGTCCACCTGCAGATCGTGGACCCCGGTCAGCTGCGCCAGGCCGTCCATCGGGCCGACCAGCTCGGCCTGGATCGACGTACGGGTGAGGTGGCGCAGCTCGTTCAGCGTGCCGCTCTCGACAGCGCGGCCGGCCCGGATGATCGTGACGCGATCACACAGCGCCTCGACCTCGGACAGGATGTGGCTGGACAGCAGCACGGTCCGGCCTTCGCGGTCGCTGATCTCCTGCACGACCTCGCGGAAGACCTCCTCCATCAGCGGATCCAGCCCACTCGTCGGCTCGTCGAGGAGCAGCAACTCGACGTCGGACGCGAACGCGGCGACCAGCGCGACCTTCTGCCGGTTGCCCTTCGAGTACGCGCGGGCCTTCTTCCGCGGATCGAGGTCGAAACGCTCGAGCAGCTCGGCCTTGCGCTTCTTGTCCACGCCGCCGCGCATCCGGCCGAGCAGGTCGATCGCCTCGCCGCCGGACAGGTTCGGCCACAGCGTCACGTCACCCGGCACGTACGCGAGCCGCCGGTGCAGCTCGGTCGCGTCCGACCACGGGTCGCCGTCCAGGACCCGCGCCGTACCCTCGTCCGCCCGGGTCATTCCGAGCAGGATGCGAATGGTGGTGGTCTTCCCCGCGCCGTTCGGGCCGAGGAACCCGTGCACCTCACCGGTGTGCACCGCGAGGTCGAGACCGTCCAGGGCATAGGTCCGTCCGAACGACTTGACCAGACCTTCCGTGCTGATCGCAGCCGGCATGATCACTTCTCCCGATTCCGCATGTTGTCCACTTGTTCCTGGGTGAGCAGCGGGATCGTGAAGACCTCCATCATGGCCTGGCCGATCCGGTTGTAACCCGCCGCTGTGGTGATGTCCTCGCCGAGCGCCTTCGAGACCTGGTCGCGGAACACGAAGACGCTGAGCTTGATCGCGGCCAGCGCGGCGGCGTACCCGCGCCGGTCCTTGGGGTTGATGCCGTAGCTGGTGGTCCACTCCTCGACCGCGTCGACACCCTCGAGAAAGAGCGCGGTCGCGGTCTCCGAACCGTCCATCATCGAGCGCACGATGTAGAGCTGCAGCGGGAACGCGACCGGGTGCAGCGCCAGCGGATCGAGCCCGGTGAGGTCATGGTCCTGGGTGAGCTCGGCGCCGATCTGGAGCATCCGCTCCTTCGCGTAGTGGTCACACGCCTCGCGCAGCGCCTCCTTCGAGCCGAAGTGATGCCGCACCAAGCCCGACGACACCCCGGCCTCGGCCGCGATGTCCCGGATCGAGGCTCCCTCGATCCCCCGCTCCCCGAACAACCGGATCGCCGCATCCCGAATGCGGGCCCGAGCCGTCAGGTCGTCCGCCGGACGCTCCATTCCCAACCCCTCTCCCTACACACAAAAGCAAACTACTACACGATCGTGTAGTCAAGCCCATGGGTGTGGCCCGGCGTTGCGCAGGCGAGCTGAGTTCTACCGACCGTCGAGTCGGTCGGCCATCGCGTCGAGGGTCGGCCAGGGAGGACCCTCGCGCAGTACGCGGAGGAATTCCTCGCGCCATTGCTGCCGGTTCGGGAACTGGTCGCCGGCGTCCCAGCGCCACGCTGCGACCATCGCGAGGACGAGTTGCCGGCAGTCGTCCAGGAGTCCTTCATCAACGCCCGGGTACTGCGCGCAGACAGCCTCGGGGACATGGGCGAGATCCAACTCGACGGGTCCACGGCAGCACGTCTCGAGGTCGATGAACAACGCGCCGTACGTCGTGCTGAGCACATTGCCTGGATGTGGCTCGCCATGGAGCAGCTGCTCCGCGGCGCCGCGCGCGTCAATAGCCCGACGTACGCTTCGCAGCCTGCTGCTGAGGAACGCGCGGTCTGCGTCCGCGAGCTCCGGGGAGAGGCTCGGGTCGGCGACGATCTTCTCCGCCTCGGTGATTCGATCCGAGAAGTGTGGACTCGCCATCTCGACCTTGCGCATGCCGACGTGCAGCTGCTCCAGCGCCTCGGCGTAGTCGACTGGTGAGAGCTGCGGTGTCACGGGCTCGTAGTAGGTCCACAGCGTCACTGCGAAGCCGTCGCGGGTGTACACCAGCGGATCCGCCCGAGGCTCCAACGCGGCCACCGGGGATCCGACGTCGGCGAGGCGTTGCGCGAGCTCGACCTCGAACTGTGCAACTTCTTGCCCCACCGGGGCGACCCGGGCGAAGACGTCGCACGGCGTCAGCCGCAACGCCAGCTTGTTCGAGTTGTGGAGAACGATCGCGTCGTTCGCAGTCAGGCCGAGCGATCCGGCAATGGACGTCGCAGCCGCGATCGCACGCGTGACCTCAGGCATCTCCATGACGTGGTGAGGCTACCGTCGCGAGCTTGTTCTGTCCCCTGGATTTGCCGGGCCTGCCCGGTAAGAAGGTTACTTCGGTGTGACAAAGCTTCGTACCTTGTTGACAGCGGGGTGGTTGCTGGTGTGGGTTCTTCCCCAAACACCAACACCAGCTGAAGGTGGGGCGGCCCGATGAGGAAGTTGTTGGCGGTGCTGGCGGCGTTGTGCTTGCTGGCGGCGGTGCCGGGTACGGCGATGGCGGCGGATCCGGCGCCGAAGAAGGTCATCAAGATCGGGGTGACCCAGGCGGTCGACTCCATGAACCCGTTCCTCGCCGTACGGCTGGTGACGGGGTCCATCCAGCGGATGATCTACGGCTTCCTCACGGTGCCGGACTCGAAGACACTGCAGCCCAGCCCCGATCTGGCCGAGTCCTGGACGACGTCGCCGGACGGCCTGACCTGGACGTTCAAGATCCGCCAGGCGAAGTGGTCGGACGGGCAGCCGATCACCGCCGACGACGCGGCCTGGACGTTCAACAAGATGATGACCGACGACGCCGCCAAGACCGGCAACGGGCCGGCGGTGGAGAACTTCGCGAGTGTCACTGCGAACGGCCAAGAGCTGACCATCAAGCTGAAGGCGCCGCAGGCGTCGATGCTGGACAACCCGGTGCCGATCATGCCCAAGCACGTCTGGGAGAAGGTCAAGGACATCGGCAAGTACGACGCCGAGGTGTACCCGACCGTCGGCAGCGGGCCGTACGTCGCGGTGGAGCACAAGAAGGACCAGTTCGTCCGGCTCGAGGCGAACCCGGACTACTGGCGCGGCCGGCCGAAGATCGACGAACTGCAGATCATCTTCTACGACAACCCCGCGGCCTCGATCGTCGGCCTGAAGAAGGGTGACATCGACCTGATCGGCCGGCTGAACCCGTCGGACTTCGAGTCGCTGAAGGGCGACGACAACATCGTCCAGTGGAACACGCAGGGCCGGCGGGCGACGTACCTGCAGATCAACCACGGTGCGACGACCAGCGACAACAAGCCGATCGGCGACGGGCATCCGGCACTGAAGGACCCGAAGGTGCGGACCGCGCTGCACTACGCGATCGACAAGCAGAAGCTGGTCGACGAGGTCCAGGGCGGGCTGGCGAAACCGGCCGACGGGTCGATCATTCCGCCGCTGTACAAGGACTTCTTCTGGGAGGCGAGCGGCGCCGAGAAGATCACGTTCGACCTCGCGAAGGCGAACAAGATCCTCGACGACGCGGGGTACAAGAAGGGCCCTGACGGTGTCCGGACGATGCCGGACGGGTCGCGGAAACTGCAGTTCCGGTTCAGCATCCACACCGACGCCCCGGTCGAGGACAAGCTCGCCGAGTACCTGACCGGCTGGTTCAAGGAGGTCGGCATCACGCTGACCACCAAGCGGCTGGACTCCAGCAAGTTCACCGAGGAGACCGGTACGACGGCACTCTTCGACATCGCGATCAGCGGGTGGTCGGTGAACCCCGACCCGGAGGAGGTGCTCGGCACGCACCTGTGCAGCCGGCGCCCGACCGCGTCCGGCGACGGCGGCGGCACCGAGTCGTTCTACTGCGACCCGACCTACGAGCGCCTGTACCTGGAGCAGCAGAAGGAACTCGACCGCGGAAAGCGCGCGGAAACGATCAAGAAAATGGAGGAAAGGCTCTATACCGACGCTCCGGTGATCGCGATCTACTACCCGAACGACCTCGAGGGCTACCGCAAGGACCGGATCGCCGGCATCACCCCGATCCCGGAGGACAAGGGCCTGCTGTACGGCGGTTCCGGATACTGGCCGTTCTACACACTCGAGGCGGTCTCGAAGGACGGCGCATCGGCTGACGGCGGCGGCTCGAGCACCGGCGTGATCGCGGGCATCGCCGGCGGAATCGTCGTACTCGCGCTAGCCGGCTTCTTCGTCCTCCGCCGCCGCAGCGGCGCGGCCGACGAACGCGAATGACGGTGTCATGGCCACGCCTCCCGCGACGGGAGGCTCCATGACCACCACCGCGGTCGAGGAGCTGGAGCAGACGCCTGTCCGTCATGGTTTGTTGCGTTATGCGGCGACCAAGGCGGGTGGGGCGTTGCTCAGTATCGCGATGGTGATCGTCGCGACGTTCTTCCTGTTCCGGTTGCTGCCGGGCGATCCGGTTCGGGCGCTCGCGCAGGGCCGGAACATGACGCCGGAGCAACTGGACCTGGAGCGCGCGCGGCTCGGGCTGGACAAGTCGATTCCCGAGCAGTTTGTGCACTTCGTGGGTCAGACACTGCGGTTCGACCTCGGGGTGTCGTACGAGTACAAGCGGCCCGTCCTCGACCTGATCGGCGAGCGGATCGGCTCGACGCTGCTGCTCACCGGCACGGCGTTGGTGCTCGCGGTGAGCCTCGGTCTCTGGCAGGGAGCACGCGCCGGATGGAAGCCCGGCAGCAGGTTCGACAAGGTGTCGACCGCCATCTCGCTGGTGCTGTGGTCGGTGCCGACGTTCTGGCTCGGGCTGCTGCTGTTGATGGTGTTCGCGGCCGGAATCGGCCCGATTCCGGGGATCTTCCCGACCCGCGGGAGCTCGAGCGTCGACAAGCCGGACGGATTCGCCGGCGTACTGGATGTCGCGCAGCACATGGTGCTGCCGTGCCTGACGCTGGTCGCGGTCGTCTACGCGCAGTACCTGCTGGTGATGCGGTCGTCGGTGATCGACGAGGTCGGGCAGGACTACATCACGACCGCGCGGGCGAAGGGTTTGCGCGACGACGACATACGGCGCAAGCACGCCGTACCGAACGCGCTGCTGCCGACCGTGACGCTGGTGTTCATGCGGATCGGGTTCGTGGTCGGGGGCGCCGTGACCGTCGAGGCGATCTTCAGTTGGCCTGGACTCGGGCAGCTGTTCTACGAGGCGATCCGGGTGCCGGACTTCACGTTGATGCAGGGCACGTTCCTGCTGATCACCGTGTCGGTGATCCTCATGAACACGTTGGCGGACGTCGTGTACCACCTGCTGGATCCGCGAGTGAGGTCTGCATGAGTGAGCGAAGCGAACTCATCATCAAGCACAGCGCCTGTCGTGTCTCATCCGCGCCCGGAGCGAAGCGAGGACGTGGATGAGCACCGTGGCGTGGGTACGCCGTAGGCGTGCGATCGGGCGGTTCTGGGCGGATTTCCGCACGCATCGGGCCGGTGTCGCCGGGTTGGTGATTCTCGCCGTGGCCGTTGTCCTAGCACTGCTGGCACCGCTCTTCATCGACTCCGGCGTGACGAACGTGGTGAGCGGCACCGGCGCGAAGATGGCGCCGCCGAGTCTCGACGATCCGTTGGGGACGGACGAGTCGGGCCGTTCGGTGTTGCTGATGATCTGGTGGGGGTCCCGGACCTCGCTACTGATCGGGTTCCTGGCCGCGTTGCTCAGCATGGTGATCGGGACCGTGCTCGGGATCGCGGCCGGGCATTTCCGGGGCTGGATCGGTGCGGTGATCCTGCGGGTGACCGATTGGTTCCTGGTGCTCCCGTCGCTGGTCACCGCGCTGGTCCTGGCGGCGATCCTGGGCGGCTCGACCGCGACGATCATTGTCGCGATCGGCGTGACGTCCTGGCCGTCGACGGCGCGGCTCATCCGTGCGCAAACGTTAGCCGTGGAGGCACGCCCGTACATCGAACGCTCCTTGGCGCTCGGCGCCGGCCACTGGCACATCACGACGCGGCACGTGCTGCCGAACGTCGCACCGTTGCTGTTGGCAAGTACCACGCTGGAGGTCGCGAGTGCGATCGTCACCGAGTCGACGCTGGCGTTCCTCGGCGTGAGTGCGAACAAGACCTCGTGGGGCACGATGCTGCGCGGCTCGTACGACTGGGGCGCGGCGACCGCCGGCGCCTGGTGGTACATCCTCGTGCCGGGTCTGTGCATCGTGACCGTGGTGATGGCGTTCACCTTGTGTGGAAGGGCTTTGGAGACTGTGCTCAATCCCCGCCTGCGGACGCGGGCCCATGCTTGAGCTCGATGAGTTGTCCGTGACGTACCGGCTCGAGTCGTCCGACGTGCCCGCCGTACGGGGAGTTTCGCTGCAGTTGGCGTCCGGCGAGGCGCTCGGGCTGGCGGGGGAGTCGGGATCGGGGAAGTCCTCGGTCGCGCTCGCGCTGCTCCGGCTGCTGCCGCGCTCCGCCGTCGTCGGTGGGCGGGTGCTGCTGGACGGCGAGGACGTGCTGGCGATGAAGTGGGGCCGGCTGCGGGCTGTCCGGTGGTCTTCGGCGTCGATCGTTTTCCAGGGCGCGCAACACGGCCTGAACCCGGTGCAACGGATCGGCGATCAGATCGCGGAACCACTGCTCGTCCATCGGCAGGCGTCTGGCGCGGACGCGTCCAAGCGAGTACGAGAACTGCTGGCGCAGGTCGGGTTGCCGGCCTGGCGCGCCCGGAGCTATCCGCACGAGCTGAGCGGTGGCCAACGGCAACGAGTGATGATCGCCATGGCTCTGGCGTGCGAGCCGCAGCTGATCATCGCCGACGAGCCCACAACCGCGCTCGACCTGATGGTGCAGGCGCAGGTGCTGACGCTGATCCGCAAGCTGATCGCGGACCACGGCATCTCGTTGCTGATGATCTCGCACGACCTGTCGGTCCTCGCGGACGTGTGCGATCGGCTGGCCGTGATGTACGCCGGGCGGCTGGTCGAGGTCGGCCCTTCGTCCGGGCAGTTCCAGCACCCGTACAGCCAAGCGCTGGCGGCCGCGTTCCCGACCGTCGGCGATCCCGCGTCCCGCCTCGCTCCGCGCGGGCTGCGCGGCGATCCGCCGGATCCACAACAGCTGCCGGGCGGTTGTGCGTTCCACCCGCGTTGCCCGGTCGCACTCGAGTCGTGTGCGACTGCCGACGTACATCTGCGGGCGTCCGGTGCCGACCGGGCCGCCGCCTGCGTCCTGGTAGGGGAGTGACTCTTGCTAGAGGCAACTGAGCTGCACGTCGAGTTCTCGGGCCGTGGCGGACGCCGGGCGCGGGCGGTCGACGGCGTGAACCTGTCCGTCGGCGCCGGCGAGATCGTCGCGCTCGTCGGCGAGTCCGGCTGCGGCAAGACCACGCTCGCGCGCACGCTCCTCGGGCTGGAACGTCCCACCTCCGGCCAGGTCTCGTACGACGGAACACCGCTGAGCTACTCCGGCCGCGCGCTGCGGGCTTTCCGCCGCGAGGTCCAACTCGTGCTGCAGGACCCGATGGGTTCGCTGAATCCTCGCCATACCGTCTACGAGGCGGTTGCCGAGGGCCCGCGGATCCACCGGCTGCCCGACGAGGAATCGGTGGTGGCCGACGCCCTCTCGCGCGCCGGCCTGCGACCGCCGGAACGCTTTTTCCAGCGTTTTCCGCACGAGTTGAGTGGCGGCCAGCGCCAACGCGTCGTCATCGCCGGCGCGCTGGCGCTCGACCCCAAGGTGCTGATCGCCGACGAACCCGTCGCGTCCCTCGATGCCTCGGTCCGTGGCGAGATCCTCTCGCTGCTGCTCCGGCTGCGCGACGACCTCGGGCTGTCCGCGCTCGTCGTCACCCACGACCTCGGCCTGGCCTGGAACATCGCCGACCGGGTCGCGGTCATGTACCTCGGCCGCATCGTCGAGTCCGGCCCCACCGAGGACGTCCTGAAGAACCCCCAACATCCTTATACGCAAGCGCTTCTGAGCGTCCTCCCCGAGTCACCGAACCGGATCGTCCTCACCGGCGAGCCCCCGGACCCGACCCGCATCCCCACCGGCTGCCGCTTCCACCCCCGCTGCCAACTCGTCGCCGCCGGCCGGGGCGTCGACGCCTGCACCACCACCCCACTCCCCGTCCTCCCCGCCGTCACCCAAACACAGGTCTCCTGCCATTTGGTTCCAGTCATTGACAATAGTTAACAGATGGTAGAACTATTGCGGTATGGCGGAACATCAGGTGGATCGGTTCTTCGAGGTGCTGGCTGATCCGACGCGTCGGCAGGTTGTGCAACTGCTGGGCGAGGGACCGCAGCGGGCCGGGCAGTTGGCCGCGGCGACCGGGGCGTCGTCGCCCGCGATGAGCCGGCACCTGCGGATCCTGCTCGAGGCCGGACTGGTCGCCGACGAGCGCGTGCCGGACGACGCCCGGGTCCGCGTGTTCCGCCTCAACCCCGAGCCTGTCGTGGCCGTCCAAGCCTGGCTCGACCAGGTCCAGGCGCACTGGCGCGACCAGTTGGGCTCCTTCAAACGTCACGTCGAGCAGAAGGGCAAGTCCGATGACTGAACCGTCCGCGACCGCATCCGTCGAGGTTGCCGTTGATCCGGCCACTGCGTTCGAGATCTTCACCGAGGAGATCGACCTGTGGTGGGTGCGGGGACCGATCAACTTCTTCGACGCCGCCCGCGCCACCGCGATGCAGATCGAGCCCGGCGTCGGCGGCCGGATCCTCGAGGTGTACGCACCGCCCGACGACGTCCTCGAGCTCGGCAAGATCACCGACTGGACGCCGGGCGCGCGGTTCGCCTATCGCAGTTCGGTCGACGACACCGAGACCCGCATCGACTTCGAGGCGTACGACGGCGGCACCCGCGTGACCGTCGTACAGTCGCTCCTCCCCGGCGGTGAGAAGGCCTTCTACTTCTGGCCGAACGTCATTCACTGGCTCCCGGCCTGGGTCGAACGGCGCGATCACGCGTCGCGGACGCCGCGTGAGCTGGACCGGCTCGCGATCGCCTTGTACTACGAGGATCCCGCCGCCGCGGCCCGCTGGCTGCACACGGTCTTCGGCCTGGACTCGTGGGACAGGATCCCGGCCGAGGGCACAGACCCGTCCTGGATCGAGCTGCAGGTCGGCACCCGCGCGATCCTGCTGTTCAAGCTCACGGAGAAGCGCACCGTGCAGCTGGACCACAGCGTCTGGGTGTACGTCGACGATCTCGACGCCCATTTCGCGCACAGTCAGGAGAACGGCGCGAAGATCCTCTCGGACATCCACCAGCACGGATACCGTTGCTACGAAGCCGAGGACCTGGAGGGCCACCACTGGACCTTCGCCCAGGCCCGCCCCACGATGGCGTGATCGAGCAACCGCTGGCCGGAGGCCGTCTGACGCCCGGGGTGGTTCGTGTCGCCGACACGGTACGTCGCCCCGGGTCGGACAGCTCGGCGTTCACCGCGAACCTCCTGCGGCTCCTGGAGGAGCGCGGTGTCACCGCCGCCCCGAAGTACCTGGGCCAGGACGAGACCGGCCGCGACATCCTCACGTACCTTGAGGGTTGGGTGCCGCCCAGATACCAACGCTGGTCCGACCAACAAATCGCCGCCGCCGGTGCAGTACTCCGCGGGTTCCACGACGCCACCCGTGACAGTGCGCTCACCGCCGGCCAACCGGTCGTCTGCCACCACGACCCCGCCCCCACCAACTTCGTCTTCACCGACGATCTCCCGGTCGCCATGATCGACTTCGACCTGGCCGCCCCGGGCGATCCCCTGGAAGACCTCGGGTACGCCGCCTGGACCTGGTGCATCGCGTCCAAACACAACGACCCCGCCCGCCAGGCCCACCAGGTCCGCGTCCTGGCCGACGGCTACGACCTGCCCGCGGCAGATCGTCCCGACCTCATCCCCGCCGTCCTGTCCCGTCTGCTGCGGAACGTCGACTTCTGGACCCAGAGACCCCGCCCGGAAGCCGCCGAGCGCATCGCCTGGTCCCACCGCGAGCACGCCTTCACCACCGCCAACCGCGACATCTTCGAGGCGGCGCTGAGCTAGAGCCGACCGGCCTTCTTCAGCGCGAGGTACGTGTCGGCGAGTGCGGGGGCGATGTGGTCCGGGGGTTCGTCGACGACGGTGGCGCCGGCTCGGGTGAGGGTGGCGGTCAGGCGGTCCCGGTCCAGGCGGGTGCGGGCGGCCGAGGCAGCGCCGTACACGTCCAGAAGGTCTCCGCGGGCGGCCTCGAGTTCGATCAGGCGCGGGTCGGCCACGGACGCCAGCAGTACGACGTGCCGTCGCAGCAGCGGGCCGATGACGGGCAGCAGGGACTCCTCGATCACCGCGGGGTCGAGGCCGGTGAGGAGGACGACGAGGGAGCGTTGCCGCAACCGCTCCAGCACCTGTGACACCACGATGCGGAAGTCGGTCTGCACGAGCTCGGCCTCGACGTTCGCCAGAGCGTTCACGAAGGACGGCAGCACGTCCTCCGGAGCGGGACGCCGTACGTCGGCACGCACCGCGGAATCGCAGGCCAGCAAGGACACCCGGTCCCCAGCGCGTGTGGCCAGTGCTGCCAGCAGCAGCGCCGCGTCCATCGCGTGGTCGAGCCGTGGCGCGTCGCCGACGCGGCCCGCGGACAGCCGTCCGGAGTCGATCACGATCACGACCTGCCGGTCCCGCTCCGGTCGCCAGGTCCGCAGTACGACGTTCCCGCGCCGCGCCGTCGCGCGCCAGTCGATGCTCCGTACGTCGTCACCGGGCACGTAGTCCCGCAGCGAGTCGAACTCCGTTCCCTGCCCACGCACGAGCAACGCCGTACGTCCATCAAGCTCCCGCAACCGGGCCAGCCGCGACGGCAGATGCTTCCGGCTCTTGAACGGAGGCAGCGCCCGCACCGTCCAGGCGACCTGATGCGACCCCTGCCGACCGGCGAACCCCAACGGGCCGATGGATCGCACAGTCACCCGGAACGCGTGCCGGTCACCCCTGCGTGTCGGGACCAGGTGTGTGGTCAGCCGACGCCGTTCGCCGGACGGCAGGTCCAGCTTGTGCGGCGGATCCAGTACGCCGGCTGACGGCGGCCACGCGTCCCTCAGCAGCCCGCGCACTCGCCGTCCCGGGTTGGTGATCAACAGATTCACCATGGCCTGCTCACCGAGCCGTACGGCGTTGTCGCCTTCCCTGCTGAACTGCAGCCGACGCGGCGATCCCGCCAGCAGTATGTCGACCAGACACACCACCAGCACCGCAGCAACGACCACACCGACACCGGCCCACGACGGCATCACCAGAGCGACGAACACCACTCCAGCTGCAGCCAGGATGCCGGCTCGGCCAGTCAGGACCATCAGCGTGGCACCGGCACCGTCGCGAGCACGCTCTCCAGCACCGCGTCCGCGCTGACACCCTCCAGCTCAGCCTCCGGCCGCACCTGCACTCGATGCCGAAGGCAAGGACGCGCCATCGCCTTCACATCGTCCGGAATGACGTAGTCGCGGCCCGACAGCCATGCCCAGGCACGGGAGACCGCCAGCAACGCCGTGGCGCCACGTGGGGACACACCCAGTTGCAGCGACGGCGACTGGCGCGTGGCGCGGCACAGGTCGACGACGTAGGCCAGCACGTCCTCCCGGACCGCAACCCGGCGTACTGCGTTCTGTCCGGCCAGCAAGTCCTCGGGGCCGGCCACTGGGCGCAACCCCGCAGCCTCTAGGTCCCGCGGATCGAAGCCCTGCGCGTGCCGGGCGAGTACGGCGATCTCCGCGTCGCGTGGCGGGATGTCCAGCGTCACCTTCAGCAGGAACCGGTCGAGCTGCGCCTCGGGCAGCGGGTACGTGCCCTCGTACTCCACCGGGTTCTGGGTAGCGGCCACTACGAACGGCACCGGCAGCTTGCGCGGCTCGCCGTCCACGGTGACCTGCCGCTCCTCCATTGCCTCCAGCAACGCCGCCTGTGTCTTCGGCGGCGTCCGGTTGATCTCGTCCGCCAGCAGGATGTTCGTGAACACAGGGCCCGGCCGGAACTCGAACTCGCTCGTCTTCGCGTCGTACACCAGTGACCCGGTCACGTCACCCGGCATCAGGTCCGGGGTGAACTGCACACGCTTGGTGTCCAGCCGCATCGCCGTCGACAGCGCCCGGACCATCAGCGTCTTCGCCGTACCGGGGACGCCCTCCAGCAGCACGTGGCCGCGGCAGAGCAGCGCGAGCACCAGTGCGGTCACAGCAGTGTCCTGGCCGACCACCGCCTTGCCGATCTCGGTCCGGAGCGCGACCAGCGCCTGCCGGGCCTGGTCCGCGGTGACCTCGGTAGTCGTCACGGGTGTCGTACCTCCTGCGTCAGTACGTCGAGTTCCTGGGACAAGGACATCAGAGCGGCGTCAGTGAGCGGCGGCATGCCGTAGAGCAGCTCGTACAGCATGGCGGGATCCCGGCCGGTCCGTGCGGCGACAGTAGCGACCACAGCCGACGGATCGGCCCGCCGTGGGATGCCGTGTGCCTCGTGCAGCTGGCCGAGCGCTGACTCGCGCAACGCCGACGCTGCGCGGTCGCGGGCCCGTGAGCGTCGGTAGAGCCGCGCCCTGCCCTCAGTGGTCTCGGCCGCGTGCACGATCACCGGCAGCTGCTCTGCCACCACTGGGCCGAGCCGCCGCCCTCGCCAGATCGCTATCACTAGTACGGCGAACGCCAGCGCCCACGCGATGTAGCGGACATCAGGTGGAATCAGCTGTGCGCTGCTCTCGCCGCTGGAGTCGGGGTAGTCCGACTCCCACTGCGGCAGGTACCAGGTCAGATCCTGGTGCGTGCCGAGCAGGTTGAGCGCCAACGCTGCGTTGCCGTCCTCAGCGAGCCGGGCGTTCATGAACGACCCCGGCGTACCAATCACGTCAACGAGCCGGTCGCCGACCTCCAGCCGGACCACGGTGTTGTTGATGCCGTCGCCGTAACAGGTGGTCGCTCCCTGGGGAGCGAAGTACGTCGGTCCGTTGACGGTGACCGTGCCCGCCTTGACCGCAGCTGGAAGCTCACACCCAGGCTGACGGCTGCGGCTGGCCAACGAGGTGCCCGTGGGCCGCACACCTGGCGCCAGGGCCTCCAGAGCGCGGCTGCTGGGCCGGATCAAGATGACGTGGCTCCACTGCGCCTGCGCGATCCGCCGCCAGTCTCCGTCGTCCAGCGAGCCACCTGGCCCGATGAGGAGCGCGCTGCCGCCTCCTGCTTGTACGGCGTCGTTGAGCGACTCCGTGCCGTGTACGTCGACGTTGTGGTCCTCCAGCAACGCTGCCAACGCCCGTGCCCCGGTCGACTCGGTGGAGTCCGGGCTGAACTGTCCTGACGTCCGCGCGGACGTAGCGATCAGGACAACGATCGCGGCCAGCACAACGAAGCCAGTGACGAGCAGCGGTACCCGCAACGCACGCCAGCTCTCGCCAACACCCCGCCCTACCGGCGTGCTCATGCAGCCACCCGTGCGGATCGCGCAGCGTCGTCAGCAGCCACCACGACGGCGTACCGCTCCGGCGTCCCCGGGCGGTTGCCGTAGACAACCTCCGTGAACACCAGTGCAGCCGGCTGCAGCGGCTCACGCAGTACGGGCGCCGCCCGCGACGCATCAGCGACCACTTCGTACGCCGTACGTCCGGCCCGCTCGTCCAGCACGGTCCGCTCGGTCAGCTCCGCTACGCACGCCCGGAAACGGCTGCGGATCGCCAACGCGAAGTCGCCCGACGCCGCCTCCCGCTCCGCGAGTGCGCGGTACTCCGCGGCGCTCTGCGGCCGGGTGGTGTCGAAAACGGCCTGGGCCTTCGTCCTACGGCTGGTCCGCAGTACGCCGGAGCGCCAGAGCACCACGACCACCACAAGGAGCAGCAGACCGATCAGCATGGCCAGACCGGCGTGGCCGTTCGGCGAGGAGCCGGTGAGGCTGTCCAGCAGGTCTCCGATCCAGTCCACCACCTTGCGGATGGCCCTCTCGATCAGCGAGCCGGAGTCCCGGTACGCGGACTTGGACAGCTCCTTGGCCGCCTCCTGGGCTGCCTGGTCCCGGTGGATGTCGACCGGCGGCTCCAGCGGGAAGAAGGTCACACCGTCTCCTCGAACCGCAGGGCCGGCCGCATCCACAGGTCGAGACCTTCCCGCCGGACCCGGAGGTCGAGGTAGATCAGGGCCTGTACGGCGGACATGAACGCCAAGCTCGCGATCAGCGTCATCAGCGTCGCGATCCCCGCTGCCACGGCCAGCGCGATCGTCACCACCACGGCCCCGGTGCTGTCACTCAGATCGGCCCACGAGCCGACGGTGACGATCAGCATGCTGACCCCGAACTGCAGCGCGTAACCGATGATGTTCACCACCAGCCCGCCGAACAGCAGGATCCCGAACACCCGCCAGAACTTGCCCTTCACCAGCTGCCAGGACCGCCGCAGCGCACCCCAGACCCCCACCCGGACCGGGATGTAGAGGCCGATGTCCGGTGCGTGCCGGCCCTCCATCAGCACCACTGTCCCCGCAAGCACCAGGCGGACGCCGAAGATCAGCACCAGGACGCCGCCGACGAACATCATCGCCAGCGCAGCGGCCCCGGCCGCCTCGGAGGAGACCGCGGCATCCGCTCCGGCACCGATACCGAGCACTGCGAGCCCCCAGCCGCCGATCAGCAGCATGAACGACAGGGACTGCACCAGACCGACGGCGGCGAGTGCGGGCAGCGCAGGCCGCACCAGCCGCATCAGCTCGCGCGGACCGGCCCGGTGGGCCAGCTGACTGCGCACCGCGGCCAGCGCGATGATGCCGGCCAGCATGCTCGACACCACCGAGAACAGCACCACCTGTACGCCGTACGTGAGCAAAAGGGCCGCACCGGCCTGCCCGAACGGATCCTCTGCCCCGAAGAACCCGCCGAGCCCACCAGGTACGGCGACCTCGGTCAGGACGGCCTGCACCGCGACCAGGGCGATCCCGGCCAGCACCGGCAGGCCCAGCATGATGGTCTTGTTGTCGGAGATGGTCCGGGCGGCGTTGTCGAGCAGATCCGCCGGCAGCCACGGCCGCAGCGGCTCGGTCGCCACGTCGTCGTGCAGGCGCATACTCTGGTCGGCCACTGCGTCCTCCTCTCCCGATGAATGTCCCGGTGAACCGTCGTACCGGCGGGCACGTGAGTTGTGGTGAACCCCCGCGGTGCACCATGATCCCGGATGATCACAGCCCAACTCGGGGTCATACGGCGATCCGGCGTGTGCAGTACCGCGGGAATGGGACACTATCCGTAGTGCGTACGGCCTGGTACCCGCCGGGCGCACCCCGAGCAGTCGAATCGGTCGGCAGCGGACGGCAAGGAGCTAAGGGCGTGGCAGACGGTAACCGGACGATGCGGGGCCGCATCCTCATCGTCGACGACGACACAGCGCTGTCGGAGATGCTCAGCATCGTGCTGCGCAACGAGGGCTACGACACGTATCTGGTCGCAACCGGTGACAAGGCGGTACCGGCGTTCCGGGAGTTCAAGCCGGATCTGCTGCTGCTCGACCTGATGCTGCCCGGGATGGACGGGATCGACGTCTGCCGGGCGATCCGGGCCGAGTCCGGCGTGCCGATCGTGATGCTGACCGCCAAGAGCGACACCGTCGACGTGGTGCTCGGCCTGGAGTCGGGCGCCGACGACTACGTGGTCAAGCCGTTCAAGCCGAAGGAGCTGGTGGCCCGGATCCGGGCCCGGCTGTGCCGGATGGACGAGCCCGGTCCGGAGTCGCTGACCATCGGCGACCTCACCATCGACGTCGCCGGCCACTCGGTGAAGCGGGCCGGCGAGACGATCCAGCTGACGCCGCTGGAGTTCGACCTGCTGGTGTGCCTGGCGTCGAAACCCTGGCAGGTGTTCACCCGCGAGGTGCTGCTGGAGCAGGTCTGGGGCTACCGGCACGCCGCCGACACCCGGCTGGTGAACGTGCACGTCCAGCGACTGCGCTCCAAGATCGAGAAGGACCCTGAGCACCCGGAGATCGTGGTCACGGTCCGCGGTGTCGGATACAAGGCGGGTGCGGACTGATCGAGTACGGACGCGGCCAAGAGTCGCAGGCTGCCGCCGACGATGTGGTGGTGGACCCCGGCACCGAGGTCCACACCGGACAGATCGCCGACCACCAGGGCGCGCAGCCGACGGCGCCGCCCGAGCAGGAGGCGCCCGAGTCCCGCGGGACGGAACTGGAACTGACCGCCGCGGTGGACTGGTCTGCCCAGCCGCAGCCGCTGTGGCGGACCCACCCCAAGCACTGGCCGGACATCTGGCGCCGCTCCATCCAGGCCCGGATCGTCACCGGCACCCTGCTGATGTCGACGCTGGTCCTGATCCTGGTCGGCTGGGTGATGATGAGCCAGGTCACCGACGGCGTCCTGGAGTCCCGCCGGGTGAGCGCACAGGCCGAGGTCCGCGCGCAGCTCGAGCAGCTGTCCGTGACGATCGACGCCGCCAACCGCAACACGGTCAACCAGGAGCTGTCCAAGCTGGTCCTCGGCTCCAACCGCCCGGGCCTGTACGACGTCCTGCTGGTGCCGACCGACCAAGCGGCGTCCAACGCGATCCGCTACACCGGACTGGTCGACAGCAACTCGATCCCGCAGCCGCTGGCTTCCTCGGTCGTGAGTGACGGCTCCAAGCTGTGGGACACGTACACACTGATCAACTACCGGGAAAGCCCGAGCGTCCCGGGGCTGGTGATCGGTTCGCAGATCCGGATCGACTCCACCGGCGACAAGTACGCGATCTACTTCCTGTTCCCGCTCACCGCCCAGCAGGAGACGCTGGACGTCGTACAGCGGGCTCTGTTCACCGCAGGCCTGTTGCTGATCGTTCTGCTCGGTGCTGTGGCCTGGCTGGTCACCCGGCAGGTCGTGACCCCGGTGCGGATGGCACGGCGGATCGCCGAGCGGCTGGCGGCCGGCAAGCTCGAGGAGCGGATGCAGGTCCGCGGTACCGACGACCTGGCGCGCCTGGCCGTGTCGTTCAACAAGATGGCCTCCAACCTGCAGCGGCAGATCCGCCGGCTGGAGGAGCTGTCACGGCTCCAGCGCCGGTTCGTGTCGGACGTGTCCCACGAGCTGCGCACGCCCCTGACCACAGTCCGGATGGCCGCCGACCTGCTGCACGAGACCCGTGACCAGTTCGACCCGATCAGCCGGCGCTCGGTGGAGCTCCTGCAGAACGAGCTCAACCGGTTCGAGGAACTGCTCGCCGACCTGCTGGAGATCAGCCGGTTCGACGCCGGAGCGGCCGCCCTCGACCTGGAGGACGTCGACCTGCGCGACATCGTCAACCGAGTCCTGGAGAACCACGAGACCCTGCTGGACCGCAAGGGCTGCCAGGTCGAGCTGGACATGCCGAGGCCCTGCCGGGCGAACGTCGACTCCCGCCGGATCGAGCGGATCCTGCGCAACCTGATCGGCAACGCGATCGAGCACAGCGAGGGCCTGCCGATCCGGATCAGCACGGCGTACGACGACGATGCCGCCGCGGTGGCCGTCCGCGACCACGGGGTCGGCTTCCGGCCCGAGGAGGCCGAGATGGTGTTCAGCCGGTTCTGGCGGGCCGACCCGGCCCGGGCCCGGACCACGGGTGGCACCGGCCTCGGCCTGTCGATCGCGCTCGAGGACGCCCGGCTGCACGGCGGCCGCCTGGACGCGTGGGGCTCGCCGGGCGACGGCGCGTACTTCCGGCTGACGCTGCCGCGCCGTCCGGACGTGACTCTCACCGGCTCGCCGTTGCCGCCACGCCCGCCAGACGCGACCCGGGTCGTCACCGAGCTGGTCGATGTCGGCGCGCCGTACCAGAAGCTGAGCGGCGGTGAGGAGCGGTGAGACGCCGACTGCTCGGGTTCGTACTGGCCGTGGCGCTGCTCGGCGGCTGCGCGACCGTGCCGACCAAGGGCACCATCCGCAACGGCGAGCGGGAGGGACTCGCGCGCGATCTGGGCGGCGTCGGCGTCGAGGCCAAGCCGCCGCGGGCGAACATCGGCGACATGCAGATCGTCAGCGGCTTCCTGGAGGCCATGTCGGACTCCCAGGCCTACGACGTGGCCCGGCAGTACATGACCCCGGAAGCCGCGGGGGCATGGAAGCCGGAGGCGCAGACCGTGGTGTACGACCAGGCTCCCGAGTCGTTGACCCGGACGAACAACGGGATCCAGCTGACCGCCCAGAAGATCGCCACCATCGGCGCGCGCGGCGAGTGGACCCCGGCAGGCCCCAACGAGAAGGCCGACTTCTTGTTCAAGCTGAAGAAGGTCGACGGGCAGCTCCGCGTCGCCAGCGTGCCTCCGGGTGCGTTCCTGGGCAGCAACCAGGTCGACCTGAAACTCGCTCCCCGGGACCTGTACTTCTTCAACCCGTCCAGGGACCTGCTGGTGCCGGACCAGGTCTGGCTGCCGCAGACCCTCCCGTCCGGCCAGGCCGCGACGCAGCTCATCCAGGAACTGCTGAAAGGCCCGACGACCCGGCTGGGTAACGGCGTGGTCTCCATCGCGCCACCCGGCACCGAGGTGCAGGTGTCGGTCCCCGTGGACCTCGGCGTGGCCACCGTGGCGCTGAACGACACCGCCGGATCGCTGCGGGACCAGGACCGGCGGCTGCTCGCGGCGCAGATCGTCTGGACGCTGAACCAGCTCAACCTCCGCGCCAAGATCACCGTCGGCGGAGCGCCGCTGCTTCCGGACGAGCCGGAGGTTCTGCCGTTCGCCAACTTCAGCGCGTACGACCCGCAGGCAACGGCCGGTGCGATGACCAAGCTGTACGGTCTGCTCGGGGAGAAACCGCAGCGGATCGTCGGGCTGGACGGTGCGTCGAACATCTCCGCCCAGCCGCTGAACTCGGGCCCGTTGGCGCTCTCCAAGGCACAGTCGTTCGCGGTCACGCTGGCCGGTGACGCCGGGGCGATCGTCACCGCCGACGGTCACCGCGTCGTCTACGGGAAGCTGGACCCACCCGACAACCCCGGCAAGCCGTCCGAGATCCCGGTCGACGGGCGAACCTTGCCGCCGAGCTTCGACGGCCAGGACAACCTGTGGATCCTGGACAAGGCCGACGGCGACCATCCGCGGCTGCGCGTCCGCCACGACGACGGGCACCTCAGCGCGGTCGAGACCGAGTTCGCGGGAGACACTCCGGTAGCCCTGCGGATGGCGCCGGACGGTGTGCGGGCGCTGCTGGTGATGCACAGTGCGGCCACGAAGCAGAACTATGTCGAGACGGCGACTGTCCAGACCACGAACGGCGGTAAGCAGGTGAAGCTGGGGGAGTTCCAGCCGCTGCGACTGGCGCTGACCAACATCACCGACGCGGCCTGGGACAAGCAGGGCATCATCGTGATCGGGACCGACAAAGCCGCCCCACAGCCTTGGCTGGTCAGCACCGACGGCTCCAGCCTGCAGTTGCTGCCCGGCGCAGCACCGGGCTTCGTCCCCGAACACGTCGCGTCGAACACGCACAAGGAGACCCTGCCGGTGATCCAGGACGACGCCGGCCACATCCACTGGCTCAGCAAGGACCTCGCGTGGGTGTCCATGAACGACGACGACAGCCAGGCCACCATCAAGCCCACCTACCCCGGCTGAGCCCCGGCTGACCCGTTTGTCCACAGGCTCCGGCGCCCGCGGTTGCGGGGGCCGCGGCGCATCGTGGACCGTGAGGTGGTGCGCGGGTGGGACGGGTTCGTGGACCTGGTGCTCGGCGGGCGGTGCGCGGGCTGCACGCGGCCTGGCGTCACTCTCTGTGGTGGTTGCCGTCGGCTACTGACCGAACTGACTCCGTTCCGTGCATGGCCCGACCCCAGTCCGCCCGGTCTCGCGCCCCCGACCGCCGCCGCGCCGTACGCCGGGGAGCTCCGCAACCTGATCCTCGCGCACAAGGAGCACGCGCGGTACGCCCTTGCCAGGCCACTCGGTGAGCTGCTGGCGACCGTCGTACGGACGGCCCTCGACCAGCGGCGGGCGGCATGGATCTGTCCGGTGCCGTCGCCGCGGGCAACGGTCCGCAAACGCGGGCACGATCCGCTCGGGCGGATTACGAAGGCCGCCGTCAGATCCCTGCGCAGACAGGGAATCGACGCCCGTACGGCCGCCGCGCTGCGGGTCGTGGGACGTCCCGACGACCAGGCCGGGCTGTCCGCGGAACGCCGTACCGCGAACCTGGACGGGGCGTTCGGGCTGCGTTCGCGCTGGGCTGAAACGCTGATCGATCAACCGGTCCTGCTGGTCGACGACGTGATCACCACCGGATCCACGCTCACCGAGGCCTGCCGCGCCTTGGAATCCGGGGGAATCCAGGTCCTCGGCTGTGCGCTGCTCGCGGCGACCGCCCGGCACCGGACGTCTGGTTCATGAGAACTTCCCTACCGGTTTTCGCCGAAGCCGACTAGCGTTGGCTTATGACACCCGCTAGGGCTTGTCGGGCAGTGGAGTGGTGGAGGACCGGATCAGCCGGATTCCTCGCCACCGGGTCCGACGGGTTCGACAGCGGGTGTTCTCGTTTCGGGCACCGTCACCAGGAGCACGGGGGTCCGAACACGTAAAAGAAGTCGCCGATCGATGGAGGTTTCCGTGGACGTCGTTGTCAAGGGTCATCACTGCGAGGTCAGTGACCGCTTCCGGCAGTACGTCGAGGAAAAACTCGAACGGATCGAGAAGGTCGATCACCGGGTACTGCGGTGCGAAGTGGAAGTCAGTCAGGAAAAGAACCCGCGACAGCACGATCGGGCGATGCGTGTCGAGCTCACCATGTACACCAAGGGTCCGGTGGTCCGCGCAGAGGCGTGCGGGGAGACCAAGCAGGCGGCGTTCGACGTCTGCCTGGACCGGCTCCGGTCCCAGGTCCGCAAGGCGGCCGACCGGCGTCGTGTGCACCGTGGTGAGCGTGCGCCGGAAGGCCTGCGGCACGTGAACGCGAAGCAGCCGGTGAACGGCACCGCACCTGTAGTGGAGGAACCAGTCGCCGAGGACGAGGTGGCGACGCACAAGTACGGATCTGTCCTGGTCACCGGCGACGGACCGCTGGTGATGCGCGAGAAGACCCACACCGCCAAGCCGATGACCCTGGACCAGGCGCTCTACGAGCTCGAACTGGTCGGGCACGACTTCTACCTGTTCGTCGATGCCGACGAGAACCAGCCCAGCGTCGTGTACCGCCGTCGCGGCTACGACTACGGCGTGATCCGGCTGGCCGTCTGAGACCTCAGGAGGTGCACGACGAAGGGGCCGGGCGACTCGCCCGGCCCCTTCGCTGTCCCGCGGTGCGTCAGCTGTCGATCTGCTGCTGCAGTTCGGCGGCGTACGTCGCGACCTCGGCGTACACGCCCGGCTTGCCGGCGTCCGCGCAGCCGACGCCCCACGACACGACGCCGAAGAGGCGGCCGTTGAGGACCAGCGGGCCGCCGGAGTCGCCCTGGCAGGAGTCCTTGCCGCCTTCCTCGTACCCGGCGCAGATCTCGCCGTCGGCGGTGTAGCCCTCGCTCGCGTACGCCTTCCCGCAGTACGCGTCGCCGAGCACCGGTACGTCGACCTTCTGGAAGGTGTCCGCCGGTCCGGTGCCCTCCGTCTCGCCCCAGCCGTAGACGATGGAGGCCGCGCCGGCCGCGTCGGCCGCCTTGTCGGTCTCGAGCGCCAGCGTGTCGACACCCTCGAACGGCGTCGCCAGCGTCATCACCGCGACGTCGTGCGCCGGCGACTTGCCGTACTCCGGGTCCACCCAGATGCTGCTGATCTTCGATTCCTTGCCGGTGGACTTGTCGGCCAGGTCGTCGCGACCCTGGATCGCGGTGTAGGTGGACGCGGCCTCCTGTGCGCAGTGGGCCGCGGTGACGATCTTGTTCGCCTTCACCAGCGTCGAGCCGCACCACTCACCGGGCGAGGCCGGCGAGCCGCTGTTCGACAGCTGAATGGCCCAGGGCGTGTCGGCGGTGTGGGCGATGGTGCCGCCGACGATCCGGGTCTTGGGTCCGTCGGGCGACTGCGCAGCCGACGCAGAGGCGGCGCCAGCCATGGCCACCGCACCAAGTGACGCCGCGGTCAGTACGCCGGCCGCGAGGGCAGCGCGGACCACATGCTTGTTTCCTGTCATGCCTCACTCCAGGGTGATAGGGGCCGCACGGGCGGACGGCCTCCCTCGCAGGCTCTCCCGAACACCATCCGTAGCGCACCTCCCACTTTCGGTAACACCAGAGTTATGTCCGCCGCCCCAACACCAACTTTGAGAAGCCACCGATCATTTTCGAGCCGCGGAAATGGTCGGTGGCTTCTCAAAGTCGGAGCGGGGACTGTCGGTGGGGCCCGGCAGAATTCGGGGTATGACGACGCAGTTGCAGGTCTCGACGGCTCAGGCGCGGCGGGTGGCGCTTGCGGCGCAGGGCTTCACGGACCCGCGGCCCAAGGGCGTCCCCGACATGCGGGCCCTGACCCGGGTGCTGGGTCGCATCGGGCTGATCCAGATCGACTCGGTCAACGTGCTGAGCAGAACGCAGTACCTGCCGCTCTACTCCCGCCTCGGCCCGTACCCGCGTGAGCTGCTGGACCGCGCCGCCGGGAAGGCCCCACGCCGCCTGGTGGAGTACTGGGCGCACGAGGCGTCGCTGATCCCGGTCGAGACGCACCCGTTGATGCGCTGGCGGATGGCCCGGGCGACGACCGAGGCGTGGGGCGGCCCGCGGTCGATCGCGAAGGAGCGGCCGGACCTGCTCAAGCAGGTGCTCTCCGACGTCCGGAACCACGGTCCGCTGACCGCCCGCGAGATCGACGACGACGTCGAGCGCGCCAGGGACAACTGGGGCTGGAACTGGTCCGACGTCAAGCGCGCCCTCGAGTTCCTGTTCTTCGCCGGCGAGATCACGGTCGCCCGCCGCAACCAGCAGTTCGAGCGGCTGTACGACGTACCGGAAAGGGTGCTGCCCAGCGCTGTCGTCGAGACGCCGACCCCGACGCTCGACGAGGCGCACCGCGGGCTCGTGTCGATCGCGGCCCGGGCCCACGGGGTGGCCACCGCGCAGTGCCTGCGGGACTACTTCCGGACCGCGCCCGCGCCGACGCAGCAGGCGATCTCCGAGCTGGTCGAGGAGGGCGAGCTCCTCCCGGTCCGGATCGACGGCTGGAAACGCCCGGCGTACCTGCATCGCGACGCGCGGCTGCCGCGCCGGGTGAACACGCGGGCTCTGGTCAGCCCGTTCGACTCGCTGGTGTTCGAGCGCACCCGGACCGAAGTCCTGTTCGACTTCCGGTACCGGATCGAGATCTACGTCCCGGCGGAGAAGCGCATCCACGGGTACTACGTGCTGCCCTTCCTGCTCGGGGACCGGCTGGTCGCGCGGGTCGACCTCAAGGCCGACCGCCCCGGTGGTGTGCTGCTCGTCCAGGCGGCGCACGCGGAGCCGAAGGCGCCCGTGGAGACCGCCGAGGAGCTGGCCGAGGAGCTCGTCCAGCTGGCCGGATGGCTCGGGCTGGACCAGGTCCGGGTGGCCGGCGGCGGTGACCTGTCGCCAGCGCTCAGTGACGCTCTGCGCGGTTCCTGAGGACCACCTGGGAACTTTCGCGCACGCTCGGACGTGGGTGCAGTGGGGCTCGAGGCACGCTGCGGGCGTGGCTTGGCACACCCGGCCCCGTACGATGGGGGACGCACGCCTTCCCGGTGGGTCGGCCGTGCCCTGTCGGCGTTCGGCCGCAACCCAGGCTTCAGCAGCAAGGAGTGAACTCCCCACCATGAAGGTTGTCGACAAGGTTCTGCGGATCGGCGAGGGCAAGATCCTCCGCCAGTTGCAGGGCATCGCGAAGATGGTCAACTCCATCGAGGACGACTTCGTCAACATGACCGACGAGGAGCTGCGCGCGCAGACCGCGGAGTTCAAGGAGCGTCACGAGAACGGGGAGTCCCTGGACGCGCTGCTCCCGGAGGCCTTCGCGGTGGTCCGGGAGGCCGCCAAGCGGACGCTGCACCAGCGGCACTACGACGTCCAGATCATGGGTGGGGCCGCGCTGCACCTGGGCAACATCGCGGAGATGAAGACCGGTGAGGGCAAGACCCTGGTCGGCACGCTCCCGACCTACCTGAACGCGCTGTCCGGCAAGGGCGTGCACGTGGTCACGGTGAACGACTACCTGGCCAAGTACCAGGCCGAGTGGATGGGCCGGGTGTACCACTTCCTCGGCCTCGACTACGGCGTGATCCTGCCGGAGATGACCCCGGCCGAGCGCCGGATCGCCTACGCCAAGGACATCACCTACGGCACCAACAACGAGTTCGGCTTCGACTACCTGCGCGACAACATGGCGAGCAGTATCGAGGACTGCGTCCAGCGCGAGCACAACTACGCGATCGTGGACGAGGTGGACTCGATCCTGGTCGACGAGGCCCGGACCCCGCTGATCATCTCCGGCCCGGCCGAGGACAGCCAGCGCTGGTACGTCGAGATGGCCCGGATCGCGAACTCGCTGAAGGCGTGGACGCTGGCCGACGAGGCGGAGCTGAAGCGGAAGAACCCGCGGATCACCGACCTCGAGATCGACGAGACCAAGCGCCGGGTCGCCGACTACGACGTGGACGAGAAGAAGCGCACGGTCGCGATCCTCGAGCGCGGGATCGAGAAGGTCGAGGACCGGCTCGGTATCGACAACCTGTACGAGTCGGCCAACACCCCGCTGATCAGCTACCTGAACAACGCGCTGAAGGCCAAGGACCTGTTCCACCGGGACAAGGACTACGTGGTGGTCGACGACGGCGAGGTGCTGATCGTCGACGAGCACACCGGCCGGACGCTGCACGGCCGCCGCTACAACGAGGGCCTGCACCAGGCGATCGAGGCCAAGGAAGGCGTCGAGATCAAGGAGGAGTACCAGACCCTCGCGACGATCACGCTGCAGAACTACTTCCGCCTCTACACCAAGCTGGCCGGCATGACCGGTACGGCGATGACCGAGGCGAACGAGTTCTCCAAGGTCTACAAGCTCGGCGTGGTGCCGATCCCGACCAACAAGCCGATGATCCGGGTCGAGGAGCGGGACCTGATCTACCGCACCGAGGACGCCAAGTTCGACGCGGTGGTCAAGGACATCGTCGAGGTGCACGCGACCGGCCAGCCGATCCTGGTCGGCACGACGTCGGTGGAGAAGTCCGAGCGGCTGTCCCGGATGCTGCTCAAGGAGAACATCAAGCACGAGGTGCTGAACGCGAAGCAGCACGCGCGGGAGGCGGCGATCGTCGCCGAAGCCGGCCGCAAGGGCGCGGTCACGGTGGCCACCAACATGGCCGGTCGTGGTACCGACATCATCCTCGGCGGCAACCCGGAGTTCCTGGCCGACAAGGAGCTGCGCGCGCGCGGCATCGACCCCGCCGAGGACATCGAGCAGTACGAGGCCGAGTACCCGGCGATGCTCGAGCGGTTCGAGAAGCAGGTGAAGGAGGAGCAGGAAGAGGTCCGCGAGCTCGGCGGCCTCTACGTCCTCGGCACCGAGCGGCACGAGTCCCGCCGGATCGACAACCAGCTGCGCGGTCGCGCCGGCCGGCAGGGCGACCCGGGCAAGTCCCGGTTCTACCTGTCGCTCGAGGACGACCTGATGCGGCTGTTCAAGCGCGAGATGGTCGACTGGGCGATGTCGCGGAACAACGACGACAGCCAGCCGCTGGAGAACAAGGTCGTCACGAAGGCGATCGCGTCGGCGCAGGGTCAGGTCGAGGCGCAGAACTTCGAGACCCGGAAGAACATCCTGAAGTACGACGACGTGATGAACCGCCAGCGGCACGTCGTGTACGACGAGCGCCGCCGCGTGCTCGAGGGCGCCGACCTGCGCGACCAGGTGCAGGACATGCTCGAGGAGACCGTCACCGGGTACGTGCAGGGCGCGACCGCGGACGGGTTCGCCGAGGACTGGGACCTGGACGCGCTGTTCACCGCGATGAAGACGCTGTACCAGACCGAGCTCACCGAGGAGCAGCTGATCGAGGAGGCCGGCGGCGAGAAGGCCGGCCTGACGCAGGACTTCCTGATCGAGCGCTTCCTCGAGGACGCGACCGCGGCGTACGACCGCCGTGAGGAGCTGCTCGGCGAAGAGGCGATGCGCGAGCTGGAGCGCCGCGTCGTACTGAGCGTCCTGGACCGGAAGTGGCGCGAGCACCTGTACGAGATGGACTACCTGCGTGAGGGCATCGGCCTGCGGGCAATGGCGCAGCGCGATCCGCTGGTCGAGTACCAGCGCGAGGGCTACGACATGTTCGCCTCGATGATGGAGTCGATCAAGGAGGAGTCCGTCGGCTTCATCTTCAACGTCGAGGTGGATGTCGAGGCGATGCGCGCCGAGATGGAGCTCGCGAACGAGGCTGCGCTCGCGGACGAGGACAACCTCCAGGGCCGCCGGATCCAGGACATCCTCGGCTCCGGGCCGGCGGCGGCGGAGCTCGCCGGCGCCGAGGACGAGGAGCGACCGCAGGACACCCCGCGGCCGCGGGACACGCCGCGCCTGCGGGCCAAGGGCCTCACCAACGAGCCGCGTCCGCAGCGGCTGACGTACTCGGCGCCGACGATCGACGGTGACGACGAGGTCGCGATGCACCAGGACGCCGTCGAGGGAGGCACCCTGGAGTACGCCGGCACACCGCGCAACGCCGCCTGCCCCTGCGGCTCCGGCAAGAAGTACAAGCGCTGCCACGGCGACCCCCAGTCCGACGTCTACAAGTTCTAACCACCACCCACCAACGGCCGGTTCCCCACGCGGGGAGCCGGCCGTTTCGCGTGGGTGTGAACAGGAACTCGGGCGTGAGCGGGGGAAATAACCTGTTCACCCCCACCGCCGCGCGGGTCCACCCCCACCTCCCGCCCGCCGAGCGAGTGCCCCGTATGCCACCGCGGGCAGCGGTTGTGGTGCGGGCGACGGTGCGGCAGGGTGCGGAGCCGCCACGGCGGGGTGGGGGTGGTGCCGGCCGCGGTGCGTACTGGTGTGGTGCTGGTTATGGCGGGGTGGGGTGGGGGTGTGGTGCGCTTGGGGTATGTGGCTGCGGGAGAGGTTTGGGGTTCGGGTGCCGGTGGTTGGGGCGCCGATGGCTTATGTCGGTGGCGGGGAGCTGACTGCGGCGATCTCCGCCGCGGGTGGGTTGGGGATGCTCGGGGCGGGCTCGGCTGTCACGGCTGACTGGATCCGGACCGAGGGAGCGATCGCGGCGGCAGCTGGGACGCCGTACGGGATCGGGTTGATGGCTTGGTCGTTGAAGGATCATCCTGAGCACCTGGAAGCGGTGCTGGAGTTGCGGCCTGCGCTGGTGTCGCTCAGCTTCGGGGATTACACGCCGTACGTCGCCCCGCTCCAGGAGGCCGGGATCGTCGTAGCGACGCAGGCCGGCACGGTCGCGGACGCGCGGGAGGCTGTGGACGCCGGTGTGGACGTGATCGTTGCCCGCGGCGCCGAAGCCGGCGGGCACGGCAGGAACGCCGTCGCCACCCTCCCGCTGCTGCAGGCGATCCTTGACGCGACCGACCTGCCCGTACTCGCGGGTGGCGGGATCTCCGGCCCACGCGGTCTGGCTGCCGTGATGGCCGCCGGCGCAGTCGGCGGCTGGATCGGTACGGCGTTCCTCACCTGCGTCGAGGCGCAGACCAAGGAACCGGCGCGGCAGCGCATCATCGAGGCCGACGAGACCGATACCGTCTACGGAACAGTGTTCGACGCCGCCTCACGCGCCGGCTGGCCGGACGAGTTCGGTGGGCGCGCCCTCCGCAACGCCTTCTTCGACACCTGGGAAGGACGCGAGGAGGAGCTGAAGACCGAGGACTCGGCCCACGCCCTCTGGGTCGAAGGGTCCAAGACCGCCGACCCCGCCCGCGCGTCGATCTACGCGGGCCAGGGCGTCGGCGCACTGACCGGTCAACCTACAGCGGCCGAGGTCCTCGCCGGTTTCGCGACGTACCGCGACTATCTGAGCGCCGCCCTCAACGACGGGTCCAAGTAGTTGCGGTGAGCAAGCACCAGGTCGTTGCACAGCTCCCAGATCTGCTCGACGGGTAGTGCGGCCGCGGTCGCCGGGTCGACCATGACGGCCTGGCGGATCGCCCGCGGATCCTCCTCGATCGCTGCCTGTACGGCGAGTTCGGCCACGTTCAGGTACGAACGGTTGAGCGCCGCGCACTGCGCCGGGAGTGCTCCGACCGCGGTCGGCCGGACACCGGACGCGTCCACCAGACACGGGACCTCCACGACGGCCCCGGACTGCAGGTTGGGGATCAGGCCGGTGTTCGGTACGTTCCCGTAGACCGTCCGGGGCGTGCCGGTGACGATGCTGTGGATGATCTGCGGGGCGTACTCCATCGTGGGGTCGACCTCGACCGGCTCGCCCGCCTTCAACGCGTTGCGGGTCTGCTCGTACGACGCGAGGTTGTCCGCGACGATGTCGAGGTACGCGCCGATCGGCAGCCGGAGTCGCTCGATCTCGCGCGCATGCCCGAGGTACCACGGGACGTACTCCGCGGAGTGCTCGCTCGTCTCGGTCGGGTAGAACCCGAGCCGCCGGTACATGTCCACCCGGACCCGGCGCAGCAGTTCCGGGTCCGCCGCGATCGCCTCGTCCAACCGGTCGTAGAGGTTCTCGGCTCCGCGTTCGAACCGCAGTACCCACGACTGATGGTTCACCCCGGCGGCCAGGTAGGTGACGTCGTCGTACGGTACGCCGACCAGCTCGGACAGCCCCTGCATCGTCCAGTACACCGAGTGGCAGAGCCCGACGACGTTGCGGACCCCGAGCGCCTTGAGGTACCAGACGTTCATCACCATCGGATTGGTGTAGTTGAGCAGCCATGCGTCCGGGCAGACGTCGGCGATGTCCTTCGCGAGCCCCCGCAGTACGGGGAATGTCCGCAGCGCGCGGAACACCCCACCGACGCCGAGCGTGTCGCCGATCGTCTGCCGGATCCCGTACCGGGCGGGGATCTCGAAGTCGACGTGGGTCGCCGCGTTCATCCCGACCTGCACGATGTTGATGACGAAGTCGGCGCCGTCCAACGCTGCCCGGCGCTCGAGATGCTTGCTGATCCGCGGTACGACGCCACGCTCCCGGGCGATGTACGCCGCCGCGGCCGCAGCCGTCTCGAGCCGCTCGGGGTCGATGTCGTGCAAAGCGATCTCAACCGGCCCGAGCTCGAGCGCGAACAGATCGGCGAGCAGACCCTGCGTGAACACCACACTGCCCGCGCCGATGAAGGCGATCTTCCTCATGTCGTCATGCTTTCTACTGCCTCGTTCCAGTCGGGTTGTGCGGCGGTGCCGCCTGCGGCGCGGGTTGAGAGCGAACCGCAGGCCGCGGCGATCGCCAGGGCACGGTCGGTCCGGGATCCGTTGAGTACGGCGGCCACCCAGCCGGCGTCGAAGCTGTCGCCTGCTCCGACGGCGTCGATCGTGTCGACCTTGAGCGCCGGTGCGGTGACGACTTTCGACCCGTTGTGCGCGATGGCGCCGTCGACGCCGTTCTTGACCACGACGAGAGGGCCGCGGCGGGCGAGGATGCCGGCGGCGTCCTCGACCTGGTGATGGCCGGTCAGGGCCAGAGCCTCGGCGGCGTTGGGGAGGAAATAGTCGGTGACCCGCAGGATCGGGTCGAGGACCGACCGGTCCCAGCGTCCGGTGGGATCGTCGTTCGGATCCAGTGACGTGGTCGCCTTCGCCGCCTTCGCCTCCTTGAAGATCCCGGCCAGCCCAGCGGCCAACTCGGGCAACAGGTAGAACGACGCCGCATGCACGTGCCGCACCGACCGCACCAGCTCCAGCGGTACGTCGTCCGCGGTCGTACTGGGCAGACATCCAGGAGACGTGAGGATCGCGCGATCGTCGCCCGAGGTGAGGATCGCGGTGAGGGGCGTCGGCAGCGAGGAGTCGACCACCAGCGCGTCGACGTTCACGCCCCGGTCGGCAAGCGACGTACGGACGAAGTCGCCCGCGGGGTCGTCGCCGACGCGACCGGCGAACGCGACGCTGAGCCCGAGCCGGGCCGCGCCGCACGCCATGATCGACGCGGAGCCGCCGAGAACCAGCGACCCGGCCGGAACCAGACGCTCCCGCTGACCGAACAGGATCGGTTGGTCAACGGGCCCGATCACCACATCAGGGTTGGCGTCGCCAATGACAAGCAGGTCCATAGTCAGCCTTTGAGTCCGGTGGAGGCCAGAGAGCGGATGAACGCCTTCTGGGCCAGGAGAAACCCCAGCAGGACGGGCAGCACGGTGATGACGTTGCCGGCCATCACGGCCGACCACTGGGTGTGGTGCTGTCCCTGGAACGTGGTGAGTCCCAGCTGGAGGGTGTAGGTGGTGTCGGTGTTGATCGCGATCAACGGCCAGGTCAGGTCGTTCCAGGTCGCGAGGAAGGTCAGTACGGCGACAGTGCTCAGCGCCGGCCGCGCGAGCGGCAGCACGATCGACACCAGGATCCGGAGCCGCCCGCAGCCGTCGATCCAGGCCGCCTCCTCGAGCTCGCGGGGCAGCGACACGAAGAACTGCCGGAACAGAAACACGGAAAGCGGTGTCACCAGCGACGGCACGATCAGCGCGCCGAGGGTGTCGATCAGGCCGAGCTGCTTCATGACCAGGAACGTCGGGATCATCGTCAGCTGGAACGGGATCACCATCGTCGCCAGCATCAGCCCGAGGACGAGCTTCGACCCGGCGAACCGGATCCGCGCGAACGCGTACCCGCCGAGCGACCCGAGCACCAGGTTCGCCGTCACCGCCACCGCGGAAACGATGAAGGAATTCAGGAACCAGCGCGGAAACAGCGCGTTTCCGAGCACGTACCGGTAGCCGTCGAGCTTGATCCCGTGCGGCCACAGCGCCGGCGGAAAACGGTTGATTTCCGCGTTGCTCATCACCGAGCTGACGAGCAGCCACACCAACGGCAGCGCGAACAGCAACGCCAGCGGCGCGAGCACAAGATGCCAACCGCTGAAAGGCAATCTCTTCATCGGGCAGCCGCCCTCCGCCGATAGATCTGCAAGGCGGCGCCGACCACCAGCAACGCGACGGCCAGCGTGTACGCCGCTGCCGCGCTGTAGCCGGCCGTGAACGTCTTGAAGGCCTTCTCCCAGATGAAGTACACGATCACCGTCGTCGACCCGAGCGGTCCGCCCTTCGTGGTGACGAACACCTGCAACGCGTTGATGGTCTGGAACAGCAGCAGGAAGATCGTGACCGGTGCCAGCGCGGGCAGCGTCACGTGCCGCAGCACCCCCCAAACGGCCGGCGCCGTCGATCCGCGCCGCCTCGACCAGCTCGGCCGAAACCCCTTGCAGGCCGGCGAGATAGACGATCACGCAGAACCCAGTGCCGCTCCACAACGAGATCGCGACCAACAGGTACAGCGCCTGACCCGGATCGCTGAAGAACCCCTGCGCCGGCAGGCCGAGCTTGTGCAGCAACGAGTTCGCGACACCGAACTCCGGATCGAGCACGAACGAGAACAGCACGCCCTGCGCCGCCGCCGACACCACGAACGGCACGAACACCAACGTCCGGTACAGCCCGATCAGCGCGATCTTCCGGTCCAGCGCGATCGCGATCCCCAACCCGGCGACCACGCTCAACGGCACGTACAGCGCCGTGTAGATCAGCGTGTGCGAGACCGCCGACCCGAACGCCGGATCCTTCACCAGCGCCTTGTAGTTCGCCAGTCCGACCCACTCGCTCGGCGACACCAGATCGTTCACCTGGAACGACAACAGCAACGACCACAGCACCGGTACGACGCTCAGCCCGAGAATGATCACCACCGACGGACTGACGAAGGCCCACCCGGTCGCCCCTTCACCGCGAGCCCGCCGTTTGGCGGCCCGGGAGCGTGGATCGACGGTGAACGTCCCGACCACGCTGGCCATCAGTTCGGCACCGCCAGCACCTGGTTGCACTGGTCGACGGCCTGCTTCAACGCGTCCGCCGGACTCTGCTTCCCGAGCAGTACGGCGGCGATCGCCGCACCCATGTGCTCCGAGATCTTCGGGTACGTCGAGATCGTCGGCCGCACCTTCGCGGTGTCGAGGGCCGTCACGAACACCTCGAGCCCGTTGGTCTGCGTCGAGTGCTTCTTCCACTGCGGCAACTCGGCCGTCGCCTTGGTGATCGGCAGGCTGCCGCCCTTGATGTCCCACTGGATGTCCTGCGCCGGGTCGGCCAGCCAGGTGACGAACTCGGTGGCCGCCTTCACCTTGGCCTTGCCGTTGTCGAAGATCGTCCAGGTGTCCGGCCCCGAGATCGTGATCGGCTTCCCGGAGTACGACGGCAGCGGCACCACGCCGTACTCGATGCCGTTGTCCTTCAGTTCGGGGAGCTGCCAGGGGCCGGTGGCAACCATCCCCATCCGCCCGCCGAGGAACACCTGGTACAGCTGCTCGCTGCCCGGCTTCGGGTCGACGTACAGCGACTTGTCGCTCCGCAACCGGTCCAGCGTTTCCAGGGCCTTCGTCCCGACCGAGTCGAATCCGGCCTTCTTGCCGTCGCCGCTGACCACGTCGCCGCCGAGGTCCCAGATCATCGGCCAGATCCGCCAGACCGTGTCCTCGTCGCCGACGCCCGGCCAGCCGGTGCCGAAGATGCCCTTGGCCGGGTTGGTCAGTTGCTTGGACGTGGCAACGAAATCGTCCCAGCTCCAGCCGGCCTTCGGCGGGGCCACACCGGCCGCGGCGAACAGCTTCTTGTTGTAGACGACGCACAGCGAGTCGAGCAGTGCGGGAGCGGCCCGGACCTTGTCCTTCACGCTGACCGCGTCCTTCGCCGCCGGCCAGTAGTCGTCGATCTTCAGCTGGCCGGTGAGATCGGCGACCTTGGGAGACTTGGTCAGGCTGGCGAGGTCCGACCCGAAGATGTATGCGATGTCCGGGTAGGACCCCGCCGCCAGACCCGCGGTGACCTTCTGCAGCATGCTGTCCGCGGTCACACCGCCACCGCCGCCGACCACCTTGATCTTCGGGTGCGACTGGTTGAACGCTGTGATGAGGGAGTCGATCGCGGCCTTGCCGGTATCCACCTGGCCGTGCCAGAGGTCGAGCGTCACGACACCGTCGGCGTCGGCCCCTTCGGCGTCGTCGTTCTTCTTGCAGGCGCCGAGGGTGCCTGCGGCCGCGACGACGGCGGCCGCGCGGAGAATGTCACGACGGGACAGGTTTCGAGCATGCTGAGACATGGCGGTCTCCGGAGAGGTTGGAGGAAGGAGTTTCAGCAGGTCTTGCGGACGTACCCGGAGTCGCCCGGGACGGAGACGTCCACATCGCGCTGCACGATCGAGAGCGTTCCGCCGTACTGCGAACACGCCGTACGCCGGCCTTTGTCGGTGTACTCGATCACGATCACGTTGTTGCCGAAGGCATCCACATAGTCACCGCACTCGTCGTACTGGCCGCACTCCTCGGCGACCGCGAAGTCCAGGCCGACCGAGCCGCGTTGGCCGGCCAGCTCGACCGTGTTCTTCTGGCCGATGGCGAGGCTCTTGCTGTGTGCGTGGGTGGCCAGCAGGCTCAGGTAGGCCTTCGCCTGGCCGGCGGTGAGGAGGTTCTTCGAGCGGGTGTAGCTGTCGTAGTTGTCGGGCTCGATCGCCTGGTAGCCCTTGGCCGCGCAGCCGTCGATCCAGCCGTTGACCTTGGCGGCGATCCGGGTCCGTTTGGCCGCCGTCCGGAGGTCGAGCAGCGGTTCGCCCCAATCCTCGTCGATGACGAGCTTGCCTGCAGCATCGCGGAGCAGCAGGTCGGCGTCCCACTGGCCCTGTTCGCCGGGCTGGACCTGGAAGGCGTTGACATAGCAGATGTTGTAGAGCCCGGACGCCGGAACGGCAGTCCGGTCGCGGGTGACCACCTGGACACCGGTGGGCGGGGTGTACGCGCCGCCGATCTGGTAGTCGAACCTCGCGTGCGTCGGCGGGAGCGTGACGGCCGCGTCGGCGGGGTGTCGGGTGAGGGTGGAGGCGGTGACTGCGAGCGCTGGCGTGAGAATGGCCGCGGCTGTCACCAGCAGGCGGCGGACGAGTCTGGACACGATTGGCTCCATCGGTCCCGGGGACGCGACCCCGCCTCGGGCTTCTCACCGCCCTGGCGCCGGGAAACCGGACTTCAGGCCGTCGGCCTGGTACCGGCTGGGTGCGTCACTGCCGACCAGTCAAGCGCCGCGACAACGACTCCGTCAAGCGATCGGCTGCAAACGAGTGCGCGGAACTCCCCGCAGATTGCGCTACTGCGCACCCCGCGAGATCTTGACAGGCGCGGTTTAAACCGGTTTAACTCGTCTTTAAACCGGTTTAATGAGGAGTTCGAGTGACCAAACGGCCGACGATCGCGGATGTGGCGCGCCGGGCCGGCGTGTCCAAGGGTTCGGTGTCGTTCGCGCTCAACGGGCGCCCCGGGCTGGCGCAGTCGACGGTCGACAAGATCCTCGCGGCCGCCGACGAGCTCGGCTGGCGACCGAGCAACCGCGCGCGGTCGCTGTCGGTCTCGAAGGCGTTCGCGCTCGGCCTGGTGATCACCCGGGACCCGGCCGTGCTGTCGTCGGACCCGTTCTTCCCGGCGTTCATCGCCGGAGTCGAGAGCGTGCTGTCGACGCGGGGGCAGGCGCTGGTCCTGCAGGTGGTGACGGCAGGGGAGTCCGAGGAGGACGGGTACCGGCGGCTCGCGCAGGACGCGCGGGTCGACGGGGTGTTCCTGTCCGACCTCCGGCACGACGATCCGCGGATCGGCCTGCTGGTCGAGCTCGGCCTGCCCGCGGTCACCCTGAACCGTCCGGACGGCGACTCGCCGTTCCCGGCGGTAACCCTCGACGACCGGCCGGGCACGGTGGCGGTCGTCGAGCACCTCGTCGGACTCGGACACACCCGGATCGCGCAGGTCGCCGGTCCGCCCGCGTTCGTGCACGCCACAGCACGGTCCACGGCCTTCACCGACACTCTGGCCGCCGCCGGTCTGGAACCGGTCGCGGTCGAGACCGGTGACTTCACGGCGGCCGGCGGGATCGCGGCCACCCGGCGGCTGCTCGCGCTGCCGGAGCCGCCGACCGCGATCTTCTACGCGAACGACCGGATGGCGATCGCGGGTCTCGGTGCCGCGCAAGCCGCGGGCCTGAGCGTGCCGGACGACCTGAGCATCGCCGGCTTCGACGACAGCGAGCTCGCCGAGTACGTGCATCCCGGTCTGACCACGGTCCGCGCCGACCCGTTCCGCTTCGGCGAGGCGGCGGCCCGGACCCTCAACAGGGTCGTCGACGGCGACACCGACGTACCCGACGTCGAGCTGCCGCCCGCCGAACTCGTCGTACGGCGCTCCACCGCCGCACCCCCTTCGTAGGAGGAACCCAATGAAGTTGCAAGCTGGACTGCTGGCCGTGGTTCTGGCCGGCTCGCTCGCCGCGTGCGGGAGCGGCGGTGGCGGCGCTGGTGACGCCGACGCCGCGGCGCAGGCCCGCGGACCGATCACGATCTGGTACTCGAACAACGCCGAGGAAGTGGCCTGGGGCAAGCAGATGGTCGCGGCCTGGAACGCCGAGCACGCAGACCAGAAGGTCACGGCCCAGGAGATCCCGACCGGGAAGTCGTCGGAGGAGGTCATCGGCGCGGCGATCACCGCGGGGAACGCACCCTGCCTGATCTTCAACACCTCGCCGGCGTCGGTCTCGCAGTTCCAGAAGCAGGGCGGTCTGGTGCCGCTGGACGCGTCCTACATCGAGGAGCGGTCCGGTGACGTTGCGCAGCAGTACAAGTCGGCGGACGGCAAGTACTACCAGCTGCCGTGGAAGTCGAACCCGGTGATGATCTTCTACAACAAGAAGATCTTCGCGAAGGCCGGTATCACCGATCCCTCGCTGAAGACGTACGACGAGTTCCTCGCCGCATCGCGCAAGGTGGTGGCGTCGAAGGCGGCGAAGTTCGCGATCTACCCGGCGCCGAGCAACGAGTTCTACCAGTCCTGGTTCGACTTCTATCCGTTGTACGCGGCTGAGACCGGCGGCAAGCAGCTGGTTGCCGATGGCAAGGCGACGTTCGCGTCCGACGAGGGCAAGAAGGTCGCGCAGTTCTGGCGGACGATGTACGCCGACAAGCTCGCCTCGCCGGAGAAGTACACCGGGGACGCGTTCGTGGACGGCACGGCGGCGATGGCCGTGGTCGGTCCGTGGGCGATCGCGACGTACAAGGGCAAGGTCGACTGGGGCGTCGTGCCGGTGCCGACGTCGTCGGGGAAGGCTCCCGAGGAGATCCACACGTTCAGTGACGCGAAGAACGTCGCGATGTACTCCGCGTGCAAGAACCGCGGCACCGCGTCCGACGTGCTGAAGTTCGCGACCAGCAAGGAACAGGACGGAAAGTTCCTGGCCGCGACCGGGCAGATGCCGTTGCGCAAGGACGTCGCGTCGACGTACGCCGACTACTTCGCGAAGAACCCGGAGTACAAGACGTTCGCGGACCAGTCGTCGCGGACCGTCGAGGTTCCGAACGTTCCGAACTCGATCACGATCTGGCAGACCTTCCGCGACGCCTACTCCAAGTCGGTGATCTTCGGCCAGGAAGACATCGGCACAGCCCTCGACGGCGCCGCCCAGAAGGTCGACCAACTCGCCAAGCAGTCATGAGGTCGCGTGGTCCGCTCGGCCGGATTCTCGGTGAGCATCCGGTCGGGACCGCGTTCGTCACGCCGTACGTCGTTTTCCTGGCCGCGGTGTTCGCGTATCCGCTCGGGTTCGCGGTGTACATGTCGTTCCACGACTACTTCTTCGCGGCGCCGGGGGCGATCGTGGAGCGGCCGTTCGTCGGGTTCGACAACTACGTGACGGTGTTGTCGGATCCGGCCGTACGGCGGGCGTTCGGAAACGTTCTGGTGTTTCTGGTCATCAATGTTCCGTTGACGGTCGTCCTGTCGCTGCTGCTCGCGAACGCGCTGAACGCGGCGATTCGGTGGCGGACGTTCTTCCGGGTCTCGTACTACGTCCCGTATGTCACGGCTTCGGTCGCGGTCGTCGGGGTCTGGCTGTTCCTGTTCAACTCCAACGGACTGGTCAACTCCGTCCTGGGTCCGCTCGCGCCCGATCCGTCGTGGCTGGTGAACTCGTCGCTGGCCATGCCGACGGTCGCGATCTACGTCACTTGGAAGCAGCTCGGCTTCTTCATCCTGCTCTACCTGGCCGCGCTGCAGAACGTCTCCAAGGATCTGTACGAGGCCGCGTCGATGGACGGTGCCGGGCGATGGAAATCGTTTCTCAACGTGACAGTTCCTGGTGTGCGGCCGGCGACGACGCTCGTCGTCCTGGTCGCCACGGTGACCGGCGCGAATCTGTTCACCGAGCCGTATCTGCTGACCGGCGGTGGTGGTCCGGACGGCGCTTCCGCGTCTCCGGTTCTGATCATGTACCAGCGCGGGATCGAGCAGGGAAACCCCGATGTGGGTTCGGCGATCGGTGTGTTGCTCGTGATCGGAGTGCTGGCGCTCGCGTTGATCGAAAGGCGTTTCGTGGGGAGGGAGGAGTCGTGAAGCTCAAGTTCGCCGGCCTGCTGGTCGGGGCCTTCGTTTTCCTGTTTCCCTTCTACTACATGCTGATCGGCTCGCTGCAGGCCGAGCCCGATCCGTCGGTCGGCGGCGCGTTTCCGTCGCCGGGGAACCTCACCGGCCACAACTACGCCGAGATCAACCAGTCGATCCATCTCGGCCGGTCGTTGCTCAACTCCGGGATCTTCACCGGCGGCGTGATCCTCGGGACGCTCGTGTTCGGGGTGCTCGCCGGGTACGCGCTGGCACGGTTGCAGTTCCGCGGGCGCGGGCTGGTGTTCAACCTGATGCTGCTGATCCAGGTCGTACCCTTCCAGTTGCTGACGATCCCTCTGTACGTGCTGATCGTGCGCAGCTACGGGCTCGCCGACAGCTACCTCGGGATGATCCTGCCGTTCCTGATCAACTCGACCGCGGTCTTCGTTTTCCGCCAGTATTTCCTGCAGTTGCCGGCCGAGTTGTTCGACGCGGCCCGCATCGACGGGGCGTCGGAGCTGAGCATCCTGTGGCGGATCGCCGTACCGCTGGTGCGGCCGGCTCTGCTGACCGGCGTTCTGCTCACGTTCATCGGGCCGTGGAACGAGTTCCTGTGGCCCTTCCTGATCACCAAGCAGCAGGACCTGCAGCCGCTCGCGGTCTCGCTGTCCAACTACCTCACCACGGTCTCGGCACGGGCCGCGAACCCGTTCGGTGCCGTGCTCGCCGGCGCGTGTGTGCTCGCCGCGCCCGCGGTCACTTTGTTCATCGTCTTCCAGCGCCGCTTCATCTCGACGAACCTGTCGTCGGGCGTCAAAGGCTAATCTCTGAAGGGCTTTTCCGTGACTGTTCCTTACACCCTTACTCGCGTCGGCGTCCTGATGACGGCCGAGCCGGGCAACGAACTCGAGGCGGAGGGGGTGCTGAACCCGGCGACCGGCCACACGCCCGACGGGCAGTTGTACCTACTGCCCCGGCTGGTTGCTGACGGCAACGTGTCGCGGGTCGGCCTGGCCGCCGTCGAGCTGGTGGACGGCGTACCGGTCGGCGTCCGGCGGGAAGGTGTCGTGCTCGCGCCGGACGAAGGCTGGGAGCGCGGCAAGAACAACGCGGGCGTGGAGGATCCACGGGTCACGTTCGTCGCGTCGCTCGGGCTGCACGTGATGACGTACGTCGCCTACGGTCCGCTCGGTCCGAAGCCGGCACTCGCCGTGTCGTCGGACCTTCGCGAGTGGCGCCGGCTGGGGCCGCTGCACTTCGAGTACCAGCCGGATCTGGACACCGATCTGAACCTGTTCCCGAACAAGGACACCGTTTTCTTCCCCGAGCCAGTGCCGGGTCCGGACGGCGAACCGTCGTACGCGATGCTGCACCGGCCGATGTGGGATCTCGGATGGTTCCGCGAGGGCGAGGGTGTGCATCTGCCGGCGGGCGTCACCGACGACCGGCCGGGGATCTGGGTGTCGTTCGTCCCCGTGGCCGCCGTCGAGGACGACCTGCGGAACCTCGTTCATCTGCGTCATCACCGGCTGGTCGCGATGTCGGAGTACCCCTTCGAGGAGTTGAAGATCGGTGCCGGTCCGGCACCGCTGCGGGTCCCCGAAGGCTGGCTCGTCATCCACCACGGCGTCACCGGCGAGCAGCCGGAAGGCTTCGACCCCACTACCCAGAAGGTCTGCTACGCGGCCGGCGCGCTCATCCTCGACCCCGACGACGTCACCCGGGTCGTCGCCCGGACCACCGAACCCCTGATGGTCCCGGAAACCGAGGAGGAAAAAGTCGGAACGGTAGGAAACGTCGTTTTCCCGACCGCCGTCGAAGAGGTCGAAGGCGTGCACTACGTCTTCTACGGCATGGCCGACGCCGCCATCGGCGTGGCCAGATTGGACCGCCTGCCATGAACCCCACCCGCCGCACCGTCCTCGGCGGAGCACTCGCGGTGGCCGCCGCCTCCACGGTCACCCTTCCCGCAGCTGCCTCCACCCGCCTGTCCAATCTCGCCCACCTCGACTTCCTCCGGGCTTCGGTCTCACCACCCGCCGCCGCGGGCCACACCACCTTCGGGTCCGGCCCGTTGGGCGTTCTGTGGACGTACGCCGACCATCAGGCGGATGGCTCGTACCGGAGAATTGGTGGTGGGACCTACGACCCGGCGACGAACACCTACGGGCAAGGCGCCTACAACGCCGACGACATCGCGCGGGCGGCCGTCGTCTACCTGCGGCACTGGAAACTCTTCCACCAGGCGACCTCGCTGCAGACCGCGCGCGACCTGCTGCGAGCGCTCACGTTCTTGCAGTCGCCAAACGGAAACGTCGTGCTCTGGATGCAGCCCGACGGAACGCTCAACCCGAGCGCCGAGCCGGTCGAGCTCCCTGACCCCTCCGACTCCGGGCCGTCGTACTGGCTGGCCCGCACGGTCTGGGCGCTGGGGGAGGGGTACAGCGTTTTCCGCCGGACGGACCGCGCCTTCGCCGCCTTCCTCCGCGACCGCCTCGAGTTGGCGATCGCCGCCCTCGAACGCCAGGTCCTGATCCGCTACGGCCAGTACAACGTCGTCGACGGCCGCCGTCTCCCCGCGTGGCTGATCGTGAACGGCGCGGACGCGACCTCGGAAGCAGTCCTCGGACTCTCGGCGTACGTCGACGCCGGCGGATCGCCCCGGGCCCGTCGAGCCCTCACGCGTTTCGCCGAAGGTATCGCACAGATGCAGGCGGGTTCGACCCGTGAGTGGCCTTTCCGCGCGCTCCTGCCTTGGGGCGAGTCGATCTCCGACTGGCACGCCTGGGGTGCCCAGATGCCCTCGGCCCTCGCCGTCGCCTCGGCCACCCTCGACGAAACCGTTTTCCTCACCGCGGCGATCGGTGACACCGCCGGCTTCACCCCGCTCCTGCTCACCGCCGGAGGGCCCGACAACGGCTGGCTCCCGACACCGATTGACCGATCCCAGATCGCGTACGGCGTCGACGCCCGCCTGCAGGCACTCCTCGCGATCGATCGCCCCGGCCAGAAACATCTCGCAGCCTTCGTCGCCGCCTGGTACTTCGGCGCCAACCGCGCCGGTCAACCCATGTACGACGCCACCACCGGCCGCACGTACGACGGCATCTCCGGCGACGGTGTGATCAACCGCAACTCCGGCGCCGAGTCCACGATCCACGGGCAACTCTCGATGCTCGCCCTCGACGCCCACCCGGACATCGCCCGCCTGTCAGGCGCATCGGCGTACGATGGGCTCCAGATCGTCGAGGCGGAGACTGCCACCGGTGGTGCGGTCGTCACACCGCCATCGGCGTGGACCGGGGAATCCCAATGGAGCAACGGCTCCTACCTTTCCATCGACGGTACGGCGACGTGGACCGTGCCACCGTCATCACAGCCGCGGCTGGTGCTCCCGGTCGTCAACCTCGTCGACACACCCACGCCGGCCCGGAGCACCTGGACGAGCGGCGGCCGCACTCTCGGCACGCTGGTCCATGCCTGCGGTCCGCAAGGCATCTCGGCTGCACCCGGCGCGCTCCAACCGCTGACACTCGCCAACCCGCTCCCTGCCAACGCGACCACGCTCAACGCGCAGACAACGGGCACGGCCCAGTTGGACGCCGTACTGCTGCTCCCGACCATCAGCAGCCTGCGGATCGGAGCAGCGACGTTGCTGGTCAGCGTCGACACCCGGCCGCGCGTAGTCACCGCTAGCGGGCACGCCTACACGTACGACTCCTCCGGCCAGTTGGTTGCCCGCGGCAAACCACTCGTCGTACCTGGAGGTTTCACCGTCGTGCTCGGCTGAGCGCCTCGGCACACCAGTAGGCAACGAACAGCAGGGCCTGGCCGCGCTGGTGGAACAGGTACCTGCTGTCGACCTTGCGGTGATAGGCGTTGTGCGTCGTGTCCGAGGCCCTGCCAAGCAGACCGGGCAGGAGCCAGGCGTACTTCACACCGGACGCCATCACCGCCAGGCGCACCTGATCCGGGTCACCGCGCCAGCCCGCATCCTGCAGGCCGTCGAGGTAGTTGGCGATGCAGGTCTCGGCCAGCTCGGGAATGCGCTCGGCCGGCCAGAACAGGTCGAACACCGCGTCCGGGATGTAGTTGCCGATGTCCTCGCCGAGCGCGCCGTCACCGAGGAACGACCAGTCGAACAGTGCGAGCTCGCCGGTCGGTTTCTGGATCACGTTCGACACCCAGAAGTCGAGATGACAGCGGGCGCGCGGGAGGGACGCGACGAGGTCGAGCAATGCGTCGCGATGGACCAGCAGGCCGGTCCATGCCTCGCGCAGTTCGGCCGGCCAGGTCTCGCGGATCAGCGGCTGCTGCCAGGCCGCGTTGTCGGTCATCAGCTGCCAGGGGACATCGCGGGTCGTCGAGTAGTCGCGCAGGAAGCCCATCGACGTCCAGGGTCGTTCCGGTGCGGGACGGGCCTGCCAGCGGCCGCAGGCGCGTGCGAGGGCTGCATGTTCCGCAAGGCTGAAATGTGTGCCCGGCGTACCGGCGATGTCGTCCATCAGCAATACGGCGCCGTCGGGCTTCTCGTCGATTTGCGCGGCGGGCAGGACCAGTCCGGCGTCGGCGAGTTGTTCGCGGAGCTCGTCGTCGCGATAGACCTCGAGCTCGCGGCGCCAGTAGTTCCAGTGCCGCGGGTCGGTCGACGCGGCCCACGGCCCGGGTGAGTCGCGCGGCCGCCGCAGTTGTTTGCGTACGGCGGTCCGGCCGTCGGCGTACGTCACCCGCTCGACGCTCGCCGTCACCGCGTTGAGCGGGTTGTGCCGCAACGCCGTCGTACCGACCTCGGTCATGAGGAGCAGTTTGTCAGCCCAAGAGGATCTTCGGTGGCAGACCGGTGAGAGCTTTCACATCGCGGGTGAAGTGGGCCTGATCGGCGTACCCGGTGAGTACGGCGACGTCGGCGAGCGGGACGCCGGTGCGCGCGTGATCGAGGGCAACGTTCATCCACAGCACCCGGTCGAGCGTCTTCGGGCCGTAGCCGAACGCGTCCAGGCAGCGCCGGTGCAGCTGCCGCTCGCTGAGGCCGATCGTCGCCGCGAGGCGGGAGACGCCGGCCGTGCCGCGAAGCAGGCCGCCGCGGACGCTGCGCAGTACGTGCGCGGTCAGGCGGTCGGTCGGTTCCTCGACCAGTTTGGCGACCTCGAGGTCGAGTGCGGTCGCGCGGTCGGGCGCTGACCGGATCCGATCCAGCAGGCGTCTGCTCCGGTTCGGCGACCACAGGTCGGCGAGGCGGACCCGCTGGTTCAGCAATTCACGGGCCGGTACGCCGAGGAATCCCGGCGCGGCGCCCGGCGCGAAGCGGATTCCGGCGTACCGCGTGCCCCGCGGCGCGCTGCCCGTCCAGGCGCGGCTGTCCGGTCCGGCGACGATCAGGTCGTCGTCCATCAGCAGCAGATCCATGCAGCCGTCGGGCAGGATCCGGTACTCACCGCCCGCTGCCGTCCGCGTCCAGAGGTCGGCGCCGGCGATGCGCGCGGGGCGCTCCCGGTACGGCTCGACGAGGACCACAGTCACCTCTCCAGTCTGCTACGCCCCGCCGACAGTTCCAGTGGCACCGCTTCTCCACTGGCGGCGCTTTCTGTTGCATCGTTGGATTCGCGCGGCCAGGATGGGAAATTCGCCGGCGAGAAGGAGATTCTGGTGGCACGTCGCGACGACCTGTCAGGGGTTCCGCTGCTCGGGCGGACGGTGGCGCCGGAGGGATCCGGCCTCGTCCTCGCCGAGTGGGAGGCGGCGGGACGTACGTCGGACGAGGTGGCGTGGCAGGCTCCGCTGCATGTGCATCACACCGACGACGAGGCCTGGTACGTGCTGTCCGGGACGATGCGGATGCGGATCGACGGCGAGGATTACGACGTACCGGCCGGGTCCGGGATCGTCGGGCCGCGCGGCGTGCCGCACACGTTCGGCAACCCGGCCGAGGAACCGGCGCGGTACGTGCTGGTGATGTCCGCGACCACGCATGCGATGCTGCGCGAACTGCACAGCGGGTTCTCGGGTGACGTGGCGGCGCTGTTCGAGAAGTACGGGTGCTCGCTGCTCGGGTGATCAGTCCGGGAGAACGACGTCCAGCACCGGTACGTCGACCGGCAGGTACTTGACCAGGGCAACGTTCTCGCGGATCAACTCGTCGCGGACCGCCGTACCCGTGCGGCGATCGATCACGGTCCGCCAGATCTCGTTCCGCCGGAAGTAGTCCGCGCCGACCCGGAGGAACCGCTCCTCCTTCGCGAACACCCGGTACGACGACTCCGCCGGGACGTCGGCCAGGATCTCGCCCTCGAGGTAGCGATCGCCGACGCCCACATGCAGCTGGAACGTCTGATCGGTGTCGTTGCGGAACTGCAGGTCCACGTAGTTGTAGACGATGCTGCAGCCCACACCCCACGGCAGCACCCGCCCGTTGTCGGGGAACGGGTCGAAGCTGTGGGTGGATCGCTGCGTCACGGTCAACGGCGAGTGCAGGACCATCCAGTGCAGCAGATTCGCCAGCTGGCAGATGCCGCCGCCGATACCCGGTTTGGCCTGCCCGTTCGACAGTCGCATGCCCTTCATATACCCCTTGCGGCGGGTCGCGTTGCCGACCACCTTGTTGAACGAGAACGTCTCACCCGGCCGGATCACCAGCCCGTCGACCTGTGAGCAGGCGAGCTTCAGGTTCGTCACCTTGTTGTGCTGCATCCACATCTCGGTCTCACCGAGCTGCCGCAACAGCAACGACTTGTGCCGCTTGATGCGCACCGGTAGGTCGTTGACGTCGCGAGTCCCGGCGTACGGCGTGCTGGACCTCATCCACTCCAGCCGCTTGGCGGCACGGTGGTAGCGCACTGCCAACGGATACAGCACGGGGATGCGTTCGCTCCACCGTCGCCGACGTACCGCAGGAAGGACCCGCGCCCGCTCGGCCGCGGTCAACTCCCGAACATCGACCTGCCACGCCGCCTCGGCGGCTGCACTCTCCAACATCCCATTCCCCCGAACCAGAAGACCTCGGCCAACGTACGCTGCCCCGCCTCCAACCACATGACAGAAGCAGCACAATCGAATTGCGCCTGATGAGACGCCGAACCTCGGCCGAGAGTTCGCCGCTTCTCGCTCTAACCGAGTTCGAGCGCGGTGCAGACCCAGCGGTTGCGGCGGACCTCCAGGCGAAACGCGACCGCGCGTGACCGCTCCCCGTGCCGCACGTGCGCGGCGACCTCGGCGATGCACGGCTGGGGCATGAACACCCGCACCGAACGCACGGTGCTCTTCTCCTTCGACCCCCGTGTACCCGCGGTCGAGTTCATCCCGAGCATCCGCACCCGCCGATTCAGCTCCATGAACACCACGTCATCGGTGAACCGCACCAGCTGCGAGATCGGCCGATCCCCCGCCAGCACCTCCGAAACCGCCTGAGCCAACCGAGCCCCCCAAACCCGAACCTCCGGCAACACCGGAGCCACCCCCGGCCGCCCCTCCGGCCCCCCAACCCCGCCCTGCCCCCGCCCGTCCTGAGCCCCCGCAGCCCGCCCAGCCCCCCGCTTCCCAACACCCGCCACCCCACTCGCGACGGCCGGCGCGGTGCGGGAACGGCCGTCGGCCGCTGTGGTGGTGGAGCGGGCGCTGGCCGGTGTGCTGCCGGACGCGGCTGCACCCAGCGTGGTGCTGCCACCGGTGGTGGCTGGCGTCGTGGTGGTGGACTGGACGGTGGCCGGTGTGCTGCTGACCGGGGCTGCCCCCGGCGTGGTGCTGCCAGTGGTGGTGGCTGGCGTGGTGGCGGAGCGGACGTCGGCTGGTGTGCTGCTGGACGGTGCTGCGGCCAGCGTGGTGCTGCCGAGGGTGTCGGTCGGCGTGGTGGTGGGGGTGGTGTCGGTCGGGTTGGTGTTGGCTGACTTGAGCGACGCCCGGGCCCCGTCAGGTTGCCCAGGCGCCGCGACCGCGTGCGTGGCGCCTGCAACCGGCGGTACCACGCTGAGCTTCCGGCCCTCCTTCGCCGGCCCTTCGCCGGCGGGAGGCGCGGTCTGGGGCTGGGGCGTGGCAGCGGCGTCGATGCTCGACAGGTGTCGCGGCGCGGACGCGACGCCCAGCCGCGTAATCGCCTGCAGTCGCAGCGCCAACGCCCCGTCCGTCAGCTCCCCGGCGTACCGCGCGGTGGCCGGCACAGTGTGCTCTCCCGACCCACCGCCAACCGAAGCCAACCGAGGCCGAGCCACCGCAGCCAGCATCCCCGCGACATCCACCCCACCTCCACCAACCGCAGAGCCACCAACCCCAGCTCCATCAACTGCTGCACCACCTACCGCGGAGCCAGCAACCGGAGCTCCAGCAACCGCACTGTCACCAACCGCGGAGCCAGCAACTGCGGAGCCAGCAACTGCAGCTCCATCAACCGCGGAGCCGTCAACCGCAGCTCCAGCAACGGCACCTTCACCAGCCGCGGAGCGAGCAACCGCAGCTCCATCAACCGCGGAGCGGTCAACCGCAGCTCCAGCAGTTGCGGCGTTGGCGAGTGCGGTTCCTGCTGCCGTGGCTGCGGGTGCGGCGGGGGTCTCGGCGGGCGCTGACGGCGTGGCGGCAGCTGCGGTGGTCGGGATCGCCTTGACCGGGGGAGTCGGCGGCGCGGTGGTCGGCTCGGGTTCGGGGGTCGGGTTGGTTGACGGGGAGGTCGGGGTTGGGACGGTCATGGGAGCCTCCGTTGCGTCCGGGTGGGTGGGGGCGGGGTGTTCTTGAGCGGCGCGGGCTCCGGTGCGGTCCGTCGTACGGGTGGGGACGGCGGTGAGAGCAGCAGCGGGTTGGAGGTCTTCCAGCGGGAGGTCTTCCGGCCGGAGGTTGTGGGGCTGGCTCATGTCACTGCTCCTCGGGGTGCGGCGAGAGGTGGTCGCCGGTGGGTGCGGGCGGGATGCGGAGTACCTGCCCGGGGAGGATGAGGTCGGGGTCGTTCCCGATCACGTGGCGGTTCGTGGCGTACCAGTCCGGCCAGCGGGCGGCGATCGCCTCGGCGGTCGCTCGGGGGCCGAGTTCGCGGGCGGCGATGCTCCAGAGCGAGTCGCCTTTCCGTACGACGACCCGCACCGGCACGGATGGCCGCAGGTTCGTGTACCGGGTCGGCGCACCGGTGGTCGGCCGATCCGGCACACCAACTCGCGCACGCCCACCCGCGGGCAGCTCGTTCCCACCCTTCTGCCCTGCGCCGGCGTCCACGGGTCCGCCGGAAGCAGCGGGCCGGTCAGTTTCCTTCCGCTCGGCCGAGGGGCGGCCGGTGGCCGGGGTGCCGTGGCCGGCCGGGTGGTTCGGCCTGCTGGTGTTGGCCTTCGTCGGCGTCGGAGCGGTCGTGGGGCGCTTCGTCGGTGTCGGCGCGGCCGTGGGGCCCTTCGTCGGCGTCGGCGTGCTGCTGGTGGGACGTGCCGGCGTGCTGCTGGTGGGACGTGCCGGCGTGCTGGTCGTGGCGCGGGCCGGCGTGCTGGTGGTGGGCTTCGTCGGTGTAGACGTCGGTGTAGACGTCGGGGTGCTGGCGGCGGGGCGGGCCGGCGTGCTGGGGGTGGTGGGGGTGGTGGGACGAGTCGGCGTGCCTGGCGTGAGGTTGGTCAGGTGGACCTGGGACGGCGGCTCGGTGGCGCGGTAGTCGCTGTGCGTCTGCGGCGTTCGCGGCATCTGCGGCGTTTGCGGCGCGCTCTTGGAGCCGCCGAGCTCAACGGTGGATCGGGGCTCGGTCGCACGGTAGTCGTTGCTCTGCTGACGGGTAGCCGTGCTGTCGGCACTCGTGCGGTGCAGCCCGGTCTCCGTGCCGCCGGTCTTCGTGCCGCCGATCTCCGCGCCGCCCGTCTCCGTGCCGCCGATCCCCACAGTGGACGCGGGCTCGGTGGCGCGGAACGACGTGTCGGTGCCGCCGAGCAGGACCGTGGAGCGGGGCTCGGTGGCGCGGTAGTCGGTGGACAGGGTGGCGGAGGACGGCTGGGTCCACTGGCTGACGTGGGCGGTGTCGCCGGGGCTCGCGTGAGCGGCGCCGACGGTCAGGGGAGTGACCGCGGCGACGCCGAGGCCGGAGCGGAGCAGTGCGCGGGCGGTCTTGGTGGTGATCCGGCCTGCGACGGCTCCCGCGAGTGCACCGACCGCACCCGGGATCTGCTCGAGCGCTGTGAGTACGACGGCCAGCACCAGCCACCCGTACGCGATCCAGGCGACCGTCCCGACGGCGAGAACGGTCAGCGAGTCCAGATCGTACGTCCGCAGGCCGCTGATCGATCCCGCGGTGATCCACCGCAGCAACAGGTAGAGCCCGACCAGTCCGGCCAGCGCGAATGTGCCTTTGACCGCCCGGATCATCGCATTCATCCCGCTTCGCCCACGACCTATGAGTTTGCTTTAGTTTGCGTTGGCTTGACCACTATAGACCGGATCTGCGGCAGTTTTGCAAGTCCTTAACACACGCTGCGTCGGTTTCCGCTGCGGACGGTGACCGTCGCAGGGCGCGGTGGCGCCCGGGACCGGTAGGTTCACGGTCATGCGGTGGGATGCGTTGTTCGCGGACCTGGAGTCGCAGTTCGAGGCGCTCCAGGAGAGTGATCTGTACGGCGAGGTCGCCGATCGGATCCGCGCCGAGGTCGGGAAGATCACGGTCCTGGACCGTCTGCGCGGGGCGGTGAACACCGTCGTACGCGTCGAACTGATCGACGCGGAGCCGGTCCGCGGGTTGCTCAGCCGGGTCGGGAAGGACTGCCTGCTGCTCGAGACCGAGCGCTACGAGGAATGGCTGATCCCGGTCGACGCGCTGGTCGCCGTACACCGCCTCGGGCCGTGGGCGGAGCCGGCGGTCGGAGCCGTCGAGGGGAAACTCGGACTCGCGCATCTGCTGCGGGGGATCGCCCGGGATCGTTCACCGGTCACCCTGTTCTGCAGCGGTGGCGGTCCGGTCACCGGCACGATCGACCGCGTCGGCGCCGACTTCCTGGAACTCGCGGAGCACCCCTTGGACGCGCCCCGGCGCCGCAGTGAGGTGTACAACGTCCGCCTGGTCCCCACCCAAGCCCTCCGCGCCCTACGCCGCCGCTAGCCCTCCCCACCAGCCACGGCGCAGTGCACCCCAACTGGTGTGAAGGAACAGGCAATTACCTGTCCCCAGACACACCACCCTGCACCCAAGCCCCATTTCCTGTGCCCAGGCCCTCCGCGCCCTGCGACGCCGCTGGCCACCGGGCAGCCGCGCGGGCAGTGCACCCCTCGTGGGGTGAGGGAACAGGCAATTGCCTATGCCCAGACACACCAGCCTGTGCCGAAGTCCCATTTCCTGTGTCCAGACCCCACATCGTGTGCCCAGACGCCACTTCCTGTGCTCAGGCCCTCCGCGCCCTGCGCCGCCGCTAGCCACGGGGCAGGGCGCGGGCAGTGCACCCCTAATGGGGTGAGGGAACAGGCAATTGCCTATGCCCAGACACACCAGCCTGTGCCCAAGCCCCATTTCCTGTGCGCAGACCCCAGTTCCTGTGCCCAGACCCCACGTCCTGTGTCCAGACTCCACTTCCTGTGCCAAGCCCTCTGGCGCCAGCTCGCCGAGGGGGCGGGGGTTAGAGGTTGGCGTCTTCGGGGGTGTCTGCTTCTTCGCCGAAGGGGTGGGTGTCTATGAACTGTTTGGTCTCGGTGTAGAGGCGTTCGATGTACTTCTCCAGCTCGGTCGACTCGACTCGCCATTGGCCGCGGCCGCCGATCTTCACGGCGGGGATGTCGCCGCGGCGGACCAGTGCGTACACCTGGTTGGCGGAGATGTTGAGGACCTCGGCGACGTCGGCCAACTGGAGGAAGCGGGGACCCGGCATCGTCGTGCTCCTTCGGATAGTGGCTGGTTCCTTCAGTTTGCCACGGTTGGCGAGTGGATGACCGAGTTTGTCCCCAGGCCATGACAGCCTGTGGATGACCGTTCACGCTGCGAGCGGGCAGCAGGCAGAATGTCCCGGGATCAGCAGACCGACTGGGGAGACGACGTGGTCGAGACAGCAGTGCGAAGTGGCTTCGGGGCGTCGGCCGCACCGGCCCAGCGCAACCGGAAGGCGCGCTGGAAGGACGGTCGCCTGGTGCTCGGCGTGCTGCTGGTCGCCGTCACCGCGCTGGCCGGAGCCAAGCTGCTGTCGTCCGCGGACGACACCACGACGATCTGGGCGGCCAAGCACGAGCTCAAGGCCGGGACCCCACTGACCGACGACGACCTGACCACGGTCCGGGTCCGCTTCACCAGCGGCGACGACTCGGGGCGGTACCTGTCCGCCGACGCCGATCTGAAGGGGCTGGTCGTCGGCCGGACGGTGGGCCAGGGAGAGTTCGTTCCGAGGGACGCCGCCGTACCCAAGTCCGACCAGGACCGCACCGAGTTCCCGCTGTCGGTGGCGACCGGTCGCCTGCCGTCCGACACCGCGCCCGGCGATGTCGTGGACGTGTGGGTGGTGCCGAAGGAGGAGGGCCAGACCGCTCGGCCCCTGTGGAGCAGCGTCCGCGTGTTGCAGATCGACTCCGTGAAGGGTGTCGCGGGCGGTTCGGCGCGCAGGCAGGTGACGATCGCCCTCGCCTCGGACGATCTGCCTCGGATTCCGGCCGCCCTGACCGCGATCAGCACGGGCGAGCCGACCCTGGTCCGGAAGGACGGCTGATGTCGGTCCCAGTACTGCTGGCAGTCACCGGGGCGCCGTGGGAAGCGGACGTCGTACGGCGGACCGAGGGCGCTCCCGGGATCCGGATCGTACGGCGCTGTGTCGACGTCGCTGACGTGATGGCGGCGGCTGCGAGCGGTCAGGCCCGCGCGGTGCTGCTCGCCGACGCGCTGCCGCGGCTGTCGTCCGATGCGGTCGCCGCCCTGCATGCCCGCGGTATCGCCGTGCTCGCCCTGGTCGATCCGTTGGAGACCGGTGCGCCGTTCGGCGCCGAGGACCGGCTGAGCCGGATGGGGATCGAGCGGATCCTGCCCGCGGACGTGAGTCCGGCGGACCTCAGCCGGGCGATCTCCGATGCGGTCGATGCCGGTCCGCCGATCACCAGCTCGCACTTCGCGGGCGGTTTCGTCCCGCTCTCGCCGGAGAACGCCGGCAACCCGCAACCGGCCGCCTTCCCGCAGGGCACGGGCCGGCTGGTCGCGGTCTGGGGACCGACCGGCGCGCCCGGCCGTACGACGGTCGCGGTCAACCTCGCCTCTGAACTCGCGGCGAAGCGGGTCCCGACGCTGCTCGCGGACGTCGACGTGTACGGCGGGACCGTGGCGCAGATGCTCGGGATGCTCGACGAGACCTCCGGCCTGGCCGCCGCGGCCCGATCTGCGTCGAACGGGTCGCTCGACATGGTGATGCTCGCCCGGCACGCCCGCGAGGTGAACCCGCATCTGCTGGTGCTGACCGGACTCAGCCGGGCCGACCGGTGGACCGAGCTGCGGCCCGCGGCGGTCGAGGCAATCTGGTCGACCGCGCGCACGCTGGCGCCGATCACGGTGGTCGACGCCGGGTTCTGTATCGAGACCGACGAGGAGATCTCGTTCGACTCGCTGGCGCCGCGGCGCAACGGGGCGACCGTGGTCACGCTCGAGGAGGCCGACGAGGTCATTGTCGTCGGTACGGCGGACCCGGTCGGTCTGACCCGCCTGATCCGGGCGGTCCACGACCTGCGTGCCGTCGTACCGTCGGTCAACACCCGTGTGGTGGTGAACCGGCTGCGCTCCGGGTCGCTCGGCAGCTCGCCGGGGGACGCGGCGCTGGACGCGCTGCGGCAGTACGCCGGGATCGACAACGCCGCTCTGCTGCCCTATGACCTGAGTGCGGCGGACACCGCGGTCGCGCACGGGCGCAGTCTGGCCGAGGCGGCGAAGTCGAGCAAGCTCCGCAAGGCGTTCCAGCAGCTCGCCACGGCGGTCGCCAACGACCTCCATTCCGTCCCTGTCTGAGCCGGGCACTCAGGGTCGAGTCGGTGGGATCTGGGGGACATCCCCGCCGACAGCAGGGCCGCGCTGTGCCAGGGTTGGAAGCACTTCGACCCGCACTTGAGGGAGCGTCATGTCTGATGTCCAAGGCCGGCCGCGGAGCTCGATGAGCGTCGAGCGGCGGTACGGGATCGCCATCTCCGTCGCTCTCATCCTCGGCGGGGCGTACTGGGCGCTCACCGGGCTGACCGAGGGCACCAAGAACAGTCAGGCCAGCTACCCGGTGCAGGGCGGTTCGCTGCTCGTGAAAGGCGGCTCCGCGACGGTCGAAGTACGGCCCGGCGACGGGACCGAGGTCAAGATCGACCGGCAGTCCGAGCGGAACGTGTTCGGCTCGGACCCGAAGGAGAAGTACGACGAGAGCGAAGGCAAGCTCGAGCTGGCCAGCGGCGGCTGCGGATTCCTGTCGTTCGGGTGCAAGACGACGTACGTCCTGACGGTGCCGCGGGACCTGAAGCTCACGGTCGAGAGCAGCAGCGGAGACATGACTGTGAACGGGATCGAAGGCGCGACGGAGCTGAAGAGCAGCTCGGGCGACATCGAGGTGCACGACGTCGGCGGTCCGCTGGACCTCAAGTCGAGCTCGGGCAATCTCGAGGCGGACGGGCTCAGTGCGACCTCGGTGACAGCGCACAGCAGCTCGGGCAGTACGTCGCTGGACTTCACCGAGGCGCCGCAGACCGTCGAGGCGAAGACCAGCTCCGGCGACGTCTCGATCCGGCTCCCGTCCGGCGCCGAGGCGTACAAGGTGGACACCGACACGTCGTCGGGCGACGAGTCTGCGAACGTGAAGATCGATCCGAACGCCACCCGGACGATCACCGCGAAGACGTCTTCGGGTGACGTCAGCATCGAATACGGCCACTGACCAACCCTGGGGAGGACCAACCGACGCCGGGGGTATTGACGGACCCTGGGGCGAGCATGCACAGCGTGTGAGGGTGAGGGTCGGGAGGGTGAGAGCGACCGTCGTCTGAGTAGGCTTGCGCGCATGGTCGAGGAGCGGGCGGTGCCGCGTGGTCTGCTGGTGGACTGGGGCGGCGTACTCACTTCCGGCCTCGAACCGGCGCTGCGGCGCTGGGCCGAGCTGGACGATTTCGACTTCGATTCCTACCTCGAAGCAGTCATGAAATGGCTGCCGTCGGAGAGCGTCACCGCCGAGCTCAACCCGGTGCACGCCCTCGAACGCGGCCAGATCGCCGTCCCCGACTTCGAGCGCAAACTCGCGTCGATCCTCCTCCGCCGCGACGGTACGCCGGTCCCCGCGGAGGGGCTGATCGAGCGGATGTTCGCGCACTTCGAGCACCAGCCCGCGATGTCCGCGCTGGTCCGCCGCGTCAACGAGCGCGGGATCCGGACCGCGCTGCTGTCGAACTCCTGGGGCAACACCTACCCGCGGGACACCTGGGACGGGATGTTCGACGACATCGTCATCTCCGGCGAGGTGGGCCTGCGCAAACCCGAGCCGGAGATCTTCGAGCTGGCCGCCCGGCGGCTCGGCCTCGAGCCGGCCGAGTGCGTGTTCGTCGACGACATGCAGCTCAACGTCGACGGCGCCCGTGCGGTCGGGATGACCGCGATTCTTCACACCGAGTACGACGAGACCCGGCGAGCGCTGGAAACCCTGTTCGGAGCCGACCTGACGTGACCGTGACCACCCCTCCTTCCTCCCCAACTCGTCCGGCCGGTCGTCGTCGCGTGATCATCGCGATCGCCGGATGTGCGGTCCTGGTGGCGCTCGGCGCCTGGATCGGCCACCTGTACGGCGGCATGATCGACCTGCGCGTCTACCGGATGGGCGGCTCGGTCCTGCTGCACGGCGACTCGCTGTACGACGCGAAGCTCCCCGGCGGCTCGAACCTCCCGTTCACGTACCCGCCGTTCGCCGCGATCGCGATGGTCCCGCTGGGCGCCGTACCGTGGGGTGTCGCGCTGGTGGTCTGGACGACGATCTCGGTGCTGTGCATCACCGCCTTGTGGCGGGCCAGCCTGACCAAGACGTTCTGGTCGTTCTTCACCCAGCGCAAGCGTACGGCGGTGCTGATCGCGCTGACCGTGCTGTCGCTGCTGCTCGAGCCGGTCTGGCAGACGATCCAGTTCGGCCAGATCAACCTGTTGCTGACCGCAATGATCCTGCTGGACCTGATCCGGCCGAACGACGCGCGCCTGCGCGGGTTCTGGCTCGGTGTGACGATCGGCGTCAAGCTCACCCCGCTGCCGTTCCTCGCGCTGCTGGTGGTGACGAAGCAGTGGCGTGCGCTGCGTAACGCCGTACTCGGGTTGCTGGCGACGATGGCGATCGGGTTCGCGATCGTGCCGCACCAGTCGTGGCGGTACTGGACCGACGTGATCCTGGACGCCAACCGGGTCGGCGGGATCGCCTACACCGGCAACCAGTCGTTCAACGGGTTCCTGCACCGGATCGGTGACGAGGCGAGCTGGGTGCAGCCGACCTGGTTCGTGCTGTCGGCGGCGTTCGGGCTGGCGGTGCTGTGGCTGGCCCGGAAGTACTGGCTCGCCGACGAGCGTGTCACCGCGATCTCGGTGATGGCGCTCGCGGTCCTGTACGCGTCGCCGATCTCGTGGAGCCACCACTGGGTGTGGATCATCCCGCTCGGCGTGAGCCTGATCCGCGGCGTCAACCGCGTCTGGGGCCTGAACCCCGCGGTCGTCACCGGCGTACTGTTCTACGGCCTGTTCGTGCTGCGCTCGATCTGGTGGGTCCCGTTCCGCGACGACCGCGAGCTCAGCTGGACCTTCTGGCAGTCGATCCCCGGCAACTCCCACCTGATCGTCGGAATGATCGCCTTCATCCTGCTGGTGATCACGAGCCGAAGTCTCCCGAAGCCGTCAACCCCCGAAGCGGCCCCGCCAACCTGACCGCCAGCTCCGCGTCGACGTACTCGACCTCAAGCAGCAGTACGTCGACGCTCGCACGGAACGCGCGCCGCAGCTCCTCCACATCCAGCGACCGCACCAGAGTCGCCTCCACAGCAGACGCGCCGTCCGACGGCAACAGATGCAGCCCACGCCCCTGCGAGTGCGGTACGCCGTAGCGCAGGCACATCAGCGTCAGCACGTGATCCCGCACTCCACTGATCATGTACTCGGCCTGCCACACCCTGCCGCGGGCAATGCTCGACCGCGCATGCAGCGCGTACAACCACGCCATACCTACGACGTCGACGGGTGCGGGTGTACTCCACTGCGGCTGCTCCACGGCCTCGCCGAAGAGCAGTTGGAACGTGGGGCCTAGTGCGCCGAACTCCTCGGCCGGGGCGAAGGCGATGTCCACCTGCAGCGTGGACTGCAGCAAGAACACCCGGTAGACGGTGCCACGCGACCAGACGTCGGTGTGATGGACAGCGGCGTGCTCGCGGTACATGCGGTCCGTCCAGTCGGCTAGAACGCCGGACTGGTCTGCGTCTGGTGCGAGGCCGAGCGACAGGTCAATGTCCGACCACCTGTCTTCTGCACCCACCGCAGCCGAGCCGGTGAGTGCAGCGCCCGCGACACGCGCGTCTGCTCGAGCTGCCGCGACCAGGGCGTCGCGGAGGCTCGAGCGGTCTGCTGGGGTGTACATCAAGAGGAGAAGAGCAGGAGTAGGCCGCCGCAGGTGTAGCCGACCATGACGATCAGTAGGGGGAGCTGGCCGGCCAGGGCCTTTGCGCGGGGGAACAGGGCGACCGCGCGGTCGTGGGCCGAGATGACGCCGAGCAGGTGTCCGCAGACCACCGCGAGGACCTGGATGACCGAGATCGCCGTGCTGTGGTTGGTGATGCCGGTGTTCACCGCGAGGAGGCCGGTGCCGAAGATGTTGGCGCCGTTGCTCAGCGGGTCGCTCAGGTAGATCAGCGTCCGCTGGCCCTCCAGGATCAACAGGGTCAGGTAGTGCGCGACGACGTACCCGAAGGCGATCGGTACGACGGAGTGCGCGAACAGGCCCGGTAGCGACGTCCGCGAGCTGTCGGAGAGCCGGCCGGCGAGGACCGTGGCGCCGGAGTACGTGATCAGCACGAACAGGATGAAGATGATCAGCGCGCCGGTGCCGAGCCAGGTCATCGAGATGTCCTGGTTCTGCGCCCAGCCGATCCACGCGGACGAGTTCGAGAACCCGTCGTACGCCGTCGAGCCGAGCAGCGCCGCCACCATCCCCACCAGTCCGGGCTGCGGTCGGAGGCCGTCAAGGTTCTCCAGCGGCCGGCGGAGCACCAGCAGTCCGTCGGTACGGCGACCCCACGGCGACAGGCGCGACATCAAGGTCGCGTACACCTCGAACGGATCGCCCTGCGCGAACCAGCGGTCCCCGAACAGGACCGCTCCGAACATCGTGATCACGACGTACAGCGCGATCCACGCCTGCAGCACGGGGATCGTGGCCCGGTCCGGCGCGACCAGTTCCAGCCAGGTGAACGCGAAGATGCCCAGCGCGGCCGGCCACAGACCGACCCAGGCCGGGAGCTCGAGCAGCCCCTTGGACGGCGGCTGCCGGAGCAGCTTCGACAGCAGCAGGTGGATGGTGCGCAGCGGGTTCAGCGTCCGCCAGACCGGGCCGAACACCAGTGAGATCGGCACCAGCCCGACCCAGACCAGGATGTAGACGAAGCCGAAGATCGGGTTCGTCAGCCGGTCGACGCCGAACACCAGCGACACCATCGCGTACAGGAAGGTCGCCAGCCCGAACAGCCGGACGATCCACCGGAACCAGCCGGCGTCGACGGTCCGGGTGATTGCGGTCGGCAACGGTACGCCGGAGGCGTTGCCGCGGTACTTCGGGCTACGCCAGGCCAGCCCGAGTACGACGAACGACAGCGCGACCGCCACCGCGGCCCCACCGACCGCCAGCCCGAACGGCACCGGCAGGTCCTGCCGACCGCCGATCCCGTGCAACGGCAGGATCAGGGGCAACATCACGAGACAACGAGTTTTGCGACGAGCTTGCCGCTCTTGTGGGTCTCGACCTCGAACGTGCCCTTCATGTTCGCGGTGAACTTGACCGAGGCGGGCTTGCCCGGGGTGAGCTCCAGCTCCTTGTCGTACCCGTGGATGTGCAGCTCCTCGGCGGTGTCGCTGACCGCCTTGACCAGCACGCTCTGGCCGGCCTTCACCTTGATCGTCGCGCCGCTCGGGTTGACCTTGCCGTTGGCAACGGTGATGTCGACGGTGACGTCCGCCTGCTCACCGGACGGGTCGGCGGTGTTCGACGGCGAACTCGTGTTCGGCTTGCCCGGGGTCGGGGTGCTGGTCGGGAGGGTCGACGTCGGCGTACTGGCCGGAGCGCTCGGCGAGGGCGTGCTGGTGCCGCCGGTGTCGTCGCCGCCGCAGCCGGCGAGGACCAGCATGCCGAGGGCGGGCAGGAGTGCGGTGGCGGCACCGCGAGTGAGCGTCGAACGCATCGGTCCTGGAGCCTTTCAAAGGGTCAACGGAGTTCTCAGGGTGCGGGACACACCCTCTTGCCTGACGAACACGGATAGCTCAGTGTTCCCGTACAAGCAGTGTCGCAGCCCACTGTCCGTGCGGCCCGCTAGGGTGAGAATCCGTCGAACGAGAGGAAGGTGACCGCCGTGCCCGACCGGTTGACGTCGCTCGACCTCACCTTTCTCAAGGCCGAGTCGCCGGCCACCCCGATGCACGTCGGGACGGTCGACATCTTCGAGCCGCCGGTGCACGGTGACGAGGGGTTCGACTACGAGAGCCTGGTGGCGCTGATCCGGGACCGGATCGCGTTCGTCCCGAGGTACCGGCAGCGGGTCCAGCAGGTGCCCGGCCGGTTCGCCGGGCCGGTGTGGGTGGACGACGAAGAGTTCGACATCACCTTCCATGTCCGGCGCTCCGCCCTGCCGCGCCCCGGCACCCACGCGCAGCTGCTCGAGCTGGTCGCCCGGATCATGTCCCGGCGCCTCGACCGGGCTCGCCCGCTGTGGGAGATGTACCTGGTCGAGGGCCTGCAGGGCGACCGGTTCGCGATCATCGCGAAGTCCCATCAAGCGCTTGTCGACGGCAACAGCACGGTCGACATCGGCCAGGTCGTCCTGGACTCCACCGCGCAGCCCAACGACACGCCGGTAGACACCTGGCAGCCGGAGCATCCGCCGTCCGCGCTGGAGCTGCTCGCCGGGGTGTTCACCGACGCCACCAGGCACCCGAGCGCGGTCCTGGAGCTGGCCCGCGCCGAGATGGCCAGCCTGACCGGCTCGACCTCGGTCCGTGAGGTGCTCGGCGACGTGGTCGGCTCCCTCGTCGCGCAGCGGCATGCGCAGGAGAGCTCACTGCATGTGAAGACATCGGGTCAGCGACGGTTCACCACCGTGCAGACCGACCTGGAGGACTACCGGACCATCCGCGCGGCCCACGGCGGCACGGTCAACGACGTCGTCCTCGCGGTGGTCGCGGGCGCGTTCCGGGCCTGGATGATGACCCGTGGCGAGGGCGTCGGGCCGACCCGGAGTGTCCGCGCCGTGGTCCCGGTCAGCATCCGCGACGACGAGGACGACGAGCCCACGTCGCTCGGCTCCCGGGTGATCGCCTCGAGCGTGAACCTGCCGGTCGGCGAGAACTCCCCGGTCATGCGGCTGCACCAGATCTCGTACCAGACCAAGGTGCACAAGGACACCGGCCGGGCGGTCAGCGCCCGCTCGCTGGTCGGGATCGCCGGGTTCGCGCCGACCACGCTGCACGCGCTCGCCGCCCGGGTCGCGACTGCCACGGTCCGGCCGATCGACGACGTCGTGATCACCAACGTGCCGGGTCCGCAGTTTCCGCTGTACGCGCAGGGTGCCCCGATGCTCGCGTCGTACCCGGTGGTTCCGTTGATGCCCGGTCAGGGCCTGTCGGTCGGCGTCACGTCGTACGACGGGAAGGTGTACTACGGTCTGAACGCGGACCGCACCGCCATGCCGGACCTCGCCGTTTTCGCCCAATGCGTGACCGATGCCCTGGACGAGTTGCTGGACACCACCAGGGGCAGCCGGAACCGGGCTCCCCGGGGCCGGAAGAAACAGACCAAGAAGGCGGGCTCATGAGGGTCTACGTACCGTCCACGCTCCGGTTGCTGAGCGCGGCGTGCAATGCCGGCGAGATCGGCCCGGCGCCGCTGACCGCGTACGCCGTGACACCGGCGCTGCGCGAGTGGTACGTCGAAGGCGACGACGAGGAGCTGGAGTACGCCGCGATGGCGCAGGCGGCCCGCGCCTCGGTGGGACTGCTGGCCGCCGATCCGGGTACCTCTCGGAGACGGGTGGTGATCGCGGCCGAGGTCAGCGCCGTACCGCCCGCCGACGGGTCCATGGAGCTCGGTGACGCCCAGCTGGAGCTGCACGTGGTGATTCCGTGGCGGTCGGTGGCGTCCGTGCATCTGGACGCGGCGCAGGCGACCACGGTGATCGGTAAGGCCGCGGACCTCTGGGACGCCGCCCAGAGCGGTGATGACAACGCTGTGTTCGCCCTCGATTCGTGCGAGGGTGAAGACCTGCTGTGGTACGCGACACAGGAGATCCCCGATCTGCTCGCGGCGGAGGGGCCGCGCGGCGGACAGCGCACATAAGCGGCACACAAGCCGCACATAAGGGCACTTAGGGAGCTGATGGCGATGCAGGCGATCTGGAAGGGGGCCATCTCGTTCGGGATGGTGACGATCCCGATCAAGGTGTTCTCCGCGACCGAGGAGAAGGACATCTCGTTCCGTCAGGTGCACGTCGCCGACGGGGGCCGGATCAAGTACAAGCGGATCTGCTCGATCGACGGCGAAGAGGTGCCGTACTCCGACATCGGCAAGGGGTACGAGATGCCGGACGGCCGGATGGTGGTGCTGGACTCGGACGACTTCGCCGACCTGCCGCTGTCCAGCAAGAAGGTCATCGACGTGCTGGAGTTCGTGCCGGCCGACCAGGTCGACCCGCTGTACCTGGGGAAGTCGTACTACCTGGCCGCCGACGGCGGACCCGGCGCCAAGCCGTACGTGCTGCTCCGGGACGCGCTCGACGGCTCCGAGCTGTATGCGCTGGTCAAGGTCGCGCTGCGGTCCCGGGAGAGCCTGGGGCTGCTGCGGACGGTCGACGACGTCCTGGTGCTGCAGGTGATGCTGTGGCCGGACGAGGTCCGCGACAAGTCGTTCGCGGCACCGCCGGAGGACGTGGAGATCCGGTCCCAGGAGAAGGCGATGGCCTCGTCGTACATCGACACGCTGCGCGGTGAGTTCGACCCGGACCAGTACCACGACGAGTACCGGCAGGCGCTGGAGAAGGTGGTCGAGGCGAAGGCGGCGGGCATCCCGCTGCCGGAGTCCGAGGAAGAGGAGACCGAGGGCGCCGAGGTCGTCGACCTGGTCGCCGCGCTGCGTGCCTCCGTCGAGGCCGCCAAGGCACGGCGGGCCGGCGGTGGTGAGGCGCCAGCGAAGAAGGCACCGGCGAAGAAGGCGGCCGCTGCCAAGAAGGCGGAGCCGGCCAAGAAGACCGCCGCGAAGAAGACGACGGCGAAGAAGGCCGCCAAGAAGGCTACGAAGAAGTCCGCATGAGCAAGCGGGGGAGCTCGTATGAGTGATCTGCCGACGCCGCCACCGACCACGACCGACATCCCGAAGGACGCCTCGGAGATCCCCGACGACCCCGGTGCGCCGCTGGTTCAGCCCGGGGCGTTCCTGCTCGAGCTGATCCCGGTGCCGGTGTCGGACATCGACCGGGCGAAGCGGTTCTACTCCGAGCAGTGCGGGTTCCACGTCGACGTGGACGTGTCGCCGGCGGACGGCGTCCGCGTCGTCCAGCTGACGCCGCCCGGCTCGTACTGCTCGATCAGCCTGCTCCAGGGTCTGCCGATGGCCGACATGGAGCCAGGGTCCCTGCGCGCTCTGCATCTGGTCGTGAAGGACATCGAGGCCGCGCGTCAGCAGCTCATCGGCCGCGGCGTCGAGGTCGGCGAGACCGAGGACCTCGGCGGTGTGTACTACGCCTGGTTCGAGGACCCGGACGGCAACACCTGGGCCCTCCAGCACATGCCGTGGCGCGCCTGACGGTCCGCTTTGTGACCGTCCTCGCAGCGGACCTGTCAGGTTCGTGGTCCGCTGTTGGACATGGCACCATGAAGTTGCTGAGACCCAGTCAAGTCGATCGAGGAGCACCGCACCCATGGATGCTGTCACCGCTGTCCCGACCCCCGCGAACGAACCGGTCAAGGGCTATGCGCCCGGGTCGGTCGAGCGTGCGAGTCTGGAGGCGAAGCTGAAGGAGTTCACCGCGGCGGGTGCGATCGACCTGACCTGCACGATCGGCGGCGAGCAGAAGCTGGGTGGCGGTACGCCGATCCAGGTGGTGCAGCCGCACAAACACGCGCACGTGCTGGGCACGCTCGGTAACGCGACCGAGGCGGACGGCAAGGCTGCCGTCGACGCGGCCCTGGCGGCGGCTCCGGCCTGGCGTTCGCTGTCCTTCGACGACCGCGCCGCGATCTTCCTGAAGGCAGCCGACCTGCTGGCCGGCCCGTGGCGCGACACCCTGAACGCGGCCACCATGCTCGGTCAGTCCAAGACCGTGCAGCAGGCCGAGATCGACGCAGCCTGCGAGCTGATCGACTTCCTGCGGTTCAACGTGGCGTTCGCGCGGCAGATCGTCAGCGACCAGCCGATCTCGTCGCCGGGCGTGTGGAACCGGGTCGACTACCGGCCGCTCGAGGGCTTCGTCTACGCGATCACGCCGTTCAACTTCACCGCGATCGCCGGCAACCTGCCGACCGCGCCGGCGCTGATGGGCAACACCGTGGTGTGGAAGCCGTCGCCGACGCAGCAGTTCGCGGCGCACTGGACGATGCGGCTGTTCGAGGCCGCGGGGCTGCCGGCCGGCGTGATCAATTTGGTCACCGGCGACGGCATCGACGTCAGCAAGGCGGCGCTCACCCACCCGGACCTGGCCGGCATCCACTTCACCGGCTCGACGAAGACGTTCCAGTCGCTGTGGAGCACGATCGGGGCGAACATCGCGTCGTACAAGACCTATCCGCGGCTGGTCGGGGAGACCGGCGGCAAGGACTTCATCCTGGCGCACCCGTCCGCGGACCCGGCGGTGCTGAAGACCGCGATGGTGCGCGGCGCGTTCGAGTACCAGGGGCAGAAGTGCTCGGCGGCCTCGCGGGCGTACGTCGCACGCTCGGTGTGGGACCGGATCCGGGACGACATCGTCGCCGAGACCGAGGCGATCACGATGGGCGATGTCACCGACCTGTCGAACTTCATCGGTGCGGTGATCGACGACCGTGCGTTCGCCAAGCACAAGGCGGCGCTGGACCGGGCCCGGGCGACGGACCCGATCGAGGTTGTTGCCGGTGGCACCTATGACGACAGCGAGGGGTACTTCGTCCGCCCGACGCTGCTGGTCTCCGACGACCCGACCGACGAGATCTTCACGACCGAGTACTTCGGCCCGATCCTCGGCGTGCACGTGTACGACGACGCGGACTACGACTCGGTGATGCGGGGCATGGAGCACTCGGCGCCGTACGGGCTGACCGGTGCGGTCATCGCGCAGGACCGGCACGCGGTGGCGGAGGCGGCGGAGTACCTGCGGTTCGCGGCCGGGAACTTCTACGTCAACGACAAGCCGACCGGCGCGGTCGTCGGGCAGCAGCCGTTCGGCGGTGCGCGGGCGTCCGGCACCAACGACAAGGCCGGCTCGATGTGGAACCTGATCCGCTGGGCCTCGCCCCGCTCGATGAAAGAAACCTTCACCCCGCCCACCGACTACCGCTACCCACACCAGGGCTGAGAAGCAGAACGGTGGTGGGAGGGTCGGCCTCGGCGGCCCCGTGTTCGGGTGAGGTCAGGTTGCGAGGCCTCGGCGTACGGTGATGTAGAAGGTGGTCAGGTCGTCGATCAGGGCCTCGACCTGCGGTGGAGCGGTGAGGTCCGCGTCCAGCAGCCAGTCGGAGACCAGGTCGAACATGCCGCCGATCAGCCCGATCGCCACGCTGTGCCGTGCCGCGCGCTGCTCCTCGGGTTGCGGTCCGTCGTACCGGTCCCAGAGCTGGACGAGGAAGCCGGCCGCCCACCGCCGGTTGGCGCGGCGCTGCCGTTCGACCGCTTCCGAGATGCCGGACGCCATCCCGAACGTGACCTTGGTGATCCGCGGATCGTCGACCAGTGCGTGCACGAAGATCGCGAGCAGCCGCGGCGCCTCCTGCCGCTCGTTCCCGGTCGCCTGCGCGGCGGCGTCTTCCATCCGCTCCTCGAGGCGTTCGGAGGTCCGCCGGAGCAGCGCCAGGTAGCACTCCTCGCGGCTGGTGAACAGCTCGTAGAAACTCTTCGTCCCGATGTACGCCGTACTGCAGATCTGCTCGATCGACGTCCCGAGATACCCGTTGTCGGCGAACAACTTGAGCGCGGCGTCGAGCAACTGCTCGCGTCGTTCGGCCCGGCGTTGGCCGGCGTCCAGTCCCCGTATCGTGCGACCCATGCGCTGGACACTACCCCGTGTGGCCGATCCGTAACCGAGAGATCTTGTTATGAACACGAGCCCTTGTTAATAACCGGCCAACGTGCTCCACTACCCGTGATCTACTGATCACTCGTCGACACATTCGCGGGGAGTTTGTCATGCGCCACCGCCTCCGCCGGACCGCCGCGGCCCTGCTCGCCGCCGTCCTCCTGACCGGAGTTGTCACGTCTGGCACCGCGGGTGCTGCGGCGTCGTCGGGGTTCGACGACTGGACGTGCAAACCGTCGGCCGCGCACCCGAACCCGCTCGTCCTGCTGCACGGCCTCGGCGGCAACGGCCCCGGAAACTACTCGTACCTCGGCCCGTTCCTCGCCGCGAGGGGCTACTGCGCCTTCACCCTCACCTACGGTCAGGCGACCCCGGCGATCCCGGTCGGTGGCACGGTCTCGATCGCGCAGTCGTCCAAGGAGATCGCGTCCTTCGTCCAGCGAGTGCGCCGGACGACCGGTGCCGCGAAGGTCGACATCGTGGGCCACTCCGAGGGCGGTTTCCAGTCCATCTACGGACCGAAGGTCCTCGGGTACGCCGATCAGGTCGGCAAGGTGATCGCACTGGCGCCGCCGACGCACGGTACGACGTTCGGCGGGCTGGTCAGCGTGGGTGACTACCTCGGCCTGGGCCCGCTCGTCGACCAGGTCCTACAGCAGTTCGGGTGCCCGGCCTGCGACGAACTCATCGTCGGCGGCTCAGCCGTCGCCAAGCTGACCGCGGGCCCGATCGCGCAGCCCGGCGTGAGGTACACCGTGATCGCGTCCCGCTTCGACGCGCTGGTCACACCGCACGAGACGTCGTTCATCCGCGAACCCGGCGTGACAAACGAGTTCGTGCAGGACACCTGCCCGCTGGACCCGGTCGGCCACGTCGGCCTGGCCTTTGACCCGACCGTCGCCCAACTCGTAGCCAACGCTCTCGACCCCACCCGTGCGACGCGGGTGGCCTGCGCCTTCGGCCCCGCACTGTAGGTCTTATTCGGAGGCGGCGACACACGCGGTTGCCTATCCTCTCCACCGTGACACCCGACGAGACGCTCAAGTTGCTGGGGCGTGAAGCCGACCACCGGGACACGGAACGGGCACTGCGGGAGGCTGGGTGGACTCCTTGTGGGGCGGGCGATTGGGCGATCGCGTTGCGGGCGCCGGACGGTCGTGCGGCCGCGCGGATCAGTCCGTTCGATCCGACAGCGCCGTACACGGTGGCGTTGTATCGAGAGGCGGCGCACACCGGTCAGGTACCGCGGCTGTTCGCGCATCGCCGACTGGTGGGCGGCGGGGACCTGCAGATCATGGAGTGGCTCGATCCGGTCGACGCGGACGAGGCGGCTGAGTTCCACCGGGCGTTGGCGGCGCGGGAGCCGGCAGTTGCCGAGCTCGCGGAGGTCGTATGGCGCGTGCACGAGCGGGGGCGCCGCGAGCTGGAGTGGTTCGCGCCGAAGCTGGACGACAACCCGGACAACATCATGCGCAACGCGGACGGCCGACTGGTCGCCGCGGACCTCTTCGGCGCCGACGGCCCGAGGCTCTACGCGGCGGTCGTCGACGATCCGAATCTCGTGGCAACCACCATCCCCGAGCCGGAACGCCGCTTCATGACCGAAATCCCCCTCACCAACACCGGCCCCTGGCCCCCCGACGTACGCGAAGCCATGCGCCAAGCCCTAACCACAGCCGACACCACAAACCAGCCGTAGGGAGTCAGGCGGATTGGTGGAGTTGTTGGGTGGGTGGGTCTACCAGGAGGGCGGAGCCGCACTTGACGCAGATCCACTCGTCGGGTTCGTCGACCAGGTAGTCCGAGGGCTCGATGCGTTCGAAGGGCATCACGGTGGCGCAGAACGCGCAGTACTGGTCCGCGTCGGTGGTCGACGGGGTGCGATCGTGCTTCTTTCGCAGGGAACTCTGCATCAAACGGGGCATCAGAACGGGTCACCTCCGGTGCAACACTTCCTCTCAGGTTGCCACCGGAGGCGACCCGGTCAGCGCAACGACACGGCCCGGTCGTGGATGGGCGAGATTACTTGCCGGCCCAGTCGTGGCCGAGGTCGTGTTCCTTCTGGAGGCCGGAGCGGATCGCGTCCACCACGAACGGTTCCATCTTCTTGCCGATCAGGGGTACGGCGACCTTGACGTCGAGGTCGATGGCCTGGACTGTCTGAGCGCCGTCCCGGGCGATCCGGGCGGTGCCCTTCAGGGTGACCGGGGTGTTGGCGATCTCGCCGGCCACGTCCGCGGTCCGCGAGCCGTCGGCCGCGGCGGCGTGCCAGGTCTCGGTCTGGACGACGGTCAGCGTCTCACCGACGAACTTCCGCGCCATGTCGGGGATGTCGGTGGCCTCCATCTTCCGGGAGACCCGGACGACGGTGTCGGTCCCTGACGCGCTGACCGTGACGTCGTACGACAGTGCCTTGGTCTTCTCACAGGCCTGCTCGCGGAAGGCGGTGTCCGTCACGATCGCGAACACTTCCTCGGGGGTGGCGTCGTACGACGCCGACATCTTCAGCTCCATGCCCGTCATCATGGCATCTAGGGCGTGGCACCCGGCGTCAACGTGACCGTGACGGTGCGGTTCCGGGCGTCGGTGCGGTACGGCGGGTGTGCCTGGTCGCCGGACTGCATCGTGAACGCGGTCAACGGGAGACCTGACGCGGTGCTGAGCTGCTGGGTCGCGACACGGGCTCGTAGGAGTGCGGTGCGTGAGCCGCCTGAGTTGGTTCCGCCTGGTACGACGACCGAGTAGCCGGTCACGGTGATCGTTGCCTTCAGCCCAGGGAGCCGCTTTCCGAGTACGTCGAGTGCGCGCGCGCCGGATGTACTGAGGTCGGTGCCGGCTGCGAACACCCCCTCCGTGAAAACGACACGCACCGGGCTCTTCTCGCGCTGCGCCAGCACACCTGCGCCCGCAACGCGTCGTGCGATCACAGCCAACTTGCCCGCGGTTGCGGCTGCTTCGGCGCGACGCTGCGCCTCCAACGCCGCCAACCGCCGAGCCAACTCAGCCGCCCGCTCCTCCGCGCCGGTGTCAGCACTTGGTGTGGGCGTCGGCTGTATCTGAGCCGGCTGCGCCACAGGTTCATCGGCACGACCACCGAAGGCAACCGCGCCCTCAGCAACCACCGCACCGACCAGCACCACTGCCACGACAACCGGCAGCACAGGCCGCGCCGCCCGCCGGCGCCCACGAATCGCCGCCACCATCCGCCGCCCCGCCATCGCCCCCGCAACCAACGACCCAGCCGCACCACCCGCGCCATCCCGGCCATCCGCGCCACCCACCCCCGCCGGAGCACCTGTGCCCGCTCCAGCCTTTTCCACCTCCGCCCAGAGAGCGTCCGCCTCGTCCCATCTCTTTTGCTGGGCTCGGATTCGGGCTAGTAGGTCGAGGACCCCGGATGATGGGCCGTACAGGTCGGTGAGCAAGGTAGCTGCGCCGGAGAGGTCGCCCTGGCGGGCGAGGTCGGCTGCTCGCGGCTCTGCTCGCGATCGATCGAGTCGTGGTGGCTGCGACCGCGGCATCGTGGTCCTCGTGCACCTTGGGGTGGCAACCGCACCCGGAGACGTCGTCGCCCCAGGGCGCGAACACCTCGTGGACCAGGCGGCGGCGCGGGTCGCCGAGGATCAGGTCGCAGGCGGCCTGGATCTCGTGCGGGTCGCGAGAGGTCGCCGTACCGAGGTCGATGTCGGCGCCGACCTCGAGCGCCGCGCGCAACCGCTGCGCGACCTGACGCGTGGTGCGTGCGTTCGCATCCGCGAGCAGCCCGCTGATCCGGAAGGCGTTGCGCCGGTACAGGTCCGGCCCGGCAAGTCTGCGCAACTCGTCGACGATCGGATCCGCCACCGGCTCACCCCCAGGGTTGTGGGGTCCTGTGGACCCGTCACTTCACCTTGGCACCGGAAACGGACCGTTAGAGACGCATTCAGACCGCTCTGGACCTCCCCTGGATCCCCTGTGGACAGACCTTGTATCGAACCTGCACTTCAGAGGGCGTCTGAGGACCCTGCGCCTACTGCGCGGCCCTCGGCGGGCACCTCGCCGAGCGGGAGCGAAGGGAACGATGACACCACATCGACCCCTCCGCTCCCGCTCACCGAGGCACTCCGCCGAGCACCTGCTCGCGACGGCGCAGGGTCCTCAGACGCCCTCTCAGACCGCGTTCAGTAGATCGAGGGCGGATTGCTGGCGGGCGGCGTCGAGTTTGTCGACCGGGCCGTACCAGCGCAGACCGTACTGATCCATCGGCGTCCGATCGGCGGCGAAGGCGCGGTCGGCCTGGCGTTGCAGGTAGGACGTGTACTGGTGGTCGGACAGCGCCGCGTTCAGCTTGCCGAGGCCGCGGACGTGGGCGCCCTTGAACGACGGGCCGTCACCGCCGCAGTCGCCGTTCTCGCACGGCTCGCGCAGGATGCCGTCGGCGGTGTGCAGCGACGACGCGGTGGTCGACGCGTCGGCGAGCCGGCGGGCGGACGTCAGGTACGCCGAGTTGTTCGTTGCCTTGGACAACTCCGTGAGCGCTCCGATCAGCACGCCCTGGTTGTACGTCCACGCGGTGTCGCCGTTGTTCTTGCACGTGGACAGGTCGATCCCGTCGTTCACCAGGTTCGAGCCGTTGATCATCCCGGTCTGCTGGAACCACGTCCACCCGGCCTGCGCGCGTTGCAGGTACGTCGTGTCGCCGCCGATCCGGCTGTGCAACTGCGCGTTCAGCTGGATGTAGAGCGAGTTCGAGATCGCGTTCTTGTACGTCTTCGCCTCGCTCCACCAGACACCGCCGCCGCAGGTGTTGTCCCAGTACGCCGCCATGTGATCGGCGTCCGCGCGCGCCGTCTGCAGGTAGCGGGCCTCGCCGGTGAGGTCGTACGCCGCAACCCATGCAAGGCCCCACCACCCGGTGTCGTCGATGTAGTCGTTGCGGAACTGACCCTCGAACTTGTTCAGGTTCAGATCGTACGTCTTGCCGATCGCGTACTTGTAGCTCTGCATCCCGCTGACCCGGGCGTTGTCGATCAACGCGTTCAGCGCGTTGGCCGAGTTCCACCAGCCTGTGGTGTCGAAGAGCCCGCTGGCCAGGTTGTAGTCCTGCATCAGCGCGGTCGCGGCCGCCGTACGACGGTCCCACGCGTTCCACGTCGTACGGGCCCACGGCGTACAGGCGATGTCGGTGCGGTCGCCGGCCTTACCGCAGGCGCGGAGCGCTCCGACGCCGAGGTTGTTCCAGTCGTCGACGTTGTACATCTGCGTCCGCCAGCCGCGTTGGCCGCTGGGGATCGCGGTGTTGCCGAGGCGGCTGCCGCCGGACCAGGTGCGGCCGCCGTCCATCGAGCGGTCCAGCCAGACCTCGTCGCCGGGGTTGCCGTTCTCGATCGAGGCCCAGCCCATCGCGTCGTCGTCGTCGAAGTGCAAGGTGATCGTGCGGCCGAAGATCGTGGTGGAGACGGGAGCCCGGTCGTTGGGCGCGAGGGCGGGGTCGCGGGCGTCGCAGTACTTGTTGCAGATCGTTGCCTGGGTGGACATGTTCACCTGGGGGGTCTCAGCCGGCGGCGGTGGTGGCGCGCCGAGGGGAGCGATCAGCAGGGACAGGCTGGAAACGATTCCAACGTACATCACAGATCTCCCTGGGGCGGTAGGAAGAAGGCGGTGCCACCGAAGGTAGGTGGGCGGCGACTCTACGTCAAGATGGGGTGGCGGATCGCCAGGCCATCACAATCGGCGGTGGACGGGCGGCCGCGCGCTGGGGAGTGCCGAACGCCGGCGATTGTGATGGCCTGCAGGTCCGGGGTCAGAAGGTGAGGAGCGCGGCGAGGATTCCGGCGGTGAGGATGAGGGTGGCCGCAATCGACACGCGGCGGCCGCGGGTGCGGCGGCGGGTGATGGCGGACCGGTCGGGGCGGGTCGTGCACGGCTCGAAGCCGAGTTCGTCGGACGGTGCGAGTGCGCTGCCGAGGCGGGCGAGAAACGAGCGCCGCTCCGCCTGCCGGGTTGCTTCCTCAACGACCCGGCGGCGCATGAACTCCCGGAGCCTGGTCGCCGGGACCCTGACATCCGGCGCCACGGTCAGGCTCGACGGGAGCACGAGATCGGTCGGCAGGGTGAGCCCCGGCGGGAGCGCCCGCTGGACTACCGCATGTGCCGCCGCCACCCGCCTCGCCCGGCTGATCGTAGGCGGGAGGATCAGATAAGCGAGGTGGACGAGCGACCGGTAGTCGTCGAGCAACAACGCCTCGATCAGCGGCTCTTCCCGAGTGGGACCCTGAACCGGTCCCGGGACGATCGGGCTCTCGACCGTGACGGACATGCAACTCCTAGAACTCGGCGTACCGCTGTGCACATTGCCGCGACTCCGTCGCGGCGGGTCATGGGGCTGTAACTCCCGGTCTTCCCTCGTCGCTTCGGTCGCTTCGCTCCCTGCGCTCCTCAGTCCAGACCGGGAGGCCCCATGACACTCCCTGTGTCAACCTCAGGCAGCGACGGGCTTGTTGAGCGCTGCTGCGGCACCGTGTTTGGCGGGGTCGTAGGGGA
>NZ_SNWS01000025.1:0-106131 GCF_004362255.1 Kribbella sp. VKM Ac-2571
ACCCTGCCCACCCGATCCGGTCACCCGCACCCAAACCAAGCACCAGCCGCACCCACCCTCACGACGACCGACACTTTTTCAGGTCGAAGTAGCTAGTGTTCGGCCCGTGAAGCTTTGGCGTGTGATCGCAGGTGTGCTGGCGGCCGGATTCGTCGCGGCCGGGGTGACTCCGGCGTGGGCGTGCGCGTGCGGCGGCTATCTGCCGGACGCACAGTCGCAGGCCCGGGCGTACGGCGAGAACGCGCTCGTCCAGTACGCCGGGGGCAGCGAGCAGATCACGCTCTCGATGTCGGTCCACGGCGTGTCGAAGAAGGCGGCCTGGATCATGCCGGTCCCGTCGGCCGCGAAGGTCGACCTCGGCGACGACGAGGATCTGTTCTACCGCCTCGGCCAGCTGACGCGCCCGAAGCGCGTGGTGAAGAAGACGTACTGGCCGTTCCGTGATCTGGGGATCATGGGCAACGGCCGTGGCGACTCGGCCGGCGCGCCCGCGCCGGGAGCCGGGGTGAACGTCAAGCAGCAGATGGTGCTCGGCCCGTTCGCGGTCACCCGTCTCGGCGGCTCCAGCGGTACGGCGGTCACGGACTGGCTGCGTACGAACGGGTACGTCGTACCGTCGACGCTGGCCGCGAACCTCACGCCGTACCTGACAGAGAAGTGGGAGATCGTCGCCGTGAAGCTCGCGCCGAAGCAGGACGGCGAGAGCCTGTCCGGTGCGACGCCGCCCCTGCGGCTGACGTTCGCGTCGGACCGGATCGTGTACCCGATGAGGCTGAGCAAGGGTGCGACCACGACGCAGACCGTGACCGTGTACGTCGCGGCCGAGCACCGGGTCGACGCCACGAAGGTGCCGGACGCCGACGTGACTCCGGAGCTGCTCTTCGCGGGCCGGGTCGAGATGGAAGCGTTGCCGAAGCCGACGGACTTCCTGACCGCGTACACGGCGACGTACCGCGAGCCGGGCAAGATCACCGACGACTTCACGTTCGCGCAGGCGGCCAACGACGACGAGTACCAGCGGATCACCTACGTCACCGAGAACGACGGTTTCTGGAGCACGGTCGCGGTGCTCGTCGGACTCGTGCTGCTCCTGGGCGGCGGGGCGATCGTGCTCGCGCGGGTGCTGGCTCGGCGGGCGGCCGCGGGCGTCCGCAGGTAGTCGTCTAGGGTCGTGGATCGTGCCGGCTGACAACGCGTTGCTCGCTGCGGGAATCGGCGCGGTCGCCTGCGGTGCCGTGGCGCCCGTGCTCGGTCCCTGGCTGATGCGGAGCATTCCCGAGCCGGAGCTCGAGGAAGGCGAGACCAAGGTCTCGTACGCGTCGCTGGCCGGTCGGCGAGCGACGTACTGGTGCGGCGGACTCGCGGCTGTGGCCGGCGGCATCCTTGGCTGGGTGCTCGGTATGGACGCCGCGCTGCCCGCGTGGCTGGTGCTCGTGGTGGCCGGCTCGGTGCTCGGGTACATCGACGCGCGCACGCGGTTCCTGCCGTCGGTGATCATCTGGCCGACGTACTTCGTGGTCGGAGCCGGACTGTTGGCCGCGGCGGTGGCGACGGGGGAGTGGGGCTCGTTGCGGCGGGCTGCGATCGCTGGAGCGATCGGGTTCGCGGTGTTCTACGTGCTGTGGTTCGCGTTCCCACGCGGGGTCGGGTTCGGCGACGTTCGGTTGTCGGGTCTGCTCGGGATGGCGCTCGGCTGGCTCGGCTGGGGCGAGTTCGTGTCCGGGCTGTACGGCGGGTTCTTCCTCGGCGCGATCGTCGGGATCGTGCTGATCGCGGCCCGGATCATGACCCGCAAACAGATGGTCCCGTTCGGTCCGTTCATGCTCGTCGGCGCGCTCGCCGGCGTCCTGCTCGGCGCCCCGTTGGAGAAGTTGTACGCCGGATAGGGGAGTCCTCCACTCCACCAGATGGTTGATGTGCGGACGCCACCCTCCTTCCTAGGGTCGAAACATTCGAACTCTCGGGAGGGAAATCAATGCCAGTCAGTCGTCGTGGTCTCCTGGCCGGAACAGCCGTTGCGGGTGCAGCACTCGCCATACCTGGTACGGCGTCCGCCGCTGTCGTCGGCACCAGCGCCAAGATCGGGCCGGGTGACGCGCGCTACCAGGATCTCGTGCAGCGCGGCCAGAATCGCCGCTTCGTCGGTCAACCCGACTACGTGCGGATGATCCGGTCGGCCGAGGACGCCGTCGCGGCCGTGCAGGACGCGGTCCGCAGCGGGAAGCGGATCGCGGTGCGCGGCGGCGGGCACTGCTTCGAGGACTTCGTGGACAGCAGCGACATCGAGGTCGTGCTGGACATGTCGACGTACGACGCGGTGACCTGGGACCCGCAGTACCGGGCCTTCTCGATCGGCGCTGGGGCGGTCCTCGAATCCGTCTACAAGGAGCTGTTCTACGGGTGGGGCGTCACAGTGCCCGGCGGCGGGTGCCTCGGCGTCGGCGTCGGCGGTCACTTCAGCGGGGGCGGGTACGGGCCGCTGTCCCGCAAGTACGGCTCGGTCGTCGATCACCTGTACGGCGTGGAGATCGTGATCGTCGACGCCCGTGGACGGGCGCGATCGGTGGTGGCGACGCGCGACAACGAGCACCACGACCTGTGGTGGGCGCACACCGGAGGCGGCGGCGGGAACTTCGGTGTCGTCACCCGCTACCTGATGCGGTCTGCCGGGTCGTCCGGCCGGGCACCGAGCGAATCGTTGCCCAAGGCACCGGCCGCGCTGCGGGCCACGCTACTGGTGTACGACTGGAAGACGACGACGCAGGCCGGCTTCCTGCGGACGGTGCGGAACTGGTTCGACTTCTTCGAGCAGCACAACACCGCGGACTCGCCGTACGCGACGCTCTATGCGCCGTTCATCCTGACCCACTCGTCGGCCGGGCAGTTCCTGCTCTCCACCCAGATCGACGCGGCCGCGCCGAACGCGGCGGCGCTGATGAACGCGTTCAACGCGGCGATGGTCGCCGGCGTGGACCCGAACCCGCAGGTCTTCGACGCCGGTGAGGGACCGTTCCTGCACACCACGATGGAGCGCTCGATCGCCGATACGCCGTCACCGGGACGCGGGAAGTACAAGGCCGGGTACCTCAAGAAGGGGTACACCGACGAGCAGATCGTGGCGATGTACCGCGGGCTGACGGACCCGACGTACACCGGACCGGAGTCGTCGGTGCTGCTGATCCCGTACGGCGGCAAGGTGAACACCGTTCCGTCCGACGCGACCGCCGCCGCGCAGCGCGACGTAGTCGCCAAGATGGTGCTCAGCGCGTCCTGGCAGAACGAGACCGACGACGCCAAGAACATCGCGTGGGCACAGAAGGTGTACGCCGACATCTACCGCAACACGGGCGGTGTCCCGGTGCCGAACGCGATCAACGCCGGGTCGTACATCAACTACCCCGACGTGGACCTGGCGGATCCGGCGTACAACAAGTCGGGTGTGCCGTGGCACGACCTGTACTACCTCGGCAACTACGCGCGGCTGCAGCAGATCAAGTCGAAGTGGGACCCGCGCAATGTGTTCCACCACAAGCTCTCGATCGAGCCGTTGTAGTCACCAGCCCGGGTAGCGGGTGGTCCAGGCGGTGTGCGGCCCGTAGTCGCCGTGCAGCCGCTTGCCCTGGCTGAACTCCAGTGCGAAGTCGTCAGCGAGCTGGAGGATGACCGGACGTCCCTCGACGGTGAAGACGAGCTCTGCGGGCAGAGCCGTCTCACCGTGGAGGGCGCCGAGAATGTTCCCGCAGATCGCACCGGTGGAGTCGCTGTCCCCGGAGTGGGTGACCGCGAGCGCGAGGGCATCGAGGAACTGCTCCGGCTCGGGGTAGGCGAGGGCCGCGTAGACGGCGATCGCAAGCGCCTCCTCCGCGACCCAGCCGCCACCGAGGCGCTCGACCGTGACGGGTCCGGCCGGTGCCGTCGCGGCCAGGTGCCTGGCGAACGCGAGCGCCGTACTGGTCTCCTCGTGGCCCTCGTGCTTGATCAGCAGGTTTGTTGCGCTGGTGAGTGCGTCGTCGAGGCTCGCGCCGCCGCACAGCTCCCGGATGATCGCGGCCAGCGCACCGGAGGCAAGCTTGCCGGTCGTGTGACCGTGCGTGTACCCGGCGGCGGTCGCGGCCGAGTCGAAGATCCACTCGGCCGGGAAGTCGTCCGGCAGCAGCCCGAACGGCGCGACCCGCATCACGCCACCGCAACCTTTCGAGTCGTTGACCGTCTGGCCGCCGTACTGCGCGATCCTGGCCTCACCCTTGCGGGCCTGGGTCAACGCGGTGAGGCAGGTGTTGCCCGGCGCGCGGCGCGCGTACAGCCACTGCTCGTTGATGAGCCAGCCGTCGCGCTCGCCGCTCGGGCCCGGCAGGTTCTGCGTGTCCAGCCAGCGGTCGTACGCGTGGTGCACGACACCTACGGTGAAGCCGAGTCCGCGATCGGTTCGCACGCTCGCCCGGATCAGTCCCTCGACCGTGAACAGGGTCATCTGGGTGTCATCGGTGATCGTCCCCGCCGGCCATCCGCCGGCAACGAACGTCCGCAGACCGTCGGAGTGCTTCGCGACGATCGACCGACCGTCCTCGAACTCCACCGGACCGCCCAGCGCGTCCCCGATCGCACCGCCCAACAGGCACCCACGCACCCGCGCCCGCCACGTCTCCTCAGCTACCCGATCAGCCACCCGACTCATGCCAGGACCCTATCGGTGGTGGTGTCAGCGCTACCTCCAAGACGGGATCTGGAGCCAGTTCGCGCGGCGCTCGTTCCTTCTACGGTCATTGGTAGTAGAGCAACCGATCGTCGAAGGAGCGCATCATGACCACCGCATTTCGTCGTACCGCCGGGCGTCTGGCCGTGGCGGCCCTCGCCACGACAGCCCTCACGGGCGCCGCGATCGCCGGCGGTCAGGCAGCCACGGCCAGCACCAGCTGCCAGGACTCCCCGATCGCCAGAACCTTCAACGCCGTCCTAGCCGTCCGCACCGGCCCCACCCAGGACGACGCGACCTGCGGCTGAGGTTGATGAATCTGTCCAGTCTGTCTAGACTGTTCCCGAGGTGATGGTCATGACAGTTACGGCTGGGCAGTGGCAGTTGCAAGAGGCGAAACAGCATTTCAGCGAGCTGATCCGGGCAGTCCTGACCGACGGTCCGCAGATCGTGACAAGGCACGGTCAGCAGGTCGCCGTCGTGCTGGACATCGTGGACTACCGGCGGATGATCGGGGTGGAACTGGTGGATTTCAAAAGCTTCCTGGCCTCGGCGCCGGATCTGAGCGGTCTCGAGATCGAGCGCTCGACCGAGCCGGCGCGGCAGGTCGACTTCGAATGAGCTTTCTGCTCGACACGAACGTGGTGTCGGAGTTCCGAAAGAAGTCCCCGGATGCCGGTGCGGCCGACTGGATCGGCTCGGTCCGGTCGAGCCAGTTGTATCTGAGTGTTCTCGTGGTCGGGGAGATGAAGCAGGGTGTCGAGCGGCTCGCCGCCAGGGACCCGAAGCAAGCCGCCTCGATCGAGGACTGGAGACAACGACTGGTTCGGGGCTACGCAGACCGGATCGTCCCGGTGTCTCTGGAAGTCGCCGAGGCCTGGGGTCGTCTGAATGCGGCCGGTCCGCTCCCTCTGGTCGACGGGCTGATGGCCGCGACCGCACTCGTCCACGACTGGACATTCGTTACCCGCAACGCCGCCGACGTCGAGCGCACCGGCGTACGGCTCCTGAACCCCTTCGACAACTGAGACCGCTGTCCGGAGGGCGAACTCGGCGTGAAAGAATCGCGGCATGCTGCGCTGGCTCACCGCCGGCGAGTCGCACGGACAAGCGCTCGTCGCCGTACTCGAAGGTCTTCCCGCAGGCGTTGAGGTCACCACGGATGACGTGGCCGACGCCCTGGCTCGTCGTCGGCTGGGCTATGGCCGCGGCGCCCGGATGAAGTTCGAGCGGGACGAGGTGACGTTCGTCGGCGGCTTCCGGCACGGACTGACTCTCGGCAGCCCGGTCGCGATCCAGGTGGGCAACACCGAGTGGCCCAAGTGGGAGCAAGTGATGAGCGCGGATCCGGTCGACGCGGAAACGCTGGCCGGCCTCGCGCGGAACGCGCCGCTGACCCGCCCGCGGCCCGGCCACGCCGACCTAGCCGGCATGCAGAAGTACGGGTTCGACGAGGCCCGCCCGGTGCTCGAACGCGCCAGCGCCCGGGAGACCGCGGCCCGCGTCGCGCTCGGCGAGGTCGCGGCCCGCTTCCTCCGCCAGGCGTACGGCGTGACGATCGTCAGCCACGTCGTCGAGCTCGGCACCGTCAAGGCGCCGTACGGCGTGATTCCGGCGTACACGGATGTCGCGGCGCTGGACGCGGACCCGGTCCGCTGCCTCGACCAGGACGCGAGCAAGCAGATGGTTGCCGAGATCGACGCCGCACAGAAGGCCGGCGACACGCTCGGCGGCGTCGTCGAGGTCGTCGTCGACGGACTCCCGCCGGGCCTCGGCAGCTACGTGCACTGGGACCGCCGCCTCGACTCCAAGCTGGCCGGCGCGCTGATGGGCATCCAGGCGATCAAGGGCGTCGAGCTCGGCGACGGGTTCGAACTGGCCCGGACGCCGGGCTCCAAGGCGCACGACGAGATCGTCGCCGAGGACGGCTCGGTCCGCCGTACCAGCGGTCGTTCGGGTGGTACCGAGGGCGGGATGAGCACCGGCGAGACGCTCCGGGTCCGCGCCGCGATGAAGCCGATCGCGACCGTCCCGCGCGCCCTCCGCACGATCGACACCGCCACCGGCGAGGCCGCTGCCGCGCACCACCAGCGTTCGGACGTCTGCGCCGTACCGGCAGCCGGCATCGTCGCCGAGGCGATGGTCGCGCTGGTGCTTGCCGAGGTGTCGCTGGAGAAGTTCGGCGGCGACTCGGTTGCGGAGACCGCGCGCAACCACCAGTCGTACCTGGCGAACCTGCCGAAGACGATCACCCCGCGGGAGTGGGAGTGAGCCCCGTCGTTGTGCTGGTCGGCCCGCCCGGATCGGGCAAGTCCACGATCGCGGCACTGCTCGCGAAGCGGCTCGGCGTACCGCACCGCGACACCGACACCGACATCGAGGCCGGCGCGGGCAAGCCGATCTCGGACATCTTCGTCGACGAGGGCGAGCCGCACTTCCGCAAGCTCGAGCGGGAGGCGATCGTGGCCGCGCTGCAGGGCGACCGCGAGGTGCTGTCGCTCGGCGGCGGCGCGATCCTCGACCCCGCCACCCGCGCCGACCTGGCCGGCCACACCGTGGTGTTCCTCGACGTCAGCCTGGGGGAGGCGACGAAGCGCGTCGGCCTCAGCGTCGCGCGTCCGCTGCTGCTCGGCAACGTCCGGACCCAGCTGCGCAACCTGATGGAGGCGCGTCGCCCGCTGTACGGCGAGGTCGCCAAGCAGACCGTACTCACCGACGGCAAGACTCCGGACCAGATCGCCGACGAGATCCTGGAGCAGCTCTCGTGAGTGCAAGGATCCGCGTCGAGGCGGCCGCGCCGTACGACGTTGTCATCGGCAACAACCTGCTCGGGGAGCTGCCCGCCCTGCTGGGTGACGGCGTGCAGCGGGTCGCCGTCATCCACCCGCGGGCACTGCGCTCGACCGGTGACGCGATCCGCGACGACCTGACCGGCTCCGGGTTCACCGCGCACGCGATCGAGATCCCGGACGCCGAGGAGGCCAAGACCGCAGAGGTGTTGGCGTACTGCTGGTCGGTCCTCGGGCAGGCCGGCTTCACCCGCTCGGACGCGATCGTCAGCGTCGGCGGCGGCACGACGACCGATCTCGCCGGATTCGTTGCCGCCACCTGGCTGCGCGGCGTGAAGGTCGTGCACATCCCGACGACTCTGCTCGGCATGGTCGACGCGGCCGTCGGCGGCAAGACCGGGATCAACACGGCCGAGGGCAAGAACCTGGTCGGCGCGTTCTGGGAGCCGGCCGGCGTACTGTGCGACCTCGCCGCACTCGAGACACTGCCCGTCAACGACTACGTCAGCGGCCTCGCCGAGGTCGTGAAGTGCGGCTTCATCGCGGACCCGGTGATCCTCGACCTCATCGAGAAGGACCCGGCCGGCGCCAAGAGCCCGTCGTACGGCGCGACCGAGGAGCTGATCGCCCGGTCCATCCAGGTGAAGGCGGACACGGTCGGCGCGGACCTGCGCGAGCGGACGACCACCGCGGGCGGGCCGATCGGGCGCGAGGCGCTCAACTACGGGCACACCCTCGGCCACGCCATCGAACGCGTCGAGCGCTACAAGTGGCGCCACGGTGCCGCGATCAGCATCGGCATGGTCTTCGTCGCCGAACTGTCCCGCGCCGCCGGCCGCCTGGACGACGCCACCGCCGACCGCCACCGCACCGTCCTGGAATCCCTGGGCCTCCCCGTCACCTACCGCCCCGACGCCTGGCCCCACCTCCAAGACGCCATGAAACTCGACAAAAAAACGAGAGCCAACCGCCTCCGCTTCGTCATCCTCGACGCCCTCGCCAAACCCACCATCCTCGAGGCCCCCGACCCCAGCCTCCTAATAGCCGCCTACACCGAAACCACCTAACCTCCCACGCCGAACCCCCGCCCAAGGCATCGCGCCCCACGTCCCGGCCCCACGTCCCGGCCCCACGTCCCGGCCCCACGTCCCGGCCCCACGTCCCGGTCCCACGTCCCCGCGCCCGCACTCCCAGCGCGCCAGCTCCGGTGCCGTTGCACAGGGTCTGGTGACCGGGCACCTGTTATTTCCTGTTCCACGCCCCCGCGCAGGGTGCCGTGTCCCCGGGTCCTGTGTGGTGGGCCCGCTTCCTGTTCCGGGACTGCACGGGCGCCGCGGGTCGTGTGGTTGCACAGGGTCTGGTGACCGGGCACCTGTTATTTCCTGTTCCACGTCCCCGCGAGGGGTGCGGTGTTGCCGGGTCCTGTGTGGTGGGCCCGCGTCCTGTTCGGTGACTGCGCGGGTGCCGAGGGTCGTGTGGTTGCACAGGGTCTGGTGACCGTGCACCTGCTATTTCCTGTTCCACCCCCCCGCGAGGGGTGCCGTGTTGCCGGGTTCTGTGTGGGTGGCCCTGCTTCCTGTTCGGTGACTGAGTGCGTGCCGGGTGTGGTGTGGTTGGACGGGATCTGGTGGCTGGGCACCTGGTATTTCCTGTTCCGCGCCCCGGCGTGGGGTGCCGTGTCCCGCGGTCCTGTGTAGTGCCCCGCTTGCTGTTCCGTGACGCACGGGTGCCGAGGGGCGTGGGGTTGGACAGGGTCTGGTGACTGGGGGCCTGTTATTTCCTGTTCCGTGTCCCCGGGATGGGTGCTGTGTCCCGGCGGTTTGTGTGGTGGCACCGCCTCCTGTTTTACGTCCCGGCGAGGGGGGCCGTGGGCTCGCGGCCTGTGGTGTGGCGCGGCGGGCTGTGTTGTGAGTTGGTGGGCATGGCGGGGGTGGTGCGGGTTGAGGGTGGGGGTGGCTGGATGTGGTCAGATGGTGGGCGGTGGGTTGTGGGATGGGGGTGGGGCGCGGAGGATGCTGGAGATGCCTCGGAAAGGGCTTTCCATATGAGTGAGAGCAAGTATCGGATCGCGATCGTCGGGACCGGAGGGATTGCCGCCTCGCATGCGCGGGCTGTTGCGGCGTTGCCTGAGCGGGCCGAGTTGGTCGCGGCCGTCGACGTTGATCTGGATCGGGCGAAGGAGTTCGCCGCCCAGTGGAACATCCCGGCGACGTACGCGAGCCTGACCGACCTGCTGGCCGCCGGCCGGGTCGATCTGGTTCATCTGTGTACGCCGCCGAACTCGCACGTCCCGTTGGCTGCCGAGTGCCTCGCCGCGGATGTCGACGTGTACCTGGAGAAGCCGCCGACCCTGTCGCTCGACGAGTTCGACGCGCTCGTGGCCGCGGAGGAGAAGTCCGCCGCGCAGGTGGCGTGCGTGTTCCAGCACCGCTTCGGATCCGGGGCGGTCCGGCTGCGCGAACTGCTCGCCGACGGCGTCCTCGGGCGCCCGTTGGTTGCCCTGTGCAACACCGTCTGGTACCGCGACGACGCGTACTTCGCGGTGCCCTGGCGCGGTACGTTCGACGTCGAGGGTGGCGGTCCGACGATGGGCCACGGGATCCACCAGTACGACCTGTTGCTGTCGATCCTCGGCCCGTGGGAGAAGGTGACCGCGCTCGCCGCCCGGCAGGCGCGGCCGACGCAGACCGAGGACGTGTCGATGGCGCTCGTGACGTTCGAGAGCGGCGCGGTGGCGTCGGTCGTGAACTCGCTGGTGTCCGCGCGGCAGACCTCCCAGCTGCGCTTCGACTGCGAGAACGCGACCGTGGAGCTGGAGCACCTGTACGGGTACAAGAACCCCGACTGGACGATCACGCCCGCTCCTGGCCACGAAGAGATCGCCACCGCCTGGTCGGCCGATCTGCCGGATGTGGCGAGCGGTCACACCGCACAGCTCGCCGCGATCCTCGACGCCAAGGCCGCGGGCGAACCCACCCCGGTCACGCTGGCCGAGGCGCGCAACACGCTCGAACTCGCCGCGGCCATCTACGCCTCCGCGTTCACCGACAAGCCGATCCGCCGCGGTGAGCTCGGCCACGGTACGCCGTACGCACAACGCATGGGCGGCCCCGGCGCCCCCTGGAGTTAGGTCAGCTCGGGTGGTAGCTCCCGGCTGTGCAGGATGTCCAACCGGGAGACCGCCCGCGTGAGGACGACGTACAGGCGGTTGAGGCCGCGGGTCTCGGAGGCGACGATCTCGGACGGCTCGAGTGCGATGACGTGGTCGTACTCAAGCCCCTTCGCCAGGCTCGCCGGTACGACGGCGACGCGACCGTCACCGTCCGCCGCCGAGCTCTCGATCCCGGCCGCCTTCAGCGCATCGCTCACCGCCGGCAAGTGGTGATCGGCGGCAATGACACCGATCGAGCCCTCGACCGAGAGCGCTCTCCGGATGCTCTCGACGCATGCGGCCGCGACATCGTCGACACGTGTGATGGTCAGCTCGCCGTCCGAGCGGAACGACCTGGTCGGTGGAACCGCGACGTCGAGCGCGTCCAGCAGGCGGTTGGCCAGCTCGACCACGGTCCCCGGGACGCGGTACCCGGTGCTCAAAGCAACGATCTCCGCAGCAGGCTTTCCGAGGTGCCTGAGCTGTGTCGCCCAGTCGTCGGCCGCCCAAGCCGTCGTACCTTGCGCAAGATCGCCGAGCACCGTGATCGAGGTGTGTTCGCTGCGCCGCGCAATCGCCCGGCACTGCATGGGGGAGAGGTCCTGAGCCTCGTCCACGATCACGTGGCCGTACGTCGGAGAGCGCTCGAGCAACGCGCTCACCTCGTCGAGCAGTACGGCGTCCGCGGCCGTCCAGCGCGCGCTCTTCGCCTTACGCGGGCGCGACCACGCGATGGCGCGCTGCTCCTCCGCCGTCAGGATGCCCACCTGACTGGGATCGCTCAGATACTCGGCCAGCACCTCGTCCGCCTTCAACGCCGGCCACACCTCCTCGACGTACGGCGTCACGCCCCGCGCCATCCGCCGCAGCCAAACGCCGTTGCAGTTCTGCCCGCGCGCTTCGGCCTGCCGTTGCACCGCGGCGACGAGCCGTGCGATCACCCGCTCGCGACCGGTCGAGTACGTCGTCGCATCAGCCTCGGCCTCGTCCACCATCTCCGCGAACTCATGCTGACTGACCCGCCACTTGTACGACTCGTCCCGCACCACGACCGCCTGTGCCGGCCGCCCGATGCGCCCGTAGACCGCTCTCCGAAGGACTTCGGCCATCCGTACGTCGTGCTTGATCGCGGCCGCTATCGGGTCGTCGACCGCCCGCACCTCGCGGTCCAGCAGTTGCTCGATCGTGGTCTGTTCGACGTCCACTTCACCGAGGGTCGGGAGTACGGCGGAGATGTAGTGCAGGAACGCCCGGTTCGGTCCGAGGACGAGGACACCGTTGCGTTCGAGCCGCGACCGGTGCGCATACAGCAGGTAGGCGGCGCGGTGCAGGCCGACCGCGGTCTTGCCGGTCCCCGGCGCGCCCTGGATGCACACCGAGACGTCGAGTCCGGTCCGCACGAGTGTGTCCTGCTCGGGCTGGATCGTGGCGACGATGTCCCGCATCGGACCCACGCGAGCCCGCTCGATCTCCCGCCGCACAAGCTCGCTGGCCGAGCCACCAAAGCCGTCACCAGAACCGCCACCAGAACCGTCACCAGAACTCGTCCGGAGATGCTCGTCCTCGAAGCTCGTCAGCCGATTCCCTGACCAGCCGAAGCGGCGGCGGACGTCGATCCCGCGCGGCTCGACGGCGGACGCCTGGTAGAACGAGGCCGACACCGGCGCGCGCCAGTCGATCACCATCGGCGGGCGGCCGATCGCGTCCGAGATGTGCCGGCGGCCGAGGTAGTACGTCTGGCGGCGGTGCTCGCCGGCCGCCGGGTCCGTGGCGCCGTACGCGATCACGCCGAAGAACGGCGGGTTGTCGCCCTCCTCACCCATGTCGCGAGCCAGCGTCTTGAGGTAGAAGCCCAGCCGCTCGGCGGTGTACCGGTCACCCCAGGTGCCCTCGCCGACGACCACGTTCTCCCGCGCACCCGCGACCATCCGCCGCAGCGCGTCCCGGCAACGATCGGCGTACGCGCGTTCCTCGTCGAGCTCCTTCATCCGCCCCTCCACAAAAGATTAACTCGGTCAATCTTTTGCCTAGGTTAACATGATCACTGTGACCGGACTCCGCGAACGCAAGAAGCAGCAGACGCACGACGCCCTGTCCGAGGCGGCGATCGCGCTGTTCCTGAAGCGCGGCTTCGACGAGGTGTCGGTGGCCGACATCGCCGAGGCGGCGAACGTCTCCAAACCGACGTTGTTCAAGTACTTCCCGACCAAGCAGGACCTCGTCCTGCACCGGATCGCCGACCATCGGCACGAGTCGGCCCGGGTGGTCGCGACGGCCGCGGTCCCGCCGGTCCAGGCGCTGCGTGAGCACTTCATGGCCGGTCTCACTGCCCGCGACCCGGTGACGGGCCTGAACGACCATCCGCAGGTCCTCGCCTACTACAAGCTCGTCTTCGGTACCCCCGCCCTCACGACCCGGCTGCACCAGTTCATGGACGACGACCAGCACGCCCTCGCGACCGCCCTCGGAGGCGACCTCGCGGGCGAACTCCTTGCCGCCCAGACGGTGTCGGTCCAGCGGGTGCTGTCCCGCCGCAACTGGGAAGCCATCGAGGCCGGGCAGCGGGCCGCCGACCGCTACCTGGACGCGGTGACCGAGGCCGAGATCGCCTTCGACGGCCTCCCGCTAGGGTGAACGCTGTGACGGATGTGAGCAGGCGAGTGCTGGTGCTGAACGGGCCGAACCTCGGGCGGCTGGGGTCGCGGGAGCCGGAGAAGTACGGTACGACGACGTTCGCCGAGCTGGTCGGGGTGTGTGAGAAGACGGGCGCCGAGCTCGGGTTCGAGGTCGACGTACGGCAGACCGACGACGAGGCCGAGTTGGTCGGCTGGCTGCACGAGGCCGCGGACGGCCGGATTCCCGTCGTCCTGAACCCGGCCGCGTTCACCCATTACTCGTACGCGTTGCGGGACGCGATCGCGCAGCGGACCGCTCCGTTGATCGAGATCCACCTGACCAATCCGGCCGCCCGCGAGGAGTTCCGGCACACCAGCGTGGTCGCCGGGGTGGCGACCGGGACGATCGCCGGCTTCGGGGTCGACTCGTACCGGCTCGCGCTCCGCGCGCTCACCACCCTCGATTCATAACCAATCTGCCCCTTCGGGCATCAGATGGTTGTGACGACACAACAGGTGGGGGAACCTCTCGGTCAGCACCACCGGATTCCGGTCTGGGTCAAGGCGCTTGACCCGCTGTCGCAGTTCGGGCTGGTGCACACGCTGCGGCAGTGCCCGGAGATCAGCGTGATCGATGACGCTGACCTGGGGGCGCAGCGGCTCGCTCAGTCGGCCAATCGGCGCACTGCCCCGCCAGTGGTCGCGTTGGTTGCCGTCGACTCGCTGGACGCCGGTGCCGTTCAGGTACTGCGGGCCGCGACGCAGCGGGGTTTCCGCCGGACCGTGCTGATCGGCAGCACGATCGACGACGAAGCGCTGATGACAGCTGTCGAGCTGGGGGTCTCCGGCGTACTACGGCGTACCGAAGCGACCGGTGACCGGATTGTGCACCTCGTCCAGGCCGCCGCTGCGGGTGACGGCAGCCTGCCTCCGGACCTGCTGGGACGGCTGCTCGGCCAGGTGTCGCGGATGCAGCGCCACGTTGTGGCACCGCGAGGACTGTCCCACGCCGGTCTCTCCGACCGGGAGACTCAGGTACTGCGACTTGTCGCGGACGGCATGGACACGCAGGAGATCGCCCGGGAGCTGTCCTACTCGGAGCGGACGGTCAAGAACGTCCTCCACGACGTCACCAGCCGCCTGCAGCTCAGGAACCGCTCCCACGCCGTCGCCTATGCACTGCGCCAGGGACTTATCTAGGCGCTGAGCTGCGGGTCGTACCTGAGCGAACGCAAGGGCCGCCAGCACGATGAGACCGCCGACTGCCTGCAATGCGGTCAGGTGCTGAGAGAGGACCAGCCAGCCCACTGTGGTGGCTACTACCGGGCTCAGCAGTCCCAGGAACGTGACCTCGGTCGGAACGAGTTCCCGGAGTCCGCGGAACCAGAGTGCATAGGCGAGTGCCGAGCCGAACAGCGCCAAGTACGCGTAGCCAGCGACGTTCCGCAGTGTGAAGGCGGGAAAAGCGCCCTCGACCAGGAAGGCCACTGGCAGGAGCACAAGTCCACCAGCGACGAGCTGCCAGCCCGTAGTGGCCAGCAGGGGAGCAGGTGACGTCCAGCGCTTGCTGAGTACGACGCCGAATGCCATGACGACCGCAGCGCCGGCGGCTGCGAGTACGCCCCCCATGTCGAGTCGTGCGGTAGCTCGCAGCACGAGCAGACCGACGCCGAACACGCCCGCCAGCGCAGTGAAAACGGTGCGCAGTGACAGGCGCTGGCGCAGCAGACCAGCGGACAGCAAAGCGACCAGCAGAGGCTGGATCGCACCGACGGTCGCCGCCACGCCACCTGGCAGCCGGTACGCACCGACGAACAAGAACGCGTTGAAGGCGCCGATGTTGAGCGTGCCGAGGAGCAGCGAGCGCCACCACCAACTGCCGCGCGGCAGGACACGGGTGACCGCGACGAGCAGGAGGCCGGCCGGCAGCGCGCGCAAGAGTGCGGCCAGCAGAGGGCGGTGGGGCGGCAGGAACTCGGTGGTCACCACGTAGGTCGTGCCCCAGAGCATCGGCGCGATGGCCGTGGTCAGGAGGATGGTCGAGCGTCGATTGCTTAGCACTAAGATAAAGTATCTCAGTGCTAAGCAACTTTCAAGTCTCTCAGCGCTAAGGGATCTGGCGCTAGGCTGGGTGGATGGCAGATCACGTCGACCTGGTGCTCGAGCAGTGGCGTGTGCGGCGGCCGGACCTGGATCCGTCGCCGATGGGCATCATCGGGCGGATGAGCCGCCTCGGCGCGCTGTTCGACGCCGAGCTGCGGCGGAACTTCAGCAAGCATGACCTGGACCGCGCGTCTTTCGACGTACTGGCGACCCTGCGGCGCAGCAACGCCGAGCACAGCCTGACCCCGGCCGGGCTGATGCACTCGTCGATGGTCACGTCGGGAGCGATCAGTCAACGGCTGGATCGGCTGGAGGCTCGCGGACTGGTGACGCGTGCGCCGAGTGAGACCGACCGCCGTGGTGTGCTGGTGACCCTGACGCCTGAGGGCCTCGAGCTGATCGACAAGGTGCTGCCGACACACGTCGACACCGAGTCGCAGCTACTCGCCGGCCTGTCGGCGGCTGAACGCGAGCAGCTGGCAGGTCTGCTGCGGACGCTACTGGAGTCACTCGGGGATAAGCGGGACTAGCTACCTCACTGCGACGTGGGAGGAGTGGCCCGCGGCGGGTTGCTGACGGTCTGCCACAGCTCCTCGATGTCGGAGCGATCCTCCGGCTCGGGTACGTCGACCCAGCCGCTGGCCCACACGTTTTCGTCACGGTCGTTGACGTTGAAGATCGACTCCGCGAACGCCGCTGAACCGACGTACCGCTCCTCGTCAGGCTCGTCCGGTACGTCGGTTCCTTGCTGAGCTGCCGGCGGCGCGACCAAGGTGCGGGCGTACTTCTGCGCCTCGAGGATCCCCATCTCACGCTCGTCGCTCAGCAACCGGATCGCGCCTACCTCGTGGCCCGCCTTCATCAGGTCCCGCACCCTGGCGTCCAGGTCCTGCTTCGTCGACGGCAGGTTGTTCTGCTGCGGTCGATGCGCCGGCGGCTGGTACGGCCCCGGGTTGTACTGCACCGGGTACTGCGCCGGGTACTGGGAGGGCTGGAACTGCGCCGGCGGCTGGTACGGCGTACCGAAGCCGGGCTGCTGTGCCGCCTGGCCGGGGGAGTTCCGCTCGCCCATGTGTCGCGGCTGCCGCCCGTTCTGCAGGAGTTGCTGGAGAACGGCCGCGGCCTGCTGACTGCCCTGCGCAGTCCCGGTCTGCATCTGCCCTGGTATCGGCGCCGGAGGTGGTCCGCCCGGCCCGGCGGCCTGGGTGAACTGGCCCTGGAACTGGACCGGTTGGTTGCCGCCCTGCTGGGCCTGGATCCGCTCGATCACCGCCTGCATGCGGGCGTTCTGCTTGGCGTTGCCGCCGCCGGACTGCTGCTTGGCTTTGTTGATCAGGCCGACCACGATCATCACCACGACGAAGATCACGAACCCCGTCATCAGCCGGCCTCCTGGCACCTCGGTGGACGATCCGGAGCTCCAGCGTACGGCCCCCGGGGTCCGGCCGAACGCACGAATCGGAGGAATGCGGTAGTCACCGCTACAATTTGTCGTTACCGCTGATCGATTTCGAAGGGCATACCCGCGTGGCATCGACGAACGACCTCAAGAACGGCATGGTGCTCGACCTGGACGGACAGCTGTGGTCCGTCGTGTGGTTCCAGCATCACAAGCCGGGCAAGGGCGGCGCCATCGTCCGGACCAAGCTGAAGAACGTGCTGTCCGGCAAGGTGGTCGACAAGACGTTCAACGCCGACGTCAAGGTCGACGTGGCCACGGTCGACAAGCGTGACATGACGTACCTGTACAACGACGGCACGTCGTACGTCTTCATGGACAAGAGCACCTACGACCAGCTGCAGCTCACCCCCGAGGTGGTCGGCGACGCGGTGCACTTCCTGCTGGAGAACCAGGACGCCATCGTCGCGGTGCACGACGAGCTCCCGCTGTACGTCGAGCTCCCGGCCTCGGTCGAGCTCACGGTCGAGTACACCGAGCCCGGTCTGCAGGGCGACCGCTCCAGCGGCGGCACCAAGCCGGCCAAGCTGGAGACCGGTTACGACATCCAGGTCCCGCTCTTCCTGACCACCGGCGAGAAGGTCAAGGTCGACACCCGCACCGGGGACTACCTCGGCCGCGTCACCTCCTGAGCAGCGCAACCTCTAGGGAAAGTCGACAACAGAAGATGTCTGCCCGGAGCAAGGCCCGCAAGCGCGCCCTCGACGTGCTGTTCGAGTCGGAGGTCAGGGGGTTGCCGGTCGGCGGCACCCTGGCTGACCGGGTGGCCGACAACGACCCGCCGGTGAACGAGTTCACCGTGGCGCTGGTCGAAGGGGTCGCGAAACACAATGAGCAGATCGACGACCTGCTCGAGACCCACTCGGTCGGCTGGACGCTGGACCGGATGCCGGCCGTCGACCGGAACATCCTGCGGATCGGCGCCTACGAGCTGCTGTTCGACGACCAGGTGCCGGACGTGGTCGCGGTGAGCGAGGCGGTCGCGCTCGCGCGGGACCTGTCGACCGACGAGTCCCCGACGTTCGTCAACGGCCTGCTGGCCAGACTGCTGCAGCTGAAGCCCACACTGGGCGTCTGAATCGCTGCTGGGAAGTGAGGGGGCGAGCCCTCTCTCAGGCCCGGTGACCGTCTCGGTACGGTCCCGGGCCGCCGTTGCGTCCCCGTGTGCGGCCGGTGAGGTGGTACCTGCCGCTGGTACTGCGTTGGTCCTGCATTGGTACTGCGTTGGTAGTGCTCTGTTCCGTCTGCTGAGGAAGGCGGGCGGCCGCGGGCCAGCTGCTACAAGCCCCGACCGTCTAGTACCTTCGCCAGATTGCTGCCTTCTCAGGCGTCAGGCGCCGGCGGCTTCGGACGTTTCCTCGACGTCACCCTTCGCCTCCGGGTTCAGTACACCCCAGGAGATGAAGCGCTCGGTCAGCGTCGTCGGCGACTCGTCGTAGATGACCGCGAGCGTCCGCATGTCGTCCTGACGGATCGACAGCACCTTTCCGTTGTAGTCCCCACGCTGAGCCTGGATCGTGGCCGCGTACCGCGTCAGCGGACCGGCCTCGCTCGCGTCGAGGTGTTGCAGGGCCTCCAGGTCGAGGATCAACCGGGGAGGAGCGGCAGCCGCGGCAGCCGCGCTGGCGGACCCAGGGAGCAGCTCACGGATCGGCACGCCGTAGAAATCGGCGAGCTCCGCGAGCTTCTGGACCGTGACGGCTCGATCGCCGCGCTCGTACGAGCCGACGACAACCGCCTTCCAGCGACCCTTGGACTTCTCTTCCACGCCATGCAGCGACAAACCCTGCTGCTGGCGGATGGCACGTAGCTTGCCACCCAGTGTCTTCGCGTATTCGCTCGGCACGCTGGTTCTTCCCTCCGACTAGTTTCGTCATGTCCGGCCCGCAGGGAACGGGCCAGATGGCCAAACCCCCTCGATTACACAGAGTAACAATATTCTGGGTCAGAGGCCAGCGTCAAGACGGCGTGTCACATCCGATACCATGTCAAGCGGTCCGAACGTCCTTTAAAGACCCGTCCAGAGAGGCGGGAAAGGAGGAACGGTAGCGATGAGCCCTGCCCAGAGTGCAGAGCACCCCGAGATCTCGCAGCCGCCGAAACGCAGCAGCCGCGAAGTCCTCGACGCTTCCGACATTTCCCGGGCACTGACCCGGATAGCTCACGAGATCCTCGAGCGGAACCGCGGCGCCGACCCGGTCGTCCTGCTCGGTATCCCCAGCCGCGGAGTCCCGCTGGCACAACGCGTCTCGGCCCGGATTCAGGCCGTTGAGGGGCAGAGCGTGCCGACAGGATCACTCGACGTGACCATGTACCGCGACGACATCGGCCTCAAGCCACCACGCGGCCTGGAACACACCGACATCCCGGCGGACGGTATCGACGGCAAGGTCGTGGTGCTCGTCGACGACGTGCTGTTCTCCGGCCGGACGATCCGTGCGGCGCTCGACGCGCTCGGCGACATCGGCCGCCCGCGCGCCGTCCAGCTCGCCGTCCTGGTCGACCGCGGCCACCGCGAGCTGCCGATCCGCGCCGACTACGTGGGCAAGAACCTGCCGACCTCCCTGGTCGAGCGGGTCACCGTGCACCTGACCGAGTTCGACGGCGAGGACGCCGTACTGATCGCGGACAAAGCAGCCGACCAAGCTGCGGACAAAGCAGCCGACAAAGCAGCCGACAAGCCGCCGACAGGGGTGAAGGCATGAAGCACCTGCTGAGCGCCGCGGACCTGAGCCGCGACGAGGCGCAGCTGATCCTCGACACCGCCGAGGAGATGCGGTCGCTGGCCGACCGCCCGATCAAGAAGCTGCCCGCGCTGCGCGGGCGGACCGTGGTGAACCTGTTCTTCGAGGACTCGACCCGGACGCGGATCTCGTTCGAGGCGGCCGCCAAGCGGCTGTCCGCGGATGTCATCAACTTCTCCGCGAAGGGCTCGAGCCTGAGCAAGGGCGAGAGCCTGAAGGACACCGCGCTGACCCTGCAGGCGATGGGCGCCGACGGCGTCGTCTGCCGGCACGGATCGTCCGGTGCGCCGCACCTGCTGGCGAAGTCGGGCTGGATGACCGGGTCGGTGGTCAACGCCGGCGACGGCACCCACGAGCACCCGACGCAGGCGTTGCTCGACGCGTTCACGATGCGCCGGCACCTCGGTTCGCTGGAGGGCCGCCGGATCACGATCGTCGGCGACGTCCTGCACTCGCGGGTCGCGCGGTCGAACGTGCTGCTGCTGTCGACGCTCGGCGCCGAGGTCACCGTGGTCGCCCCGCCGACGTTGGTGCCCGTCGACATGAGCAGGTGGCCGTGCGCCACGTCGTACGACTTCGACGCGGTGCTGCCGAAGAGCGACGCGGTGATGATGCTGCGGGTGCAGCGGGAGCGGATGAACGACGCGTTCTTCCCGAGCGCCCGCGAGTACACGCGCCGCTACGGCCTGGACAAGAACCGGATGGCGCAACTGCCGGACGAGGCGATCGTGCTGCACCCCGGGCCGATGAACCGCGGGATGGAGATCAGCGCCGAGGTCGCCGACTCCACCCGCTCGGTGATCGTCGAGCAGGTCACGAACGGCGTGGCGATCCGGATGGCCGTCCTGTACCTGCTGCTATCTGGAACCAACGAGACCGAGGAGCACCTGGCATGACCGCATACCTGATCACCGGCGCACGGATCGTTGGCGGTGACCAAGCGGACCTGCTGATCGACAACGGCGAGATCGTTGCCACCGGCACCGGTCTGGACGTGCCCGCCGGCGCGCAGACGATCGATGCGCACGGGCTGGTCGCGCTGCCGGGTCTCGTGGACCTGCACACGCACCTGCGCGAGCCCGGCCGGGAGGACGCCGAGACGGTGTTCACCGGCACCCGCGCGGCCGCGAAGGGCGGCTTCACCGCGGTCTTCGCGATGGCCAACACCGACCCGGTCGCCGACACCGCCGGTGTGGTCGAGCAGGTCTGGCGCCTCGGCCGCGACGCCGGGTACGCCGACGTGTACCCGATCGGCGCGGTCACGGTCGGACGGAAGGGCACGCAGCTCGCGGAGCTCGGCGCGATGGCGGACTCCGCCGCCCGGGTCCGGGTGTTCTCCGACGACGGCGACTGTGTCTGGGACGCCGCGCTGATGCGCCGCGCGCTCGAGTACGTGAAGGCGTTCAACGGTGTGATCGCGCAGCACGCGCAGGAGCCGCGGCTCACGCAGGGCGCGCAGATGAACGAGGGAGCGCTCTCCGGCGTGCTCGGCCTGACCGGCTGGCCGAGTGTCGCAGAGGAGGCGATCATCGCCCGCGACATCCTGCTGAACGCGCACGTCGGGTCGAAGCTGCACGTCTGTCACCTGTCCACGAAGGGCTCCGTGGAGATCGTCCGCGCGGCGAAGCGGCGCGGGCTCGAGGTGACCGCCGAGGTCACCCCGCACCACCTGCTGCTGACCGAGGAGCTCGCCGCCTCCTACAACCCGGTCTACAAGGTGAACCCGCCGCTGCGCACGAAGGAGGATGTCGAGGCGGTCCGCGAGGGCCTGGCCGACGGCACGATCGACATCGTCGCCACCGACCACGCGCCGCACCCGGTCGAGGACAAGGACTGCGAGTGGAGCGCGGCCGCGTTCGGGATGACCGGCCTGGAGACCGCTCTCTCGGTGGTCCAGCAGGCGATGATCGACACGAAGCTGCTGACCTGGGCAGATGTCGCGGACCGGATGAGCTACCGGCCGGCCGCGATCGGCCAGGCCGCCGAGCACGGCCGCCCGCTGGAGGCCGGTGCGCCCGCGAACGTCGTCCTCTACGACCCCAGGGTCGAGCGGACCGTCGTACCGGAAGACTCGGTGTCACTGTCGCGGAACACGCCGTTCGACGGGATGACGCTGCCGGGCAAGGTGGTCGCGACGTTCCTGCGCGGTACGCCGACCGTCCTGGACGGTGAGCTCACCCGGTGAGGGCGTTCCTCGGCACTCTCGGCACGCTGCTGGTGCTGGCAGCGGGCTACCTCGGCATGTACCGGGGCTGGCGGAACCGCCAGGCCAGGCAGGCCGACCTGGCGCCTTTGCCCACGGCGCCAGAAGAAGGGGCGCGCGGCGTCGAAGGTGTGTACGTCGCGACGACGAGCGCAGGCGACTGGATGGACCGGATCGCCGTGCACGAACTGGGCGTCCGCGCCACCGCGGACCTGGCCGTCAGTGAGGCCGGCCTGATCTTCCACCGGCAGGGCGCGGCGGATGTCTTCATCCCCGCGGACCACCTGACCGGGGTCCGGACCGACCGTGGGATCGCCGGCAAGGTGACCGCGGAGAAGTCCGGCCTGGTCGTGGTCACCTGGACCCACGACGGCCGTGAGCTCGACACCGGGTTCCGTCCGCGTCGTAAGGCCGACACCGCCGCCCTGACCGCATCCATCTCGACTCTGATCGGAGCACTATGAGCCAGCCAGCGCTGCTCGTCCTCGAGGACGGGCGGTCGTTCGCCGGTACGTCGTACGGGGCGACCGGATCCACGTTCGGCGAGGCGGTGTTCACCACCGGGATGACCGGTTACCAGGAGACACTGACCGACCCGTCGTACCACCGGCAGATCGTCACCCAGACCGCGCCGCACATCGGCAACACCGGGATCAACGACGAGGACGACGAGTCGCAGAAGATCTGGGTCGCGGGGTACGTCGTCCGCGACCCGGCCCGGGTGCCGTCGAACTGGCGCGCGAAGCGATCGCTCGACGACCAGCTGAAGGGTCAGGACATCGTCGGGATCTCCGGGATCGACACCCGCGCGCTGACCCGGCACCTGCGGGAGCGCGGCGCGATGCGTGCCGGGATCTCCACCGAGATCCTGGACCCCGCCGAGCTGCTGCAGAAGGTGCTCGAGCAGCCGCCGATGGTCGGCGCGGACCTTGCGTCGGAGGTGACGACGCATCTGCCGTACGTCGTGCCGGCCGAGGGGGAGAAGCGCTTCACGGTGGTCGCACTCGACCTCGGGATCAAGACGATGACGCCGAAGCGGATGTCCGAGCGCGGCATCGAGGTCCACGTCATGCCTGCGAACACCCCACTGGACGAGATCCTCGCGGTGAACCCGGACGGCATCTTCATGAGCAACGGCCCGGGTGACCCGGAGACCACCGAGCACCCGACCACGCTGCTGAAGGAACTCCTGCAGCGGGGGAAGCCGTACTTCGGGATCTGCTTCGGCAACCAGGTGTTCGGACGGGCGCTCGGACTGGGCACGTTCAAGCTCAAGTACGGGCACCGCGGGATCAACCAGCCGGTGCTCGACCGGGCCACCGGCAAGGTCGAGATCACCGCGCAGAACCACGGGTTCGCGGTGGACGCACCGATCGGGGAGACGGTGGAGACGCCGTACGGAACGGCGGAAGTCAGCCACGTCTCGCTCAACGACAACGTCGTCGAAGGACTCAAGCTGACCGGCAAGGACGGCCGCGTGCTGGCCTTCTCGGTCCAGTACCACCCAGAGGCGGCGGCCGGGCCGCACGACTCGGCGTACCTCTTCGACCGGTTCGTAGAGCTCATGGAAGGGCGGAACTGATGCCGCGCAGGACAGACATCGAATCGGTCCTGGTGATCGGGTCCGGACCGATCGTGATCGGCCAGGCGTGCGAGTTCGACTACTCCGGGACCCAGGCCTGCCGGGTGCTGAAGGAGGAGGGGTTCCGGGTCGTCCTGGTGAACTCCAACCCGGCCACGATCATGACCGACCCGGAGTTCGCCGACGCCACGTACGTCGAGCCGATCACCCCGGAGTACGTCGAGAAGGTGATCGAGAAGGAGCGCCCGAACGCGCTGCTCGCCACCCTCGGCGGGCAGACCGCGCTGAACGCGGCGATCGCCCTGCACGACAACGGCGTACTGGAGAAGTACGGCGTCGAGTTGATCGGCGCGTCCGTCGACGCGATCCAGCGCGGCGAGAACCGGGAGTCGTTCAAGCAGATCGTCGAGAAGCTCGGCGCGGAGACCGCGCGGTCGGTGATCTGCCACACGATCGACGACGTGATGGGCGCGGCCGACCAGCTCGGCTACCCGCTGGTGGTGCGGCCGTCGTTCACGATGGGCGGCGTCGGATCCGGGATGGCCTACGACGAGGCGGACCTGCGCCGGATCGCCGGCGCCGGACTGCACGCCAGCCCGACCACCGAGGTGCTGATCGAGGAATCGATCCTCGGCTGGAAGGAGTACGAGCTGGAGGTGATGCGCGACAAGGCCGACAACGTCGTGATCATCTGCTCGATCGAGAACGTCGACCCGATGGGCGTGCACACCGGCGACTCGGTCACGGTCGCGCCGGCGATGACGCTGACCGACCGCGAGTACCAGGTGATGCGGGACCTCGCGATCGGCATCATCCGTGAGGTCGGCGTCGACACCGGCGGCTGCAACATCCAGTTCGCGGTGAACCCCGACGACGGTCGGCTGATCGTCATCGAGATGAACCCGCGGGTGTCCCGCTCGTCGGCGCTGGCGTCGAAGGCGACCGGCTTCCCGATCGCGAAGATCGCCGCGAAGGTCGCCATCGGCTACACGCTCGACGAGATCCCGAACGACATCACCAAGCAGACGCCGGCCAGCTTCGAGCCGACGCTGGACTACGTGGTGGTGAAGGTGCCGCGGTTCGCGTTCGAGAAGTTCCCGGCCGCGGACGCCACGCTGACCACACACATGAAGAGCGTCGGCGAGGCGATGGCGATCGGCCGCAACTACACCGAGGCGCTGCAGAAGGCGTTGCGGTCGCTGGAGAAGCCGGAGGCCCGGTTCTCCTGGGCCGGCCAGCCCGCCGGCGAGCTCGAGCCGTTGCTGGAGGCAATCAAGACGCCGCAGGACGGCCGGCTGCGGATCATCATGGACGCGATCCGGGCCGGTGCCACACCGGAGCAGATCTTCGACGCGACCAGGATCGACCCGTGGTTCGTGGACCAGCTGTACCTGATCCACGAGACCGCTCTCCAGGTTGCTGCCGCTCCGCGGCTGACGCCGGACGTCATCAAACTGGCCAAGCGGCACGGTTTCTCCGACCTGCAGCTGGCCGAGATCCGCGGCCTGACCGAGGACGTCGTCCGCGGTGTCCGGCAGGCGCTCGGGATCCGGCCGGTCTACAAGACGGTCGACACCTGCGCGGCCGAGTTCAAGGCCGAGACGCCGTACCACTACTCGTCCTACGACGAGGAGACCGAAGTTGCGCCGCGGGACACTCCTGCCGTCCTGATCCTGGGCTCCGGGCCCAACCGGATCGGTCAGGGCATCGAGTTCGACTACTCCTGCGTGCACGCGTCGATGGCGCTGCGCGAGGCCGGCTACTGCACGGTGATGGTGAACTGCAACCCGGAGACGGTCTCGACCGATTACGACACCTCCGACCGGCTGTACTTCGAGCCGCTCACCTGCGAGGACGTGCTCGAGATCGTGTACGCCGAGTTGCAGGCCGGACCGGTCGCGGGCGTGATCGTCCAGCTCGGCGGTCAGACGCCGCTCGGACTGGCGCAGCGCCTGGCGGACGCCGGCGTACCGATCGTCGGGACGTCGCCCGAGGCGATCCACCTGGCGGAGGAGCGGGGTGCGTTCGGCAAGGTGCTCGCGGACGCGAAGCTGCCGGCGCCGAAGCACGGTACGGCGATGTCGGCCGAGGCCGCGCACGACGTCGCGGAGGAGATCGGGTTCCCGGTCCTCGTCCGGCCGTCGTACGTGCTGGGCGGTCGCGGGATGGAGATCGTCTACAGCTCGGCCGAGCTGACCGCGGCGCTGGACCGGCTGAGCGCCGGCTCGGGCTCGTGGGAGCACCCGGTGCTGATCGACCGGTTCCTCGACGACGCGGTCGAGATCGACGTCGACGGGCTGTTCGACGGCGAGGAGCTGTTCCTCGGCGGCGTGATGGAGCACATCGAGGAGGCCGGTGTGCACTCCGGCGACTCGTCGTGTGCGCTGCCGCCGATCACGCTCGGGAACGCGGACATCGAGAACATCCGTCGCTCGACCGAGGCGATCGCCCGCGGTGTCGGCGTACGCGGCCTGCTGAACGTCCAGTACGCGCTCGCCGGCGACGTCCTCTACGTGCTGGAGGCGAACCCGCGGGCGTCCCGGACGGTGCCGTTCGTGTCGAAGGCGACCGCGACACCGCTGGCCAAGGCCGCGGCCCGGGTGATGCTCGGGGCAACTATTTCCGAGCTGCGGGGCGAGGGTCTGCTGCCGGCGACCGGGGACGGCGGGACGCTGCCGCCGACGACGCCGATCGCGGTCAAGGAGGCCGTGATGCCGTTCAACCGGTTCCGGACCATCGACGGTTCGTCGGTCGACACCGTGCTCGGGCCGGAGATGAAGTCCACCGGTGAAGTGATGGGCATCGACGACACGTTCGGTACGGCGTTCGCCAAGTCGCAGGCGGGGGCGTCGCAGCCGCTGCCGATCAACGGCAAGGTGTTCGTGTCGGTCGCGAACCGGGACAAGCGGCACATGATCTTCCCGGTCAAGCGGCTGGCGGATCTCGGCTTCCAGATCTACGCGACCGAAGGCACGGCCGACGTCCTGCGGCGCAACGGCGTCGAGGCGGTCACGGTCCGCAAGAGCAGCCAGGGCCCCGGCCCGAACGGTGAGCCGACGATCGTCCAGATGGTCCAGGACGGCGAGCTGAACCTGATCGTCAACACGCCGATCGGGATCACTCAGGGCGGTTCGCCGCGGATCGACGGGTACGAGATCCGCAGCGCGGCGGTGGCGCGGAACATCCCGTGCATCACCACCGTGCAGGGGCTCGCGGCCGCGGTCCAGGGGATCGAGGCGCAGCGCGCCGGCGACATCGGCGTCCGGTCGCTGCAGGACTGGGTGCCGAGGATCCGCGGTGTATAGGCGAGTGGTCCGGCCGGTCCTGTACCGGCTGGGTCGCGGTGACGCGGAGGTCGCCCACGAGCAGACGCTGAACGGTATGCGCCTCCTGGGGCGCATACCGGGCGCCGCCGCGGCCGGGTCCCGCGTGTTCGGTGTTCCGGCTCGTCGCGGTGCCTCGGCCTCGGCTCGTACGGTCTTCGGGATCCAGTTCCCGTCACCGGTCGGACTGGCGGCAGGCATGGACAAGAACGGGATCGCCCTGCGCGCGTGGCCCGCGATCGGGTTCGGCTTCGTCGAGGTCGGCACCGTGACGGCGCATCCGCAACCGGGCAACGAGAAGCCTCGGTTGTTCCGCCTCGTCGAGCATGAGGCGGTCATCAACCGGATGGGCTTCAACAACCTCGGCAGCGAGGCGTTGGCCGCGCGATTGGCGGCGTACGGCGATCTCGGCTACCCGCTCGGCATCTCGATCGGGAAGTCGAAGGTGACACCGCTGGAGGAGGCGGTCGAGGACTACGTGACCTCGCTGCGCCGCCTCTACCGGTACGGCGACTACTTCGCGGTCAACGTCTCCTCACCGAACACACCGGGATTGCGCTCTCTCCAGGACGCCGGACACCTGCGCGAACTGCTGACCGCACTGCACGCCGAGGCGGCCTCGCTGACCGTCGCCGGGCTGGCTCCGAAACCGATCCTGGTGAAGATCGCACCGGACCTGACCACGTCGGCGATCGACGAGCTCCTCCAGGTCTGCACCGGCACCGGCGTCGCCGGCATCATCGCCACCAACACGACGATCGACCGGGCGGGCGTCTCGGGGCATCCGCTGGCGGGTGAGACCGGCGGTTTGTCCGGGCGGCCGCTGGCCGAGATGTCGGCGAAGGTCGTCGCGCACATCCACGCGGAAACCGGGGGAGCGCTCCCCGTCATCGGAGTCGGGGGGATCGTGGAACCGTCGGACGCGGTCCGGCTCTTCGACGCCGGCGCGAGCCTCGTCCAGGTGTACACAGGATTGATTTATCGCGGGCCGGGGCTGATCCGGCAGATCAACAGGAGATTGCCTTGAGCAACGAGACTTTCGGGAGCGACATGCGGAGCAAACCGTTCGGGACCCGGTTGCGGGCAGCGATGGATACGCGCGGGCCGTTGTGCGTCGGCATCGATCCGCACGCACACCTGCTCGACGCCTGGGGCCTGCCCGACACCGCGGAGGGCCTGGCCTCGTTCACGTACGGTGTCATCGACGCCCTCGCCGACCGGGTCGCGGTGTTCAAGCCGCAGTCCGCGTTCTTCGAGCGCTTCGGGTCGGCCGGGATCGCCGTGCTGGAGCAGGCGCTGATCCGGCTGCGGGACGCCGGGGCGCTGGTGATCATCGACGCGAAACGCAATGACATCGGTTCGTCGATGGCCGGCTACGCGTCGGCGTACCTGGCCGAGAAGGGGCCGCTGGCGTGCGACGCGCTGACGGTCAGCCCGTACCTCGGGTTCGGGTCGCTGCAGCCCGCGATCGACGTGGCCCGGGAGTCGGGGGCGGGGTTGTTCGTCCTCGCACTCACCTCGAACCCGGAAGGCCCGCAGTTCCAGTCGGCCCGCACCGCCGACGGTACGACGGTCGCCGGCGCGGTCCTCGACGGTCTGCGCGCGTTGAACGCCGACGCGGACGGCCTCGGGTCCTTCGGTGCGGTTGTTGGGGCGACCATCAGTTCGACGGATGAGAACCTGGACATCAACGGCCCGTTGCTCGCTCCCGGCCTCGGCGCCCAGGGCGGCACGGCCGAGGGTCTCATCGAGGTCTTCGGGTCCGCGGTGCGCAACGTCGTACCGTCCAGCTCCCGGGAAATCCTCGGAGCCGGTCCCGACGCCACCGCCCTCCAGGACGCGGCCGCGCGCACGAACGACGCCTACCGGACGGCGCTCGGTTACTGACCCCGAAATGCGGTAGAATATGCAGTAGCAAATGGCGCAGCTGAATTTCTGCGCCATTTGCTGTTTTTCTTGAAATCGCCAGGCCCGGCGTGCGATCTTCGTCGGCATGGGTTCAGGGCTGGAATTGTGCCGGCGGTTCTACTTCGACGTCGTCCGGCCGATGGTGGACGTGCCGCACAGTGCGGCGTTGCTCGGGCGGGGCTCGGAGGTGCTCGGGTTCGACGACGAGATGTCGACGGACCACAACTGCGAGGCTCGCGCGCTGGTGTTCGTCCCGGACGGCGTCGAGCTGCGACTCGAGGTGCCACAGACGTTCGAGGGGCGGCCGGCGCTGGTCGAGGTCCACACCCTGCGCGGGTACTTCCGCGACCACGTGGGGTTCGATGTCGACGTCGCATTGACGGTTCGCGATTGGCTCACCTTTCCGGAATCCATTCTGCGGCAGTTCACCGCGGGCGGTGTGTTTCATGACGAACTCGGTCTGGATGATATTCGTGATCGGCTCGCGTATTACCCGGACGACGTCTGGCGTTACCTGATGATCACCGCCTGGTGGCGCGTGCATCCGCCAGATGAACCTGGTCGGCCGGGCCGGGTACGTCGGCGACGACCTCGGGTCGGCGTTGATCGGCGCGCGCATGGTCGAGGACCTGATGCGGTTGTGCTTCCTCATGGAGCGGCAGTACGCGCCGTACTCGAAGTGGTTCGGGACTGCCTTCGGCCGGCTGTCCTGCGGTCCGTCGATCGGGCCCCTGTGCCGCGAGGTGTTGCGGGCGGAGAGCTGGGAGGAACGCGAGGAAGCGCTCTCCGCCGCGTACCTGGCGGTGGGGGAGTTGCACAACCAACTCGCGATCACCCCGCCGGTCGACCTCGGCGTCGTACGGATGTGCGACCGGCCGTTCAAGGTCGTCTGGGGTGACTTCATCGGCGCGCTCTCCGCCGACATCGAGGATCCAGAGGTACGGCGGCTCCTGGAGCGCTGGCCGGTCGGCGGGATCGAGCAGGTCCGCACTGTGCTGTGGCGGGTGGCGGACCGTCGTCAGCTGCTCGGGCTGCTCGATTCCCGGTAGAGCGCGATCAGCAGGTCGACGGCCGCCTGCGCCGCCGGGTGCGGGTCGTCGCGATGCCAGATCAGGTGTACGTCGACCGGCGGCGCGTCCCGCAGCGGGCGGTAGACCACGCCGTCCCGCCGGTACTGCGTCGAGGTGGCCTGCGGCGTCACGCCGACGCATCGCCCGGACGCGATCGCGGCCAGCCAGTCGTCGACGTCCTGGGTGTACTCGAGGGCCGGGCGAGCGCTCTCCGGCCAGAGATCGGCCGTGGTGCTCCCGGTACGCCGGTCGATCACGAGCGTCCGGTCCCGGAGCTGATCGAGCGTCAGCGCCCGTTTGCGAGCCAGCGGGTCGTCGGCGGGCAGAGCGCAGTACCGCCGCTCCCGGGTCAGCAACACGTGCCCGAATCGCCGCAGGTCCAGCTGACTGCGAATGACCGCGAGATCGCACAGACCCTCGGCGAGACCGCCGGTCGCGGTGTTGGTGCGGATCAGCTGCAGCTCGATGCCGGGATGCTCCACCGCCCACCGGCGCTGGAACTCGCGGGTGCGGCTCCCGAACGCCGACCACGCGTGGCCGACCCGCAGACGGGTGTGACCGCTCGTCGCCTCACTCACGAGTTCGTCGATCTCCGCGAGGATGTGCCGCGCCCGCGCGAGCACCCGGACGCCGGCCGTCGTCGGGGTGAGTGAGCGGCTGGTTCGGTGCAGCAGGCGTACGCCGAGTTCGCGTTCCAGGGCCAGCAGGTTGCGGGACACCGCGGCCTGAGAGATCCCCAGCTCGATCGCGGCGTCGGTGAACGTACCCGAGTCGACGATCTCCACCAGGCACCGCAGCTGCCGGATATCCATGACCCCAGCGTATAGATCGGCGGCTCGATGCATTTTGCGCAGCCACGCGCCGGGCGGATTCTCGTGATCGTGAGGCGTGAACGGTTGGTCGGTGTCGTGATGATGCTCGGGAGCGGGCTGTCGACGCAGGTCGGTGCGTCGGTGGCGGCGCTCGCGTTCCCGGTGATCGGTCCGGCGGGCGTGGTGGCGATCCGGCAGTGGGTCGCGGCGGTCCTGCTGCTCGCGATCGGGAGACCGCGGCTGCGGTCGATCACGGCCCCGCAATGGCGCCTGGTCGTCGGGCTGGCGGCGGTCTTCGCCGTGATGAACCTGTCCCTGTACACCGCCATCGACCGAGTAGGCCTGGGCCTGGGCGTGACGCTGGAGTTCCTGGGTCCGCTGGCCGTTGCGCTCCTGGGGTCCCGGCGCGTGCTCGACCTGGCCTGTGCGCTCGTCGCCGCGCCCGCTGTCGTCCTGCTGGCCCGTCCGCAGGCAACGACGGACTACCTCGGGATCGGGCTGGGTCTGCTCGCCGCGCTGTGCTGGGCGTTCTACATCCTGCTCAACCGGAAGGTCGGGCGAGAGTTGCCGGGCGCAACCGGTTCGGCCGCGGCGGCAGGGCTGTCGGGACTCGCCTACGTGCCGATCGGCGTGGTCGTGCTGCTGCATCACCCGCCGACGTTGGCCGCGGCGTCGTACGCGCTGGTGGCCGGTGTGCTGTCGTCGGCCGTGCCGTTCCTCGTTGATTTGTTGACGTTGCGCCGCGTCCCGGCGCAGTTCTTCGGTGTGTTCATGAGCGTGAACCCGGTACTCGCGGCACTCGTCGGGCTGGTCGTTCTGCACCAGCGGTTGGGGATGCCGGACTGGCTGGCGATCGTCGTGATCGTTTCCGCGAACGCGGTGGCGATCTCCTTCGGTGGCGACGCGCTACATCACAACCGGGTTCCAGTCGGCGGGTGCGATGTTCTTCACGGCGTGCCGGAGCTCGCGGTGACCCCGGCGTTCGGAAAGGTGTCGGCGGACGGGGAGCCACGGTCTTCCCGCGCGACACAGTGAAGGAACACGATGCGGAAGCTGGCAGCCCTCGCGGCCGTTGTGACGATGAGTGTTGGCGCCCTGACGGCCTGCTCGGGCGGCGACTACTGCGGAGACCTGAAGGGCTACGTCGACTCGGCGAAGGACCTGGACATCAAGGACTCCGACGCGGTCGGCAAGATGCTGGACCAGGCGAAGAAGGTGTCGAAGTCGGCGCCGAAGGACCTGCAGGACGACTGGAAGACTGTCATCGACTACGCCGAGAAGGCGCAGGACGCCAAGGGCGACACCAACAAGCTGATGGAGCTGGCCAAGTCCGACGGTTCCAAGATCCAGCCGGCGATGGACGCGATCACCAAGCAGGCGAAGGACACCTGCAAGATCGACCTGCCGGGCTCCGGTAGCTGACCTTCCGTTCGGCCTGCCGTTGACCTGCCTGGTGGGACGGCTCTGCCCGTTCCGTCCCACCAGCGCGTGCCAGGAGGCGGTTTCGGTCCGTAGTCCCGGGTACCTGTAGCGTGAACGTCGTGAAGCGCTCTCTCGCCGTTCTCGCGACCATGGCCGCAACCGCCGGTGTGCTGACTGCCTGCACCGACGAACAGGCGTACTGCGTGGACCTCGCCAAGTACGCCGCCAAGGCAGTCGACGTCGACCCGCAGAAGCCGGTCGACTACGTGAAGATCCTGGACGAGGCGAAGAAGCTCCAGGAGTCCGCGCCGAAGGACGTGAAGGACGACTGGGGTGTCGTCGTCGCGTTCGCGGAGAAGGCCGAGAAGGCCGGTACGGACGCCGCCCAGTTGGCCGAACTGAGCAAGCAGACCGGCGGCGTGATGACGGCGTACAAGAACATCACCAGCCAGGCCAAGGACAGCTGCAAGGTCGACCTTCCGGCACTGAACTGATCAACTGATCGTTCCAATCGCCCGCTTGTCCCGCGCCTGGGTTCCACCACGACTCAATCCCGGGCTGAACCCGTGTTAGGTTCCCTTGCGAAGCCATACAACGGGACAGGTGAAACGGTGCCACTTCCTTCTTTGACGCCGGAGCAGCGTGCGGCCGCTCTGGACAAGGCCGCGGCGGCGCGGCGTGAACGAGCCGAGATCAAGAACCGGATCCGGCACTCGGGAGCGTCTCCGACGGAGGTGCTCCACGAGGGGCAGAAGAACGACGTCATCGGCAAGATGCGGGTCAGCCAGCTGCTGCAGTGCATCCCGGGTGTCGGCAAGGTCCGCGCCCAGCAGATCATGCAGCGCGCGGGGATCTCGGAGACGCGGCGGGTGCGCGGCCTCGGCTCGAACCAGATCGCCGCGCTCGAGCGCGAATTCGCCGAGTGAGCCAGACGCTGACCGGTTCGTTGGACACTGGTGTGACGATGACCACGGACCCCGGTGACACCCCGGCCCGGTTGACGGTGCTGGCCGGCCCGACGGCGGTCGGCAAGGGAACCGTCGCGGCCGACATCCGCGAACGGTTCCCGGACATCTGGATCTCGGTGTCCGCGACCACCCGCAAACCGCGGCCGGGCGAGGTGCACGGCGTGCACTACCTGTTCGTCTCCGACGCCGAGTTCGACCGGATGATCGCCGACGGCGAGTTGCTGGAGTGGGCGGTGGTGCACAAGGCGGCCCGTTACGGGACGCCGCGGCAACCGGTGCTCGACAAGCTCGCCGCGGGCCGGCCGGCCCTGCTGGAGATCGATCTGCAGGGCGCGCGCCAGGTCCGGGCGACGATGCCGGAGGCGCAGTTCGTCTTCCTGGCCCCGCCGAGCTGGGACGAGCTGGTCCGTCGGCTCCTCTACCGCGGCACCGAGACGCCGGAGGAGCGGGAGCGGCGGCTGGAGACCGCGACCGTCGAACTGGCGGCCGAGAAGGAGTTCGACGTGACGATCGTGAACGCCTCGGTTCGGGAAGCCGCCGATCAGTTGGTAAAGTTGATTCGATCACCCCACATCTCTGGAAAGGCCTGACCTTGTCTGGCAACCAGCCCGTCGCCATCGGCATCACGTCCCCGCCGATCGACGACCTGCTCACCCGCACCGACTCCAAGTACAAGCTGGTGCTGTACTCGGCCAAGCGCGCGCGGCAGATCAACGCCTACTACTCCCAGCTCGGCGAGGGCCTGCTGGAGTACGTCGGACCGCTGGTCGAGACGCACGTCCAGGAGAAGCCGCTGTCGATCGCGATGCGCGAGATCAACGAGGGCGTGCTGACCTGCACCGACATCGACCCCGAGGCCGAGGCGGAAGCCGCCGCCGCGGAGAAGTCCGAGTAGTCACCTAGGACGAACGACCGGGAACGGAGTCCACACACGATGTCCGCAACCGGTGACCAGACCCCCGGAACCGACCACGGTCCGGGGGCTGACGTCGTCCCCAAGCACAAGCCCAACGTGGTGCTGGGCGTCGGCGGCGGCATCGCGGCGTACAAGGTCTGTGATCTGCTGCGCCGGCTGACCGAGTCCGGGCACAGCGTGCGCGTGGTGCCGACGGCGGCCGCGCTGGAGTTCGTCGGCGCGGCGACGTGGGCGGCGCTGTCCGGGCAGCCGGTGACCGCCGACCCGTTCGACAACGTGCAAGAGGTGCCGCACGTCCGGATCGGCAAGGCGGCGGAGCTGGTCGTGGTCGCTCCCGCGACCGCCAACCTGATCGCCAAGGCCGCCCACGGGCTCGCCGACGACCTGCTCACGAACACCCTGCTCACTGCGCGCTGCCCGGTCCTGTTCGCGGCCGCGATGCACACCGAGATGTGGGAGCACCCGGCGACCCAGGCGAATGTCGCGACGCTGCGTGCCCGCGGGATCACGGTCCTCGACCCTGCGGTCGGGCGCCTGACCGGCACCGACACCGGCCGCGGCCGGCTGCCGGAGCCGTCGGAGATCTTCGCGATCAGCCAGCTGATGCTCGCCGACGAGGCCGCCCGCGCGGCCGGCCAGTCGGTCGCCGACCTCACCGGCAAGCACGTGCTGATCAGCGCCGGCGGTACCCGTGAGCACCTCGACCCGGTGCGGTACCTGGGCAACTCGTCGTCCGGCAAGCAGGGGTACGCGCTCGCCCGGATCGCGGCCGCCCGCGGCGCCAAGGTCACCCTGGTCGCGGCCAACTCCGAGCTGCCCGACCCGGCCGGCGTCCAGGTCGTCCCGGTCACCAGCACCCGCGACCTGTACGACGAGATCACCGGACGGGCCGCCGACGCGGACGCGATCGTGATGGCCGCGGCCCCTGCCGACTTCCGCCCGGCCAACGTCGCTGAGCACAAGATCAAGAAGACCGCCGACGGCTCAGTGCCCGCGGTCAGCCTGGTGCAGAACCCAGACATCCTGCAGACGATCTCGCACGACCGGTCCCGCACCGATCAGGTGATCGTCGGGTTCGCCGCGGAGACCGGCGACGCCGACCACACGGTCCTCGAGCTCGGCCGCGCCAAACTGGAACGCAAGGGCTGCGACCTCCTGGTCGTCAATGATGTCTCCGGCGGCAAGGTCTTCGGCAGCGACGTCAACGAGGCCGTCATCCTCGACCGCACCGGCAACGCCCTCCCCGTCCCCTCCGGCAGCAAGGACGCCCTGGCGGGTGTCATCTGGAACCTAGTCGCCACCCACTGGGGCCAACCCGGCCAGGGGTAGCGGCGCGCGCAGGGTGATGCTGGTGATGCCGTAGGTGAAGCCGAGGTGTTCGTTGAGGCGGCGCATCGCGTCGTTGCCGCGCTGCGTCCAGGTGTAGATCTCGGTGATGCCGTGGTCGGCGGCCCACGCCATGCTGGTGCGTTTGAGGGTCGCGGCGACCGATTTGCCGCGCCACTCCCGCCGTACGGCGGTGTAGCCGACCTCCGCGCGCTCCGGTCGGTCGGAGTCGAGCAGCAGTCCCGCGACGCCGATCACCTCGTTGCCGGCGACGGCCACGAACATCGCGGCCGGGTCGTTGATCCATTCCTTCTCCCAGTCGTCCTGGGAAACCTTGAGCGCGACCGGGTGGTCCATGTCCGGGAACGTCGGCAGCGCGACCTGGTGATAGGCCGCCGCCCACAGCTCGGGGCGTTCGGCGACCGAGACGATCGTGTACGCCGTCGAGGGCGCCGGCCACGGTTCGTCGCCGATCTTCCGCAGCTGCTCGACCTGCCGATTCGTTTCCACGAAGCCGAACCGTTCAGCGAAGAGCCCGGACTCCGCATCGTCGACATTGGCGCCTGCCGTGTCGTAGCCCTGGGCAACGGCATGGTCAGCGAGCACCCGGAGCAGGCCGGTCCCCACCCCGCGCCGACGGAACTCCGGGCGGACCCGCGGTGTCAGCGACGCCCGCTCGCCGTCCTGCGAACGATCCGCCAGCCCGCTGCCGACCACCTCGCCGTCGATCTCCGCAAGCAGCATCAACCGGCCCGGGCGGTCGAGAGCGCGGAGCTCAGCGACAGTCGGGCAGCGCTCATACGGCATGGTCGCGATCCGCACCGCACGGAAGGCTTCGTAGTCGGCGTCGGTGATCGCAGTCCGGATGCTCGTGGTCATGAAGTCAGCTTGCCTCAGCTTGCCGCAAGCGGCTCCAGGTTTTTGCGGCTCGGTGTCCCGTACCGGAGATTCGCGCGACAAGTCCGAGCCGGCCGGACCCCCGTCGCTGGATCCCGCCCCAAACTGGTTTGGGGGCCCGCCCCCAAACCAGTTTGGGGAGCCCTACCTGCCCGTATCGGGCAGCTGCGCTCCCCGGTCGGAGGCTAGAGCCTGCCCAAAGCGGTTTGGGGAGGTTGTGGGTGCGTGGGGTCGGGGCTTGGGTGGGCTGGGAGTGGGGAGCGGCGATCGCACCGGGCCGGAATTACGGCGCGGACTTGCTGCGCAGGACATTAGAGGACAGAAGCTGTCCGCTTCCATCCCTAGTCTGAGGCCATGGAGATCAGCTGGGAGGCCGTGGTTGCGCGGCGGATGCGGCGGCATTTTCTGAGTGAGGCCGCGGAGACGCCGGTGGATGCCGTGCGGGCGATGTGTGGGGCGCATGCGCAGATCGCGGCGGCGGGGGAGGTGTCCGTGGCGCTGCGCGTTGGCGGGGAGAATCGGGAGTCGGTGCAGCGCGACGAAGGGTTGGTGAAGACGTTCGGGCCGCGCGGGACCGTGCATCTGCTGCCGCTTGAGGATCTGCCGATGTGGACCGGCGCGCTGTCAGCGCTGCCGGCCGGCGGCCAGCAGCCGGAGCCGATCCGGATGACGCCGGGCGAGCTCGACCAGGTCGTGGCCGCGGTCGGTGAAGCCCTCGCCGACGCAGACCTGACCGTCGACGAGCTCACGGAGGAAGTCGTACGGCGTACCGGTGAGTGGGCGCGCACGCCGACGATTCCGGCGTTCCAGGGCGCCTGGGCCCGCTGGCGGCAGGCGGTCTACCTCGCAGCGCACGCCGGCGTCCTCTGCCACGGACCGATGCGCGGGCGGCTCACGACGTACTCGAATCCGCACCGGCTCCGCCCGTTCGACCCGATGCCCGCGGAGAAAGCGCTCACCGAACTCCTGCACCGGTACCTCTACTCGTATGGCCCCGCGACCCCGCAGCAGTTCGCCCGCTGGCTCAAGACCACGCCGACGATGGTCAAGCCGTACTTCGACGACCTGCCGCAGGTCGAGCTCAACGGCCAGACCGCCTGGATCGCTCCCGGCGACGACGAGTTCCCCGACGATCGCGCGGACGGCGTCAGGCTGCTGCCGTACTTCGATGCGTACGGCGTCGGTAGCTTCCCGCGCGAACTGCTCTTTCCGGGCAAGGCGTTCGACCGCGCGACCGCCCGCGGTCAGGCCGGCAACTTCCCGTTGCTCCTCGTCGACGGCGTTGTGGCCGGCGTTTGGCACCAGAAGAAGAGCGGTAAGAATCTCCAGGTCACCGTCGAGGCGCTGACGCCGCTGAACCGGCGCCGCCGCAGGTTGCTCGACGCCGAGGTGGACCGGCTGGCTGCGATTCTTGGTGGTACGCCGTCGCTCACACTCGGCGATGTGACGGTCGGCCCGCACGCCTGAACCCGCGCGGATCGTCCAGAATGCGATCACGCATCTCGTATCCTGGAGAAATTCGGAGCGTCACCGGGACGCGGGCGGAAACTGCTGGCATACTTCCCAAGATGCATCGCCAACCGCCGGTGCATGGGGGGATCGTGCGGCTGTGCCAACGCGCAACCGGGCGGCACAAGAGGAATCCGAGGGAGAACTGTGGCGAGGCGCCTTTTCACGTCCGAGTCCGTGACCGAAGGTCACCCGGACAAGATCGCTGACCAGATCAGCGACTCCATCCTCGACGCGTTGCTGGCCGAGGACCCGAAGAGCCGGGTTGCGGTCGAGACCCTGATCACCACGGGTCTGGTCGTCGTCGCGGGTGAGGTCACCACGACGGCGTACGTCGACATTCCGGGGATCGTGCGCGCGCGCATCCTGGAGATCGGCTACGACTCGTCCCTGAAGGGTTTCGACGGCGCGTCCTGTGGGGTGCAGGTCGCCATCGGGAGCCAGTCGCCGGACATCGCCCAGGGTGTCGACACGGCGTACGAGACGCGTTCGGACGCGTCGGAGGACGTGCTGGACCTGCAGGGGGCAGGCGACCAGGGACTGATGTTCGGTTACGCGTCCAACGAGACGCCTGAGCTGATGCCGCTGCCGATCACGATCGCGCACCGGCTGTCCGAGCGGCTCGCCGAGGTCCGCAAGAACGGCACGCTGGCGTACCTGCGGCCGGACGGCAAGACCCAGGTCACGGTCGAGTACGACGATGACAAGGCGGTCCGGATCGACACCGTGGTGGTGTCCAGCCAGCACGCGGCGGACATCAACCTGGAGACGATGTTGCAGCCGGACATCAAGAAGCACGTCGTCGACCCCGTGCTGGAGCAGTTCGACATCGATGCGACCGACTACAAGTTGCTGGTGAACCCGACCGGCCGGTTCGAGATCGGCGGCCCGATGGGCGACGCCGGGCTGACCGGCCGGAAGATCATCATCGACACCTACGGCGGTATGGCGCGGCACGGCGGCGGCGCGTTCTCCGGCAAGGACCCGTCGAAGGTGGACCGCTCGGCGGCGTACGCGATGCGCTGGGTGGCGAAGAACATCGTCGCGGCCGGGCTCGCGGACCGGGTCGAGTGCCAGGTCGCGTACGCGATCGGCAAGGCGGCGCCGGTCGGCTTCTACGTCGACACCTTTGGCACCGAGAAGGTCGCCGTGGACAAGATCGCCGCCGCGGTCCGCGAGGTCTTCGACCTGCGGCCGGCCGCGATCATCCGCGACCTGGAGCTGCTCCGGCCGATCTACGCCCAGACCGCGCGGAACGGTCACTTCGGCCGCACCGGCGAGGGCTTCACCTGGGAGCGCACGGACCGCGTCGAGGCCCTGAAGGCCGCGGTCAGCAAGTAAGTACGACGTACGCGCGCGGCCGGGCTGTCGGTTGTCCACAGCCCGGCCGTCCGCGTCCCACGCAGTGTCGTCGCGGCCGACTACAGTTTCCCGGTGACATCGAACGGAGACTCGCCGGAGCAGCTGACGCTGCTGCGCGACACCGTTCGCAAGTCGCGCACCAAAGAGCCGGCCGAGATCACCACGACGTTGCCGGTGGCCCGGATCGCGGTCGATGTCTCGCTCCCGCACCTGGACCGGCCGTTCGACTATCTGGTGCCGGACGACCTGGCCGCGGCCGCCCAGCCCGGTGCCCGGGTGAAGGTGCGGTTCGCCGGCAAGGACCTCGACGGATTCGTGCTGGAGCGGCTCGACGCATCGGATCATGACGGCAAGCTGGTCCGGCTCCGCAAGGTCGTTTCGCCCGAGCAGGTGCTGACGCCGGAGATCGCGGACCTCTGCCGGGCGGTCGCCGACCGGTACGCCGGGGTGCTCGCGGATGTCACGCGACTCGCGGTGCCGCCGCGGCACGCGAAGGTCGAGGGCGAGGCGCTGCGCTGCGATCAGCCGCCACGTCCGCCGCTGTCGACGTCCCGCTCGGAGTGGGCGCCGTACCCTCCTGGCTTCCTGGACGCGGTCGCGCGGGGCGAGGCGCCGAGGGCGGTGTGGACCGCCGTACCGGGAGCTGATTGGCCGCTCGCGTTCGCTCAGGCGGCTGCGGTGTGTGCGGCCTCTGGCCGGGGCGCGTTGTTGCTGGCGCCTGACGCGCGGGACCTGGAGCGGCTCGCCGCTGCGTGTGCCGAGGTGCTGGGGGAGTCCGGGTTCGTCACGCTGTCCGCGGATCTGGGTCCGACAGCTCGCTATCGCGCGTTTCTGTCCGCGTTGCACAGCCGTGCGCGGGTCGTGATCGGGACACGCGCGGCGGCGTTCGCTCCGGTCGCGGATCTCGGCCTGGTGGCGATGTGGGACGACGGCGACGAGTCGTACGCCGAGCCGCGGGCGCCGTACCCGAATGCCCGGGAAGTCCTGCTGCTGCGGGCATATCGGCACAAGTGCGCGGCGTTGCTCGGTGGGTACGCGCGGTCCGCGGAGGCGGCGGCCTTGGTGGAGTCCGGGTTCGCACAGGAGCTGATCGCGGACCGGAAGGTGACCCGGGCGGCGGCGCCGTCCGTGCACATTGCGGGGGAGTCGGACATCGATCTGGCGCGTGATCCGTCGGCGCGCGCGGCGCGGTTGCCGTCCCGGGCGTTCGAGATCGCGCGCAAGGGTCTGCGCACCGGGCCCGTGCTGGTGCAGGTTCCGCGGGCCGGGTACTTGCCGAGTTTGGTGTGTCAGACGTGCCGGGCGCCTTCGCGGTGCGCCACCTGTGGCGGCCCGTTGCGTCGTACCGGGGGATCCGGGCCGGCGAGCTGCAGCGTGTGCGGCCGGCCGGCGGCGGATCATCGGTGCCCGGAGTGCGGCGACACCCGGATGCGCGCGGCGATCATCGGCGCACGTCGTACGGCGGAGGAACTCGGGCGCGCGTTCCCCGGTGTCGTCGTCCGCACGTCGGGCGGGGACAACATGCTCGATGTCGTACCGGACGCGCCGGCGTTGGTCGTCAGCACACCGGGGGCCGAGCCGGTCGCCGCGGGCGGATACAGCGCGGCGCTGCTCCTCGACACCTGGCTGATGCTCGCTCGCCCCGACCTCAGGGCCGCCGAAGAAGCGGTACGCCGTTGGTTCAACGCGGCCGCACTCGTCCGGCCGGCAAGCTCCGGTGGGATGGTGATCCTGGTCGGCGACCCGTCGGCGCTGCCGCTGCAGGCGATCGTGCGGTGGAGCCCCGAGGGGTACGCCGCCCGCGAGATCGAGGAACGCCGTACCGCCCGCCTCGCCCCGGCCGCCAAACTCGCCGAACTCACCGGCCCGGCCGAATCCGTCAACGACCTCGTCACCCGACTGCGCGACCTGATGCCGCCGTCCGCCGGTCTCGAGGTCCTCGGCCCGGTCGACCTCGACGAGGAAACCGTCCGCGCCGTCGTCCGCACCCCGCGCGCCCACGGCACTGCCCTCGTGAAAGCCCTCAAAGAATCCCAATCGGCCCGCACCACCAAGAAGAACCCCGGCACAGTCCGGATCCAGGTAGACCCACCCAGCTTCGGCTAGGCCGTGGAGGCCAGCGCGGTGGGCGCCGCGAGGAGTTGGTTGCCCAGGGACGTGCGGTGGTAGAGGACGGCGCGGCCGTCGCGGCGGGAGGTGACGACGCCGGCGTTGCGGAGGATGCTCAGGTGGACGCTGAGGGTGGGTGCGGAGACGCCTAGCTGGTTGGCCAGGTGGGTTGTGGACATCGGCAGGTCGAGGTGGCTGACGATCGCGGCCCGGGTGCGGCCGACGAGGTCCGCGAGTGGGGAGTCCGTCGTGTCCTGGCGGTCCTCCCACAGCCGTCCGAGGCCGCGTGGCGGGTACGTGATCGTCGGGACGTGCGGTGCGCCGGTGACGGCCAGCCCGGCCGGCCAGGTGAACACACACGGCACGAGCAGCAGGCCCTGACCCGCCATCGGCTCGCCGTCGCAGCAGAACGGCCGGTCGATGGAGATGCGGTCGCCGGCGTACTTGATCGACGGATGCAGATTGCGGAAGAGCCGCTCGATCCCGCCGCTCGCCAGCTCGTCCAGCCGGTACGCGAGATCCTCCTGCAGCAGCGACCGCATCCGCCGCCAGTCCGGCTCGATCGCCCGCCGCCAGTACGTCTCGAGCGCCGAGGTGATCAGGTCGAGCGCCTTCGCCGGGTGCGCGATCAGCTCGGGGAGCAGCGGGTCCGGGGTGTCCCTGTGCAACTGCGCGAGCTCGTCGGCGACGAGGTCGTGCGGCGTGGCGGCGATCGCGGCCAGGCCCGACTCCAGGCTCGTCGACCGGCGCGGCGGGGCCGGGGTCAGGAAGTCCGGGATATAGCCGTACGACGGAATGAGGGCCCTGAGCAACGTCAGGTCGTCGCCCTCGATCGTCGGCCGGACCTTCTGCAGCCACGGCCCGTGCACGCTGCGCGCGGTGTTGTTGCTCAGCGCCCGCACACTCGTCACGGCCTCCCAAACCGGCGACAGCGCGAACCGGATCCGCCCGATGTCCCCGGCGTTCAGCCTGATCGTGATCACCGGGCCAGATTAGCCCTGAGCCTAATCGTCGACAACGCCGCGGTGGAGCCGGACAGTTGACCCATGAGCGCAATCGCCGTCGGCAACCCCACGACCACCGCACTGCCGCGGGCCTTCTGGGCGTTGTGGGTGTGCCAGCTGGTCAACCGGCTCGGCAGCTTCGTGCAACCGTTCCTCGTTCTCTACCTGACCCACGATCGGCACCTCTCCGCGGGTACGGCGGGCGCCGTCGCAGCCGCCGTCGGCGCCGGAAGCGTCTGCGCGCAACTCGTCGGCGGCTGGTTGTCCGACCGGGCCGGACGCCGGGTGACCATGCTGATCTGCTTCTTCGGCACCGGCGCCGCGCTGATCCTGCTCGGATCCGCCCGTTCGATGGTGCTGGTCTGGGTGACAGCCTTCCTCGTCGGCCTGCTGGGCGACCTGTTCCGCCCCGCGGTCCAAGCGACGGTCGCGGACCTGCTGCAGCCGACCGAGCGTGTCCGCGCGTACGGCCTCCTGTTCTGGGCGATCAACCTCGGCTTCTCCGTGTCGACAGTCAGCGCCGGCGTACTCGCGTCGTTCGGTTACGGCCTGCTGTTCTGGGTGAACGCCGCCACGTCGGTAATTGCTGGTCTGGTCATCTGGACGATGGTGCCGGAGAGCCGCCCGGCGCCCGAAGACAACTCGGTCGGCCGGGCACTGCTCCCGGTCGTCGCGCGCGACACGGTGTTCCTGATGATGGTCCTGATCCAGATCGGCTACGCGACCATCTACATGCAGGGCTACTCGACCCTGCCGCTCGCGATGGCGGGGGACGGCCTGTCCTCTCGGACGTACGGGCTCGTGATCGCGCTCAACGGTGTGGTGATCGTGCTCGTCCAGCCGTTCCTCGGCCGGTGGATGGCGAAACTCGACCGGCCGAAACTGCTCGCCGCGTCGATGCTGGTGGTCGGGCTCGGGTTCGGTCTGGGAGCCGTCGTCCACACCTGGTGGGGATACGGGATGTCGGTCGTCGTGTGGACGCTCGGGGAGATCGGGTTCGCGGCGGTGATCGGCGCCGTGTTTGCCGATCTCGCGCCGATCGACCTGCGCGGCCGGTACATGGGCCTGTCCGGTATGGCGTTCGGCGTCGGCACGGTGATCGGGCCGCTGGCCGGAACCAACGCCCTCGAGCACCTCGGCCCGACCGCGACCTGGCTCGGCTGCGCGGTTCTCGGCGTAGCGATCTTCATCGGCCAGTACGCACTGGCACCCGCACTACACGCCCGCGCCCAGTCGAACGCATGAGGTGAGTTGCGGTACCGGGTCTCGTAGGGTTGCCGGTATGAGTGAGCGGACGATCGACGTGGTGGTGTTCGACATCGGTGGGGTGCTGCTGGACTGGAGCCCGACGTACCTGTATGCCGACCTGATCCCGGACGAGGAGCAGCGGACGCACTTCCTGACCAACGTGGCCACGCCGGCCTGGAACCACAAGCAGGACGAGGGGCGTCCGTGGGCGGAGGCGATCGCCGAGCTGACCAGCCTGCACCCGGAGCACGCCGAGTGGATCGAGGCGTACGACACCGGCTGGCTGAAGATGGTCAGGGGCGTGTTCGAGGACACCGCAGCGGTGCTCGGTGAGCTGCAGGCGCTCGGCGTACCGACGTACGCGTTGACGAACTTCTCCGGCGAGAAGTGGGAGGTCGCCAAGGAGGCGTTCCCGATCCTCACCCACTTCGACGGGGAGGTCGTGTCCGGGGTCGAGCAGACGGCGAAGCCGGACGAGAAGATCTACCGGATCCTGATCGAACGCTTCGGTCTGGACCCGGCGCGCACGTTCTACACCGACGACATGGCGTACAACGTCGACGGCGCCCGCGCGGTCGGCCTCGACGCCGAGGTCTTCACCGGCGCCGCGAACCTGCGGACCCAGCTGCGCGAACGCGGCCTGCCACTACAGTGATCCGGTGACTTCCGTACCAGAGGAACGCTCGCCCGCGATCGGGGACGCGGACCGCAATGCGGCGGTGGAGCGCGTGCAGGCGGCCTACACCGGTGGGTACCTCACGCACGACGAACTGGAGCAGCAACTGCACCAGGTCCTGGCCGCGAGGACCCGCCAGGATCTCGAGGTCGCCGTCGCTGCGCTCCCGGCCGAGCAGCCGGGCCGCTCGGCGACGATCGGCGCCTCCGCCGGCCGGATCGTACGGCGGGGTGTCTGGCGGGTGCCGCGGTATCTGAAGGTCGAGTCCCTGCACGGGCGGGTACGGCTGGATCTGTCGCGGGCGCAGTTCGAGCACGCGGACGTCGACATCGACCTGAACGTGCTGCACGGCGGCGTCAAGATCACGCTGCCGCGCGACGCGGTCGTCGACTTCGACGCGGTCCGCACCGAGTGGAAGGACACCCGCTACAAGCCGCCGAAGAACTCCACCGGCGACGGCCCGCGGGTGCGGATCACCGGCGTGATGGGCTTCGGTCGCCTGAAGATCCGGCACGCGCGCCGCTAGCAGGCTGGTTGTTGCGCTGGTTGGCGATGAAGCGGGCCTTTTTCTGACGATTGCCGCATGTGTTCATGTCGCACCATTTGCGGGTGCGGCTCTGGCTGGTGTCGAAGAAGGCGGCTCGGCAGGTCGGTGACGCGCACAAGGCCAACCTGCCGTCTCGTTCGCCCGCGATGATGCTGATCGCGTCGGCGGCGATCACGCCGAGGGCATCTTCCACGCTGGAAGCCGAGCCGAGTTGCCATCGCCGCCCGCCCTCTGGCGTCAGGACAGCTGCGGCCCGACCTTGAAGGCTGCGGTCATTGATGACCTGGACAGCAGCTGCAGGCAGGGTGTCCTGGATCGCCGCTGCGGTCGCAGCGGCGTGAATCGACTCCCTCAGCTCCCGCGCGAGGTCGAGCTGGGCAGTCGTGCACGAGTCGACGGCGAGCCCGCTCACCGTCAGCCAGTCGATGAGCCGCTGCGGTGTCGGAATGCGCTCCACCGCGTTGCCGTGACGCTCCGACACAGTCCCCGTGAAGCTGGTCGCCAGCACGCTACCGAGGCGAAAGTCGGGAAACCCATCACGCATGGAACCATCTTAGCCGGTTGCGCGCCGAGCGTAGGCATGACATGGTGGAACCGTCTTAGCCGGTTCCACGACGATGGCCAGGGAGGCCTCATGCCCCTGCTCACCAGCGACGTACAAGCATTCGAAGCTCACGCATCTGACGCCGATCTCGACGATCTGCGCGCGCGATTGGCCGCGGCTCGACTACCGGAGGCTGAGACGGTCCACGGCGCCGCGCCCGGCCCCGGCCGATGGGAACAGGGCGTTCCGCTCGCCGACCTTGTCGAGCTCGTGAACTACTGGCGCACCGGATACGACTGGCGGTCTTTCGAAGAGCGCCTTCATCGGATCGGTCAGTTCCGTACGACGATCGACGATCTGGGAATCCACTTCCTGCACCGGCGATCCGCGCGCGCCGATGCCACTGCGCTGATCCTGACGCACGGCTGGCCGGACAGCATTGCTCGGTTCATCGACGTAGTGGACGAGTTGGCGGATCCGAAAGCTGCCGACGCGCCGGCGTTCCACGTCGTGGTTCCGTCGCTTCCAGGCTTTGGTTACAGCGACAAGCCGGCCACGACCGGATGGGGAACCGAGAAGATCGCGGCCGCCTGGGTCGAATTGATGGGAAGGCTGGGATACGGCAAGTTCCTGGCCCACGGCGGCGACTGGGGAGGCAATATCACCACGGTCCTCGGCGGCAGGTTCCCGGCGCACGTTCTCGGTGTCCACACAACGTTCGCGGAGGCGCCGCCCGGGATGACAACGGACGGGCTGACAGCGATCGAGCGCGAATGGACCGAGGACACTCGCGACTTCTGGCGCCACCGCGCGGCGTACGCGAAGCAGCAGGCGACCCGGCCGCAGACCATCGGCTACTCACTCGTCGACTCACCCGTCGGGCTGCTTGCCTGGATCCTCGACAAGTTCGCCGAGTGGTCAGACACCGAAGAGAGCCCGTTCGAGCGGATTTCCAGAGACCGCGTTCTCGATGACGTCACGCTGTACTGGCTGACGCGAACCGGCGCATCAGCGGCCCGCATCTACCACGAAAGCCATAACTCGCTGGACCCCGAACTTCGGGTCGACGTCCCGTCGGCACTCACGATGTATCCCCGCGACGTCGAGAAATGTCCGCGCCCCTGGGCGCAGGAGCGGTACCGGCAGATCGTCCGCTGGAGGACGCCCGAAATCGGGGGACATTTCCCAGCGCTGGAGGTCCCCGAGTATTTCGTCGAGGATCTGCGAGAAGGACTCGCGGCAGTGCTGGCCGCTACTCGGTGAACTAGAGCGCGGCCGAGATAGTTTCGGTGTACGTCGGGGTGGTCGCGAGGTACGCCGCTTCGACGAAGACCGTGTTGTCCTGGCACGTCATCGGAGTGAGCGCGACGCCGGGTTTGGCGGCGTACAGCCGTTGCGGGGCGGAGAGACCGGAGCGCCAGCGGTTGATCTGGTAGGTCTCCTCGCCGCCTGCTCCGACCGTCCGGGTCTCCCACAGGATCCAGTTGCCGCAGGCAAGAATCGTGTCGGTGACGACGGTGCCGAGCGGGCGGGCGGGGGAGTCGCCGGACTCCCGGACGTACGCCTTGCTCTGGTACTGGTCCGGGTCCGAGGCGGCGACCTCCGACCAGATCGTCGCGCCGCGCAGCGTCGCGCCGCTCCACTGGATGCAGTTGGTTGCTGCGGGCACCGGTTGGGCGGCGCCTCCGGACAGGGGAGCGGTGCGGATCCGCTTGCAGCGGCGCGTGGTCTCCGGCGCGATGATCTCGCTGAACGTCACCGTGTCGGCGGACACCACGGGATCGGCCACGTAGCCCGGGGTCGCAACGCAGGTGACGGTGCGGGACTTGAGCGTCGCGAGGTCCGCGACGATCAGGCAGGAACGGTTCTTCGCGTCGGTGGAGCTGTAGGCGAAGGTGCCGTCGTACGCGCCGATCTCCGGCTCGGAGACGGGCGGGATCGCGGTCGGTGAGGTGGCCTTGCCCGTCGTGAGGTCGTAGCGGAGCACCTTGAGCTGCGGGTCGGGGCCGTCGGAGCGGATGTCCTCGATCAGCGCCCAGTGGTCGTCGATGACGACGGGGGACTGGGCGACGAAGCCGCTCGCGGGTACGTGCCGTACGACGACCTTCTTGCTGGTGCGGTCCGTGACGGTCGTCGTACCGGCCTCATCGCTGCCGCGGGTCACGACGTACTTGCGTTGCTGGGTGACGAGGTGCTGCCCGTCGACCGGTTGCCGCAGCACGTTCGCCCACGCGGGCAGCGCCGTACCGGTGTCCGACGGCCGCGTCGGCGTCGGGCTGGTGGTCGGTGGCGGTGTGGTGCTGGGTGCGGGGGTTGTGCTCGGTGACGGACTGCTCTCCGGGCTGTTGGAGGAGCAGCCCGCCACGGCCAGGAGCAGAACAGTGCCAACGGCAACCGTACGACGACGCATTTACAGCCCGATGTTCTTGAAGGAGTTGGCCAGGGTGGCGTTGAACAGGGCGCTCGCGGGGATGTTCTTCGGGCCGTCGGTGACGTTGCCGCGGCTGTTGAAACGGCGCTCGTTGAACACCTCGAAGATCGCGATCGTGCCCTTCGCCTTGTCGTAGCCGCGGCCGACCTGGTAGTGCCCGCTGTGGTTGAAGGCGAGGTACGGGAAGTACCGCTTGAGCAGTTGAACGTGCTCGATCACCGGGGCCTTGTACACGCCGAGGTGCTTCTGGTGCACGGTGAAGAAGGTCTGCGCGTTCCAGTTCGAGACGCTCTGCACGATGTACGTGCCGGCGGTCTTGGGCCAGGCGGTCTTCAGGTTCGTCTGCTTCACCATCGCTGAGATCGCCGTACCGGAGCTCGTCGAGCCGAGGTCCTTGGCCCAGGACGCCTGGGTGTCCTTCTGGTTGTCGTCGGCCCAGTCGATCGACTGGAACGTCGCCGGACCACACCAGTACCCCTTCTCCTGCGAGGTCTGGAACCCCTTCATGATGTAGGCCGACGCAGGCGCGGCGACCGGAGCCACCGGGGTCGACGGCACAGGAGTCGGCGTCGGCTCTGGGGTGGGTCCCGGTGTGGGCTCGGGGTTGGGCGGAGGTGTTTGCGTCTCGGCGAGTTCGCGGAGTTCGCGGGCCTTCTCGCGGCCATTCCAGGCGGCTTGCATCTCGTCGAGTTCCGCGGTGACGCGCCGGCTCTTCGGCATCGCGGCACGCGCGCCGACGAACGCAGCCGGCGTGAGATCACCGGTGGGAATGTCCTGCTCGGCGCTCACCTCGTCCGCGGCGCGGAGGTTCGGCTCGGTCATCAGGGCGTGCCGTTGGGCGCCGGTCGGCACCTGGCTGACGAACCCGAGGCCGAGGCAGTAGTTCTCGGTGTCGAGCTTGAAGCACCGAAGCATCGAGGCAGCCTGCGCCGAGGTATCAGCCGACCTGAGCTGCACATCACCCGGCGAGCTCTCGGTGACCTGTTTCACCACCTCGCTCCACGATCGCGCGGGAGCTTCATTGGGCGCTCCAGACGCCGGCGCGGAGGTCGGCGCAGTAGTAGGCGGCGCAGTAGTAGGCGGCGCAGTACTGGGCGGCGCGGTGGGTGGCGGTGCGGCGGGACCGGCGGGCTCGCGCGGTTCGTAGGCCTCGGCGGTGAGGGGTGCCTGAGCGAGCAGTGCACCCAGGAGGATCAGAGTTGCCGGTCGCAAGTGAGTAGTCATTGGCTACTCACCTACAGCCTCTGGCGAGGCGGTCCCGGTCTCACGCTCTCGGCTGCCGGGTAGACGCTTCACAGCCACCTGCCCGGTAGCCCGGGTCCTCTGGTCGGCTCTACGTCCGTTTAACGTCTCCGCGCCACTCGCGGCGACTGCCAGCGCGGCGAGGTTCCTCGCCGCGTTCTCGTCACGGTCCATGACCAGACCGCAGGACTCACAGTTGTAGTTGCGTTCGGACAAGAGCAGCTTGGCTTTCACCACTCCACACCCGGAGCAGGTCTTGCTCGAAGGGAACCACCTGTCGGCGACGACCAGCCTTCCGCCGTTCCACTGGGTCTTGTAGGCCAGTTGGCGCCGGATCTCGCCGAACCCCGCGTCCCCGATCCGGCGGGCCAGCCGGCGGTTCCGCAGCATCCCGGCGACATTCAGGTCTTCCATCACGACAGTCCCGTACTTGCGGGCGATGTCAGTTGTCAGCTTGTGCAGCGCGTCGGCGCGCTGGTACGCCACCGTGTGGTGGACACGATTGCGCTGGGCGTTGGCGCGTTTCCACCTGTTCGAAGGTATCCGGCCACTACGGCGATCCGGACCGACGCGGCGGGATACGCGCCGCGACAGCTTGCCGAGTTTCCGCAGCGCTGCGTCCAGGTGCTTCGGGTTCGGCACAGTCTGGGGTTCACCCTCCGGCCCGGCCAGCATCGCGAGGGACTTGATGCCCAGGTCTACGCCGACCACCGCGTCGGGACGCCTCGGCATCTGGGCGGGCATCTTCTGTTCGACGGTGAACGACACGAACCAGCGGCCGCGCTCGAACCGGATCGTCGCGGCCATGATCCGGGCGGTGCCGTTCAGCAACTCCGGTGCCGGTGTCTCGTGCAGCCGGATGCGGCCGATGCGGGGAAGTACGGCGTACCGCTCCTCGCAGCCGATGGTGCCGGTCGTGAACCGGCACGATTTGACCGCCTTGCGCTTGGACCTGAACCGTGGAAACCCCATCGCGCGACCGCGGCGCTTGCCCTTACGCGACTCGCCCCAGTTCTTGAGCGCCGCCGCCAATTGGGTGAGGCCGGAAGCGTAGGCCTCTTTCGAGTATTCCGCCCACCAGGGCGCAACCCTCGCCTTGGCTTGGTTCCAGGCTTTGCGCAGCGAGTACATCGTCCACGAAATCGCTGGAGTCAGTAGCTCATCCGGTATGCCGTAGGACCGCTCGGCCGCCCGCTGGTCGAGGTTCGCCTTCACCCAGCCGAGTGCCCAGTTGAACGCAAGCCGAGCAGCCGCGCAATGCCCATCCAGGAGCCGACCTTGACGGGGCGTCGGATTCAACGCGTACTTGTACGCCTTTAACGTCAGAACGGAGCCCCTAGTCAGCTCCTCGGAAGAGGCGATGCCCGCTCGCGCGGCGCCTTTCGCTACTCCTGGTCTGTCGAGCAGCTCCTGTGCTGCTGTGAGCATTGGGTCTCCCGAGCGGCGTGTGACGACAGTGACTGAGGGTACGCCTGGGACCACAGTACGTGCTTGTGGCAACAAACGGGAGGGCCTCCCGGCGGGAATCCATCAGGCGGGCCAACTAGACTTGCCCGGTCCAGGTCCGTGGAGTGCTGTGGAGAGTCTGTGTCGGTCCAACCCATCCGCCTGTTCGGCGACCCCGTGCTGATCACCAAGGCCGACCCGGTCGTCGACTTCGACGCCGAGCTGCGCCGCCTGGTCGCCGACCTCACCGACACCATGCAGGACGCGCCCGGATCGGGCCTCGCGGCGCCGCAGATCGGCGTCGGCCTGCGAGTCTTCACATACCACGTCGAGGGCGAGCTCGGGCATCTGATCAACCCGGAGCTGACGCTGTCGCCCGAGGAGCAGTTCGGCCCCGAAGGCTGTCTTTCGATCCCCGGCCTGACCTTCGACTGCCGCCGCGCCCAGTCGGTGATCGCCAAGGGCTTCAACATGTACGGCGACCCGGTGGTGATCGAGGGATCGGACCTGCTCGCCCGCTGCATCCAGCACGAGACCGACCACCTGGACGGCATCCTGTTCGTGGACCGGCTCGATCGCGAGACCCGCAAGCAGGCGATGAAAGCGATCCGCGAATCCGACTGGTCCGGCCTGAACGGCCCCCCGCAGATCAAGGTCTCGCCGCACCCGACGAACGGATTTGGCTTGTGAGAGTCGTCTTCGCCGGTACGCCGGAACCCGCTGTCATCGCGCTCGAGGCGATCGTTGCCAGCCGCCACGAACTGGTCGGGATCGTGACCCGCCCGGATGCGCCCGCCGGCCGCGGCCGCAAGCTCGTGGCGTCGCCGGTCGCGCAGTACGCCGAGGAGCTCGGCGGGATCGAGATCCTGAAGCCGGTCAAGCCGAGCGACCCCGAGTTCCTGGCCCGGCTGCGGGAGATCGCGCCGGACTGTTGCCCGGTCGTCGCGTACGGCGGGCTGCTGCCGCAGGCGGCGCTAGACATCCCGCGGTACGGCTGGATCAACCTGCACTTCTCGGTCCTGCCCGCGTGGCGTGGCGCCGCGCCGGTGCAACACTCGATCATCGCGGGCGACGACGTGGCCGGGGCGAGCACGTTCCGCATCGTGAAGGCGCTCGACGCCGGCCCGGTGTACGGCGTACTCACCGAACCGATCGGTCCCGAGGACACGTCCGGGGACCTGCTGCAGCGGCTCGCGGTGTCCGGTTCGAAGCTGCTCGTCGACACGCTCGACGGGATCGAGGCCGGCGTACTGGAGGCTCGCGAGCAGCCGGCCGACGGCGTGACGCTGGCGCCGAAGCTCACGGTCGAGGACGCCGAGCTGGACCTGAAAGCGCCGGCGCAACGCGTCGATCGGCTCGTGCGTGGATGCAACCCGGCGCCGGGGGCGTGGACGATGTTCCGGGGCGAGCGGCTGAAGGTCCTCGCCGTACGGCTGACCGACGACGAGCTGAAGCCCGGCGAACTGCAGGCGACCAAGTCGAGCGTGAAGGTCGGCACCGGGAGCAAGGCGATCGAGCTCGTGACGGTTCAGCCGCAGGGCAAGAAGCCGATGGCAGCGGCCGACTGGGCACGCGGCGTCCGGCTCACCGATGCGGACGTTCTGGGGTGACCGATCGGAACGCACGTAATCGGGCGCCGCAGCGGCGCTCGGATCCGGTACGGCGGGTTGCGTACCAGGTAGTCCGGCAGGTCACCGCCGAGGGCGGCTACGCGAACCTCGCGCTCAACAAGGCCCTCCGCGACGCGCGACTCGGCGGCCGTGATGCCGCGTTCTGCACCGAGCTGGTGCACGGCACGCTCCGCTGGCAGGGAACGTACGACGCCTTCCTGGCGCGGTGCGTCACGCGTCCACTCCCGGACCTCGACCCCGAACTCCTGGACGTACTCCGCCTCGGCGCCCACCAGCTGCTCAACATGCGGGTGGACTCGTACGCCGCCGTGGACGAGATGGTCACGCTCACCCGGTCCGAGCTTGGCCAGAAACGCACCGGCCTGGTGAACGCCGTACTCCGCAAGATCAGTCAGCGCTCGCTGGACCAATGGATCTCGACGACCGCGCCGCGACCCGACGAGGATCTCCTGGGCTACCTCGCGATCGCCGAAGCCCATCCGCGCTGGGTGATCGAGGCGTTCGATCGAGCGCTCGGAGGGGCCGCCCCCGGCCTGGAGGATCTGCTTGTCGCGGACAACGAGCCGCCTCGGGTCACGCTCGTTGCTCGGCCGGGGCTGGCTGAGGTGGAAGAGTTGGTCGATGCCGGTGCGGTCCCGGCGCGCTGGTCGCCGTACGGCGCGGTGCTCGAAGGCGGTGGGGATCCGGGTCGGATCGCAGCGGTCGCGACCGGGCGGGCCGGCGTACAGGACGAAGGTTCGCAGCTGGTCGCGATCGCGCTGGCGTCGGCGAAGGTCGACGGCGACGACGCGAACTGGCTCGATCTGTGTGCGGGGCCAGGCGGCAAGTCAGCGCTGCTGGCCGCGCTGATGAAGGACGGACAGCTGACTGCTGTGGAGCCGCTGAAGCATCGCGCGGAGTTGGTTCGCCAGAACCTGCGGGCGATCCCAGGCAATCACAAGGTGCTCGTCGGCGACGGGACGAAGCCGACCTGGCCGGAGGGTTCGTTCGACCGCGTGCTGGCCGACGTACCGTGCAGTGGTCTGGGTGCGCTGCGCCGCCGTCCGGAAGCCCGCTGGCGCCGTACGCCGGAAGACGTCGAGGAGCTACGCCCGCTCCAGGAGGCGCTGCTCGACTCGGCGATCACGTCGGCCCGGCCGGGCGGAGTGGTCGCGTACGTCACGTGCTCGCCGCATCCCGACGAGACCCGGGCGGTGGTCGACGCGGTCCTGGGGCGCCGCGACGACGCGGCTCTCGAGGACGCGCGGGCGTTGTTCCCCGGCGTACCGGAGCTGGGTGACGGCCCCGACGCCCAGCTCTGGCCGCACGTGCACGGCACCGACGCGATGTATCTCGCACTCGTTCGTCGCTCATGATCCGGACCTGGTGTCAGGTGCTATCAGTCGAACGGTCATGATAGAGGGGTGACAACAACCGCCACCCGTCCCGCTCCTTCGACCCGGCGGCACCACGTCGTGGGGCTTGCTTCGGCATTCGGGATCGGGATGCTGGTAGCGGTCCAGTCACGTTTGAACGGCGAACTGGGCGGCATTCTCGGTGACGGGATCCCGGCGGCGCTGATCTCGTTCGGCTCCGGTCTGCTGATCCTGCTGGTCGCGGCGGCGGTGGTGCCTCCGGTACGGCGCGGACTGGTCAAGGTCTGGCGCACGATCCGGCGGCCGATGCGTGGGTACGGCGGTCTGCGCTGGTGGCAGTGTCTCGGCGGACTCGCGGGCGCGTTTCTCGTCGCTACGCAGTCGATCACCGTCTCCGTGATCGGTGTCGCGGTGTTCCTGGTGGCGGGTGTGGCCGGGCAGGCGATCAGCAGCCTGGTCGTCGATCGCCTCGGATTCGGCCCGGCCGGTCCGCAGCCGCTCACCGCCGTACGGATCGTCGGCGCACTGATCGCGCTGCTCGCGGTCGGCCTCGCCGTGTCGGAGCAGTTGAGCCACCCTGACGGTCTGATGCTGGCGATCCTGCCCGCGCTGGCCGGCGTCGGCACCGCGGTGCAGCAGGCCATCAACGGGCGGGTGGCGCGGGCCGCCTCGTCCGACGCGTACGGCGCGGTCGCGGCCGGCGTGGTGAACTTCCTCGTCGGATTCGTCGCTCTGCTGATCGTGTTCGCCGTCGATCTCTCGCTCCGCGGCGCGCCACGCCACCTGCCGAGCGAGCCCTGGCTGTACCTCGGCGGCGCGTGCGGCGTCATCTTCATCAGTGCCGCGGCCGCCGTGGTCCGAGTGGTCGGCGTCTTCGTGCTCGGCCTCGGCACGATCGCAGGCCAACTGATCGCGAGCCTGTTCGTCGACATCTTCCTGCCGGTCGCCGACAAGCCGATCACGACACCGGTCGTTGCCGGCACCTTGCTTGCACTGGTTGCCGTGGTGGTGGCCGCCGTACCCAACCTCCGGCACGCTGCCTAGGGGATGGCAGGTGCCTCCGCGACAACGGCCGGCTTGCGGCGGACGTTTCTGAGGACGCCCTGGGAGACGGCCACTCCGAGGAGGACGACGAGACCGCCGACGGGCTGGTACCAGGTGAGGTGTTCCTGCAGGACCAGTACGCCGACGATGATCGAGAAGATCGGCATCAGGTACGTGACCATCGACGAGCGGCTGGCGCCGATCAGGCGGATGTTGCGCATGTTGAGCACGAACGCGAGCCCGCTCCCGAGCGCGCCGAGGGCGAGAACGCTCAGCACGGTCTTGGCCGACAGCGACCACGGCGCCGGGGGAGCCTGCCCGGTGACCAGGGGAGCGACGACGGCCAACTGGACCGTTGCGCACAGCAACAAGCTGGTCGACAAGGCCGTGCCCGACAGGGTCGTCCCGGCCAGGAACCGTTTCTGGTAAGGGATCGCGAGGCCGTAGAACACCGCGGCCAGCATGCACAGCCCTTGGCCGAGGAGGTCCGCCCCGGCATTCACCCGCCAGGCTCCGAGGACGACGAGCATGCCCACGAACCCGATCAGCAGCCCGACCCCGCGCTGCGCGGAGAACCTTTCGGTTCGGAAGATCAGCACCGCGATCGGCAGCACGACCAGTGGCGTGATCCCGTTCCAGATGCCCGCGAGCAGCGACGGGATCCGTTCCTCGCCGTACCCGAACAACGTCCACGGGATCGCCGAACCGATCGCCCCGACCACGAACGAGTGCGCCCACAGCCGCGGGTCCCGCGGTAGCGCCTCGCGCTTCAGGGCGAGGATCGTGAGCAGTACGACGGAGCCCGCGACCACCCGTCCGAGCGCGAGATACAGCGGCGGCAACTCGCGGACGCCGACCGAGATGAACAGAAAGCTGCAGCCCCAGATCGCGGCGAGGGCCAGCATGACGGGAAGCCAGGCCCGGACCGGAGTGGGGCTGGAGGTGCTGTCAGGAGTCGTTACCGTGCTCACTCCTGACATCCTGCACTACTCCTCGGACAGTTCGCGCATTTTTATCCGCATTCGGGCAGGCAGTAGCGTCCGCTGTCAGCAGCGAGAGAGGATGACGCGCATGAGTGCCTTCGATGTGGTCGCCGTCCGGAAGCAGTTCCCCGCGCTCGACGAGGGAGCGGCGCACTTCGACGGTCCCGGTGGTTCGCAGACCCCGCAGGCCGTCGCGGACGCGGTGGCGCGGACCATGACCTCGGCGCTCGCCAACCGCAGCCAACTGACCGCCGCCGAGCGCCGCGCCGACGAGATCGTGGTCGGCGCCCGTCAGGCGATGGCCGACCTGCTCGGCACGATCGAGCAGGGGATCGTTTTCGGCCGCAGCATGACGCAGCTCACGTACGACTTCTCCCGCACCCTCGCCAAGACCTGGTCCGCGGGCGACGAGGTGATCGTCAGCCGTCTCGACCATGACGCGAACGTCCGTCCGTGGGTCCAGGCGGCCGAGGCCGCCGGCGCCACGGTCAAGTGGCTCGGCTTCGACCCGGAGACCTCCGAGCTGGACGACATCGCCCCGCTGCTCACCGACCGCACCCGACTCGTCGCGGTCACCGCCGCCTCCAACCTCCTGGGCACGCGTCCCGACACGCAGAAGATCGCCGACCAGGTGCACGAGGCCGGGGCGCTGATCTACGTCGACGGCGTGCACCTCACCGCACATGCGCCGGTCGACGCCCGGTACGCCGACTTCTACGTCTGCTCGCCGTACAAGTTCTTCGGTCCGCATCTCGGCGTGCTGACCGCGGCGCCTGAGCTGCTCGACACGCTGAAGCCCGACAAGCTCCTGCCGTCGACGGACGTCGTACCGGAGCGCTTCGAGTTCGGGACGCTGCCGTACGAGTTGCTCGCCGGCACGACCGCCGCCGTCGACTTCATCGCTGGTCTTGCGGGCACCGGCGGCACTCGGCGTGAACGCCTCACCAGCTCCCTCAAGAGCGTCGAAGCGCACGAGGATGCCCTCCGCGACGACCTCGAGGCCCGCCTGCAGGCGATCCCCGGCGTCACCCTCTATGGCCACGCCGCGAACCGCACGCCGACCCTGCTCTTCTCCCTCGACGGTCACACCCCCGCCGCGGTCTCCGAGCACCTCGCGAAGGCGGGCGTGAACGCCCCGGCCGGTTCGTTCTACGCGTACGAGCCCGCCCGCCACCTCGGCCTCGGCTCCGCCGGTGCAATCCGCGCCGGTCTCGCGCCGTACACGGACCAGTCGGACGTCGACCGTCTCGTGGCCGCGGTCTCCGCCTTGACCGGCCCGAGAGGCACTAACTAAAGTCTCTGGGGAAATTGACCCCGAGGGAGCCGAGTGAGAGAACCGAACGCTGTTTTCGTCCAGGTGGATCCCTCGGGAGAGTTGGTCGCCCCGGCGCGCGCCGGGGCCGAGATCAGCTGGAACGACGGGACCATCGAGGTCACGGCAGAGCGGATCTCCCGGGTCGCCCTCCGCTGGTCGGAGAAGCTGCCGAGCGACGCGCTGATCCTCGGCGACGCGTGGGAGCGTTCGTACGGCGACCTGCAGTGGCGTCACCAGCAACCCGAGCGCCTCCTGCCGTGGTACTTCCTCGCCCATTCGGGAGCAGGCACATTCGGTATGGGCGTCGACGTGCAGCCGAACGCGTTCTGCGCGTGGACCGTCGACGGTGACGGGTTCACCCTCTGGCTCGACCTGCGCAACGGCGGCGGTCCGGTGCTTTTGGACGGTCGTACGCTAACGGCAGCAGTCGTGCGACGATTCGAGGACGCCGGCACCCCTTGGCAGACGCTGCACGCAGCAGTCGCCTCCATGAGCACCCGACTACCGGCGCGACCTGAGCCCGCGCCGGTGGTCGGGGCCAACAACTGGTACTACGCGTACGGCGAGAACTTCGACGAGAAGGCCGTCCTGCAGGACGCGTCCACGATCGTCGAGCTCGCCGACGGGCACCCGGTGAAGCCGTTCAGCGTCGTCGACGACGGCTGGTACCCCGGCGGCATCGCCTCCGGCGGGCCCTGGGACCGCGGTACGCCGGGAGTCTTCGACGACATGGCCGGTACGGCGGCCGCGATCAAGGAGATCGGTGCGCGGCCGGGCCTGTGGTTCCGCCCGCTCCTGGTCCGCGAGCCGTCCACGCTGGCCTCGAAGGGCCCGCACGACAAGCCGGGGCGGGCGCTGGATCCGTCGTACCCGGAGGTCCTGGACGGCGTGCGCGCCGACCTGCAGCGGTTCAAGGACTGGGGTTTCGAGCTGGTCAAGCACGACTTCAGCACGTACGACGTGTTCGGTGCCTTCGGCCCCGCGATGGGGTCCCGGCTGACGCGCGACGGCTGGCAGTTCCACGACCCGTCCCGAACCACGGCCGAGATCATCCTCGCCTTCTACCGGGAGATCCGCGCGGCCGCGGACGACGTCGTACTGATCGGCTGCAACACCGTCGGCCATCTCGCCGCCGGACTCGTCGACGTCCAGCGGACCGGGGACGACACGTCCGGGCGGGACTGGGAGCGGACCCGGAAGATGGGTATCAACACGCTCGCGTTCCGGCTCCCACAGCACAACCGGTTCTTCACAGTCGACGCCGACTGCGTCCCCTGTACGCCGCGGACGCCGTGGGAGCTGAACGAACGGTTCCTCGACCTGGTCGCGCGCTCCGGTACGGCGCTGTTCCTGTCGATCGATCCGGCGGCACGGACGGAGCGCACGGACCGCGCGCTGCGCGACGGTATACGGTTGGCGCTCAACGGCGGTACGGTGAGTGATTCAGGGATCGAGCCGGCCGACTGGCTCGTCAACACCACGCCGAACGTGTGGCGGACGGGCAACGACACCAAACGTTACGACTGGTCGCAACCGTGGGGTGCGGATCCAATTGGTTAGACGGGGGACGAACCTCGATCGCGTCGGGGGATTCAACGATGCCGTCGTGCTGGACGCGATCCGCCGCAGCGAGCAGCTGAGCCGCGTCGAACTGGCCGAAGCGACCGGTCTGTCCGGTCAGGCGATCTCCAACATCGTGCGCCGCCTCCTCGACGCCGGCCTGGTCCGCGAAGCCGGACGGCTGCGCGGCGCCGGCCTCGGAAAACCACGGACGCTGCTCGAGCTCGAACCCACCGGACAGTACGCCGTCGGCGTCCACCTGGATCCCTCCGTCGTCACCGTCGTACTGCTCGATCTCACCGGTGAGGTGGTCGCGCGGCGGCTCGTCGACCAGTACGCCGACGACCCCGGCGTACTCATCGACGGCATCGCGAAGACGATCGAGGAAGTGATTGCCGCGTCCGGCGCACCGCGCGACCGGGTCAGCGGCGTCGGAATCGCCGCGCCCGGGCCGATCGATGTCGAGCGCGGTGTAGTCGTCGACCCGCCGAACCTCTCGAACTGGCACCTCGTCCCGCTCCGCGACGCGTTGAGCGGACGGACCGGTCTGCCGATCGTCCTGGACAAGGACGTGACCGCAGCCGCGTCCGCCGAGAAATGGGCCGGTCAGGGCGGCAGTTTTGTCTTCTTCTATCTCGGCACGGGTGTCGGTGCCGGGTTGGTGATCGGTGACGAGGTCGTCCGCGGATCGTCGAGCAACGTCGGCGAGATCGGTCACGTGATCGTCGATCCCGACGGTCCGCTCTGCTACTGCGGGCGGCGTGGTTGTGTCGGTGAGGCGAGCCAGCCCAAGTACCTGGTGGAGCAGGCGGTCCAGGCCGGCGTACTTGCCGAAGGCATCGACCTGGACGATCGGCACGCGGTGGACGCGGCCTTCGCCCGGCTCTGCGCGCTGGCCGTGGACGGTTCCGGCGCCGCGCAGAAGATCGTCACCACGCTCGCGGAGCGGATCGCCAAGGTGGTCGAGGACATCGCGAACCTGCTCGACCTGGAGCGTGTGGTCTTCGGCGGTCCGCACTGGGAGCAGCTCGCCCCGGTTCTGCACGACCGCGTACGCACCGCGCTGGAAGGACGCTTCCTGCTGGCGGCGGTGCACCCGTTCGACGTCACGGGTACGGCGCTCGGCGCTGACGTCGGCGCGATCGGCGCCGCGAGCCTGGTCCTCGACCGGACGTTCTCGCCCAACCCCTCACTTGCCCCCGCTCTTGCCGCTGAAAGGTAGATGTTTTGATGATCGACCCCGAGGTCCTCGCCCGCGCCACCGCGGCCGTCCGGGAGGCCGCCGGTGACGACGTGATCGCGGAGATGTTCGAGCGCTCGATGGCCGGCAACCTGCCGGCCGTCGCCGAGCGCCTGCCGGACGGTACGACGTTCGTGCTGACCGGCGACATCCCGGCGATGTGGTTGCGTGACTCGGCCGCGCAACTCCGCCCGTACCTGCTGCTGTGCAAGGACGATCCGGGCCTGCAGGACGTGCTGATCGGCGTGCTGCACCGGCAGCTCGAGTACGTCGTCCTGGACCCGTACGCGAACGCCTTCAACAAGGAGGCGAACGGCGCCGGGCACACGTCCGACGAGACCGAGATGTCGCCGTGGGTGTGGGAGCGCAAGTACGAGATCGACTCCCTGTGCTTCCCGCTCGAGCTGGCGTACCGGCTGTGGCGGATCACCGGCCGCGCGGACGTGATCGACCACCGGTACCGGGCCGCCGCGGAGGCGATCGTCGAGCTGTGGACCGTGGAGCAGGACCATGAGGCGCGTTCGCCGTACCGCTTCCAGCGACACGACGACCGCCCGTCGGACACGCTCGTCCGCGAGGGACGGGGGCGCCTGACGCGGCCGACCGGGATGTCGTGGAGCGCGTTCCGGCCGAGTGACGACGCGACGGAGCTGGGCTTCAACGTGCCGGGCAACATGTTCGCGTCGGTGGTGCTCGGGTACCTGCAGGAGATCGCGACCGAGGTACTGCGGGACGAGCCGCTGGCCGATCGCGCGAAGGCGTTGAAGGCCGAGATCGACGAGGGGATCGCTTCGTTCGGCACGGTGGAGCATCCGGAGCACGGGCGCGTCTACGCCTACGAGGTGGACGGTCTGGGCGAGACGCTGCTGATGGACGACGCCAACATGCCGAGCCTGCTGTCGATCCCGCTGACCGGGTACGCCGCCCCGGACGACCCGACGTACCTCGCTACGCGTTCTCTGCTGCTCAGCCCGGAGAACCCGTACTACTACAGCGGAACCGCAGCCGCGGGCATCGGCAGCCCACACACCCCGCCGCGCTACATCTGGCACATCGCCCTTGCTGTACAGGGGATCTCGAGCACGTCGGCAGAGGAACGCCAACACCTGCTGGAGCTCCTCCGCGACACCACCGGCGGCACCGGCCAGATGCACGAGGGCTTCGACGTAGACGACCCCCGCAACTACACCCGCGAATGGTTCTCCTGGGCCAACGCCATGTTCTGCGAACTAGCCCTGGTCCACGCCGGCATCAGCTGACGTCGCGCTCGAGTTGTTTGGGTGCCGACTGTGGGGGCGTTGTACAGGTACTGGTGTGTCCGCACAGGCAATAACCTGTCGAACGCCCCCGGCGCGCGGGCCCCGGCCCGATCCGTCGCACTCGCGCCACGCCCCCGCCCATCCGTTGCTCAGGCCGGGATGAGCTAGGCCGAGCCGCCGTTGCTCTTGAGCAGTTGGCCGTTGACCCATTGACCCCGCTCGGAGCACAGAAATTCGACCAGATTGGCGGTGTCCTCCGGCGTTCCGAGTCGTCCGAGTGGAGTGTGCTGAATGCCGGCGGTGCGGATCTCGTCGGTCATCCAGCCGGTGTCGATCGGGCCGGGATTGATGACGTTCGCGGTCACGCCCAGGTGGGACAGTTCCTGTGCGGCCGCGAGTGTGATGCGGTCCAGGGCACCTTTGCTCGCGCCGTACGGCAGATTGTGGACAGTGTGGTCGCTGGTCAGAGCGACGATCCGGCCGGTGCCGTGCGGACCTGCGACCCGCCGCGCGTATTCGCGGATCAGCAGCCAGGTGGCCCGTGCGTTGATCGCGAAGTGCCGGTCGAAGCTCTCGATCGACGTGTCGAGGATGCTGGAGTCGACGGACTCACAGTGGCACATGACAAGGGCGGTTACCTTGCCGAGCTGTTCTTCGGCGGTGGCGAAGATGCGCTCGGGTGCGTCGGTATCGACGAGATCGGCTTCGATCGGTACGGCGGTGGCGCCGAGCTCCATGAGCTCCTTCGTGATCTCGTCCGTTGCTCCGGACTCGACGCCCCACCGCATGCGTTCGTCGTACGCCGTCCAGAACGTGAAGGCGATGTCCCAGCCCGAGGCGGCCAGGCGGCGCGCGATACCGGCGCCGATGCCGACGGTGCGGCCGACGCCGGTGACAAGGGCGACTGGTCGTTCGGCTGGATAAGTCATGCTCGTGATCCTGCTGGACGACGGCTCGGGCAGCAACCGTGTTTCAGCTGACGTCGCGGTGGTGGGTGGTCCAGGTGGCTAGGGCGGTGAAGGTGGCGCAGTAGGCGATCAGGGTTAGTAGGGCGCGGGTGCCGCTGACTGCGTCGCGTACGCCTGGTGGGGCGTCGGCGGCTGCCATGCCGGTCACGCTGAAGACCAGTGAGCCGGCGTTGGTGCCGGGCAGGACGTTGGCCAGCCACTTGAGGCTTGGCAGCAGGCTGCTCACGACGCCGGCCAGTAGTGTTTCGATGCCGAGGATCCACACCACGCCGAGGCCGATCGGGAGTGCAACGTTGCGGAAGGCAACGGCCAGTACTGCGCCGGCCAGGCACCACATCATCAGGACCAGCCAGCCGCCCGCCAGGCCTTGCAGGAGATCGCCGATTCCCGGCCAGGTCGTCGAGCCGTTTTCGGCTGTGGCGATGCCGAGGCTGCAGAGTGCGCAGGCGGCGAAGATGCCGAGCACCCAGAGCGCGATCATCGTGCCGAGCGCCAGGAACTGGGCGCCCAGGATCGTGCCGCGCCGGGGGCGCTGGGTGAGCACGGTCTTCAGCGTTCCCCAGGTGTACTCGCCACCGATCACGATCGCACCGAGGACGAGCGCGAGGGCGCCGGCGAAGATCGGGTAGCCGCCGATCGTGTTGTCGATGACGCGTGCCGGGAGCATGCCGCGGAGGATCTCGGCACGCGGTACGCCGTCGGTCTGCGGGTTGTCGTCGCCGGTCGCGTAGCCCAGGTACGGCAGCAGGTAGCCGAAGATCAGGCTCAGCACCAGGCCGGCGCCGAACAGCACCCAGACCGCGGATCGCTTGTGGAGCTTGAGTATCTCCGCTCGATAGCTACCCAACATCGGTCGTCTCCTTCGCTGTGGTCAGCTCGAAGAAGATGTCCTCGAGCGCGCGTTCGGCGGTGTGCAGCTCGGACACGTCGATCCCGGCCTCCACCAGTGCCCGGTTCACCTCGGCGGCCTTCGCGGGATCCACCTGCACCCGCAGCGTGTCGTCGTGCTGGTGAACACTGCCGAAGCGGGTCAGGAGCCGCTGTGCGTCCTCGCGAGGGGCGGCGCGGACGACGAGTTCCTGCTCGCCGCGCAGCTCGTCGACGTTGTGCTCGGCAACCATCCGGCCGGCGTTGATGATGCCGACCCGGTCGCAGATCTGCTGTACCTCGCCGAGCAGGTGGCTGGACAGCAGCACGGTCCGGCCTTCGGTGCCGAGTTCGCGGATCAGGCGGCGCATGTCGCGCATCCCGGCCGGGTCGAGGCCGTTGGTCGGCTCGTCGAGGATCACCAGCTCGGGATCCTTGAGGAGCGCAGCCGCGACACCGAGGCGTTGCTTCATCCCCAGGGAGTACGTGGAGAACCGGTCCTTCGCGCGATCGGCGAGGTCGACGAGCCCCAGTACCTCGTCGATCCGCTGCCGCGACACCCCGGCGTACTCGGCCAGCAGCCGCAGGTTGTCGAGCCCCGACAGGTACGGGTAGAACGCGGGCGACTCGATCATCGACCCGGTTCTTTTGAGCACTCCGGCATCCCCAGGCCGCCCGCCCAGTACCCGCACGCTTCCACTCGTCGGCGCGATCAGCCCGGTCAGGATCCGGAGCGTGGTCGTCTTCCCCGCGCCGTTCGGGCCCAGAAACCCGTACACCTCACCCGGCAACACCGTCAGATCGACACCATCAACCGCCAAGGTGCCGCCATACCTCTTGGTCAGCCCACTGACCTCAACTAGCGCATCCATACAACGAGAGTGCCGCCCACAAACCCTCCACCGCGTCGCCTCGGGGGAGTGACCCCAGCTACCCCCCTCGGAGTACTCAGCTGCTCGGGTTGGTCTCCAGCCGACGCACACTCCCGGCCGCGAGCGCCCCCGCGACGCGCTCCACCCCACTCCGAATCAGGTCGCCGTAGGCTCCCTCAGGCAGACCGGACAGGTGCGCCCGCGCAGTGCTCCTCAGCCAGCTGCCTACGCGCAACAGCGGCGGATCTTGTGCAAGCTCGACAGGACTTATAGGCCTACTGCCTCGCGATCGAACCAGCCTCACGCGTGCGGGCGGGGGCAGTGGACGTACAAGTCCTGTTGACCTTGCACACTCCGGCTCATCAACCAGAACGTCAACCCAGCCAGCCTGGGCGGACGAGGCCGGTTTGGTAGGCGAGTACGACGAGTTGGGCGCGGTCGCGGACGCCTAGTTTGATCATGGCGCGGCTGACATGGGTTTTCGCGGTGGCCGGGCTCAGCACGAGGCGCTCGGCGATCTCGTCGTTCGACAGACCTTCGCCGACCAGTGCGACGATCTCCTTCTCGCGTTCCGTGAGTACGTCGAGTTCCTTGCTGGCATGCGGCTGCCGCGACCGCGACGCGAACTCCGCCACCAGCCGCCGCGTCACGCCAGGCGACAGCAACGCATCCCCACGCGCCACCACCCGCACAGCCTGCAGCAGCTCGACCGGTTCGGTGTCCTTCACGAGGAACCCGCTGGCCCCGACCCGCAGCGCCTCGAACACGTACTCGTCCAGGTCGAACGTCGTCAGGATCACCACGTGGACGTCGGCCAGCTCAGGATCCGCGCCGATCTGCCGCGTCGCCTCCAGCCCGTCGGTGCCGGGCATGCGGATGTCCATCAGCACCACGTCCGGCTTCTCCCGCCGCGCCACCATGACCGCCTCGGCACCGTCCGATACCTCGCCGACCACCGTGATGTCGTCCTCGGCGTTCAGCAACGACCGGAACCCGGCCCGCACCAACGCCTGATCGTCCGCCAGCAGTACCCGAATCATGCGACGGAGCTTATGCGAGCCCAGCGTCGTGGGCGAGCAGTGCGATCTGGGTGCGGTTCCCGAGTTCGAGCTTGGTGAGGATGTGTGAGATGTGTGCCTTGACCGTCGCCAGGCTCATGAACAGCTCCGCAGCGATCTGGGCGTTCGCCTTGCCCTGCGCGACCGCGAGCATCACGTCGTACTCCCGCGGCGACAACCGCTGCAGTTTCCGCTGCGCGATCGTGTGCGCGTCGGCCTGGGTGGCGGCGCGGTCCATCAGCCGCCGCGTGATCGCCGGCGACAGGATCGGGTCACCGGCCGCGACCCGGCGTACAGCGTCGACGATCTGCGCCGGCGGCGTGTCCTTCAGGAGGAATCCGCTCGCCCCGGCGCGGAGCGCGTGCAGGACGTTCTCGTCGGTGTCGAAGGTGGTGAGCACCACGACCTCGGGCGGATTCGTCCGCGCCCGCACCCGCCGCGTCGCGACGATCCCGTCCACCCGCGGCATCCGCAGGTCCATCAGCACGATGTCCGGGAAGTGCGCGTCGACCGCGGCCGGTACCTCGTCCCCGTCGGCGGCCTGCCCGACCACGGAGATCCCGTTCGCGCCGTCGAGCATCATCTCCAGGCTGGCCCTGACCAACGCGTCGTCGTCGACCACCAAGACCCGGATGTTCATGAGGGCCACGGTAGCGAGGCCTCCAGCCGGAACCCGCCACCGGGCACCTGACCGTGGTCCAGCGTGCCGCCCGCGAGTTGCACGCGCTCGGTCAGCCCGACGAGCCCGGTCCCGCTACCCGGCGCCAGCGGCGTACCGTTCGATGCCGAGTTAGTCAGCTCGATCCGCAGCCTGTCGCCCGCCTGACCGGCCACCAGCACGGTCACAGGATGTCCAGCCGCATGCTTGCGAGCGTTCGTCAGCCCTTCCTGCACGACTCGGTAGGCCGTCCTTCCGGTTGCCGGTGGCAACGACGTCGGATCCGCCACCTGATCGTCGTACGCGATCGTCGTACCAGCCTCGCGCGACTCCTCGACCAGCGCCCGCAGGTCCCCGAACGTCGGCTGCGGCCGCCCCTCGTACACATCCTCGTCGCGCAGGACGTTGATCACCTCGCGGAGCTCGTCGAGCGCCTGATGTACGCCGGTCCGGATCACGCCGGCCGCCTTGGCGAGCTTCTCGGGCGACGAATCCGGGCGGTACTCGAGGGCACCGGCGTACGTCGCGAGCAGCGACAGACGATGCGCGAGTACGTCGTGCATCTCGCGCGCCATCTTGGTTCGCTCGTTGGACCGCGCCTCGGCGACCCGGCGCCCCTGTTCGGCCTCGGCACGGCGGGCGCGCTCCCGCAGCGACTCCAGCAACTGCTGGCGCGCCTGAGTGCCCTGGCCCCAGCCGACCAGCGCAGCGTGCACGACGACGTCCAGTACGGCGAACCACAGGAACGGAAGGCCGTGAATCGGTTGCCACAGGCCCTGAATCAGATGGGCGACCGTACCGGCGAGGGCGACCAGGATCGCCGTACGCAACGGCCGGCGCAACGCGACGGTGAGCGTGCCGACGGTGGACGGCGAGGTTGCGGCAGGGGAGAGGGCGGCGAGCACCGCCAGGGCGATCGCGCCCGGCACCGGCCGTCTGCCCACTACTGGGACGAGCGCGACAGAGACGAGTCCGACGGCGATGTCGAGCAGCAGGAACTGCCGGTGTTCCGGGTCCGCCAGCCGCCCGACGATCGTCATCGCGACCAGTACTCCGATCGCGCCGGTCGCGACGAAGCCGACCCATTTCGGCGGCCTCCGCGGCACGCACAACTCCTCCATGCCGCCGAGACTAGGCGGCCGCAGGCGATTCCCACCACCGACCAAAGTCGAAGGCCCGCCGACTCCCGGCCGATGCCGCCAACTCCCGCCCCACAGCAAGGTGATCCCACAACCCCATTACCCAGAGGAGCTCCCGATGCAGAACAAGACCGCTCAGCACACGCCGACGTCCGCCGCGTCGGCGCCTCGTCGCGTCCCCGGTCGGAGCCGTCTCGCGGTTGTCGGTGTCGCCGCCCTAGCAGCGCTAGCGGACTGGGCGATCCTCGCCCCGCTCGCCGGGCTCACCCTGGAGGCCCGCCAAGGCGGCACTCAGCACATCGGCGCGATCGCCGTCGTCGTCTCTACGGTCTTCGTCGCCTTCGCAGGCTGGGGCCTGCTCTCGATCCTGGAGCGCCGTACGCCACGCGCCTGCAACATCTGGACCGTCGTCGCGACCATCGTCTGCGTCACCTCGCTGGGCAGCCCGCTGACGAACGGGATCGGCATCGGCGCCAAGCTCGGCCTCGCGTCACTCCACCTCGTCGTCGGCACGATCGTCATCCTCGGCCTCCGCCGCACCGCCCTCACCGCCGCCGAACGGTGCTAACTGAGCCGCTTGGTAGAACCCCCGGATGTGCGCGGTTACGAGGTCGGCCGCGCGTTCCGGCTCACCGCCCCGCACCGCGGCCAGGATCGCCCGGTGCTCGGACCTCAGCCCGACAGCAGTCCCCTCCCAGTCGGGCAGATTGGGTACGGCGGCCAATACGTACCCGTGGATCGCCGAACGCAACGACGTCATCACTGCGGCGATCAGCACGTTCCCGGCGAGCCCGGACAGTGCGACGTGGAACTCCGCGTCCAGCACGTGGAACTCCTCCGGCGACAACCCGGCGTCGTCCATCCGGTCCAGCAGCTCCTCCGCGACCTTCAGCTCGCCGGCCTCGAGCTCCCGCGCGGCCGCTTCCCGCGCGGCCCAGGACTCAAGCAGTAGACGGGTCTGTACGACGTCACCCATCGGCAGGTGATTGGTTGCCAGGTGCAACCGCAGTACGGCGGTCAGCGGCGACACCGGCTCCGCCACGATCACCGCACCCGCGTCGGGACCGGATCCGGTGGCGGTCCGCACCACGCCCATCGCCTCGAGGACCCGGACCGCCTCGCGCACCGACGGCCGGCTGATCCCGAGCTGCTCGGCCAGCGCCCGCTCACCCGGCAACCGCCCGCCGATCCGCAGCCGCCCGGCCGCCAGGTCGGCCTCGACCCGGTGCAGGACCAGCTCGTAATTCTTCATGAGACGACCCTACCCGTGTGGTCCGACCACAGGTAGGGTGTGGTCCGACCACAGATTCAGCCGGGAGTTGTGATGACCGATCGCCAGATGCCCAAATGGTCCGAGTTGAAGCCGCTGCTGCGGCCGAAGCCGATTACGGTGAACCCGACCGAGCGGCGGCTGGGCAAGGCGCTGACGATCGCGGACCTGCGGGCGATCGCGAAGCGCCGGACGCCGCGCTCGGTGTTCGACTACACCGACGGCGCCGCCGAGGCGGAGATCAGCCTGCGCCGCGCCCGCCGGCTGTTCGCCGAGATGGAGCTGCAGCCGTCGATCCTGCGGGACGTGTCGGACATCGACCTCGGTACGTCGATCCTCGGCGGCCGCTCCGAGCTGCCGTTCGCGTTCGCGCCGACCGGCTTCACCCGGATGATGAACCACGAGGGCGAGAGCGCGGTCGTGAAGGTCGCCGAGCAGGTCGGCATCCCGTACGCGTTGTCGACGATGGGCACCACGTCGATCGAGGACGTGGCCGCCGCGGCCCCGACCGCGCGCAAGTGGTTCCAGCTGTACGTCTGGAAGGACCGCACCGCCGGTGAGGACCTGGTGAAGCGGTCGGCCGCCGCCGGGTACGAGGCGCTGATGCTGACCGTCGACGTACCGGTCGCCGGCGCTCGGCTCCGCGACGTACGCAACGGCTTCACGATCCCGCCGTCGCTGACCGCGAAGACCGTCCTGGACGCGTCCCTGCACCCGGCCTGGTGGGCGAACCTGCTCACGACGCGACCGCTGACCTTCGCCTCGCTGTCGACGTGGGACGGCACGGTCGCCGAGCTGCTCGACAAACTGTTCGACCCGACGATGACGATCGACGACCTCAACTGGCTGCGCTCGATCTGGGACGGCCCGTTGATCGTCAAGGGCATCCAGACCGTCGAGGACGCGCGCCGGGTGGTCGACGCGGGCGCCGACGCGGTCGTGCTGTCGAACCACGGCGGACGTCAGCTGGACCGCGCGCCGACACCGCTGCGCATCCTCCCGGAGGTCCGCAAGGCGGTCGGAAGCGACGCGGAGATCTACCTCGACACGGGCATCATATCCGGCGCCGACATCGTCGCTGCGATCGCGCTCGGCGCCGACGCCTGCCTGGTCGGCCGCGCGTACCTGTACGGCCTGATGGCCGGCGGCCAGCGTGGTGTCGCCCGCGCCGCGGACATCCTCACCAAGGAGGTCCGTCGCACGATGGCCCTACTCGGCGTCTCCAGCGTGGCCGAGCTGAACCCGTCCCACGTCCGCCTGCCCTGACCCGAGCAATCTACAGCGGCAGGGTCGCGACGACCCGCAGACCACCGGCCGACGTGCGGTTCGCGGTCAGCGTGCCGCCGAGGGCGGTCGCACGCTCACGCATCCCGGAGATGCCGTTGCCCTCCTTCGGCGCCGCGGTCAGGCAGTCGCCGTTGTCGTCGACCTGGAGCACCAGCGTCTGCTCGCCGTACTGGATCCGGACAGTCGCCGACGTCGCCCGTGCATGCCGTACGACGTTCGTCAGCGACTCCTGGATGATGCGGAACGCGGCCCGGTCGAGCCCGCTCGGCAGTGGCCGCGGCTGGCCGTGAACGATCTTGTGCACCTCGAGCCCCGCCCTTTTGGTGCGGCTGATCAGGTGGTCCAGATGATCGAGACCGGCAACCGGTGTACGGGGCGCTGACTCGTCGGACTGACGCAGTACGCCGACGATCGATCTGAGCTCGACGAGAGCTTCCTTGCTCGCGTCCTTGATCGCGGCGAGCGCCGGGGCGGCCTGCTCGGGCTGCCGATCGACCAGGTGCAGCGCGGTGGACGCCTGCACGTTGATGAGCGAGATGTGGTGGGCCACGACGTCGTGGAGCTCCTGCGCGATCCGCAGGCGTTCTTCACCGGCCCGGCGCAGTTCTTCCTCTTCCCGGGTACGCGCCGCCGCCATGACGCGGTCGCGATGGGCGCGGAACAGTTCCGCGACGAACCCGAGTACGCAGAAGCACGTGCCGACGAGCAGGACCTGGTAGACGCCCTGCTCGTTGATACCGAGGATCATCCGGCCGCCGACATGCCCGACGTACAACGTGACCAGCCCGATCCAGCCCGCCAGCCGGTGACCGAGCCGGATCGTGGTGAACACGGCGATCACGAACGCGAAGATGACCGGGCCCCACGGGTACTCGCGGAGCATGTAGATCAGCGTCGAGATGACAGTTGCCCACAGCACCGGGATCGGCCTGGTGCGCAGCCAGTACAGGGAGAGCGCGCCGATCAGCAGCAGCACCACCATGAACCAGTCGGGCGCGTGGCGGTCGGTCTGACCACGTGACGCGCCGAACGTCCCGACCACCGAGAACACGGCCAGCGCCACCGGAAGCACGACGCGGCGCACGCGGGCCCCGAAGGTCGGGACGTGGACAGGTTCGGTCACACTACGAAACCGTAGAGGGCGGCCGGGGCGATGTCATCGTCGCCACGGAGTACTTGGGCCTGCGCCCGCTGCGGTAGGTCAGTACTTGACCTTGTAGATCTTCTCCTCGTACGCCTGTCCGTAGTACTCCTCGAGCGTCGCGAGCTCCTCGTCGGGGCGCTCCAGCGTCTGCGAGATCCGCGCCCGGGTCGGCACCGCGTCGGGCTCCCAGGTCTCGGGCTTCCACAGCTTCGAGCGCAGGAACGCCTTCGAGCAGTGGTGGAAGATCTCCTCGATCTCGACCAGCAGGGCCAGCTGCGGGCGGTTGCCCTTCACGATCATCTCGTCGAAGAACGGCGCCTCGCTGACGATCCGGGCGCGGCCGTTGATCCGCAGCGTGTCGCCGCGGCCGGGCAGGAAGTAGATCAGCCCGACGTGCGGGTTGGAGAGGATGTTGGTGAACCCGTCGACGCGCCGGTTGCCGGCGCGTTCCGGGATCGCGATGGTGCCGGCGTCGAGGACCTTGGTGAACCCGGCGGGGTCCCCCTTGGGGGAGACGTCGCACGTACCGTCCTCGGCGGAGGTCGCGATGAGGCAGAACGGCGACGCCGCGAGCCACTCGCGATCCAGGTCGTGCAGCTCCTTGCGGGTCTTGCCGGCAGCTGCTGCCAGCGGTTGCGGGACAATCTCCCGCAGCTCGTCCTGCGTAGTGATCTCGACCAGTCCGGGAATCTCCATCAGGCGGCGCTCTCCTCTACCAGCGACGGCGTGGCGTCCTCGTTGACAGCCCTCGTCCGCGCAGCCCACCGTACGGCGGGACCAGTTGCGCAACTGGTCCCCAGGAACAGTGCACCGACCACCAGCCAGCCGATCGGACCCCATCCGAGGATGACCGTGGTGAGCAGTGCCGGACCGAGCATCCGGGCGATCGCGGGTCCGGTTCCGAAGAAGCCCTGGTACTGGCCCTGCTTGTCGGCCGGCGCGAGTTCGAAGCTGATCTCCCAGGCGCCGGACGCCAGCTTCATCTCGCCGAGGGTGAGCAGCGCGGCGGCGACGACGAGAACGCCGGCGGTGGATGCCGGGCCGAGATCCGCGGCGGTGACGGCGAACACCGCGCAGGCGGCCAGCATGGCAACACCGGCGTACCGGACCGAACGGGCGGCACTGCGCAGATCCTTGACCCGCTTGGCGATCCGGACCTGGAAGAACGTGACGCCGAGCGTGTTCACGATCATCAACGAGGCGACGACCCAGCTGGGTGCGTCGGTCCGGGTGACGATCCAGAGCGGACCGACCAGACTGATCAGCGGCATGAAGAGCAGCATCACCGCATTGAGCAGCGCGAGAACGGCGTACGGACGGTCGTGCAGCACCGCCAGCCGCGGTTCGCCCACGATCCGGAGGGTCCTCGCGATCGACGGCACCCGGCGCAGCAATCCGGCCGCGATCAGGAAGCTGAGCGCATCGATCCCGAACACGATCAGGTACGCCGCCTCAGTGTCGAACCGCAGCGCCACACCGCCGAGCAGCGCGCCGAGCGCGAGACCGGCATTCACCGTGGACTGCAGGAACGCACGGATCCGGGTCCGCTCCGCCGGGGCGACCAGGCCGGCCAGCAACGCCTGCCGCGCCGCGGTGAGCCCGGTCTGGCCGCAGGCGTAGACGATGGCGGCGATCAGGAAGCCGGCGAAGCTCCTGACGACCAGGAACGACGCGACAGCTGTCGCGGTTGTCAGCGCCAGCAGGACCGCCGTGCCGCGCGCTCCCCGCCGGTCCGCGAGGTTGCCGAGCGGTACGCCGGCCAGGAATCCCACCAGCCAGGCGATCGTGAGCCCGAGACCGACCTCCGCGGTCGAGAGCCCGACGACGCGGGTGAAGAACAACGCCGAGGTGACGACGAACGCACCGTCGCCGACCGAGTTCGCCAACTGCGCCATCGCGAGGTCCCGCGGCGCTCCGGCCGGGGGAAGCATCTGCCCAAGTCTGCTGCTCATGTCCCTGAGCGTAGGGTTCCAGCGGCCCAGGTGTGAGATCCATTTGGGCTGCGGAATCATGGGCCACTTTCCCCTGTGGACAACGCGGAGCGAGGGCCGGAATCACGGCACCTTTACAGGCATGAGCTTCGAGAACCTCTCCGCGACCTGGGCTGACGAGCCACTCACCGATCCCGATGTCACCGCCGACGCCGTAGACCTGATGGTCAGCCTCGGCGACCGCCGCCGAGGCACCTTCACCATCCTCATCTGCGACCCCGCCGACCACTACCTAGCCACCGTAGCCATCGAACTGCCGGCGACCTTCTCGTCGGATTTCAGCCCCGCTCAACTGTGCGAGACCGCCCTCCACCCGATCACTCCTGCCGTACACACCGCGCCCGGCACAGGTCTCGTCCTCGCCCTTGGCCGTCCAGGCCCCGCTCGGATGACCGACCTGGACACACAATGGGCCCGAGCCGCCGGCACGATCTGCGCGGCAACCGGCGTTCGCCTGCTCGGCTTCTACGTAGCCACCAAAGACGGCGTCTACCAACCGGCCCTCACCGAATCGGCCGCCGCATGAACGCTTTCACCGCACCCCACGAGGGCGGAACTGAATACTGATCCGCGGCCCGACACGGCCCGTCGCCTTCGGAATCGCATGCTCCCAGGTCCGCTGACACGAACCGCCCATGACGATCAGATCCCCATGCCCCAACGGATACCGGACAGTCGACCCGACCAGCCCGCTCGACGCTCCCGGCCGCGGCCGCAGCGCCAGCACCCGAGGCTCACCGACCGAGAGGATCGCCACCATCGTGTCCTCGTGGTTCCCGCGCCCGATCCGGTCCCCGTGCCACGCGACGCTGTCCTTTCCGTCCCGGTAGAAACACAACCCCGCCGTCCGGAACGGCTCACCCAACTCGTCCGCGTAGTGCGCGCTCAAGACATCCCGAGCCTCGTCCAGAATCGGCACCGGCAACTGCGCATTCTCCCCGTAGAAGCACAACAACCGAGGCACATCGACCACCCGGTCGTACATCTGCCGCCGCTCCGCCTGCCAAGGCACGTCCCGAGCCAGCCGCTCGTACACCTGATCCGCTCCCGTCAACCACCCAGGCAGCACATCAACCCAAGCACCGCGCCCCAACTCGGCACGCGTCAAACCGTCCAAGGACCCCAACGCAGGATCCGCAAAAGCATCCAGCAACGACCCCTGAAGCTCACCGCCCATCCCCCCACCATACCCGACACTCGAACAAACGTTCCCCTACCAACCCACACGTAGGCCCACCACCGCCCATCCGCCCCACCCACCGCCCACGACCACCAGCCCACCCCGGCCCCACCCACTTCGCATAGACCGCACGCCCCACGCCACGCACGCCCCGCCCACGCCCACGCACGCTCCGCCCCACACGCACGCTCCGCCCACGCGCACACCGCCCACGCACTGGCCGCTCGCCCGTCATGTCCAGCCCATGGACCGTTATGCCTGAGCCCCACGTCCGCGCAGGGCCTTCGCGCCGACAGCGAACCGATTAGGCCCCGTCCATGCCTCTCGCGTATGCACCGACGCGCCCACGCCAAGCCCACCGTAGGCGCCCGCAAAGGCCCACCGTGTATCCAGCCACGCCCACACGCACCCCATCTACAAGCCTCCGCCCATGCTCCTCGCAGTGCCGCAGGACCTTGGCTGGCTGGATCGAGCTGCTCCATGGCAATATCCAGCCAGCCTGCCGGGGCCCCGACGCTCAGTCCGTCGGCATCTCACGCCCGCCTGCCACCCACAGCCGCAGACCGTTCTTCCCGTCACGGACGATTGAGCAACGTGCCACGGCATACACGTTTTCTGGTACGCCGGTCATGTGACGTTTCCCCTTGTGGATAAGGGAAAACTGGGCCGCCGTCAACTTGCCCGGCCCGCTTCACGCAGCATAGAATCGAACACATGTTCGAGGAAGATCTGGAGTCGCTCCCGACCCGCGACCTGCTAGAGCAGGCCGCCGACTGCCGCGCCATCGCCAGCCGGGCCGACGCGCGGCTGCTGGAATGCGCCCAGACCTACGCCGACCGCTTCCACCCCTCGACCTGCGAGCCCCGCCCCACCCGCCGCGCCTACGACGGCCGCGAACGCGCCGTGATCCTCGGCGGTGACGGCTGCCCAGAAATCGCCGAGTTCGCGATCGCCGAGTTCGCCGTCGTCCTCGGTGTCTCACCCGGGGTCGGCCGCGACCTGCTTGCTGATGCGTTGGCGTTGCGGCACCGGTTCCCGCGCACCTGGACCCGCATCCAGGCCGGCGACGCCACCCCCTGGAAAGCCCGCCAGATCGCCCGGGCCTGCATGAGCCTCGATCACGCCGCCGCGGAATACGTCGACCGCAAGGTCGCCGCGATCATCGACACCATCTCCCCGTACCGGCTGGAAAAGATCGTCCGCGCCGCCCGCAACCACGCCGACCCCGCCCGAGCCGCCGCAGAAGCCACCGACGCCGCCGACGACCGCGGCGTCTACGTCGGCCGCGGTGACGCCCACGGCAACAAAACCCTCTACATCAAAGCCCCCGCCGCAGCCGTCAACCGCTGCAACGCCACCATCACCGACATCGCCCAAGCACTGAAAAAGTTCGGCGACATGCGCCCCGTCCAGCACCGCCGCGCCGACGCCATCGACATCCTCTCCGACCCCGCCTTCACCCAAGAACTCCTCGAACAAGCCCGCCACCAACCCAACCCGCCCCCGCCAGTCCACCCGGCAACCACTGCCGCCTCCCCGCAACCCCGGCCAGCCACCAACCACGAACCCCACAACCCACCCGCACCGAACAACCCACCGGCACCGAACAACCCACCGGCACCGAACAACCCACCGGCACCGAACAACCCACCGGCACGGGACAACCCACCGGCACGGGACAACCCAGCCGCACGGGACAACCCGGCCCCGTCAGGCGACACCGTGCTCTCAGGCGGCACGGGGCTGGCGAACAAGCCGTCGGTGCCGAACGACGTGGTGGTTCCGCACGACGTAGTGGTGCATGACGACGTGGTGATGGCGGACGGCTCGGTGGTGCACGACGCACTGGCGAACCACGACCTGGTGCCGGGTGATGCGGTGCTGCCGGACGACGCGGTCGTGCCGGAGGACGCGGTGACGCAGCATGACCCAGTGGTGCCGGAGGACGCGGTGCCGGGTGATGTGGTGGTGCCCGTTGGTGAGCGCGGCGGGGCCGAGTCGCACGACAGCCGTCTCAACCCGCCGCCGCTCCCCGGCTCCCGCCGCCGACCAAGCCCGCTCCACCCGGCGGACCCGCTCGAGCGGGCGGATTCCCCGGAGTCGCCGGGGTCGCTCGAGCTGGTGGAGCCGGTCGGTCCGCCGGACGATCTGTGGCTGGAAGCTGCCGCGCCCTTCGACCACGATCCACCAACCGACCCGTACGACCGGCGAACACCACCCGGCCCCGCCCACCCACGAACCGAACCCGACCAGGGCTCGGCAATGGACCCTGCCGCGCTACGGGCACTCCGCGCCCAACTCGCCCAAATCAAACAAGACGCCTACACCAACCCGAGCTACCCCGCCAACCCCGACGCCCAAAGCAGTCAGTCCGACCCAGCCGGGCCGCATGACCTGAGCAGTTCAGGGGACCCGGGCAGTTCAGGGGACTCGGGCAGTTCAGGGGACTCGGGCAGTTCAGGCGACTCGGGCAGTTCAGGCGACTCGGGCAACTCAGGCGAGCTCGCCCACCCGGGGACTCCGGCACGACCGGATGACGTGGCCAAGGGACAGGTGCGTCCTGTGCCGGTGCCGGTGCCGGTGCCGGTGCGGGCGGGACGGGCACGCGTGGGGCAGGTGCGTCCGGGGCAGACCGAGGTGATCGTGCACCTGACCGACCACACCCTGGCCACCGGCAGCGGTGTACTGCGGGCCGAAACCATCGGGCCGCTGCTCGCCGCCCAACTCACCGAACTCATCGGCTACGGCCCATACACAGTGAAGCCGGTCATCGACCTGAACGACGCGGTGGGCGTCGACGCCTACGAAATCCCCACCCGCATCCGCGAACGCGTCAAACTCATCCACCCCGTCGAAGTCTTCCCCTACGGCACCCGCGAAACCACCAACACCATCGACCTCGACCACATCGAGCCCTACGACCCCCACGGACCCACCAAACAAACCAGCACCACAAACCTTGCACCGCTCAGCCGCTTCGGCCACCGGGTGAAAACCCACGCCCGCGGCTGGACCGTCCACCGCATCGACCACAAGACACTCGAGTGGACCACACCCCACGGCTTCACCTTCCACGTCAACCCCACCGGCACCCACCGAGTCGACCCATGAGTTCCGGTCGATTCCCCGTTGCACACAACCTGGGTGGGACCTGCCCAGGTAGGGCCGTACGTCATCTCGTCTCGTCGCGCCGGTGTCGCCGGTGCCGGTGCCGGTGCCGGGGTTCGTCGATGCCTCGCGTCTGCGCGCCCCCTTATACGGAAGACGCGAGCGTGACGGCCTGGGCGCGCCGGCCGTCGCCGACTCTGACGCACCGGGCTTACCTCGGGTGGACCTGTGGATCGACAAGACTGCAGTCGTCGACAGCAGCGCACCGGGAGGATGAATGCTGATCCGCAATGTCTCCGTCCTGATCGTGCCCGAACAGGGGGAGTGCCGCGTCGACGAGGCACAGGACATCCATGTGCAGGACGACCGGATCGTCGCGATCACGCCAACCGCCGACGTCCCGGATGCAAGTGAACCGCCGACCGAGGTGGTTGACGGGAGCGGTCTGTTGGCGGTGCCGGGGTTGGTCAACTCACACACGCACAGTCCGATGGTGATGATGCGCGGTGCCGCGGAGGATCTGAGCATCGAGGACTGGTTCAACCGGCGGATCTGGCCGATGGAGGTGAATCTGACGCCGGAGCGGGTGCGGGTCGGCGCGCGGCTGGCCTGCGCGGAGATGTTGCTGGCCGGCGTGACCACGTTCGTGGATCACTACTTCCACGCCGATCAGATCGCCGCCGCCGCGATCGAGTCCGGGATCCGGGCCGACCTCGCGCCGACGTTCTTCTCGTCCGCGGACCAGACGGGTCAGGACGCGATCGACGCGGCGTTCGAGACGACCCGCGATCTGAGCACACGAAATCCACGCATCACCGCGAGCCTCGGACCGCACGCGACGTACACGGTGACCGACGAGGATCTGCGGCGTACGGCGGACCTCGCGCGGAGCGACGCACGCCGGATCCACCTGCATGCCGCCGAGACCGACGACCAGACGCAGGCCTCGCTCGACAAGCACGGTGTGACGCCGATCCAGGTGCTCGAGCGGACGGGTGTCCTCGAGGCAGGAGCCCTCATTGCGCACGGCTGCGGCATCCGGGAGGAGGATCTGCCGATTCTCGAGCGGTACGCCGACCGTACGACGGTGGCGTGCTGCCCGAAGGTGTACCTCAAGCTCGCGATGGGCGAGGTCACCCCGATCAAGCGACTGCGATCAGTCGGAGTCAACGTGGGCGTCGGTACCGACGGAGCCGCCGTACACAACACGCTCGACGTCTGGGAAGCGATCCGCATGGTCGCCCTCACCCAGAAGCAACGCGAACACGACGCCGAATGGATGACGCTGTCCGACACGCTGCGCCTCGCCACCCGAGGCAGCGCCGCAGCCGCGGGACTCGAGAGCCAGATCGGCGTACTCGAGCCAGGCCGCCAAGCAGACATCGCCCTCGTCGACCTGAGCGCACCGCACCACCAACCGGTCCACGATCCACGCGCCGCGCTCGTGTACTCGATGCGAGCCTCCGACGTCGTCACCGTGCTCGTCGCCGGCCAGATCGTGGTGCGCGACCGCCAACTCACGACCATGGACCTCACAGAAGTCCTGGCCGATGCAAAGTCCCTGGCCCACACCCTCGTAGACCTCTCAAAGGGAGGTGCCGTCCAGCACTACGCGCCGTAATCCCGTCGCCGTTCGGTACGCCGGGACGCGCGGAGACCACCGGGTACGCGCTGGGCGTGCTGGCGCGACTGTGCGTTTCGAAGGAGTTCCGGTGTTTCGCGGCGACCGCCGAGCGCCCGATCACGAAGTACCTGCGGGCCGTCGCGACTGATCTCGCCGCGCGGACGCCGGGAGGCGGAGTGGGTGTGGTCGGGATGTGCTTCACCGGTGGCTTCGCGCTCGCCACCGCGGTTGAGGATGTGGTGAAGGCACCGGTGCCGAGCCAGCCGTCGACGCCGTTCGCGGTGAGCGCGAAGCTGCGCCGCGATCCCGGTCTGTCGGCGCGGGAGCTCGAAGCAGTCAAGGAGCGCACCCGGACCCGAGGTTCTCTGCGTTCTCGGGATGCGGTTCAGCAAGGACCGGATGGTGCCGGCAGAGCGATCGTCACGCTCCGTGCACAGCCCGGTGACGCATTCGAGGTAATCGAGCTGGACTCGGCACCGGGCAACCCGGACGGGTATGGGCGCACCGAGCCCGGGACCTGCGCGAGGACCCGCCGAACTCGGCGTACCACGTCCGAACGCGGACCGTGGCCTTCCTCCGGAAGCACCTGACAGCGACGGTGTGACGACGGTCCGTGGGGAAATGTCAAAACCACGTTGGGGAACCCGATCGGTGTGATTTGGTGCCCCCGCTACGGGGAACTGTAGGAATGCCTGGGGGTTGATCGTTGCGGTCCGCAAGTGCGGGGGAGCGGTGGGTGATGCCGTTGTTGTTCCTCTGGTCGTGGGTACCGCGGGCATGGCACGATCGGCCACCAGAGGCACTACAGGGGACGCGCAATGGCGGGTGTCATGCACTGGACGAGTGAGGCTGTATGAACGGGCGGACAGCGCAGGAAAACCGAATCCCGATGAACGGGACCGGACCGGCCAACGAAACCAACGGTCACGCTCCGCAACCAGACACTCACCGTGAACCACAGTCGTCGGAGTGGCAAGCGGGGCAGCAGATCGGCGAAATCCGCCTGGACGAGCCGCAGGACGTCGTATCGCGGTCGGACTGGCTGTCCGAGGTGCGTGACCGGCCGCGGGAGACCAGCGGTACGACGCTGCACCAGTTCAACACGCCCGTCCGGGTCGACGAGATCGCGGTCGCGGCGATGACGCTCGCCGAGGACCTGCACGCCGCGACGCAGAACATGCCCGAGTCCATCGAGCTGCGGCGCTTCCGGCGCGACCTCGACCAGGCCGCGACTACCTTCCGCGACCTGGCGACCAGGCTCGAGGTCACTGCCGGCAAGCTCGTTCGGCTGGCTGCGAACGAGGGACAGACCTGTGGCGTCGGCTGGGGCGTATGTCCTGAGCACGGCCTGACGCTGATGAACGTCGGCGACACCGTGACCTGCCACGTTCTCGGCTGCGGCCGGGAGAACGAGGGTGAGGTGGAACGCTGCGTCCACCCCGTGGGGTACCGCGTCGTCGACGCCGCCGGCCCGTCGCTCCTGACCTGCGCCGGCCACGCGATCGCCTGCCGTCTCTACTTCGACAACCCGGTCATCACCGCCACCGCCGACAGCATGGAGTTGTTCTAGCCCATCGGCGCCGTCGGCCGCACCGGGGTCAACGGCGCCTGTCCCTTGAACAGGCGGCCGCCGTCGTTCGTCAGGCGGAGGTAGTAGTCGGACGAGCACGCCGTACCGTCCTCGTCGAGCGCGCGGAGGCCTGACCCGGTCGGGACCCAGGCGGCCGTCTCGGCGGTCTTGGCGATCTGGTTGCCCTCGTTGAACTCGTCGAACATCGAGATGTACAGCCCCTGCACGCCGACGCGGGTGAGGTTGTAGAACTGGCGCCACATCAGGTCGCCGTGCCGTCGGTGCCCGGACTGCAGGTCGCCGGGGATCACGCACGGCTGGTAGTCGATCCCGTGGGCATTGCAGTCCGCCTGGTCCTGCTGATTCACGTTGTTGTAGTAGTGATCCGCGCCCGCGACGTCGCTGATCCGCCCGACCATCCAGTTCACGACGTCCAGGCACACGTCGGCCGGCCACGCCTTGTTGGCCTCGTAGAACCCGAACCCCCAGATACAGACGACGGGTCGCGTCGTACCTGATGCAGAACTTTCGCCCGTACTGCTCCGCGGCCTGCCGGACCTTCGCGGCCATCGCGTCCCGCGTCGGTCCTTCGCCGCCGGTCGGGTTGAACCGCTGCAGCGCCACGGTGTCGCAACCGTTCTGCTGCATCCACTGGAAGTGCGTGTTCACGGTCTGCTGGTCGTACGACGAGAACAGCCGAGCCACTTGCCCGTTCCCGAGATCCGCGTACGCCGTCTGGTACGGCGGGGAGGAGTGATTGCCGTGAGGGTACAAATGTCTACAAGATCCTGCAATAACTTGACTGTCACGAACACTTGACGGCCTCTCTGCCTGAACTTAGTTTGTTGGTTCAACAGACAAAATCTGGAGAGGGGTGCCCGGATGACGCTGACGGACGGCCGTCGCCCGGGGAGCCGTGGCGTTGCGGCCGATCACGTGTCGCTTCGGCGCAACAACCTCTCGGTCGTCCTGCGGCACGTCCGCGACCTGGGCCCTCGGTCCCGGGCCCGGATCGCGGACGAGACCGGCCTGAACAAGGCGACTGTCAGCAGCCTGGTCGCCGAACTCGTCGAACGCGGTCTGCTCCGCGAAGGCCTCGCCGACTCGAGCCGCACGCTCGGCCGCCCGGGGCAGCTCGTCGAACTCGACGGCACCGGCGTCTGCGGCGTCGGCGCGGAGATCAACGTCGACTACCTCGCGGTCGCGGCCCTCGACCTTGCCGGCGACGTGGTGCTCGAGAAGCGGGTCCCCGTTGACGTCGCACATCTTGAGCCGGGTGCGACGCTCGATCGCCTGGCCGACCTTGTGCGGGAGGCTGTGGCGGCGGTGGAGGCAAGGAATGGCCAGTTGGCGGGTGTCACGCTCGCCGTACCCGGGCTTGTGCAGGTGGAGACGGGCGAGTTGAAGCTGGCGCCCAACCTCGGCTGGGGCGAGCTGTCCGTCGCGCAGGAGATGCGCAGGCGGCTGGGCGAGCCGACGTACCCGCTGCATGTGGACAACGAGGCGAACCTGGCGGCGCTGGCGGCGTACGCCGAACTTCGGCGGACCGACGGCGAATCCATGCATGACCTCGTCCTGCTGACCGGAGCGGTCGGTGTCGGTGGCGGCGTGGTGGCCGGCGGGCATCTGATGCGCGGTGGTCACGGGTACTCCGGCGAGGTCGGGCACATGCCGGTCGCTCCGCCCGGGCGGACCTGCGGCTGCGGGCGGACCGGCTGCTGGGAGACGGTCGTCGGACTGACCGCACTGTTGCACAAGGCAACCGACAGGGACGACCCGGTGCGGGATCCGGCGCTGGACGTGGAGCAGCGGCTGGCCGGCATCACCCGGCGGGCCGAAGCGGGGGACGCGCGGACGCTGTCCGCGTTGAAGGACGTCGGCACTTGGCTGGGGATTGGGGGAGCGATCCTGGTGAACATCCTGAACCCGGACGTGCTCGTGCTGGGCGGCTACTTCGCCGTCCTCGGGCCGTGGCTGAAAGAACCACTGGAGAAGGCGATCCAGGAGCGGGTCATCGCACCGAACGGCGGCGGCTGCCGGGTCGTCCGGTCGGAGCTCGGCTTCGCGGCGGCCGTCCGCGGTGGCGCGCAGATCTCGCTCGACCAGGTCTTCGTCGACCCGACGCGGATCGGGGCGGCGACATGAGAGATCTGCTGAACATGATGGGCATCGTCAAGGAGTTCCCCGGCGTCCGGGCGCTCGACGGTGTGGATCTCGACGTCCGGGCCGGTGAGGTGCACTGCCTGCTCGGGCAGAACGGTGCGGGCAAGTCCACGTTGATCCGGGTGCTGACCGGCGCCCACCAGCCGGACGCGGGCATGATCCGGATCAACGACGAGCCGGTGCAGCTGAACAGCCCGACCGCGGCGATCCAGCGCGGTATCGCGGCGATCTACCAGGAGCTCGACCTGGTGCCGGACCTGACCGTTGCCGACAACATCTTTCTCGGCCACGAACCGTCCCGCTACGGCTTCAGCCGGACCCACGAGGCGAACACGAAGGCGCGCGCGATCCTGCAGGGCCTCGGACACTCCGAGATCCCCGTGCACCGGACCGTCGGCTCGCTGCCGGCCGCCGGTCAGCAGGTGGTCAGCATGGCCCGTGCGCTGTCCCGCGAGGCTCGTCTGATCGTGATGGACGAGCCGTCAGCGGTGCTCGATCCGGAGGAGGTGGCGAACCTGTTCCGGGTCATCCGCAGCTTGACCGACAGCGGTGTCGCGGTCGTCTACATCTCGCACCGGCTCGAGGAGATCCGCGAGATCGGCGACCGGGTCACGGTGCTCAAGGACGGCGCGACCGTGGCGACCGGCCTCGACGCCCGCGAGACGCCGACCAGGGAACTCATCCAGTTGATGACCGGGCGCTCGATCGAGTACGTGTTCCCGCCCCGCAACGAGGTCGCGGACACCGCCCCCGTCGTCCTCGAGGTCGCCGATCTGAGCCGGCCCGGTGAGTTCGCCGGGATCGGGTTCGACGTTCGCGCCGGCGAGATCCTGGGCCTGGCCGGGCTGGTCGGCTCCGGGCGTTCCGAAGTACTGGAAACCGTGTACGGCGCGCGACGCGCGGCGACCGGATTCGTCCGGGTCGAGGGTGCCGTACTGCGGCCCGGCCGGGTGCAGGATGCGGTCAAGGCCGGTGTCGGACTCGCACCGGAGGAACGGAAGAGCCAGGCGCTGCTGCTCGACGAGGCGGTGTTCAAGAACATCACCGTGTCGACGCTGGGTCGGTTCGCGAGCATCGGATTCCTGAACAACCGGGCCGAGCGGGAAGCGGCCGCGAAGCTGGCCCTGGCGCTGGATGTGCGGCCGCCGGGCGTGGATCACCCGGTGCGCAACCTGTCGGGTGGCAATCAGCAGAAGGTGGTGCTCGCGCGCTGGTTGCTCCGGGACTGCCGGGTGCTGCTGCTCGACGAGCCGACGAGAGGTGTCGACGTAGGGGCGCGTTCGGAGATCTACGCGCTCATCAGGGAGCTGGCGTCCAACGGGGTCGCGATCGTGCTGGTCTCCAGCGAAGTTCCGGAAGTGCTCGGTCTGTCCGACCGGGTCGTCGTACTGCGGGAGGGGCGTGCCGTCCACGTGGGGCCCGCGCAAGAGATCGACGAGCACCAGGTCCTCGACCTGGTCATGGAGGGCTCGGCCTGATGAAAGGGAGGGCGAGGTGATGAGTGAGGCCAACACAAGGGAAGGTGGCACGACGGAAGAGGGTGGCACGACACCGTCGAAACAGGACACGGTCACCCAGCCCGCAACGCCACGGTCGTCGAGGGACCTGCTGAGGTCGGGCTTCGGCCGCAACCTCGGGCTCGTCGTCGCGCTGGTTCTGCTGTGCGTCGTCGGCGTCGCGACCGCGGGCGACACGTTCGCGACCGGTGCGAACGTGCTGACCATCCTGCGGCTGGCCGCGGTCATCGGGGTGGTCAGTGTCGGGATGACGTTCGTCATCACCGGCGGCGGGATCGACCTGAGCGTCGGCGCGATGGTCGCGCTGGCGTCGGTCTGGGCGACCACGCTGGCGACCCAGCAGCTGGCCGCCGACTACCACTGGATCTTCATGGTCACCACAGCGCTCGTGGTCGGCGCCGCCTGCGGCCTGGTCAACGGCCTGCTGGTTGCCTACGGCAAGATCGTGCCGTTCGTCGCGACGCTGGCGATGCTGGCGTCGGCGCGCGGCCTGGCCGAGATCATCTCCGACCGGAAGACCCAGATCATCACGGTCAACTCGTTCACCGACTTCTTCGGCGGCTCGCTGATCGGCGTGCCGGTGCTGATCTGGATCTTCCTGCTGGTCGCCGCGGCCGGCTGGGTGCTGCTGAACCGGACCACCTTCGGACGCCGGACCTTCGCCGTCGGCGGGAACGCCGAAGCCGCCCGCCTGGCAGGTATCAAGGTCCAGCGGCACACCGTCGCGCTGTACGTCCTGGCCGGGCTGTGCTGCGGGATCGCCGCGGTGATGCTGATGGCGCGGACGACAACGGGGAGCTCTACCCACGGTCAGTTGTACGAACTCGATGCGATCGCGGCGGTGGTGATCGGCGGCACGCTGCTGTCCGGTGGCCGCGGCACGATCGGCGGCACCGTGTTCGGCGTACTGATCTTCACGACGTTGAACAACGTCTTCACCCTCAACAACCTGAGCATCTCCGCCCAGTCGGTGGCGAAGGGCGCGATCATCGTGATCGCCGTCCTCCTCCAGCAACGGCTGGCGCGTCGTTCCACCGGATCGTAGAAGGAGGACAACGATGTCCCGAAGTTCCGCCCGTACCCTGGTGATCGCAGGGCTGAGTGTGTTCGCGCTGGCTGCCTGCACCAGCAACACCCCGAAGGCCGAGGAGAAGGCCGGCAATCCACCGGCGAACCAGGCCGCCGTGAAGAACGACGAGCCCGGCAAGAAGGTCAAGATCGGGTTCTCCGCGCCGGCCGCCGACCACGGCTGGATGGGCGCGATCACCAAGGCCACCCAGGCCGAGGCGAAGAAGTACTCCGACGTCGAGCTGGTCGTCGCCGAAGGCACCAACGACGTGAACCAGCAGATCAGCCAGGTCGAGACCTTCATCAACCAGAAGGTCGACGCCATCGTCCTGCTGCCCTACGACGGGGCCGCGCTCACCCCGGTCGCGACGAAGGCGATGCAGGCCGGTATCACGGTCGTGAACGTCGACCGCGAGTTCGACAGCCCGTTCGCCGCCCGTACGACGGTGCTCGGCGACAACCACGGGATGGGCGTGTCGGCCGGCACGTACATCTGCCAGCAGCTGAAGGGCAAGAAGGACGCGGTGGTCGCGGAGATCGCCGGGATCGACTCGCTGCCGTTGACTCAGGACCGCAGCAAGGGCTTCAAGGAGGCGCTGGCCGACTGCGGCCTGAAGGTCAGCAACCGGGTGGCGGCCAAGTTCACGGTCGAGTCCGGCGAGGAGGCCGCGACCAACCTGTTGCAGGCGGCCCCGAAGATCGACGCGATCTGGAACCACGACGACGACCAGGGCGTCGGCGTGATGGCCGCGATCAAGAACTCCGGCCGTAAGGAGTTCTTCGTGGTCGGCGGGGCCGGCTCGGCGAACGTGATGCGGGACATCAAGTCCGGCAACTCGTTGCTCAAGGCCACCGTCATCTACCCGTCCACGCAGGGTGCCGACGGCGTCCGGCTGGCCCGGCTGCTGGTGCAGAAGAAGGCCCTCGGCGACCTGGTGGAGGTCGAGGTGCCGCGCACGGTGCAGCTTTATGCACCGGTGGTGACGAAGGACAACGTAGACCAGTACTTGCCCACCGCATTCGAGAGCTAGGAGAGTCATGGAGAACCTGGGCATCGGCCTGATCGGCTACGCGTTCATGGGGGCGGCGCATTCACAGGCCTGGCGGAGCGCGCCGCGCTTCTTCGACCTGCCGCTGGACCCGGCCATGAACGTGCTCTGCGGCCGCAACGCCGAGGCTGTTCGGGCGGCCGCGACGAAACTCGGCTGGAAGGAGACCGAGACCGACTGGCGCAAGCTGCTCGGTCGCGACGACATCCAGCTGGTCGACGTGTGCACGCCGGGCGACAGTCACGCCGAGATCGCGATCGCAGCCCTGGAGGCCGGCAAACACGTGCTGTGCGAGAAGCCGCTGGCCAACACCGTCGAGGAGGCCGAGGCGATGACCGCGGCCGCCGAGGCGGCCAAGGCCAAGGGGATCAGGTCGATGGTCGGGTTCACCTACCGCCGGGTGCCGGCCATCGGGCTGGCCCGCCAGCTCGTTGCCGAAGGCAAGCTCGGCACGATCCGGCACGTCCGGGCGCAGTACCTGCAGGACTGGATCGCCGATCCGGAGGCGCCGCTGTCGTGGCGGCTGGACAAGGAGAAGGCCGGCTCGGGTGCGCTCGGTGACATCGGCGCGCACATCGTCGACATGACGCAGTACATCACCGGTGACACGATCGGCGAGGTCAGCGCGCGGCTCGAGACGTTCGTGAAGGAGCGCCCGGTCGCCGCGGAGCACTCGGGCCTGGCCGGTACGGCGGGCACCGAACGCGGACCCGTCACAGTCGACGACGCGGCCGTGTTCCTGGCCACCTTCCGCTCCGGCGCGCTCGGCGTCTTCGAGGCGACCCGCTTCGCCACCGGCCGGAAGAACGCGATCCGGATCGAGATCAACGGAAGCCTCGGCAGTCTGGCGTTCGACTTCGAGGACATGAACCTCCTGCACTTCTACGACGCTACCGAAGACTCGAGGACGGCAGGTTTCCGCCGCATCCTCGCCACCGAACCCGACCACCCGTACGTCGCGGCGTGGTGGCCACCCGGCCACCTGCTCGGCTACGAGCACGGGTTCACCCATCAGGTCGTCGACCTGGTCACCGCGATCGCCGAAGGCGCCGATCCAGCACCGTCGTTCGCCGACGGGCTGCAGGTCCAGCGGGTGCTGGCTGCGGTCGAAACCAGTTCGACGTCACGACAATGGCAGGAGATTCCAGAATGAACGACTACACCCCGACCAAGGACGACAAGTTCTCCTTCGGCCTGTGGACCGTCGGCTGGGAAGGCGTCGACGTCTTCGGTACGGCGGTCCGCCCGAAGATGGACCCGGTGCACGCGGTCGAGAAGCTCGCCGAACTGGGCGCCGCGGCGGTCACGTTCCACGACGACGACGTCGTACCCGACGACTCCACCCGCGGACAGGTGCTGGAGCGGTTCTCCAAGGCGCTGGCCGAGAACGGCATGGCCGTCGAGATGATGACCACGAACCTGTTCGCCCACCCGGTGTTCAAGGACGGCGGCCTGACCGCCAACGATCGCCAGGTGCGGCGGTACGCGCTGGCGAAGGTGCTCCGCAACGTCGACCTGGCGGCCGAGCTGGGCGCCACGACGTACGTGCTGTGGGGCGGCCGTGAAGGCGCCGAGTCCGGCGGCTCGAAGGACGTGCGGGCCGCGCTCGACCGCTACAAGGAGTCGATGGACCTGCTGTGCGCGTACGTGCGCGAGCAGGGCTACAACATCCGGTTCGCGATCGAGCCCAAGCCCAACGAGCCGCGCGGTGACATCCTGCTGCCGTCGATCGGGCACGCGATTGCCTTCATCAACGATCTCGCCGACCCCGAGCTGGTCGGGATCAACCCCGAGGTCGGGCACGAGCAGATGGCGTCGCTGAACTACGCGCACGGGATCGCGCAGGCCTTGTGGCACGGGAAGCTGTACCACATCGACCTCAATGGGCAGCACGGTCCGCGGTTCGACCAGGACCTGCGGTTCGGCGCCGGGAACCTGCGCGAGGCGTTCTGGACCGTCGACGTGCTGCAGGGCTCCGGGAGCTACCCGGCGTACGACGGGCATATCCACTTCGACTACAAGCCGCCGCGGACCGAGGACGAGGAAGGCGTCTGGGAGACCGCGCGTGGCTGCATGCGGAACTACCTGATCCTGCGCGACAAGGTGCAGGCGTTCCGCGCCGACCCCGAGGTCGCGGAGGCACTCGCCGCCGCACGTGTCGCGGAGCTTTCCGAGCCCACGTTGGGCCAAGGAGAGTCGCTGGACGACCTCCGCAACGCGACGTACGACCGGGACGCGCTGGCCGAGCGCGGTCTCGGGTTCGAAAGGCTGGACCAGTTGGCGATGGAGCACCTGCTCGGTGTCCGGTAGGGAGTAGACGACATGGCACGACCGATCACCTTGTTCACCGGCCAGTGGGCCGATCTGCCGTTCGAGGAGGTGGCCCGGCTGGCGTCCTCGTGGGGATACGAGGGGCTGGAGATCGCCTGCTGGGGCGACCATCTCGACGTACGACGTGCCGCCGAGGACCCGGCGTACGTCCGGGACCGGCTGGACATCCTCGAGAAGCACAACCTGAAGGTGTGGACGATCTCCAACCACCTGCTCGGGCAGGCGGTCTGCGACGACCCGATCGACCAGCGGCACCAGGCGATCCTGCCCGCGCACATCTGGGGCGACGGCGATCCCGAAGGCGTCCGGCAGCGGGCGGCCGAGGAGATGAAGACGACCGCGCGGGCGGCGCGGGCGCTCGGCGTGGACGTGGTGGTCGGGTTCACCGGGTCGTCGATCTGGAAGACGGTCGCGATGTTCCCGCCGGTGCCGCCGGCGATGATCGAGGCCGGCTACCAGGACTTCGCGGACCGGTGGAACCCGATCCTCGACGTCTTCGACGAGGTGGGTGTGCGTTTCGCGCACGAGGTGCACCCGTCGGAGATCGCGTACGACTACTGGTCGACGACCGCGACGCTGGAGGCGATCGGGCACCGGGAGGCGTTCGGGCTGAACTGGGACCCGTCGCACTTCGTCTGGCAGGACCTCGACCCGGTCGGGTTCCTGTGGGACTTCAAGGACCGGATCTACCACGTCGACTGCAAGGACGCGAAGCGTCAGGTCGGCAACGGGCGGAACGGCCGGATGGGTTCGCACCTCGCCTGGGGCGACCCGCGCCGCGGCTGGGACTTCGTCTCGACCGGGCACGGGGACGTCCCGTGGGAGGCGTGTTTCCGGATGCTCAACTCGATCGGGTACGACGGGCCGATCTCGGTCGAGTGGGAGGACGCGGGGATGGACCGCCTGGTCGGCGCCGCCGAAGCCCTGCAGTTCGTCCGTTCGCTCGCCTTCGACCCGCCGACCGCGTCGTTCGACGCCGCCTTCTCCTCCTAGGAGAGCTTGGCGAAGAAGTTCCGGAGGTCCTCGACCACCAGGTCGGGGACCTCCAGGGCGGCGAAGTGGCCGCCGCGGTCGAATTCGGTGTAGTGCACGACGTCGAACTCCCGCTCGACGAGCTTGCGCACCGTGCTGTCGTTCGGGAACACGGCGAGCCCGGTCGGGACGGCGCAGTGGTCGACCTGCGCGCCCCAGGAGGACTGCGCCTCCCGGTAGAGCCTGGCCTGCGAACCCGCAGTACTCGTCAACCACGTCAGGGTCACGCTGTCGAGGATCTGGTCGTTGCTGACGGCCCCTTCTCGGTGGCCGTAGTCGTCGTACCATTCCAGGTTCCATGCGAGTTGCCCGATCGGGGAGTCGACCAACGCGTACGCGAGCGTCTGCGGGCGCGTTCCCTGGATCGCGGCGTACCCGGACCGCTCGTTCCGCCAGCGGTCGAGCCCGCTCAACCGCTGCTGCTCCGCCTCGCTCAGCTCCTCGCCCTGAGGGAACGCGACGTACCCGTCGAGATGCAGCCCGATCACCCGCTCGGGCACGAGCCGCGCCAGCGCGGGCCCGATCCGCGCTCCCCAGTCGTACCCGTGGACGCCGTACCGCTGGTATCCCAACTGCTCCATCAACGTCACCCACGCCCGCGCGATCCGCTCCACGCCCCACCCGGACGCGCCGGTCACTCCGCTGAACCCGAAGCCGGGCATTGTCGGCACCACCAGGGTGAAGTCCTGGGCCAGCGCGTCGATCACGTCGAGGTAGTCGGACGCGGCGCCAGGCCACCCGTGGAGGAGCAGCAGCGGCGTACCCGAGGACCCGACGTGGAGGTAGTGCACCCGCTGCCCGTCGATCTCGGTCACATACTGCGGATACGCGTTCAACCGTCGTTCGAACCGTCGCCAGTCGTACGCCGACCGCCAGTACTCTGCCACTTCCCGCAGCCGCCCGAGTTCGACGCCGTACGCCGAACCGGCATCAGGCAACTGATCCGGCCATCTGGCCGCCTCCAGCCGTCGCTGCAGCTCGTCCAACTCCGCCTGCGGCACCTCTGCTCGAAACTCCATGGCACCGAGACTAGAACCGGTAGCGGACACCGCGTGACCGCTACGGCTACGCTCGATCTCATGAGTTGGCCGGCGGCGCCTGACCTGCCGCGGCCGCGGATCCTGCGGCAGCGGTGGCTGGATCTGACCTTCGTTCATTGGGCTTTCGCGCCGGAGGATGTGGCGCACTTCTTCCCGAGGGGCACCCGTCCGGACACCTTCGACGGCCGGACGTACGTTGGTCTGGTGCCGTTCCGCATGGTCGGCACCGGACTCCCGTACGGCCCGGCCGTCCCGTACCTCGGGTCGTTCCTGGAGATGAACATCCGCTTGTACTCCGTGGACGAGACGGGCCGGCGTGGTGTCGTTTTCCTGAGCCTCGACGCGAACCGGCTGGCCGTAGTGGCGGCCGCACGCACGATCTTCGGGTTGCCGTACCGCTGGGCGCGGATGCGCCACGAACGCCACGGCAACCACCACGCCTACACGTCGACCGTCCGTGGCTCCGGAGCTCATGCCCTCGTCGGCGTAGACCTGGGCGATCGGCTGCCGATCGGGCCACTAGAGGACTTCCTCACCGCACGCTGGGGCCTGCACGTGCGTCGCGCCGGCCGCACCTGGTACCTCCCGAACCACCACCCGCCCTGGATCCTGCACAGCGCAACCCTCACGTCCCTCGACGCCGACAGTCTCTTGCGCTCGGTGGGGCTCGTCCCGCCGGATCGCCCGCCCGACCATGTCGCGTTCGGCGCCGGCGTCCCGGCTGAGTTCGCCGTACCGCTCAGGCTAGGAGTTCGGCGGTCTGCTGGACGATGAACGGGACGCCCAGTTGACGGGCCCATCGGTTGACCTCGGTCGCGAGGGCCTGTGATCCCTTGACGTCACCCTCGTCACGCAGCAGCAGGGCGAGCAGCGCTTGCTGCGCGAGGGTGGGACGTAGGTGGCCGACCTTCTGGAACAGCTCGGTCGATCGCTCCCACTGCGTCCGCGCGAGGGTCAGATCGCCGGCGGAGTGGGCGTGGTACCCGAGATGGCGGAGCGCCTGCGCCATCAGCAATTCGTCGTCGCACTTCTCGCCGAGCTCCAGCGCGACCTCGTAGTGGTTGCACGCCTCGGCCGGCTGCTCGTACACGTTGTCCGTCATCGCACCTGCCCAGAAGTTCGCCCAGCCCCGCCGAGCGTCGTCGGGAGCCTGCTCGATGAGCGTGCTAGCGCGGCCTCGCAGGTCGTCTCGATCAGCCGCCTGGAACAGGGCCGTGGAGTAGTCCTGGCGGAACGTCAGCATGGCGAGATCCCACGAATCGTCATGGACGGCCGCCAGTGCGGCCGAAGCGTGGTCGGTCGGGTGGCCGAAGTCCTGGTCGACCGCGACCTCGGCCCGGGCGAGCGCGAGTACCGCGCGCTCGGCGGGATAGTCGCTGGTGGCGGCGGTCAGCAGGTCGGTCGCGGCGGTCCACTGGCCGGCACGCATCAGGTGGGCGGCGGCGGTGACGACATCGGTGGCTGTGAGTTGGCTCATGCGCACCACGGTATTTCGACATCGAAATATTTGACAACTAACCTTCAGTGGCTGAAATGTTGGTCGGGTGAAAGATTCCGTGGATGCCCACGTCGACCTCTGGGCCGAGCAGCTCGACGATCTCGATCGGGACGTCGAAGGCATCACCGTCCGGCTCCAGGTGCTGACGCGGTACCTCGAGCGCCGGCGGGAAGCCGTGCTGGCGGCGTACGGGCTGCAACCGTGGGAGTTCAAGACGCTCCACATGCTGCGCCGCGGCGGCACGCCGTACCGCGCGACACCCGGCGAGCTCGCCAAGCAGCTCGGGATGTCGCCGGCCGCGCTGACCAATCGGCTGGACGCCCTCGAGAGCCGCGGGTACGTCGAACGCACTCATGACCGCGACGACCGTCGCAAGGTCGTCGCGACGCTGACCCGCTCGGGCAGCGCTGTCTGGGAGCGCGGCATCGGCGACATCCTGCGGGTCGAGGAGGAACTGATCCAGCACCTGCCCGCAGCCGACCGGACCAGCCTCGACAGCCTGCTCCGGCGACTCGTGCTCGTCACCGAGAAAGATTCCTAGCTGCCGCATGTCAAGTTCGGCCGATCAGATCCGACGTCCCCGTGTAAGCACCGAGAGACCGGAGGACGGACCGATGGAACCGCTGAACCTGATGGTGTCGCTGAGCCACTTCGCCAACGCCGAGCGTGACAACAAGCGCGGACTGAGCGAACCCGCCGGCCGCGGGCGGCGCGAACGGAAGCTTTCAGTACGACGAAATGTGAGGCGGATCTGGGTGACTCGTGCCAGAGTCCTCCCGTGACTGATGCCTTGAAGAAAGACTTGCTCGCGGCGTACGACGACCAGCTGCGGGGGAGCAGCGAGACCGCGGACGTGCCGACGAGCACCGACGGGCCGGTGATCCGTGTCGAGTACCCGAGCCGCGGCTTCGTGAGTTACCGCTCTCTCGATGGTCTCGACGGCGCGGAGATTGACGCCCTGATCGCCCGGCAGCGCGACCACTTCGCCGCCAAGGGACAGGCCGTCGAGTGGAAGCTGCGCGGACACGACCTGCCCGCCGACCTCCCGGACCGGCTGAAGGCCGCCGGGTTCGAGCCCGAGGAGCAGGAGACCGTACTCGTCGCCGAGAGCGCCTCCATTGCAGAGCGCCTGCAGGGCCGCGACGTTGTCGACGGCGTCACGATCCGGCTGGTGAGCGAGCGCGCGGACTTCGAACGCATCGCCGCGATGGAGTCGACGGTCTGGGGTGAGGACTGGTCCTGGCTTACCGACGACCTGGTACGCCGGCACGCGGGCGGCACCGACGTCTACGTCGCCGAGGCCGACGGTCAGGTGGTCTCCGCCGCGTGGGCCGTGTACAAGAAGGGCACCGAGTTCACCGGTCTCTGGGGCGGTTCGACGCTCGCCGAGTGGCGCGGCAAGGGCATCTACAAGGCGCTGGTCGCGATCCGCGCGGCGCGGGCGGTCGAGCTCGGCTACAAGTACCTGCACGTCGACGCCTCCGACGACAGCTCCCCGATCCTCCAGCGTCTCGGCTTCCTCGCAGTCACCACCACAACGCCGTACGTCCACACCCCGGCCTAATGCGGGGCGCGGTACAGGGCATAGTGCATGGGGCCGTTGTGGGGGAGTTCGAGTTCGGCGATGACGGTGAAGCCGAGTGACTCGTAGAAGCTGACGTTCGCCGGGTCCTGGGTTTCCACGAAGGCGGGGGAGTGTGCGGCGTCCGCGGTCGCGAGACCGGGGGTGATGACCGCGCGGCCGAGGCCCTGGCGCTGGTGGTCCGGGTCGACGGCGGCGAGAGCGAGCAGCCAGGCAGGGTCGCGAGGATGGAAGAGCGCGATCGCCTGGCCGTACTCCGTCGTCACCGGCCACCGGGATCCGGCGATCTCCTGGAACGCGGCCGTGTGCGGCGCGAACGCGTCGGCCGGCAGATCGGGCGGGAGCCAGACGGCCACCGCACTCACGTCGTCGGTGACCCAGACGCGGCCGTGGGGCAGCCCGACACCGCTCAGGAACAAGCGGTGGTACGCCGTGAGTCGATCGAGGTAGCCGTCCGGGTCGAAGCACGCGCGGCTCATCGGGTAGTCGGCCAACGCGCGGGTCAAGGTGGTGACGGCGGCGTCGACATCCGAGATGGTTGCCTCGCGCACCTTCATGTGCGGAGCGTTTCGAGAACCAGGTCGGCGACGGCGCGCATACCGGCCGCGTTCGGGTGGTACGAGACGTGGCCGCCCAGATAGGACGGCCGCAGCGTGAACCCGGTGGTCCACGGCTCGGCGGATCCGATCGCGTGGTCCCGGCTCGCCGCCGACGCGGCGACCAGCTCGGCCCCGGACGCGGCGGCCGCCTTCGCGAAAGCCGCCGCGAGACCGTCGGCCATCAGCCCGATGCTCGGCAGCTGTTCCTCGTTGAGCGGTACGTCGAGGCGCGGCCGGGTCGCCGGTCCGACCAGACTGAGGTAGTCGACCAGCAGGATGCGCGCCTCCGGGGAGCGCTCTCTGGCCGTCTCGACCACAGTGGTCAGCGCGTCCGTGACCGTCTGGTAGGACGCGTCGTCCTTGAGGTAGCTGACCCGTGCGCGGATCCGGTTCGCCACCCGGCGGCCGAGGATCGTCGCCGGTTTCGCGACACTGTTCAGGAAACTCCCGCGGAGGAATGTTCCGACGTACTCGAGGTCGTTGCCGCCGACCGTGATCGTCACGAGAGCGGTCTGCGGTGTCAGCGCGTCGAGCTGCGGCGGCGCCTCGTCCTGCGGAGTGTCGAGCACGTGCGCGGTGGTCGCGCCCGAGTACGAGACGTCGACCAGGTCGAGGCCGAGCTCGGCCGCGACGAGGTGCGCGTAGTTGTTGCCCGAGCGACCGGCGGGCGGGTGCACGATCGGGCGGATCCCCGGCCCGGCCGCGAACGAGCTGCCGAGCGCGACGTACCGACTGCCGGAAGCGATCACCGCACCACGATAGATGACCTGGGAGGTACGGTGCCTCGGTGACTGAGGATGTGTTCGGGGCCAGAGGGATCCGTGAACGGGTGCTGGCCGGGTGGGCGGCGGCGCCTGTGCGGTTCCGGGAGGACGCGAACGCCGAGGAGGAGCTTGCTCTCGGCGGGTACGTCGACCGGCTCGTAATCGAACTCGCCCAGAACGCCGCCGACGCGGCCACCCGCGCCGGCACCCCCGGCCGCGTCCTGTACGAGTTCCGCGAAAACACCCTCGTAGTAGCCAACACCGGCGCCCCGCTCGACGCAGAGGGCGTGGAGTCACTGGCAACCCTGCGAGCCTCGGCCAAACGCGTTGATCGGGCGGGCTCCTCGGTCGGGCGGTTCGGGGTCGGGTTCTCTGCGGTTCTCTCGGTGACGGATGAGCCGGTGGTGTTGTCGCGGACTGGGGGTGTGCGGTTCTCGAAGGCTGACACCGCCGCGGCGATCGCCGACCTGGGAAACGCGTCGCTGGACATCGAGCTGCGGCGTCGTGACGGTCAAGTGCCTGTCCTGCGCCTCCCCTTCGCGACCGAAGGCGAGCCGCCCGCCGGCTACGACACCGCGGTCATCCTCCCGCTCCGCGACGAGGCCGCCGCCGACCTCGTACGCCGCCTGCTCACCGAAGCCGACGACGCGCTGCTGCTGGCGCTCCCAGGCCTCGGACGCATCGAGATCGAAACCGACGACACCCACCGGATCCTGGAGAACGCGGCCGACCGCTGGCACATCCACCGCGCCGCCGGCACGTTCACCACCGCCGAACGCGAGCACCTCCTCGCCGACCGCCCCACCGAAGAACGCACCCGCCCAACCTGGTCAGTCGTCTGGGCCCTGCCCCGCAGCCCTCTCACCGAACTACCGCGGGTAGTCCACGCACCCACCCCGACCGACGAACCGTTCTCCCTCCCAGCGTTGCTCCTGGCAACCTTCCCGCTCGACTCCACCCGGCGCCACGTGGCAAAGGGCCCGCTGACGGATCGGCTGGTTCAGGAAGCAGCGACGTCGTACGCCGAACTCCTCCGCCAACGAGCCGACCACCGGGACGACGTAATGCCCCTGGTTCCGACCGGCCTACCGGCGGGGGCACTCGATCGCATGCTCCGTGACGAAATCCTCCGCGTACTACCAGGCATCCCCATCCTCCCCGCAGTCGACGGAACCGTCCTGCGACCGAGCGAGGCAGTCGTCGTGGACGGTGCCGACGAAGCGTTCAACGAGGTCCTGGCACCACTCGTACCAGGTCTGATTCACGCCCGCCGCGAGGACCGCCTCGCCCTCGACGCCCTGCAGGTACGACGCATTGAACTGGCCGAGGTGGTGGATCAGCTAGGGGGAGAGGAACCGCCCGGCTGGTGGCGCACGCTCTACGCCGCGCTCTCGACCATGGTCACCGACCCACTGATCCGCGAATCCCTCGGTACCCTCCCGGTCCCGCTCGCCGATGGCCGGCTTGTCCGCGGCGCCCGCGGTCTGCTCCTGCCCGGACCTGAGATCCCGGTCGACACGCTCGCCGCGTTCGGTGCGTACGGCGTACGCGTCGTACACCCGGATGCCGTCGACCCCGTTCTCGAACGCCTCGGCGCGATCCCCGCCACGCCACGCTCGCTCCTCGAAGATGGAGCCGTCCGTGCCGCGGTCGAGCATTCCGCGGAAGCCGATGACCCGGACGCGATCGCGCACGCTGTCCTGAGCCTGGTCGCCGCCGACCCCACGCAGGCCGAGGGCCTGTGGTGGCTCTCCGATCTCGTACTTCGCGACGCGGACGGCGAACTCGTTCCCGCGAACGCCCTGGTCGTCGCCGGTTCCGACGCGCAAGCAGTGCTCGACGCCGACGAGGTCGCGCCGATCGCCGGCGACCTCCTCGACCGCTACGGCCTGCCCGCGCTGGAGGCCGTCGGCGTCCTCGCCTCGCTCGGCGTCGTCGCCGCATCCGACGTGGCCCTCGACCGCCTCCCCGAAGCCCTCCAGGACCTCGACGGCATCGAGGACTGGGCGTACGACGTCGCACCCGACGGATCCCGGTACGGCGCGACTGTCGGCGAGCTCGAAGCGATCCGCGACCTCGACTGGATCACCGACGACAGCTGGCCGAAAGTACTGCAGCTCCTGGGATCCGACCCCGAGTTACGGCGAGCGCTCGTCACCCAGGTGCGGGTCGTCGGACCGGACGACCGGCCGCTCGGCGTACCGTCGTACGCCGCCTGGTGGATCCGTGAGCACGTGCTGCTCGACGACGGCGAACCGCTCGCCGGACGCGCGGACCCCGCCGCCGAACCGGTACTCGCAACCTTCCTCGACGAAGCGCCCGCCTGGACGGCCGGCCTCGATCCCGAGGTGCGTACGGCGGTTGGTCTGGTGCGCGATGTCGGCGACCTTGATGCGGACGGCCTCGGTCTGGTCCTCGACCGGCTGGCCGACCCCGAACGGGACGTCGACGAACCATCGATCCTGCGGCTGTGGAACCGGCTCGGGACGCTCGCGTTGTTCCCGGGCGCCGCGCCGGTGCATGTCCGCGTGCTGGACGCCGGCGGCGGGACCCGAGTCACCGATGCGGATGGCGCGGTCGTGGTCGACGGGCCGATGTGGGTGCAGCGCGAGGACCTCGGCGGGTTCGTGATCGGATCCGGTGCCGCGGCGGACGGGCTCAGCGACCTGTTCGACGTACCGCTCGCCCAGGAAGTTGCCGAGGGCAAAATCGACGGCGAAGGTACGGCGGCCGATGTGCCGGCGATCGTCCGCGAACTCGTGCCCGAGGTGCCGGCGACGTGGTGGGAGCACGAGGAGCTCGCCGTCGACGGCGTCGAGGTCTCGTGGTGGGTCGACGCCGACGGCGCTCCGCACGCGGCGACGTTCGACGGCCTGGCGAAGGCGCTCGCGTGGGCCGCCGGGCGATGGGACCGGCGCCATGTGATCCGCGCGGTTCTCAACGAACCGGACCGTTCGGTGGAACTTCTGGTCGACGCCGTCTACGACTGACCGGAACTGGCCGCGGGCCCGGAAAGTACACGCCGCGTAACTGCGTTTGGAAGCGTTTCCGCCTACGGGAGTCACGCAGAGCGAGCAACGTTGTCAAAGGTTGGTATATCCACTGAGCTGCGGATATGACGTCTTCACTTCAACGTGGCAACGAACTCTTGTCAACGTTGTCAACGCTACTTATAGTCCGTGGCACCTCTCGGTCGGTGATCCGCCAGTCCACGCAACGTCAACGGAGGTGACCTTCGTCATGAACACGGAGTCCCACAGCGATGGCCCAGCGCCGCGCCCGCAGTACGAAGATGTCGAGGACGTCGTCCGGTACCAATTGACCCGGCGAAGCATGATCGGTGGAGGTGCCGCCGCGCTGACCGCCTTCCTGGCCGCCTGTTCCGGCGGTGGCTCCTACTCCGACAAGCCGGCCAACAGCAACAAGCCGGTCGCCACCAAGTCCATCCAGATCGGCAAGGCCAACATCCCGGTCCCGCGGGACCAGACGGTGATCGTCGGGCAGGTCGAGTACACGGTGTTCGACAGCTTCAACGGGATGATCCCCAACGGATCTCCGGGCGGTGCCGGCGTGGAGCTGGCCACCGAGCCGCTGTTCTTCCTCAGTTTCGCCACCGGCAAGCTCACGCCGTGGCTGGCGACCGAGTACAAGTACAACGACGACCACACCGAGCTGACCCTGAAGTTCGACCCGAAGGCGCACTGGAACGACGGCCAGCCGCTCGGCGCGAACGACTTCAAGTTCACGGTCATGGCGCTCAAGGACCGGCCCGACCTGTTCGGTGGCGGCGGCGACCTGAAGGAGTTCGTCAAGACGGTCGAGGTTCCGGATCCGCAGACAGCGGTGGTCAAGTTCCTGAAGCCGACGCCGCGGTTCCACTACAACTTCATCGCCGCGATCGCGGGCGCGCCGAACAACATCATGCCCGAGCACATCTGGAAGTCGCAGGACCTGACGAAGTACAAGGACAACCCGCCGGTCCGCTCCGGCCCGTACAAGCTGAAGCAGGCGATCCGGAACCAGAAGATGTTCGTCTGGGAGAAGGACCCGAACTACTGGAACAAGGACAAGCTCGACGTCAAGCCGCAGTACGTGATCTTCCAGAGCACCTCGAAGCAGCTCGACCAGGCATCGCTGGCGTTCGAGCGCGCCGAGTTCGACGTCGGCTCGATCGACACCCAGCACGCCACGCAGCTGGCCAACACCGGCTACCCGAACCTGGTCACGACGCAGTTCCACGACCCGAACCCACGGGTGATGTGGCTGAACTGCGACCCGGCCCGGGGCGTGATGGCCGAGGAGAAGATGCGCTGGGCGATCAACTACTGCCTCGACCGGGACAAGATCGGTACGTCGGTCTGGGACGTCAAGGTGCCGCCCGCGATCTACCCGTGGGCCGACTACCCGACCAACGACAAGTGGAAAGACGACGAGCTCGCAGGAAAGTACAAGTTCGAGTACAGCCTCGAGAAGGCGACTCAGCTGCTCGATGAGATCGCTCCGAAGAACGCGGCCGGCAAGCGCACCTACAAGGGCAAGGAGATCAACCTCGAGATCATCACGCCCGCGCAGGTCGACAAGGCCGAGTACGCCATCGCGAACGTGCTGAAGACCGACCTCGCCAAGGTCGGGGTGCCCTGCACCCTGCGCAGCCTGTCCGGCAGCGTGCACGACGAGAAGTTCCAGCGCGGCGAGTACGACATCGACTCGAGCTGGGCCGGGTTCGCCATCGACCCCGAGCAGCTGTACACCGACTGGGAGAGCAGCAAGGCACAGCCGATCGGCAAGAACGCCGCCGGTAAGAACAAGATGCGCTTCAAGGACCCGGAGTTCGACGCGATCTCGCAGAAGCTGTCCGGGATGGACCCGGACAGCGAGGAGGCGAAGCCGCTGCTCAAGCAGGCCTTGGAGATCTACTTCCAGAAGCTGCCGCTGCTGCCGGTGATCCAGACCGGATACCCGCAGTTCTTCAACACCGCCTTCTGGAAGGACTGGCCGACCGACGACAACCTGTACGAGGTGCCGCTGAACTGGTGGCCGCACTTCATCCTGGTGCTCGGCAAGATCTCGCCCACCGGCCAGAAGGGACCGGCGTGACGGCGGAGGCCCCGCCCGTGGTAGCTGTCGACAAGAGCCAGGACTCCGCGCCGCCGTCGGGGGTGCGGGCCTGGCTGTCGCGGCATCCACTGGCGGCGTACGCGATCCGTAGGCTCGGGCTCTACTTCGTGGAGCTCTGGGGAGCGCTCACCATCGCGTTCTTCTTCTTCCGCCTGATCCCGGGCGACCCGGTCCAGACCCTGATCCAGACGCTGCAGCAGAACTACATGTACAACCAGCAGGCGAGCACCGAGCTCATCGCCCGCTACCAGCAGGAGTTCGGTCTCACCGGGAACATTTTCTCCCAGTACCTGAAGTACATGGACAAACTCGTTCTGCACGGTGATCTCGGGCCGAGCCTGATCAACTACCCGACGCCGGCCCAGGACGTGATCCTCAGATCGTTGCCCTGGACAATCGGTCTGCTCGGGATCTCCGCGGTGCTGGCCTGGGTCCTCGGCGTGCTCCTCGGCGCGATCGCGGGCTGGCGGCGCGGGAAGCTCGGTTCCGCGATCGCGACCAACCTGTCGATCGCGCTCTCCCACGTTCCGTACTTCTTCGTCGCGCTGATCCTGGTCTACATCTTCGCGTACTCGATGGGCGTGCTGCCTGCGAGATCGGCGTACGACTCCAACATCAGTCCGGGGATCTCGCTGGAGTTCATCGGCAGCGTGCTCAAGTACGGGCTGCTGCCGGGGTTGTCGATCGTGATCATCGGGACGTTCAGCTGGATCCTGTCCACCCGGATGCTGATGGTCCCGGTGCTCGGCGAGGACTACCTGGTGTACGCCGAGGCCAAAGGCCTGAAGGGCTGGCGGATCCTGACCCGGTACGCGCTGCGGAACTGCTACCTGCCGCAGATCACCGCGTTCGGCATCTCGCTCGGCTTCATCTTCAACGGCAACGTGCTGGTCGAGCAGCTGTTCAACTACCCGGGTCTCGGGACCACGCTGGTCACCGCGATCCAGCAGCTCGACTTCAACACGATCCTCGGCGTCACCGATATCGCGATCTTCTCGGTGCTGACCGCCGTACTCCTCCTCGACCTCCTGCTCCCGCTGCTTGACCCGCGGGTCAAGTACTGGAAGTGATGACGATGAGAATTCTGACCGCGGTGCTGCGGACGATCCGGAACAGCCGGCGACTGGCGGCCGGGCTGATCATCCTCGGGGTGATGGTGCTGCTGGCGTTGTTCAGCCCGCTGATCGTGAACGCGATCGGGGGCGGCAAGGATCCGATCGAGGTGGCGGCGTACGAGAAGTGGCTGGTGCCCGGACCCGGGCATCTGTTGGGCACCGACCAGTTCGGCCGGGACGTGTTCGCGATGGTGATGAAGGCGCTGTCGGTCTCGCTCCAGATCGGGGCGATCGCGGGCATCATCTCCACCGTCGCGGGCGTGATCGTGGCGTTCGTGGCCGGCTACAAGGGCGGCTGGATCGACGGCATCCTGTCGACGTTCACCGGGATCCTGCTGGTGATCCCGACGTTCCCGCTGCTGATCGCGCTGTCGGCGTACGCGAAGAACGTGAGTCTGTTCCAGGTCGGCGTGATGATCTCGATCTTCTCGTGGCCGTTCGCGGCCAAGACCATCCGTTCCCAGGTGCTCAGCCTGCGGACCCGGCCGTACGTCGACCTGGCGCGGGTGAGCAAGGCCCGCGACCTGGAGATCATCGTCACCGAGCTGCTGCCGAACCTGCTGCCGTTCATCGGCGTCGGGTTCGCGTCCTCGGCGCTCGGCGCGATCTTCGGACTGGTCGGCCTGGAGGTGATCGGGCTCGGGCCGGGCGGTGTCGTCGACCTCGGCCAGATCATCTACAACGCGATCACCACCGGCGCGCTGACGCTCGGGGCGTGGCCGATGTTCGTGGTCCCGATCGTGTTGCTGACGCTGCTGTTCGCGGCGCTCAACATGGTGAACATCGGGTTGGAAGAGGTCTACAACCCGCGGCTGAGGGGAGTGGCAGGTGAGTGACTCTGTCTTGGAGATCAAGGGGCTCGAGGTCGTCTACTCCACCAACCGCGGCGACGTGAAGGCGGTCCGCGGGATCGATCTCGACGTACGCCGCGGTGAGATCCTCGGGATCGCGGGGGAGTCGGGCAGCGGGAAGAGCACGCTCGCGGTCGCGCTGCTCCGGCTCCTGAAGGCGCCGGGCAAGGTGACCGGCGGCTCGGTGATGTTCCACCCGGCCGGCCGTTCGCCGGTGGACCTGCTGAAGGTCCATGGCGAGGAGCTCCGGGTACTGCGGTGGAGTGCTCTCTCGTATCTCCCGCAGGGTTCGATGAGCTCGCTGAACCCGGTGATGCGGGTGTACGACCAGTTCAAGGACGTGATCGTCGAGCACGCGCCGGACCGCAAGGAAGCGGTGTCGGACATGATCCCGCGGCTGCTCGCACAGGTCGGTCTCGAGCCGCGGGTGGCCCGGATGTACCCGCACGAGCTGTCCGGCGGGATGAAGCAACGGGTGCTGATGGCCATCGCGGTCGCGCTCGAACCCGACCTGGTGATCGCGGACGAGCCGACCACGGCGCTCGACGTGACGATCCAGCGGGTGATCCTGCAGTCGCTCGCGGATCTGCGCACCGACTTCGGCGTGACCCTGATGGTGATCTCGCACGACATGGGCGTGCACGCACAGCTGGTGGACCGGGTCGCGGTGATGTACGAGGGACAGCTCGTCGAGGTCGGCGACGTACGGCAGGTCTTCAAGGACCCGCAGGACGCCTACACCCGGCAGCTGATCGAGTCGATCCCGAAGCTCGGACGGAGGGCATCATGAGGCCTGGTCGAGAACATTTGGCGGAGCTCGAACTTCGTGGCGTACAGCAACGGTTCCACGCCCGCGGGGTCGCCGACGGCTACATCACCGCGGTGGACGACGTGAGCTTCAGCCTGGCTGCGTCGCCACCGCAGATCGTCAGCCTGGTCGGTCAGAGCGGCAGCGGGAAGAGCACGATCGCCCGCAACGTCCTCGGCCTGCAGAAGCCCACGGCCGGATCCGTGCTGTACGGCGGGAAGGACATCTTCAAACTGAGCCGGGCCGAGTACGACGAGTACCGGCGCGACGTACAACCCGTGTTCCAGGATCCGTACGCGATCTTCAATCCGTTCTACCGGGTCGATCGCGTGCTCTGGAAGGCCCTGAAGAAGTTCAAGCTCGCGGACACCCGCGCCAAGGGGCTCGAGCTGATCGAGGACTCGCTGCGCGCCGTCCGGCTCGAGCCGGAGAACGTGCTCGGGCGGTACCCGCACCAGCTGTCCGGCGGTCAGCGGCAACGCATCATGCTGGCCCGGGTCCACATGCTGCGCCCGTCGTTCATCATCGCCGACGAGCCGGTGTCGATGCTGGACGCCCAGGTGCGCAAGCACTTCCTGGACATCCTGCTCGACTTCCAGACCGAGCACGGGATGACGACGCTGTTCATCACCCACGACCTGTCCACGGTGTACTACCTCGGCGGCGAGGTCATGGTCATCACCAAGGGCCAGATCGTCGAACGCGGCCCGGTCTCCACGGTGATGCACGAGCCCTCCCACCCGTACACCAAGCTCCTCCTCGACTCCATCCCGCAACCCGACCCCGACCAACGCTGGACCAGCCGCATCGCCGTCGACGAACTGGAACGCGTCGACGACGCAAACCCCGCCGCCGACACAAAGCCGGAAGCCCCGATCCTGTAGATCGGGGCTCCGGCTCCGGCTGTCAAACGGTCTTGATGGCGGGGTCGCTGAGGCTGGGGGTGCCGGTTTCTACATGGCCGGCCAGGCGGCGGAGGTAGGTCGTGTCGGTGGCGGTGCTGATCGAGACGTCGTACCAGCCGTTCGTGGTGGTGATGGTCCGGGTGGTGGTGCCCTTGGGTAGGTCGAGATTCTGGGCAGTGCCGGCGTACGTGTTGGTGATCGTGATGCGGCGGGCGGTGTCGGAGGTGAGCGTGAGTACGACGTTGCCGGTGGCGGCATTCTCACCGGCGGTGAGTTCCAGGCCGGTGGCGGGCTTGCCCTTGAAGGTGCGGAGGAAGCCGTTCGGGCCGTGGACGGTGAGGTCGGTGACGCCGGCCGAGTAGATCGGGTTCCAGCTGTCGGCGACGGTCTTGCCGGCCTCGGTGGTGTACGTCCACGGGCCGTCGGTGCGGTTCGCCGAGGTGACCAGGAACTGCGCGCCCGCCCGCGGCCCGGAGCTGAACGTCAGCCTGTACTTGCTGTCGGCAACGGCCCCGTCGACGACCGGTGCGTAGGGTAACGGCCGGGTACGGCGGCGCCCGCGTTCCTGCGCCGGAACCTTGCCGATCGCGGGCGGCGTCGGCACGTAGTCCGGGTGCCGCTTGTTGTCCGGCGGCTCGTACGCGCTGGTGTCGGGAAGGGTCGCCGGCTGCGTCGCCGCCGTACCGAAATCGAAGGCCGACGTCAGGTCGCCGCAGATCGCCCGGCGCCACGGCGAGATGTTCGGTTCGTGGACGCCGAAACGGGACTCCATGAACCGGATGATCGACGTGTGGTCGAACACCTCGGAGCAGGTGTAGCCGCCGGTGCTCCACGGCGACACCACGAGCATCGGCACCCGCTGGCCGAGACCGTAGGCGCCGTGCGCGGCCTTCGACCCGGTGTACAGATCGAGGCCCGCGTCGACCGTCGACAGGCCCTGATTGGCATCCATCGGCGGGTACGGCGGTACGACGTGGTCGAAGAAGCCGTCGTTCTCGTCGTACGTGATGAACAGCGCGGTCTTGCTCCACACCTCGGGGTTCGCGGTGAGCGCGTCGAGGACCTGGGAGATGTACCAGGCGCCGTAGTTGGCCGGCCAGTTCGGGTGCTCGGTGAACGCCTCGGGCGCCGCGATCCACGAGATCTTCGGCAGGCGGTTGTTCTGCACATCGGCAGTGAGCTGGGCGAACAGGCTCTCGCCGGCCTTCGCGTTCGTGCCGGTGCGAGCCTTGTCGTACAACGGGTTCCCGGGCTGCGCGGTGCGGTACTTGTTGAAGTACAGCAGCGAGTTGTCGCCGTAGTTCCCGCGGTATGCGTCGTCGATCCAGCCCCACCCGTGGTCGCCGTCGAGGCCGTCACCGATGTCCTGGTAGATCTTCCACGAGACCCCGGCCTGCTCGAGCCGTTCCGGGTACGTCGTCCACCCGTAGCCGGCCTCGTCGTTGCCGAGGACCGGGCCGCCGCCCGTGCCGTCGTTGCCCGTGTAGCCGGTCCACATGTAGTAACGGTTCGGGTCGGTGGAGCCCATGAACGAGCAGTGGTACGCGTCGCACACCGTGAACTTGTCCGCGAGCGCGTAGTGGAACGGGATGTCCTCACGGGTCAGGTACGCCATCGTGGTCGACGTCTTCGCCGGGATCCACTGGTCGTACTTGCCGTTGTTCACCGCCAGGTGCGCGTCGGACCAGCTGTGCGCGAGATCCTGGATGAACTGCATCCCGAGGTTGTCGGCCTCCGGCCGGAACGGCAGGATCTCCTTGCCGGCGGCACTTTTCTGGTACCACACCGGCTTGCCGCTCGGCAGGGTGACCGGTCGCGGGTCACCGAACCCGCGGACGCCGTTCAGACTGCCGAAGTAGTGGTCGAACGACCGGTTCTCCTGCATCAGGACGACGATGTGTTCGACGTCCTGGATACTGCCGAACCGGCGATGCGCGGGGATCGCGGCGGCCTGCTCGATACTGTTCGCCATCGCAGCGAACGCTGCCGACGCTCCGGCCAACTGCAGGAACCTACGGCGATTGATGTCTGGCATGACAGCTCTCCTCGTGGGGCGGGACGGCTGGAGTGTTCAGCACCAGTGATTCATCAGGCGCACGTCCACCCAAACAACCGGCATACGAGCCATGAACGAGCACCGCCGTGGACCATAGCGCGCAAACTTGTCCCCTTACAAGATTCAGCGCGCAGAATTTTGCAGAGGTGACACGGAGACCCGGGGAGCGTCCCTGCTGAATCGGGGCGCCATGTTCACCTCGTCGGGCATGGCGGGTGGCTGGCGCATTCCGTACTTGCCGAGTACTGCGCAGCGCAGCCGCGGACCTGCCTCGGCCACGAACGGCAGCCCGAATCGAGTGCCCATCGAGAAGCCGAGATACGCGACGCAGCCGGCATCGATGACCTCCAGCTGGCTGATGGCATCCAGGGTCCCACACCAGTCGGCGATCATGCTGTCGGTGACCGTGTCGACCCCGATCGCCGCCATCCGGTCCTGGTACTGCCGACTGTCGACCGGCTCTGTTGTCCGGTCACCGTGGTACGGACCATCAATTGCGACGGCTGCGATCCGCGATCCGGCGAACCACCGGGCCAGACGCTGCTGCCGGTCGGCTCTCTTGTGACCGCTGCCACCATGCCCCATGAGCACGAGCGGAAGAGGCCGCTCAGACCGCGCGGGTAGCCACAAGACGCCCGGGACAACATCCACGCCCAGCACCAACTGAAACCGACGCTCGACGACGCCGCGCTCGATGACCGGCTCACCAATCCACTGCAGTACGTCCACATGTCCTCCTGCCCGCATCCGACCATGACGCGGGGGACTGGTGGAAGTTCAGCCGGTTGAACTCGGCGCGTTCGCTGACGCAAGGCCGGATCCACGAGCGAAGGCATGGTCTGATGCTTGTGCTGGTACGTCGCGCTACGCCGCGGCGTTGTTGTCGGGTGAATCGCGGGCCTCGCCACGCGGGTCCGTTGCGCTCTCGTCGTCGATGTTGCCGTCGTCTTCGCGCTCTGGGCCTTGGGCACTCCGAGGGTCGCGCAGGCGGTCGCTGTCGTGCGCGTCGCCCCAGGGGTTGAGGCGTGCGGTTTCCTCGGGCGTGATCCACGGTGGATCGGTGTCTCTGGGCCAGGCGCGTACGGGTGCCCCGGCGCCGGCCGCGTCGGGTCTGCTTGTGCCGGAGGTGGTTGTAGGTGGGCGGTATCTGTTGCGGGGGATCGTGGCGGGGGTGGCCCAGGTGGGGCGGGTGACCTGGACGGTGCCGTTGGTGATTTGGATGTTCCAGTGGCCGGCGTGCAGGTCGCGGTGGCAGCGTTTGCAGAGCAGAGGCTGTCGCACGAATCGCGTGTCTTCTGGAGTGGGATCGGGTCCGTGAGAAATACTTTGGTGTGGCTGTGAATGTGCGTTGTGGCGATGTGGATCAGTTGATGTTGATGCCGCCGTCGGTGCGGGAATGGCTGCCTGAGGGCC